>CAZWVJ010000012.1:0-50390 GCA_964636865.1 uncultured Syntrophomonadaceae bacterium
TACCGGTAAAAACAAAACTTTTCCCTGCAAGTTCTTCAATAGATGTAGTTGTAACCGGTTCTTTAAAATTAACGCTTGCTTTTCTCAATTTATTCAAGATTACCTCTGTTTGATCCTGTTGAAAATAACTCACAATGGAAGCGGCTATTTTGGGGCCAATTTCTTCCAAATCTTCCAGTTCTTTTAAAGAGGCCGCCGCAAGATCATCTAAATGAAGGAAATGGGAAGCTAGAGTGCGTGAAACTTTTTCTCCGACAAAACGGATTCCCAGCCCGTATAGCAGTCGATGCAGGGGGTTTTGTTTGCTTTTTTCGATAGATTCCAAAAGGTTTTGCCCGGATTTCTCCGCCAATCTTTCCAGGCTTACCAAAGAATGAATATCAAGATAATAAAGGTCTCCTATATCTTTTACCAATCCATTTTTCCACAACTGTTCGGCAACTGCCGGCCCTAACCCATCTATATCCATTGCTCTCCTGGAAGCAAAATGAATAAGCCTCTCTACAGCTTGAGCCGGGCAGGCAGGATTCAAACAGCGTAATATGGCTTCTTCCGGCAGTCTCTCTACAGCATTGCCGCAATCAGGACAATTAGCAGGCATCACGAATTTACTTTCTCCGCCTGTTCTTTTTTCTTTTTCTACCTTTATGACTTCGGGAATAATGTCACCTGCTTTGCGAATGACAACATTATCGCCAAGAAGAATATCTTTTTCTTTTAAATAATCCTCATTGTGCAAACTGGCCCTTTTGACGGTAGAGCCGGCAAGCTGAACCGGTTCTAATATGGCCACGGGAGTGATAGCCCCTGTCCGCCCAATGTTTACTTCGATATCACGCACCATGGTAGAAGCTTCTTCGGCAGGAAACTTAAAAGCTACCGCCCACCTGGGTGAACGTGATGTATAACCTAACCGGGCATGCAACTCATAATTGTTAACTTTGATTACTGTTCCGTCCACATCGTACGCAAGTTCGTGACGTTTGTCCATCCAAAGGCGGCAGTAATCCATTACACTTTCGATATTGGGGCAATATTCCCAATGAGGATTAAGAGGAAGCCTTAAATTTTGCAAGTATTGGAGCATTTCATAATGAGAATCAACCTCCAGGTTATGCTCACCGGTCCCGTAGATAAAAATTTTGAGCGGCCTTTGAGCGGCAATTCGCGGATCTAACTGGCGCACCGAACCGGCTGCAGCATTGCGGGGGTTGGCGAAGGTAGTTTCACCTTGTTCATTGCGTTCTCTATTCAACCTCTCAAAATCATCGTGGTTGATATACACCTCTCCCCTCACTTCTAAAGTAAGAGGCTTTTTTAACTGCAGGGGAATCTGGCGAATGGTTTTCAAGTTGCTCGTAATATCTTCTCCCACGTAACCATCCCCTCGGGTAGCACCGTGCACCAGCCTCCCTTCTTCGTAAAACAGAGAGACTGCAAGGCCGTCTATTTTAAGCTCAGCCACATAATCCATTTGTTGGATTTTTAGCATGCGGGTAATACGTTGATGATAATCTCGAAGTTCTTCCCAGGTAAATGCATTTTCCAGGCTAAGCATGGGCACCCTGTGTCTTACGGTAGTAAATTCAGCAAGGGGTTCGCCGCCCACCCTTTGAGTTGGAGAATCTTCAGTTATTAAGTGAGGATACTTAGCTTCTAGCTCTTGAAGTTCTTGCATTAAAAGGTCAAATTCCCGGTCCGAAATTTTTGGATTGTCCAGGACATGGTAATAATAATTATGCTCTTCTATTTGCTCTCTAAGGGCAGAAATGCGCTGCCCGGCTTCCTGCTCATTCTGCACACATTTTACCTCGCTTTATTTTCAAGGGATTCCCGAATAAAAGAAACGATATTATCCAACGATGTTCCCGGTGAAAATACTTCATGGACATAACCTTTACTTTTCAATTCTTCCCTATCATCTTCAGGGATAATCCCTCCCAGGATCAGAAGTATGTCTTCGGCATCATTATCATTTAATAAGTTCTTAACGCGGGGCACCAATGTCATATGAGCGCCGGATAATATACTTAGCCCCACAACATCGACATCTTCTTGAAGGGCTGCTTCCACTATTTGTTCCGGGGTTTGATGCAAGCCTGTATATACAACCTCCATACCGGCATCGCGAAGTCCTCTGGCTACCACTTTTGCCCCCCGGTCATGTCCGTCCAGTCCCGGTTTGGCTACCAATGCCCTTATTTTTCTATCCGCCAATATTATCCCTCCTCGATAATATTAATCAGTTAAAACATCTTTCGCCGACTAATTATTCAAAGTTAAAAAAGCGGTTTTTCCCGATATTCGCCAAAAACTTCTTTTAAAGCGGCTACAATTTCTCCCTCAGTCGCGTAAGTTTTAACCGCTTCCAAGATAAAGGGGATAATATTTTCGTTACTTCCGGCTACTTCCTTCAATTTTTCCAGCGACCTGTTTACCGCGTCATTATCTCTATTTTGACGTAAAGTTTTTACTCTTTCTACTTGTTTTTGCTCTACCTCGGGTCCAATCTTAAGAATCTCTATATCGGGAGGTTCTTCACTGGTAAATTGGTTTACCCCTACAACTATCTTTTCCTGGTTTTCAAGTTCTTTCTGATAACGATAGGCAGCATTGGCAATTTCTTGTTGGAAAAATCCCTCTTCAATTGCCTTTACAACTCCGCCTAGTTTTTCGATTCGGGCAAAATATTCCTCCGCTCCTTCTTCCATCCGGTCAGTTAGACTTTCCATAAAATAAGAACCTGCCAGAGGGTCAATTGTATTTGTTACTCCTATTTCATACGCCATTATCTGTTGAGTTCTCAATGCAATTCTTACCGCTTTTTCTGTTGGTAATGCCATTACCTCATCCATAGAATTAGTATGCAGGGATTGAGTGCCTCCTAAAACTGCTGAAAGCCCCTCATAAGCAGTTCTTACTATATTGTTTTCAGGTTCCTGCTCCGTAAGGCTGCACCCGGCTGTTTGGGTATGGAACCTCAGCATCCATGAACGGGGATTCTGAGCCCCATATTTTTCTTTCATTCTCCTTGCCCAAATACGGCGAGCTGCACGGTACTTGGCAATCTCTTCAAAAAAGTCCAGGTGAGCGTTAAAAAAGAACGACAGTCGCGGTGCGAAGTCATCTACATTCAATCCGGCCTCTATTCCGGCTTCCACATAAGCAAAGCCATCAGCAAGGGTAAAGGCTAATTCCTGTATAGCAGTAGAGCCGGCTTCACGAATATGATATCCACTAATGCTTACAGTATTCCAACGGGGTACATATTTATACCCATATTCAAAAATATCGGTAATAAGGCGCATGGAAGGTTCGGGAGGAAAAATCCATGATTTCTGGGCAATGTATTCTTTAAGGATGTCATTTTGAATGGTACCGCCTATATTTTCCAAACTTACTCCTTGTTTTTCCGCAGCCGCAATATACATACACCATAAAATCGATGCCGGCCCGTTAATGGTCATTGAGGTAGTGATCTGATCCAGGGGAATAGAATTAAATAGCACCTCCATATCCTGCAGTGAATCTATGGCTACTCCGCAGCGGCCTACTTCTCCTTCAGATCGGGAATGATCGGAGTCATATCCCATAATGGTAGGCATGTCAAAGGCCACACTGAGGCCGGTTTGCCCCTGTTCCAGCAAGTATAAATAACGCTGGTTGGTCTGATAAGCATCCCCGAATCCGGAAAATTGCCGCATGGTCCAGAGCCTGCCCCGGTACATATTTGGATGCACCCCTCTGGTATAAGGGTATTCCCCCGGAAAGCCCATATCTTTCAGGTAATCCAAATCTCTAATGTCATCCGGGGTATAAAGATCTTTAATGGGTTCTCCGGAAATGGTGGTATATTCCGGCAGGCGGTCACTATGCTTACTCAAAGAATTTTTTCTCCATTCTTGTTCTCTCTTTTTTATTTTTTCCAGATTTTCATCAGACATATAACTAAGCACCTCTCACTCTTTTATTCCATAGAAGTTGGCAAACCAATTTTATGAAGCAATTCGCGGCCCAGGGTATAAGGATCTGTCCGCCGATTTAAAAGATCTTCTACCAGATCTTCCACAGATACCTGCGCCTGAATGCGATTCCATACTTCCGATTTAACCAGGTATTCTACTTGATCTACAAATTCTCGCCGGGCACGTTCTTTTCTAATCTTTTGCAGTTGCCCGCTTTCTTCCAGGTAAAGGCGGTGTTGGGATATTTCATCCCACAATTCACTTACCCCTTCGCCTTCCAACGAATCAGTGCATATTATTGGAGGACGCCAATCCCCGGCAGGGCTGAGATCCAGCATGGCTTCCAGTTCTGTAACAGTCCGATCCTTGCCGGGCAAATCTGCTTTATTAACTACAAAAATATCGGCGATTTCCATTACCCCGGCTTTTATGGTTTGAACACTATCGCCTGCCGCGGGGGTAAGAACTAATGCCGTGGTGTCTGCATACTTAACTACATCTATCTCCGACTGACCAACTCCTACAGTTTCAATGAAAATAATATCTTTGCCGAAAGCATCCATTATTTTCACTGCCTCCCGGGTAGCCTTGGACAAACCACCAAGTGTGCCCCGGTTGCCCATGCTGCGAATATATATACCATTATCCAGCACATGATCCTGCATGCGGATTCTGTCCCCCAAAATTGCCCCACCACTAAAGGGACTGCTGGGATCCACGGCAACAACTCCTACCGTTAAATTCTGACGACGAATAAGCCCCAACAGGTGATCTACGAGAGAACTTTTACCCGTGCCAGGGGCACCGGTAATACCTACGACGTAAGCATTACCGGTATGCGGATATATTTTTTTAAGTATTTCTGTCTTATTCGGGTCATCATTTTCTACCATGGAAATCAACCGGGCTAATGCCCGGCGATCTCCTTGCAGCAATTTTTCTTCCAATTACTGCCACCACCTGTTTAAATAATTTATTAATGTTCGATCCCTGCCCTGGCATCAACGCCGCTACAGTGATGATGCTTTATTTCTTTTACCTCGCTAACCAGATCAGCAATTTCTATTATTTGGGGCAAAGCATTACGACCGGTTAAGATAACATCAACATGGCGGGGTTTATCACGTAACATCTCTATAACTTCATCCCCGGGAATAAGGCCAAAATCCAGAGCTACATTTATTTCATCCAAAACCACCATATCATAATTACTACTAAATATGGCCTCTCTAGCGCTTTCCCAGCCTTCCATTGCCAGTTTTACATCTACCGGATCGGGATTAACCCTATGTACAAACTCATCCCTGCCTGCCTTAATAATAGAAACCCCTGGCATCTTCTCCAGTGCCCAAAATTCCCCATAATCACGGCCTTTCATAAAGTGCAGTAAATAAACTCGGTAACCATGGCCTATTGCACGTAAAGCCTGTCCTATAGCAGCCGTGGTTTTACCTTTACCTTCCCCGGTGTAAACCATAATCAGCCCGCAGAAATTATTATGCTCCTCAGTCATGCTATTTATTCCTTTCTTGACAATCTTAAGAATTAACCTTTTAGCAAATTCCGAGATATTACCAATCTTTGCACTTCGGAAGTACCCTCATATATTTCGGTGATTTTAGCATCCCGCATAAAGCGTTCTACCGGATACTCCCGTGTATATCCATAACCGCCAAAGATTTGCACTACTTTGGTAGTAACTTCCATAGCAGCTTCGGCGGCAAAAAGTTTCGCCATAGAAGATGCCTGGCTATAAGGCAGACCCTCATTTTCCAGAAAGGCTGCTTGATACGTCAACAACCGTGAAGCTTCAATCTTAGTGGCACAATCAGCCAGCATAAATGAAATGGCCTGGAAATTACCGATGGGTTGTCCGAATTGCTGGCGCTGCTTGGCATAATCTAGTGCCGCATCCAGTGCTCCCTGGGCTATGCCTACTGCTTGAGCAGCTATTCCATTACGTCCCCCATCCAGCACACCCATGGCAATTTTAAACCCTTCCCCTTCTTGTCCGAGAAGATTCTCCTTCGGAATTCTACAATCTTCAAATACTAGCTCCAAAGTAGGAGAAGAGCGCAATCCCATTTTCTTTTCCTTTTTCCCGAAGGTAAAGCCGGGAGTGTCTTTTTCCACGATAAAAGCACTGATTCCTTTTGCTTTTTTCTCCGGGTCGGTCATGGCAAAAACCACATATATCTCAGCATCGCCTGCATTGCTAATAAATATTTTGGTTCCGTTTAGCACGTATTCGTCACCGTCAAGAACTGCCGTAGCTTTTTGCGCAGCTGCATCGGTGCCGGCTTGTTCTTCAGTTAAGCCAAATGCGCCCAGTTTTTCCCCTTTGGCTAATGGCTGAAGATACTTCTGCTTCTGCTCTTCTGTACCGAACTTAAAAATAGGCCAACTGCACAAAGAGATATGTGCCGAAAGTGTTGTTCCCGCCGATGCTTCAACTCTTGAAAGTTCTTCAACTGCAATTACATAGCTTAAGTAGTCAGCACCTTCTCCGCCGTACTCTTCCGGCCAGGGTATACCCGTAATGCCGATTTCTCCCATCTGGTCGAATAATTCCCGTGAAAATTCTTCGTTCTCATCCCTTTCCGCAGCTCCGGGTTCTACTTCATTCACAGCGAAATCCCGGATCATTTTACGCATCATCTCATGCTCTTCCGTTAATCTAAAATCCATTACTACAACCTCCCATTATTATGTTTGATTTAAAACTTCCCTGGCTATAACCATTCTCTGGATCTGATTGGTACCTTCATAAATCTGGGTTACTTTGGAATCACGAAAAAACTTTTCCACCGGATGTTCTTTAAGCCCCCCTCTTGCTCCCATTAAGGAAACACTTCTGGCTGAAGCATCCATAGCTAAATCGGTGGAGATTACTTTAGCCATAGAAGATTCTTTGGTACATTTTTCTCCCATACTTTTCAACCAGCCCGCCCGATAAACCATAAGCCTGGCTGCTTCCAGGCGGGTAAAGTAATCGGCCAAAGTACATGAAACTCCCTGAAAATCAAAAACTTTCTGCCCGAATTGTTCTCTTTGCCGGGTAAACTCCAATGCATATTCTAAAGAAGCGGAAGCAATGCCTAAGGCTTGAGCGGCAATGCCTATGCGCCCGCCATCTAAAAGAGAAAGAGCAATAGGAAAACCTTCACCCTCTTTACCCAGTCGATTATTAACCGGCACCCGGGCATCTTCAAAAACTAGCTCTACAGTTGTGGAACCATTTAATCCCATTTTTTCTTCTTTTGTACCAATAATCAACCCCGGAGTATCTTTATCTACCAGGAATGCCGTAATGCCTCTCTTACCTTTAGAAGAATCTACTGTGGCAAAAACAGTATAAACATCAGCTTCCCCACCATTAGTAATAAATACTTTGCTGCCGTTAAGATAATAATATTCATTTTCAAAGCGAGCAGTAGTGGAAATTGCGCCTGCATCAGACCCCGCCTGCGTTTCTGTAAGCGCAAAAGCCCCCAACCACTCACCCGAAGCCAGGCGAGAAAGATATTTATTCTTTTGTGTTTCCGTTCCATAGTACAATATAGGATACGTCCCCACCGATGTATGTACCGATAATATACCCCCGGTAGAAGGACAGGCTTTGGAAATTTCCTCAATCAAAAACACATAACTTAGGAAATCATCGCCTTTGCCACCCCATTCCCGGGGAAGCGGTAAACCCATGTACCCTCTTGCCGCCATTTCTTGCAATGCTTCCCGGGGAAACTTTTTTTGCTCATCAATTTCTTTTGCCCTTGGTTTTATATGTTCTTGAGTAAACTGCCGATATTCTTCTCGTTTGCGTAAATGTTCTGCGCTTAAGTTAAAATTCATCTATATATGCCTCTCTTAACTTATTATTCTCCTGCCTTGACTATAATTGCTTCTCCCTGTGCCATTCCACTACAAATAGTTGCCATACCGTATGAACTGCCCCGCCTTCTTAGTTCAGACACCAGGGTCATAAGAATACGCGCTCCGCTTGCCCCAATAGGATGTCCCAGGGCCACAGCCCCTCCATTTACATTTACTTTGTTTTCATCCCAATTGCCCAGACGGATACAAGTCCGCGCCACAGCAGCAAAAGCTTCATTTACCTCTATAAGATCAATATCATCAATTTTTAAGCCTGCTTTCTGTAATGCCTGCCTGCCAGCTGCTTCCGGAACAGTGGATATGCGTGAAGGATCATCAGAAGCCACTCCGTGAGAGATGATTTCAGCCAAAATGGGAACTCCCAACTCCCTCGCTTTTTCTTTACCCATAATAACCAGTGCCCCTGCACCATCACTTATAGGAGGAGCGTTTCCGGCAGTGACAGCGCCGTCTTCTTCAAAAACTGGAGGCAGTTGGGCAAGTTTTTCATAAGTAGTGTCTTCTCTGGGCAGCTCATCAGTATCTATTAGTTTGGTTTCTTTTTTATGTTTTACTTCCACAGATGTAATTTCATCATTGTAATAACCATGATTGATTGCCTTTACAGCCAACTGGTGGCTGCGCAGAGACCATTCATCTGCTTCTTCCCGCGTTACTCCATAAGAAGCCGGAACTTTACCGCCGTGGACCCCCATATGCACATTATATAAAGGGCACCACAAGCCGTCTTTGATCATGGCATCCGCCAGGGAAGCAGGACCCATCCGTATGCCTATTCGCCCTTTTTCCATTAAATGGGGGGCGGCGCTCATATTTTCCATTCCGCCGGCAACCACTGTTCGGGCTTCCCCGGCACGGATCATCATATCCGCTTGATTAACTGCGCGCAAGCCCGAAACACAAACTTTATTAATTGTATCCGAAGGGATTTCCATGGGCAAACCTGCTTTAATAGTGGCCTGCCGGGAAGGTATTTGCCCGGTTCCGGCCTGGACAACCATACCCATAAGCACATAATCTATATGTGAAGGTAAGACGCCCGCTTTACCTAAAGCACCTTCTATCGCCGCGGCTCCCAATTCCACTGCAGAAACTGAGGACAATGAACCCAGAAATTTACCAAATGGAGTTCGCGCCCAACTCGCTATAACTGTTCCAGACATTTATTCACCCCTGTTAAGATATATCTTTACCCTCTTCAAAATTAAATATTCGTGAAACAGGGGTTAAATTCCTTCATTATCAAGCTTATTCGTGCAGAGCAATTCTATAAGGCCCGATGGGCAATATCACGGCGGTAATATGCGCCTTCAAAATCAATTTTATCTACAGCACGGTAGACTGCATCTACCGCTTCTTTTAATCCGGTTTCCAGAGCGGTAATACTCAAAACTCTCCCCCCGGCAGTAACAATATATTCTCCTTCTTTAGCAGTCCCCGAATGGAATACAAACACGCCGGGTTCTTGTGTTGCATTATCCAGGCCTTTTATCACTTTGCCTTTTTCATAAGATCCGGGATACCCGCCTGAAGCCATTACTACGCAGACAGCAGCTTCATCTTTCCATTGCCAATCACCTTCAAGTTTCCCTTCAGCAGCCGAGAGTAAAACCGATGCCAGATCTGAGTCCAGACGAGGCAAAATTGCCTGGGTTTCCGGATCTCCGAAACGCACATTAAACTCCAGGACTTTCGGGCCGTCTTCCGTAATCATTAAACCCGCATAAATGACCCCGCGGAAATTTAAGCTTTTTCTTTGCATACCTTCTATTAAGGGCGTAAAAACTTTTTCTTCGACGTATTTAGTTCTCGCGGGGGTCATCACCGGGGCCGGACTGTATGCGCCCATCCCACCGGTGTTAGGACCGCTATCTCCTTCTCCGATGGGTTTATGATCTTGAGATGAAGGCATAACCCAAAAATCACTTCCATCAGTCAAAGCCAGTAGAGAAGCCTCTTCCCCCTGCAGTTTTTCCTCAACTACCACCCTGTTGCCGGCATCGCCGTAAATCTTATCTATCATAATTTGCTGCAGAGCCATATCGGCTTCTTCAGTATTATTAGTCACATATACTCCCTTACCTGCAGCAAGCCCGTCTGCCTTAATAACCAGGGGCCTATCCTGGTGGCGTACGTAATCCAACGCTGCCTGATAAGTAGAAAAAACCTCATATCCGGCAGTAGGAATACCGGATTCCACCATAAATTCTTTGGCCCAAACTTTGCTTCCTTCCAGCAGTGCGGCTTTTCTTTCGGGACCTAATATAGTCAATCCTTCCTGCCAAAAGTAATCAACAATTCCTGCTACCAATGGAGCTTCAGGACCGACAATGGTTAAGTCTACTTTGTTTTTAAGGGCCAATGTAGCCAGTGCCGGCAAATTCTCCATGTCTTCATTAAAACAATGAGCAACGGCAGCAATTCCGGCATTCCCGGGAATACAAAAGATAGTTTCTACCCTGGGGCTTTGGGAAAGTTTCCGGGCCAGCGCATGTTCCCTGCCGCCGCCTCCAATAATCAAAATACGCAATGCTTTTCCCCCTACCGGTTTTTAAAATTATTAATGCTTAAAATAACGCCTTCCCGTAAATACCATAGCAATACCATGGCGGTTGCAAGCATCAATTGATTCCTGGTCTTTAAGAGAGCCCCCCGGTTGGATTATGGCAGTAATACCTGCCCTGGCTGCTTCTTCTACTGTGTCCGAAAAGGGAAAGAATGCATCAGAAGCTAAAACTGCTCCTTCGGCCTTATCTCCTGCTTGTTCCAGGGCAATGCGCGCAGCACCTATTCTGTTCATCTGTCCTGCTCCGATACCATAAGTCATTCCCGGGGTACCTACGACAATGGCATTGGATTTTACATGCTTAACCACACAAAGATTAAAAGCCAGTGCTTTCATTTCTTCCTGTGTAGGCTGGCGCTCCGTAACAACTTTTCCTTCATGGGCTTTAACGGGGTTTGTATCAATTTCTTGCACCAGCAGCCCCCCGCTTAACTTTTTATAATTGAGTTTATACTGCTCCTCATTACTACTTGTGATGGGAATAGTTAAAAGGCGGATGTCCGGCTTGTCCTGTAAAATATCCAGTGCCTCCTCTTCAAAAGAAGGCGCTGCCACTACTTCCAGAAATATTTTTGACATTTCCCTGGCGGTCTCTGCATCTATTTCTCGGTTTACTACCACGATACCACCGAAAATTGATACCGGGTCTGCATCGTGGGCTTTTTTATATGCCTCCGCCACATTTTTTCCCGTTCCCACACCGCATGGGTTGGCATGCTTAACTGCCACTACAGTGGTTTCATCAAATTCTTTAACCAGTTCCCACGCTGCGTCAAGATCATTAAAATTATTAAATGAAAGATCCTTGCCATGCAGCTGTTGTGATGTAGCTACGGTACCATCCGGCGCAGCCGCATCTTTAAAAAAAGCGGCTTTTTGCTGGGGATTTTCTCCATAACGCAAGTCCTGAACTTTATGAAATGGCAGCATAAGATACTCCGGAAAATCGCTTTCACCTGAATCCTGTAAAGAAAGGTACCCGCTGATAAAGGAGTCATATTCTGCGGTATGGGCAAAAGCTTCCATAGCCAAATGCGAGCGAGTATTTTTGCTTAAATCACCATAATTGTCCAGCTCGGCTAAAACCATGCTGTACCTTTGCGGGTTAACCAGAACAACCACGTCACGGAAATTTTTGGCTGCTGCTCTAAGCATCGCCGGCCCACCGATATCAATATTTTCTATTGCTTCATCCATAGTAACCCCTTTTTGAGAAATAGTCTTTACAAAGGGGTAAAGGTTAACCACGACCATATCGATATACTCAATTCCTTCCTGCTGCATCTGCTCCCGGTCTTCTTCCATATCACGACGGGCAAGGATGCCGCCGTGAATTTTAGGATGAAGGCTTTTTACTCTTCCCCCCAATATTTCCGGAAACCCGGTTAACTCATTTACTTTCTTTACGGGGAGCCCTCCTTCTTCAAGCATGCGCGCAGTTCCTCCCGTAGATACAAGCGACCAGCCTCTTTGGTTCAATTCCCGGGCAAATTCCAGAATTCCTTCTTTGTCTGATACGCTAATCAGTGCTGTTTTGTTCCTCCGGTTCATAGATAAAACACCTTCTTCCCTCAACATTTAAAAAGCCACGACAAAACAAATCAATGGCTCGCGGATACTTGCGATGTTCAACTGTCTGGATTCTTTCATGCAGAGTAACCTCTGTATCTTCTTGAAAAACCGGCACTTCTTCCTGCAGAATTATAGGTCCGGTATCTAATCCCTCATCCACGAAGTGAACCGTACACCCGCTAACCTTAACCCCATATTCCAAAGCCTGCCTAACCCCGTTCATGCCTGGGAAAGCAGGCAGCAAAGCCGGGTGTATGTTCATAATGCGGTTAGGAAAAGCCTCTATCATTATAGGGGAAAGTAACCGCATAAAACCGGCCATTACTACCAGGTCCACCTTTTCATTTTTTAATTGCTCCAGCATGGCCCTATCAAATTCTTCGCGGTTCGAAAATTCCTTTGGATTTAGGCAAACACTTTTAATGCCTTTTTCCCGGGCATAATCAAGGGCATAAGCTTCGCGGCGATCACTTATAACTAAAACAACTTTCCCCGCTATCTTCCCATGTTCTTCAGCTTTCACAATTGATTGCAAATTTGTTCCTCTACCAGAAGCTAAAACTCCTATTTTCTTCAATTGATGTCAGGCCTCCGTTAAATATTGCATTTACCTTGCAAGACGAGCATGCATTTTTTCCATGCTTTTCAAAGTAATTATACTCCTTTAATAACTACTTTGTCACTTAACCCGGTAATTACTTCTCCAATAACCCATGCCCGGGTGTTATTTTTTTGCAATTGATTTTGTACCTCCGAAGCATCATCCCGAGAAACCACCAAAGCAAAACCTATACCCATATTAAAAACACGGTACATTTCTTTCCAATCTACATTTCCTTCCTTTTGAATATACTTAAATATGTAAGGTAGTTCCCAGTTTTCCGGTTCAAGTTCTATACCAAGCGAGGAAGGCAATATGCGAGAAAGGTTTCCGGGTAATCCTCCGCCGGTAATATGTGACATGCCTTTAATCTCAAATTTCTCTAACAAAGGTAATACAACCGGCACATAAACTTCTGTAGGTTTGAGCAATTCCAATCCCAAAGGTTGCCCCTTTGCTTCATTTTCTTCTGCCCTGCCGGGCAATTCATGATTTAAAGAAAGATTATTTCCTTCAATTATCTTACGCACCAAGGAAAAACCGTTACTATGAATGCCCGAAGATGCTAATCCCATCACTATATCGCCTTCATTAATATTAACCCCTTCAATTATTTTTCCGCGTTCCACCACGCCCACTGCAAATCCGGCCAGGTCATATTCTCCGGGAGGATAAAAGCCGGGCATTTCTGCCGTTTCACCACCCAGCAGAGCACAACCTGCCTCCCGACATCCTGAGGCCACGCCGGATACAATTTCTGAAACCTGGCTATCATCCAACTCACCTACTGCCAGGTAGTCCATAAAAAAAAGCGGTTCTGCGCCTTGAACCAAGATGTCGTTGACACACATAGCCACGCAGTCTTTTCCCACAGTATCATGCTTTTGCATAGCCGTAGCCAGTTTGAGTTTGGTGCCTACTCCATCTGTCCCGGCCACCAGCACAGGTTGGCTATAATTTTGGTTTTCCAGGGCAAAAAGCCCTCCAAAATCTCCGATATTACCAATTACCTCGGGACGCATAGTTGAATCAGCCAGGTTTTTTATTTTATCCACTGCCTGATCCGCAGCATCAATGTTAACCCCCGATTTTTTATAGTCATACTTTTTTTCCATGTAAATAATCTCCTCAAAACCACTTTTTTGATTTATTAAAAAGGGGAGCCATTCCATTATAATTATTAATTATAAATTAATAACTGCCCCATAATGGAATATCAGCTCCCCTGTGTTACCATCTCATCTTAAGCAATAAATAGAGGGGCAAAAACCAAAGCCACAATACTCATAAGCTTAATAAGAATGTTCAATGAAGGTCCGGCAGTATCTTTAAAAGGATCTCCTACTGTATCACCCACTACTGATGCTTTGTGAGCTTCACTGCCTTTACCCCCGTGATTGCCCGCTTCAATGTATTTTTTTGCATTATCCCAGGCACCACCGGCATTAGCCATATTAATAGCCTGCAATACACCTGTTATCAAGGTGCCGGCTAACAGTCCTCCCAAAGCTTCTGCTCCCAGGAAGGGTATAAGTCCTACAGCAAGAGGTACTACTACAGCTAAAAGGCCCGGAATAATCATTTCTTTTAACGCTGCCTTGGTGCTAATGTCAACACAGCGAGCATATTCGGGAGGTGTTTCCCCTTCCATTAATCCTTTAATATCCCTGAATTGACGTCGTATTTCATCAATAAGATCTCCGGCAGCTTTCCCCACTGCTTCCATAGTCCGGGAAGCAAATAAAAAGGTTAGCATACCACCAAGAAACAGCCCTACTATAACTTCGGCACTTATAATATCAATCTGCTCCAGCCCAATTACCTGGGTATAAGCAGTAAAAAGGGCAAGTGCCGTTAAAGCCGCCGAACCGATAGCAAAGCCTTTGCCGATAGCAGCAGTCGTATTTCCAACAGAATCAAGTTCATCAGTTATTTCCCGCACACCGGGATCCAGATCCGTCATTTCAGCAATACCTCCCGCGTTGTCAGCTACGGGACCATAAGCGTCTGCCGCTACCGTCATGCCTACCGTAGAAAGCATTCCTACAGCGGCAATCGCTATGCCATATACTCCGGCAAAATAATAAGATACCAGGATGGCAATTGCTATGGTCAGAATTGGCAAGGCTGTGCTCTTCATCCCCACGGAAAGGCCGCTGATAATGTTAGTAGCAGTACCTGTTTCTGATGACCTGGCAATTCCCTGCACCGGAGAAAAATGATCGGATGTATAATACTCGGTAAGCCTACCAATAATTATACCCACAAGCAATCCGGCCACTATGGCAATAAACGGGCCTATTTCACCCAGCAGGTAATCGGTGAGAAAATATGATCCCACTATAACCAGCAATCCACTAACGAGAATGCCTCGTTCCAAAACAGCACCCAAGCGGGCTCCCTCTTTAGCCCTCACGGTGAAGAAGGCAATCACCGAAGCAATTACTCCCAATGCACATACCAGAAGCGGCAATAAGACCGCTTCCATACTTAAATTCATAGGGCCATAAACAGTAATGGCAAGGGTCATGGCCGCTATTATGGAACCAACAAAAGATTCAAAAAGATCCGCTCCCATTCCGGCAACGTCACCAACATTATCACCTACATTATCGGCAATCACACCGGCATTGCGCGGATCGTCTTCGGGAATACCCGCTTCTACTTTCCCTACCAGGTCAGCTCCTACGTCAGCCGCCTTGGTATAAATACCTCCGCCTACACGTGCGAATAAAGCAATGGAACTGGCTCCCAAAGCATATCCGTTAACCATTTCAGGATTGCCAATTACAATCATCAAAACGCCAACACCCAGCAATCCTAAGCCGGCTACCATCATACCCATTACAGTGCCGCTGGAAAAAGCTAAAGTTAAGGCAGGATTAACTCCTGTTCGTGCAGCCTGTGCAGTTCGCACGTTGGCAGTAGTGGCTACACGCATACCCACGAAACCGGCCAATCCCGAAAAAATTGCTCCTACTACAAAACTATATGCCGTTTGAGGGTTTATTAATGTCCATAAAACGACAAACAGAACTAACACAAAAACAACCAGGTAAGTGTACTCCCGTTTTAAAAACGTCATTGCCCCTTTTTGTACAGCAGTAGAGATATCCACCATTTCTTTTGTTCCGGTTTCAGCTTTGCTGATACGAAACCACAGTAAAATAGCAAACACTAAACCTATCAAAGCAGCGACAGGAGCCCAATAAAATGTTTCGGTTATTTCGACCATATTAACTCCTCCTTTAACATTATTTTCTAGATTTATTACTACACTACATTATATTAAAAATAAAGCCCACAAATACCTTCTAAATTAAGTAAAAAATTTATAAAATTAAATATTATTATATTTTTTTACATTATCTTACCGGGTAATCCCCCGTAAAACAAGCCTGGCAAAGTTTTTCACCGGAAATGCCTACGGATTCAATCATTTTTTCCAAACTCAAAAAACCGATAGAATCAGCCCTGATAAGACGTGCCACTTCCTCGGAACCTTGGGAAGCAATAAGTTCACTGCTTGTAGGGGTGTTTATTCCATAATAACAGGAACTAATCACCGGGGGAGAGCTTATACGCATGTGTACTTCCCGGGCACCGGCCTGACGAAGCATATTTACCAACTGCATACTGGTAGTGCCTCTCACAATGGAATCATCCACTATCACCACCCTTTTACCTTCGACAATACTTTTTACCGGATTAAGCTTAATACCTACCCCTAATTTTCTGGTCTCAGGAGCAGGCTGGATAAACGTTCTTCCAATATAACGATTTTTAATAAGACCCATTTCATAAGGCAACCCCGATTCTTCGGCAAACCCTGATCCGGCAGAGATACTGGAATCAGGTACTCCTATGACAATATCCGCATCTACCGGATGTTCCCGGGCCAAGTTGCGCCCTAATTCACGACGGACCAAATGGACATTTTTGCCACAAAGTTCACTGTCAGGGCGGGCAAAATAAATGAACTCAAAAACACAAAGAGCTTTACGCGGTGAAGGTGTTATACGGAAAGAGCTAATCCAATTATCATTTATGGTCAACATTTCTCCCGGTTCCACATCCCGCACAAATTCGGCACCTAAAGAATTAAACGCACAAGATTCGGAAGCCAATATATACTCATCCTGGCTAAGCCTTCCCAAAGAAAGAGGACGAATGCCCAGGGGATCCCTCAAGCCAATCACTTTATCACGGGTAAGAATAATAAAAGCATATCCTCCCTTTAGAACGGGAACTACGTTTTTTAAAGCCTCTTCAATTTCAGGGCTTCCTTCCCGAGCTACAAAGTGCGCCAATAATTCGCTGTCCGTGGTACTTTGAAAAATAGAACCCTGAGATTCCAACCCTTCTCTTAATTTGTAATGATTTAAAAGATTCCCGTTATGAGCAATGGCCATTTCCCCAAAGCGATACCGAAATAGAAGCGGTTGGGTATTTTCAGGCTTTAAACCTTGCTCCCCATAAGAATAACGCACATGGCCTAATACTTTGTTTCCTTTATATAATTCATGCGTTCCTGTATCCTCAAAAACTTCCGATACCAGCCCCATTCCTTTTTTGATCCAGATATTATTTCCGTTGCTTATGGCAATGCCTGCACTTTCTTGTCCTCGGTGCTGAAGCGCATAGAGGGCAAAACAAGTTGTTTGCATATTATCTTCGCTATTTATCACTCCGCCAAAGAGACCACATTCATCTCGCATCCGGTCAACTCCGGAGCAATAGCAATAACTTAAATTATCATTGCACATAACAAACTCCCTTTCAGCATTTTTACCTGATATTTTATTCTATTTACGGTAATGAATTAACCACAATTATTTGTTCAAAAAATACTAGCTTTCTTCTAAATATCGGCGAAAACCCTTTTCTTTCAATTTATGATCTTTATTTTCGACACCTTCAGCCAGTTCTTCCCGGTAACTTTGATATTTTTGAAATAAATTGTCATCATGCAGAGCTATTATTTGCACAGCCAATAATCCCGCATTAAAAGCTCCATTGATTGCAACGGTGGCTACCGGCATTCCTCGTGGCATCTGGACAATGGAATAAAGGGAATCTATTCCCCCTACACTGGAAGTAAAAATTGGAACTCCGATAACAGGAAGTGAAGTCATAGAAGCAATAACCCCCGGTAAATGAGCGGCGCCCCCTGCTCCGGCAATAATAACTTTTCTTCCTTGAGCCGCAGCATTTTGAGCAATTTCAGAAGTTTTTGAAGGATGGCGATGAGCACTGGAGATAGTTATTTCATAATCAATATTAAACTTTTCAAGTGCCAGCGCACTGTCTTGCATTACTTCTAAATCTGAATCGCTTCCCATAATAATTTCAACCTGTTTATTTGACATAAATGCCCCCCCTTTTAATTTTACTCCCACTCAATAGTGGCAGGCGGTTTAGAAGTAATATCATAGACCACACGGTTAATTTCTTCAATTTCTTCTATTATCCGGCGCGAAAGCCGATCAAGCAATTCATAAGGAAAAGGATACCACTCGGCAGTTGTAGAGTCCCGGCTGGTTACTGCCCTGAGTATGATAGGATAAGCATAAGTGCGCTGGTCACCGCTTACTCCCACCGAACTTATTTGCGGCAATACCGCAAAAAACTGCCACAATTCATGCGTCAATCCTTCATATTTTATTTCTTCCTCAACTATAGCATTGGCCCGGCGGACAATTTTTACCTTTTCCGGGGTAATTTCTCCCAGAATTCTTACTCCCAATCCCGGTCCGGGAAAAGGAGGCCTCCAAACAATCTCTGCCGGCAGATCCATATATTCGGCCACCTGTCGAACTTCGTCTTTAAAAAGTTCTCGCACCGGTTCTATCAATTTCAAGTGCATTCTTTCCGGAAGGCCCCCTACATTATGGTGGGTTTTAATGGTTTCTCCCCCGGGGGAAAGGCTTTCTACAATATCGGGGTAAATGGTACCTTGCACCAAATAATCCACCCCTTCAAAACGGCCGGCTTCTCTTTCAAAAACTTTAATAAAATGCTCACCGATAATACGCCGTTTTTCTTCCGGATCTACAACTCCTTTCAGTTTATTTAAAAATTCACTTCTGGCATCTACCGAAATTACGTTTAATTTATACTTGTCTCGAAAAGTCTGAACCACCTGTTCAGGTTCTCCTTCTCTCATGAGGCCGTGATCTACAAAAATACAAATTAACCTTTCCCCTATGGCTTGGGAAACTAAAAGCGCAGATACAGCAGAATCTATACCACCACTTAGCCCGCAAACCGCGAGTGCTTTTTCCGGGAAATTAGCTTTAATTTTATCTACGGTTTGATGAACAAAAGCGGCCGGAGTCCAGGTGGCCTCCAGTTTGGCTATATTGAAAAGAAAGTGATTCAATATCTCCATGGTACCTTCTTTGTCAGGGTATATGAGAGTAGCAAAAATATTTTGCTCCGGAGAAAATAGGGTTAATGGACTTCCCTCTGAGGTTCTTTCCAAAACTTGGTAACCCGGGGGTTCTTTTGTAATTTGTAATGCTTTCTCCACATTTTCTTTATAATTCTCTTCCTTGTCTGCGTTTAAATGCAAAAATTCAGTTCCACCCCATAAGCATTTCAAGCCGTAGCCGATGACCATCAAAGGAACATTCATTTCAAAAATGCCGCCATCTAACAAAGCTAAAACTTTTTCATCAATTTTACCCGGCCCTCCACTGATAATTAAAGCCTGGGGCTCTCTCTGCTTAATCTCCTCCAGAGAAACCGAACAAGGTAATATTTCACTGTACACCCGGGCCTCTCTGATTTGACGGGCAAGTAATTGTGTATATTTTCCACCCAGATCAATAACAAGCGCTTTTTGAAAATCCATATATACTCCTATCTTAATTTGCAGATATTTATGTTCTATATTTTTAAAAATGCATTTTCCACATTTATATAGTTAACTTATTAACCAACATCATATAATTAAGTAAGCATAATCTTATTTCCTCCTTATTTGAAAGATTTTTTAAAAAAACTTACGATTGGTAAATAAATAAACCCAAAAATTACTTAATAACAAAGCAAAATATTAGATATTCTTAAAGCTTCAAATATATTTTTTATCAAATATATTCCATAAAATAAATAAAGAATAAATAAAGTTAAAAAGGACTCGGCATCAGAAATCCGAGCCCTTTTTCTATTTTTATCATAGGGAGAATGTGGAATTGGGGAATGGCTTACATCATTCCCATTCCTCCCATTCCTCCCATTCCTCCCATGTCTCCGCCGCCAGGCATGCCTGACTGAGATCCTTCTTCTTGTGGCTTATCAGCTACAACTCCTTCTGTGGTGAGGAACATAGCAGCTATGCTGGAGGCATTTTGGATAGCAGAACGAACAACTTTTGCCGGGTCCACAATTCCTTCTTTCATCATATCAACAATTTCACCGTTTATAGCATTGAAACCCACGCCCGGCTTTTCGGACTTCATTTTTTCTACAATTACTGATCCTTCCGCACCGGAATTTTCGGCAATCATTTTCAGAGGCTCTTCCAGGGCTTTCCGAACTATTGCAGCCCCTGTAAACTCATCGCCTTTAAGTTCTTTCTCTAATCTGTCCACACCGGAAGCTATATTTAGATAAGTTACACCTCCGCCGGAAACAAGTCCTTCTTCCACTGCCGCGCGGGTGGCAGAAAGGGCATCTTCGATGCGAAGTTTTTTCTCTTTCATCTCTGTTTCCGTTGCCGCACCTACTTCAACAACTGCAACTCCGCCTGCCAACTTGGCCAAACGTTCCTGTAGTTTTTCCCGATCAAAATCCGAGGTAGTATCTTCCATCTGGGTTCTTATTTGTTTAATCCGCTTTTCAATATCTTCAGAAGAACCATTACCATCTACAATAACCGTTTCTTCCTTACTTATACGTACTTGACGTGCCCTGCCTAACATAGATATATCTACATTTTTCAATTCAATGCCCAAATCATCGGATGCGACCTGACCACCGGTTAAAATAGCTATATCTTCCAGCATTGCTTTCCGGCGATCGCCAAAACCGGGCGCTTTTACTGCTACACAGGTAAAGGTGCCGCGTAATTTATTAACCACCAAAGTTGCCAGTGCTTCACCTTCCACCTCTTCAGCAATCAGCAGCAATTGCTTGCCTTGCTGCACTATTTTTTCTAATAAGGGAAGAATATCATGGACATTGCCTATTTTTTGATCGGTTAACAAAATATAAGGATCATCCAGCACAGACTCCATCTTTTCGGTATCAGTTACCATATAAGGGGAAATATAGCCGCGGTCGAACTGCATTCCTTCCACGACTTTTAAATCGGTTGTAAACCCTTTGGATTCCTCTACCGTGATGACACCGTCTTTGCCAACCTTCTCCATGGCATCGGCAATAAGTTCGCCGATAGTTTCATCATCAGCTGAAATAGCCGCAACTTGTGAAATAGCTTCGCGTGTTTCTACCGGCTTGCTAAGTTTTTCCAGATCGTCAAGAACAGCTGTCACTGCCTTTTCTATACCGCGCTTCAGAATCATGGGGTTAGCACCGGCAGTAACATTCTTAATGCCTTCTCGAATAATGGCCTGAGCCAATATAGCAGCAGTGGTGGTACCATCACCGGCGATATCATTGGTTTTGGTAGCTACTTCTTTTACCAATTGTGCTCCTAGATTTTCTACCGGATCCTCTAATTCAATTTCCCTGGCAATAGTTACCCCGTCGTTAATAATTTGCGGAGAGCCAAACTTTTTATCAAGAACAATATTACGGCCTTTTGGCCCTAATGTGACCTTAACAGTATCTGCTAAAGAATTTACTCCCCTTTCCAGAGCACGGCGAGCCTCTTCTCTAAACAACAATTGTTTACTCATTTTCTATTACCTCCTTATTATTTTTCTGGTATTGGTATAATCTTATAAAGCCAAAACTTTCTTACTCAACCAGGGCCAAAATATCATCTTGACGTAAAATTAAATAGTCTTCACCCTCTACTTTTACTTCTGTTCCGGCAAATTTTGAATAAAGCACTTTATCTCCTGCTTTAACTTCCATAGTCAATTTAGTACCATCATTTAACACCTTTCCACTCCCTACTGCAACAACTTCACCTTCCTGCGGCCTTTCCTTGGCCTGGTCAGGCAATACAATTCCACTGGCTGTTTTTTCTTCAGCTTCAATTACCTTTACAACTACCCGATCTCCCAGCGGCTTTAATTTCATTTTTGGAAACCTCCTTTTTTTGATTGTTAACTTGTATTGCTTATCAGCACTCACCTCCACAGAGTGCTAATAAGATAATATTAAAAACCCTTTTCCTATTCAACAGCAAATTATAGGCAATATTATAGGTATATTGTTTTTATTATAGAATATCTACTTTATTGGGCGTTTTTCTTTAAATATCTCTTTATTTGATATATTTTTCCGGTTAAAAACATCCTAAACTACAATTTACTATTTTAATTCCTAATTTATTACAAGCCTCTCCTACTTTCGATGGCTCGCAATCAAGCCTGGATGCCAATTTTAAAGCTTCGGAACAAGATATTCTGCTGTCTTCGGCAGCTTCTTTCACCTTCTCTTCAATATAGTCTTTTTCCATATTTTCACCCCCTTGTATGCTATGAGCAGCATCCAATTAGTATGTAATCCGGTTAACTGCTTGACAACATACCGCTGCTCTATTTTGCCCTCCATGGAATTTCTTATCTACCCAATCTACTATTAGGATATTATTTAGTCTAACATATTTGTGGCAAGTATAGTTTAATGATATTATTTAATCATTACAAGGGTTAAGGAGGCCTTTACGTTTAAATGGAAAATTTAAAAAAAGTAAGCATTCTAAAAGTAAAAAACACACTTTATGAATCTGTAAAAGAAATATTCGATAATCACGGAGGATTAAAGACGCTCCTTCAGGGACGAAAACGTGCTATCATTAAAATTAATGCGGTAAATTCACATCCCGAAACTTATACCAACCCCGCAGTGCTGGAGGCAGTAATCAGAAATATACAGGATCAAGGAATATCAGATATCCGGGTCGTAGAAAATTGTACTCAGGGTAATTTTACCCGCATGGTCTTCTCCATTACCGAGATAGGTGATGTTTGCCGTCGCACAGGAGCCAAAGCAGTTTTTTTGGATGAGGGGCCTACTTGCGAACTAAAGCTTCCCGGAATAGAAAAAACAGCCGGATTTAACCGGTGGCTAACTCAGGAATTAAACTCCGAAAAACATAAAAATGAAGTTTTTTTCCTCAATCTGCCCAAATTAAAAACTCATTCCATGTCGGTGGTTACGCTGGGAACAAAAAATCTTCTGGGTTTAATGGCTCAGCAAGATCGTATGTATGATCACAATTATAACTTACACGAAATGTTGGCCTCCCTGGGTCAATTATTTCCTCCCGATTTTACACTTATAGATGGCTTGAAAGTGGTTTTTCACGGTCATTACCCTCCGGCCAAGCTGCTCTCCCAATGCACTGAATCTCTCAATCTTTTAATAGGCGGGCCGCATATGCTTGCTGTAGATCTGGTGGGGGCCAGGATTATGGGATACGAAGCCGCGGAAATAAAACATTTGTCCCTTGCCAAAGAAAAACTGGGACCATGTGATTTGGAAAATATTCAAATTGAAGGGGATATTTCCACTTTTCAAACCAGATATCCATATACTTTTTTGCCCGAATTTCCTGCGGATGTGGAAATTTATAAAGGGGAAGAGCAGTGTTGTCCCGAAGGGTGCTATAGCAATACCATGGCTTTATTGCAGCTTCTTTATCTTGATCATAACGGAAAAGGCGGATTCAATATTCTCATGGGAAAGGGGTTTACGAAAGAAGTTCTTGAGCAAATCAAGCCCCCACTTTTACTTGCCGGGGACTGCGCTATCGATGAAGCTAAAAGTTATTTAGAGGAAAAGCATGGTTCCGGATATATTTGGGAAACTCCGGCTTGCAACGACCTCTGTTCAACTATTAAAGCATTGTCTTCATTGATGAAAGTAAAAACAACACAAATGGTCCCACTTAACCCCGTCAAGAGTTTCTATCTACTGGCAATAGCCAGGTTAAAAGGCAGTAGAGCCCGAGTTCCCATTTAAAAACATGCAACGTTTTCTATTGGTTGAGCTTTTCTTATAAAGAATATGTCTAAAACACCCTCTTATTAATTAATTTAAACAGATTAAATTAAGCATATTTGCTTTTTAACAAAGGAAAAAAGTTATACCTGGCGAATAAAATTTAACGAAATAAATATCAACTTGCAATAAAAAGGCAAAAGGGCACTTTCATGTTAGTGGAAAACTATAAAGAAGCAATAAAAAATCTGTTTTTAAAGCTGCTGCAGGGCTCTTTTATTGGAATATCCTTGGTGCTGCCGGGTATGAGCGGCGGGACAGCTTTAATAATCCTGGGCCTTTATAGAAATTTTCTTAAAGATATATCGGGGCTAAAAATAAAAAGGTATATTCTTATTGGGATAGGAATAGCTCTGGGAGTTTTAGTATGCGCTTTATTTATCACCCGCCTATTAGATTACTATCCTGATTTACTGGTTTCCTTTCTTATGGGTATGCTCATCGCTTCCATCAGAATTGTCTTCGCTCCTTTAAGTAGAGATCAACTACGTATCTTCTACCTGTTTTTTGCCCTGATTGGTTTTGTAGCCGCCTGGACTGTAGTAGGTGAGCCCATTGCCCAGGTCCCGGATACGCCGGATGAGTCAATTTTTATGTTTTTTACAGGGGGGGTATTAACCAGTGCTACAATGCTGCTTCCCGGTGTATCAGGCAGTTCCATCCTTATAATAATAAATTTATATGATAATCTTTTGCAAGCCGTTGTTAACTTTGAAATTTGGCCCAGTTTAGTTTTTTTCATTCTGGGTTTGGCAATAGGGGTTATTCTTTTCGCCCGTCTCATCCTAAGCCTTTATAATCGTTTCCAGGGGGCTGTATCTTTTTTGCTTGCCGGTTTACTTCTGGGTTCAACCAAAGCTCTAATCCCCGGGTCATTTGGGCCGGATGTAATATTTTTTGCCATGGCCGGTTTTTTAATTATTTTCTTGCTCACCGGTAAAAAGGCTGCTCCCTAATATAATCCTCAAGAAAAGTTTCCCTATGCTTAAATTAAACATTTTTCTTCTAAAATAAAACTGCCCGTTCTTCTCCAAGGAGCGGGCAGTTCTATTAAAGTTCGATTACTAAACCCATAATATAAAAAATAATCAGTCTTTCCCCAAAATAGCTACACTGCAAATGTTTTGGGTAGGGATACCTCCCAAATTATGAGTTAACCCTTTTTTAGCTCCTTTTACCAGCCTTTCCTCGGGCCACCTTTGCAGGAGTTGATTATATACTTCATAAATCATCCGTAAACCTGAAGCGCCAATAGGATGCCCAAAACACTTCAATCCGCCGTCTACCTGACAGGGAACCTCACCATCCAAATCGTAGAAACCGTTTAATACATCTTCCGGAGCCTGGCCCGGGGGTGAAATATGTAAATCTTCCATAGTCACCATCTCTGTGATGGAAAAACAGTCGTGCACTTCCATCAAGTCGATTTCTTCCCGCGGATTTTCTACGCCAGCTTCTTCGTATGCTTTGCGAGAGGCAATTCGGGTAGTAAAAGTCCCGGCTCCGTCCCATTCGTTATACATTGATTCTTCTCCTGAACTAACTGAAATCTGAAGAGATTTTACTTTTACAATATCTTGATTGGGTTTCATTTTAGCTGCAATTTCCGGGGTGGTAATAATGGCCATAGCTGAACCATCACTTACACCACAACAATCAAATAACCCTAATGGATATGCGACATACGGTGAACCCATAATCTGTTCTTTGCTTACCGGCCTTCTCAAGTGTGCCCGCGGATTCATTGCTCCATTTTGGTGGCTTTTCCAGGAAATGTGAGTAATAGCTTCCTTGATTTTATCCATGGGAATATTATACTTGGCGGCATAAGCAGTTGCCAGTTGGGCAAAAAAGCCGGGTGCAGTTGCATTTGGACCGATTAAACTGGCAAATTGTCCAAAAATTGGGGAATCCGGTAATCCACCGTAGCCGGTATCCTTTAGTTTTTCAATTCCCACTGCCAGCACCAGATCATAAGCGCCCGCTGCCACCGCATAACTGGCATTCCTAAAAGCTTCGGTGCCGGATGCGCAAAAGTTATCCACCCGGGTTACGCCGATCATGGGCAAATGCAGGGCGCCGCTCAGATAATACCCCCCCTTGCCGATATTGATTTCATCAAGGTGATTGCCTACCCATGCTGCCTGGATATCATTTTTTACTACTCCTGCATCTTCAAGGCATTCTTGGAATGCTTCCAGAAGCAAATCACTGGAGTTTTTTTCCCAATGTTCGTCAAATTTGGTGCAGCCCATACCCAGGATGGCAACTTTATCTCTAATCCCTTCGGCCATTCTAAGACACCTCCCCGCTAACCGGGACCGCTTTCCAAAAATAGAAAGTAGTATCCCTCTTTTCATCATAAAACTTGATGCGCAAACTAAAATTAACCTCTTTTCCTACTTCCAAATCATCAAGGCTACAATCTGTAAAATCCATTAAAGCTCGACCTCCGCCATTTATATCTATATTACCGTAAATAGCCGGAGGGTTAATTGAAGAAGCAAGCATATCGGAAGTATAACTAAAAATTTTCCCGCCTTTGCCTGCAAGATAAACAGGTTCAAAGTCATCTACCGAGCCACATTCAGGATTAACACAAATGCGCTGAGGCGGATATTGTTGAGTGCCACAACTATTGCACTTTACCCCCTGCAATCCTTGAATTCCTTTGCGGTTTCTCCATACTAATGACCAACGGATTAATTTGTCTTCCTCACCACGCATTCCGACATCAGCTGGAGCCATGTCTCTCCATATTAAATATTTAGTGTACTTATCCAGTTCAGCGCGTCTCGATAAACAAGCGCTTACTTTTGCGCGGTTATTTAGTTTCTTGATGTTTTCGGTAACCTCCAGATAAAGAGCATCATAACCGTTACCATAACCAATTAGCAAAAGCTTTTCGCCCGGCTCGGCAGTTTCCAGCGCACTGGCCAACATCAACAGAGAATGGGCGGCGCCGCTGTCACCAACAGAGGCTTGCAGTTCATCCTGAATTTTTTCCGCCTCCAACCCAATTTTCTTGTTAATTTTTTTACGAGCTCCCGGATAACAACAAGGATATATTATTTTGGAGAAATCATTCGGAGTTAAGCTGTACTTGCGGCAAATACCTTCAATTGCCTCGGGAATAAAAGTTTCGTATCCTAAATCCCTCACCCAACGTTCTTCCCATTGACGATCATACTTAGAGTTAGCTCCACGCAGATGATCCACAAAATCATGTGCCGCTGAATAAGAGCCTTTATATTCAGCTATCACATCTTTATCACTTACTAAAAAAGCAGCTGCAGCATCACCGAAAAACATTTCCTGGGCCGATCCCATTTTAGCCAGCCTGCAATCTGCTGCTGAAACCAATATATTGCCATTACCATGAAATCCTACATGTTCAATAGCAGAAAGCAGCGCAGAAGTCCCCGACTTTAAAGAACCTGAAAAATCGGCAGTTCTGATCCCATCTTCCAGGCAAAGAGCCCCGGCAACTATATTAGCATTTTGACGCTCTTTAAAAGAAGCGGTGGTAGTTGCCAGGTATACCCCATCAATTTCTCTCCGATCAAAATCTTCCAGGCAATCAATTCCTGCTGCCGATGCCATGGTAATGGAATCTTCATCAAAATTGGCTACTGCTTTTTCCCCGGCAGCATTCATCATGGTGGCGGGGTTAAGCCACCCCATAGCGCCAAAGACCGTCATGCGATCCAAGCGATAGCGGGGCACATACCCTCCATAAAGACTTATGCCTATCATACTTTTAAAACCTCCCCTCTTTTCCTAACAAACACACAGATAACTAAAAAGGCATTTATACTAAACATTATAATTGTAATTAAATTCAAGAGGTTTTATCTCTTTTCCTACTACAGAAGGATCAATAGGCATCCTCAATAACCTCCTTTAAATATGCTTTCTCGCTTCAACTTTATCAGGCGAAGCGAGAAAGCACTTTGGTGCTCTGTGCCGTTACCGAATCGAATTCACTGCCACCTTCTACATCCATAATATTCTCAAGATTTTCTACCACGTTCTCCACCGTCAGCTCGCTCTCAACATCAAAAAATACGCCCGGACCTTCCATTATAGCTATACGGCTAAAGTAACCCCCGCCTGCTGAAAAAATTTCTCCACTTACGTCACATTGATCCGAACACATCCAGGCCACCAGGGGGGCAACATATTCAGGCTTCAGTTTTTCAACTATATCAGGAGGGAAAACGGTAGCAGTCAGCCGTGTTCCGGCCACAGGAACTATTGTGTTAGCCAGGATATTATACTTGGCGCCTTCTTGCTTTACGCTTCTCATTAATCCGACAATACCCATTTTGGCAGCGCCGTAATTTGTTTGACCAAAATTGCCGTATACACCTGCCCCGGAGGCAGTTCCAATAATCCTTCCATAATTGTTTTCCCGGAGATAAGGCAACGCTGCCTTGGTGCAGAAATATGTGCCATCCATATGCACAGCCATCACTTTTTTATAGTCTTCTTCTTCCATTTTCATCATGCTTTTATCCCGCAAAATCCCTGCATTGTTAATTAATATATCCAATTTTCCATAAGAATCAATAGCAGTCTGGATAATGCTTTGCGCCCCTTCCCACTCCGATACACTGTCATAATTAGCTACTGCTTCTCCTCCGTTAGATTTAATCTCGTCTACCACCTGCTGAGCCGGCGTTGCATCAGAACCGGTTCCGTCAAATGAACCACCCAGATCATTAACTACAACTTTCGCTCCTCTAGATGCAAGTAACAACGCATACGCTCTTCCCAGTCCTCCTCCGGCACCTGTTACTACTGCAACCCTTCCATCAAACCTGATTTCAGCCATAAACAATTCTCCTTTCATTTTTTTTAACTTAAATAAACAGTAGACCCAAACCTTTATTGTTATAAACATAAATTCTTTAATCAGAAAAATATTCGATTTCAAAATACATCTAATATTTACAAGATTAATTCTATGTTTAATGCCATCTTCCTGCAATAACAATTTAAAAACTTAATCATAAGCAGTTTAGCCTCAAAAAGGCACGGGGACGGTTCCTTTGTCTCAAGGCACGGGGGCGGTTCCGTTGCCTTGTGCATAGGTTTCGCTGTGTGGGTAGAAGCTAAATTGAATAAAAATTTATTCCCGAACATAATAAAAAAACCCCGGTCTCCAACTAATACCGGGGTTCATCAATTTTTTATTTAAAGGTATTCTTCATAAATTACGCCGGCAAACCTATCCTCTAAGTCTCTCTTTTTTTAATATCGTCCAAGAGTTCGCCGCCTACCCCCACATTCTCCGGTGAACTGGATTGCAGGTAAACTACAAACCCTGATTTTTTAATTCAGGTCAATTCACTGGCTTTTTGGGTAAAAGATTCTATTAATTCTTTCTTTTTTTCCCGACTTAATTCCGGCCCATAAAAAAATATGGTGGGCACTTAAAATTACCTCCTTTCCCTAGCTTTTCCTTTTTGTCTCATACTTTCGTTAAGGTTATCATGACTTTTTAATTGTTTCATAAGTTACATGTACCGCTTCATGGCCAACATCTCCCCCGGCACCGGGAGCAGCAATAGAGTCTCCTACTAAAAATAGATTATCCACTCCGGGAACTTCTGCAGAAGGACGTTTTTCTTTAATTTGAGCTACATTAACTTCAGTTCCATCAACCACAGGCAAATATAAAGAGCGCTGCCATTCTATGTTGTCTTTCAGGCGAGGGAAAAAGTTAAATAGTTTATTTTCCAGATGTTGGTGTTGTTTCTTAGCCCATTGTTTTTCTTTTATCTTCTTGTTATCCACCGGCTGCAACCAGGTTAATAGTTGTTTACCTTCCGGCGCCAATGAAGGCTCTATATTAGAAGTAAACATACCAAAGGATTTTGGCTCATACATATAACAAAGTCCATCAATATCCGAAATCTTTTCTTTTAAGCCATAATCAAGGACTATCCCGGCAGTAGGGTTATTTCCCTTACATTTTTCCACATATTCATTGGGTACCCTATCCGGCAAATAAGGTGGCAGCTCAAAAGTAGGCATGGAAAGGACAACTTTTTCCCCGGGTATAAATTCATCTTCAACATATACTCCTGTTACTTTGCCACCCTCGGTATTTAGGCTTGTTACCGGTGATTTTAATCTAACTTCTCCTTGTTCTTCAATCTTATTTTTGAAAAGTTCAATTAAAGGCTGCCAACCTCCTCGTGGATACATTACGGAAATACCGGATTGCAAAACCTTTTGCATATTAGCAAACATCTCTCCCACAGATGCTCTTTCAATAAAAGGACATACCATCATAGAAGCACTGACAAGATGGAAATAACGCCTGAGGCCACCTTTAACGTTATTTTCATTAAGCCATTGTTTAACGCTTTTCTCCTTTAATTGCTCGCTGTAAGCTCCTCTTCTGATCTTTCCTATTAATTGCGCTGCTTTAATTTTTTCTCTGGTAGTAAAAAAACGGCTGGTTAGAAAAGCTTTCTTTCCGGTAGGAAACACTTTTACTTTTCCATCTTCATCCAATACCCAGGAAGTCCCTAGAGGCGCATATTCAACTTCATGCCCCAACTGCCTACAGGTGTGAGAGATAGAACTTTCAGGCCCAAAACGTATTAAATGTATTCCATAATCAACAAGAAAACCATTTTTATTGATTACCGCAGCCCTTCCTCCTAACCTTGGGCTCTTTTCCAGAACCAATACTTTTTCCCCGTCATTGGCAAGCAGCGCTCCTAGCTGCAGGCCGGTAATGCCGCCTCCTACAATAATGGTGTTAAACATGATTTTAACTCCTCTCGCAGTTAATTAAACTAAAATTCATTTCAATAAGTATAAAATCCCCGGCCAGATTTTTTTCCAAAAAGACCGGCATTAACATAACGCCTTAACAAAGGACAAGGACGATATTTGGGATCTCCATATCCTTTATGCAGAACTTCCATAACGTAAAGACATGTATCCAATCCTATAAGATCAGCCAACGCTAAAGGTCCCATAGGATGGTTCATTCCTAATTTCATCACCTGATCTACCCCTTCAGGCTCAGCAACCCCCTCATAAACGCAAAAAATGGCTTCATTGATCATAGGCATAAGTACTCTATTTGAAACAAAGCCCGGAAAATCATTCACAACCACCGGAGTTTTTCCCATGTTATTAGCTAATTCATAGGTAAACTCTACTACATTATCATCGGTTAACTGACCGCTAATTATTTCCACCAAAGGCATAACCGGCACAGGGTTCATAAAATGCATTCCAATAAATTTCTCCGGACGCCCTGTATGAGATGCGATTTCCGTTATGGGCAAAGAAGAAGTGTTGGTGGCAAATATCGTTTCTTTTGGAAGGAGGGAATCAATTTCTGCAAAAATCTTTGCCTTAATCTCCATATCTTCCACGGCGGCTTCTATAACAAAACTTGCATCATTTCCCGATTTTAAAGATTCCACGCAGCTTAACCTGGACAATGCAGCTTCTTTTTCTTCCGAAGATAATTTGCCCTTTTCTACTTGTCGATCCAAATTTTTAATAACGGAAGCCTTCCCTTTTTCTAATGCTTTGCTATCAATATCATAAAGGCAAACACTGTAACCTGACTGCGCAGCTACTTGAGCTATTCCACTTCCCATCTGCCCTGCACCGACTACTAAAATTTTGTCCATCTGCATTATCTTTTTCCTCCCTTATATGAACAAACAGAGACACCACAAAGTTGGGGGTTAATATACTTACTAATGTAAATCTTCCCCATCAGGTTTTTCAAAAACTACGTCATCGGGATCAAGGGTAAATTCAACCAGTTTCATAGTTATAAAAATCGGCGCTCCCCATCGCAAGGCCAATGCTATGGCGTCACTGGGCCTGGAATCTACAATTCTGGCTTCATCGCCTTGCTCCAGGTAAATTTCAGCATAATAGGTTCCTTCCGGCGTTATATCTGTAATAATTATTTTTTCAATTCTTCCTTCCAGCTTATCACAGCAAGATTTAATCAGATCATGAGTCAACGGCCTTACTGCAAATTCATCTTGCAGAGGCATAGCTATGGCCTGAGCCTCAAAAGGACCAATCCATATTGGAAGCACTTTCGTGTCCTCTTTATCAGACAACAAAACAATATGGTTTTGATTTTGATCCATCGCTACTAATTTTACATCCACTTCCACCAAGGAGCTCAATATTCCCGTCCTCCTTTCCCCCATCTTAAATATTCCCGGGCAATTTTTCTTGGGGGTATTATACTGCTAACATCTAAGTATAATCAATAGAATATCTGCAATTAAATACCTCCATATTGGTTAATTACTTAAGTACAGCTATATATATGGGCTTATCCGGCCAAACGTGATAAGTTTTTTTCAAAAACAGAAAGATCATCGTTACTGCGTAATACAAAACGAATCTTTTTTACATTTTGCAGGTCTTTTACCATTTTGATAGCGGTATCAATGGCTACCTCAGCCGCCTCTTCCAAAGGATACCCAAAGGCCCCTGTAGAAATTGCCGGAAAAGCAATTGAATTTATTTTATTATCTTCCGCCACCTTAAGTGAATTCTGATAACACTTTGCCAATAATTCATGTGCCGGCTTATCTTTTCCATAAACCGGTCCTAAACAATGAATTACATATTGGTTAGGCAAATTGTATGCTCCGGTTATTACCGCTTCACCCGGTTTTATGGGAGCTAAAGGCTTGCATTCTTTTTCCAACTCCGGCCCCGCAGCCCGATGAATTGCTCCGGCTACACCTCCACCGGGACCCAGCTGTGCATTAGCGGCATTAACTACTGCATCCATATCATCCTGAGCTACAATATCACCTTGCACACATTCCAATATTACCCCCGATATTTCTTTAAGCATAAATAATCCCCTCCTTTAAGTAGTTTAAATATGAAAAAATTACGTATTAATTACATATAGGTAAATCACTTGCCCAATATCCTAACCGGTCTCTTTCCGGACTTTATTGCGCATTTCATCTAAAAATACCACCTCATTTTCCAAACGGGACTTTTCAGCAGCAAAAGCCATAAAGTGGCTTTCCAAAGATGTTTTGCCCGAGGTAAGCACTGCACTGTTATCGGATTTTCCACTTTTCAAGGAATCTGCTATGGCTTCCATTATACCGTCATCCCCGCCCATATGTCCACTTAAATCCAGATCGACATTGAACAACACCTTTTTGCGAACATGATAGTGATCATAAACAATTATTTGTTGGTCTTCCACCGAAAACTTGCCCCAAAGTATCCCTTTAGAACCTTCTACCCGGATCCATCTTCCCTCATAAGACGCCATACCATGAACCCTTAAGGCGGCAGTAATGCCATTTTTAAATTCAATATTTACCACCTGGTTATCACAAACGTTGTTGTCACATTGATAAACGCAGTTTCCATACGGACCGTTTTTTATTGCCCGGTATTTGCTTTCTTCAGTGTAATCGTCCGTAATAGCTGAAATAGGCCACAAATTACGATTAGCCAGTATTCGTAACGGTGGATAAAATAAGCCCATAAAACTAACTGCCATGGGATGATGCAATGCAAGCCAGGCAATTATCCTCTTGTATAAATATTTCGACCGCATGCCAATCTGTAAAACAGGTTCGGCTTGCAAGTAAATTCGCGGTGCATACCATTGGCAAGTATCCGCTACCTCACAACCCTCCATGCATCTCTCTGTTGCTCCCGGAGGTGTATTTTCAGGACGGTAAAAACTTAAATTGCCGAAAGAAGATACTTTTTCAGCCGTAGAATCAGCAAGCCAATAAAGAATATCTAAATCATGAGATGTTTTAGCCAATATTAAAGGACTGGATTTTTCGCTGCAGCTCCATTTTCCCCGCACATAAGAATGAGCAAAGTGCCAATATGAGATATTTTCACTGTGTTCGATATTAATAACTTTACCGATTTCTCCTTCTTGAAGTACTTTTTTAATAGTTGCGAAAAAAGGAGTATAGCGAAGCACATGCGCAATCCAAAGTTGTTTGCCTGTTTCTTCCGCTTTTTTACTAATACGGTAACATTCTTCTTGAGTAGTAGCCATAGGCTTTTCCAGCATTACATGATAACCCAATTCCAGGGCCTTCAGGGCGGGAGCGGTGTGCATTTGATCCTGAGTTGCTATCACGCACAAATCGGCCATTTTTTTTTGCGCAAGTATGTCTTCCCAAGACTTGTAAACGTTCTCGGCAGCAATACCATGTTCTTCTGCAAACTGATTTCGCCTTTTATCCACAGGATCAGCCACTGCCACAAATTTCATTTTTTCTTTGTTGCGAAGCGCCCAATTACCATAAGCACCTCTCCCTCTACCACCTGCACCTATTAATATTGCAGTGACCATAGTTAGTACCCCTTCCTTGTCTCTTACTTCATACAAAATTTATATGCACGCTTACTTTAATTATTTTCAATATTATCATAAAAGATTACTATTACCTTTTATTAACAGTATAAAAAATATAGCAGTAAAAGTAAAGCTGATTACTTGCTATATTTGGGAAAAATTAGTTATTTAATCCCCCTAATATAAAGCTTTTTCAAATTTTATAGCACGCCCCATTACTTTATTTGCAAATAAGCATCCATAATAAGTGATGCGACTTTTTTTTGATTTAAAAGGCCTTTTATGTTAATTTAAATAAGTAAAGGTAAAGAAAATTTAAGGATTTTGGAAAATACTTATAAGTAAAGTTTGATCATTCCTTAATTTAAGGAGAATTTTCATATATGAGGCTTACACGTGCGGCCGTAAAGCGCCCTATAGCTACTTGCGCAATTTTAGTTGTGGTTTTAGTTATAGGCATAGTATCTTTAATACAATCACCACTCGATCTTCTCCCCGATATAGAGCCACCGGTAATGGCAGTAGTAACCGTCTTTCCCGGAAGCGCCCCTCAAGAAACATTAGATCTGGTAACCGAACCAATCGAGGATGCATCTTCTACAATCAGCGGCATTAATAACATACATTCTTTTTCTCAGGAAAGCGTTTCCATTGTCATCCTCCAATTTAGCTGGGGCACTGATGTAAGTGCTCTGCGTGACAACTTGGACACTCAATTGGAAATCGTTTCCCTGCCAGAAGGGGTACGAGACCCTATGATTATCGAGTTCGATCCTACTTTAATGCCCATTATGTCAATTGCCCTTAGCGGCATGGAAGATTTAAGTTCCCTTAGCTACGAAGCCGAAAACACTATAGTCCCCCGTTTGGAAACTTTACCGGGAGTGGCCAGTGTAGGCACTCGGGGAGAAGTGGAAGAAGATCTGTTTGTACATCTATCTCCGGAAAAAGTAGAAGAAAGTAATATCTCCTTTGAGATGCTCTCAAACATAATACTGGCCAGCTTACAGGATATTCCTGCAGGCATTAAGGATATTGACGACAAAAGCATGAGATTAAGGTTTGTGGGAAGATCGCCGAATGTAGAAATGGTGGAAAACCTGGTGGTAGGTTTTGACATGGATGAAAAAAAACTCGAAAGGATGGTAGGTGAACAAATAGATATTGACTTAAATGCTTACCTCGCTTCTGCTTTTGATGAAGCCGAAGCCAGAGAACCAACAGATATCCCTATGAGAACAATTACGCTGGATGAAGTCCTGGATGATATCGAAGTAGATGAAGAGGAAGCTCAATTAATTTTTACCTTTCCAACTGAGGAAGAATATGGTTCTCCTGAAGAGCTGCTTGCTCTAGTAGCAAATAATACCGATGATGAAATACTTACTTACCAGGAATGGGAAGTATACGCCGCCCTGGCTGCAGAATTTGATGAAGAAGGAGATACTGCTATAGAAGACTTTAATGAAGAAGAAATATATGCCGTAGAAGAAGAATTCCCCATTGATGAAGATTTATCGGCGGCGCCAAATATACCTTATCCCGGAGAAGAACCGGGCCAGATAATCATACCTTTGTCAGGTGACCAAACAGATATCACCGCAGAAGAATTAGGTAATATTGGGCTTTATGAAGTTCCGGATATAGATCAATGGACCACCCAAGTAGAACAAACTATCTCCGGTGAACTGGATAAAGCTTCTCAAGCATTAGAGGAAGCCATTATCGATCTCGCTGTTACTTACATTATGTCTCAAGCAGGCATGGGTGCAAATGGAGGCATGGGCCTTGAAGAAGAAATGGATGATTTACCCCTTATCCCCATCACGCTCGATTCCCTCGGAGAGGTAGGAATTGATACACATGAACAGAGTACTATTACACGTATCAACAAAAATCCCAGCATTAATATATCTGTCCAGAAAGAAGGAGACGCTAACACTGTAGCTGTGGCACGGGATGTCCGCAGCACCATGGAAGAGATTTCGGATGATTTCCTCGAAGGCGATACTGCCAGGGCTACTGCAAGTGCTGCCGGTAACAGCGAAGAATTATTTTTTAATTATCCTTTGGATCAAGGAAGGGAAATCGAAATTGCATTGATGGATTTAGCCTGGTCGCTACTCGGTGGGGCTTTCCTGGCTATAGTAGTTCTTATTTTCTTCCTTAAAAACTGGCGGACTACACTAATAATCGGCTTATCTATCCCCACCGCTATTATCTTTACTTTCAGTATATTATACTTCACGGATATGACCATCAACCTCATGACTTTAGGAGGATTAGCTTTAGCGGCGGGATTACTGGTTGATAACGCCATTGTTGTCAGTGAAAATGTTTATCGACATATGCAAATGGGCAAACCTCCTGCCCAGGCATCTATAGATGGCGCCAGCGAAGTAGCTGCCGCTATTACCGCTTCTACCCTTACTACTTTAAGTGTATTTTTTCCCGTGGTATTTCTTACCGGAATTGCCGGTGAACTTTTCTGGGAATTCGCCGTAGTAGTAAGTTGCGCTCTTTTTGCTTCACTGGTCATTGCGCTTACAGTTATTCCCATGTTGTCTTCATTATTCCTTCGTCTAAGTCAATCTCAAAAACAACCTCCGCAGCGTCAAAATTATCGTTTCGCCTTAAATAAAGCGGTTAAATACCGCTGGCTGGTTATTTTGGCTGCTATCTTCTTTTTATTTAGTGGAGTCTATGCTTTCCAAACTTTAGGCACAGACCTTTTCCCTATTCCGGAAGAGTCTTCATTTAATATAGATATTAACCTGCCTCCCGGTACTACTCTTTCTAGTACAGATTCTTATGTTCAAGAACTGGAAAATATTCTGGAAGAAAACGAGGAAAAGTTCGAGTTCTTTTCCACAGAAATAGGTGATGCCGGCTTTATGGGCCTGGGTATGGGTATGGATGCCGGAGAATCCAATCGGGCAAGCATCAGAGTAAGGTTGGAAGATGATTACGTTGGCGAAATGACAGAAATAATTGAGGAAGTAAGAGGTGAAGCAGAAAAAATTTCTGATGAAGCTGAACTTACTTTTAACCGGGAAACTATCCTTGATGTGTCAGGGCTGGAAATGAACTTGGAACTTGATATTATCGGAGATTCTGTTGAAAAAGTCACTGAGATTTCGGCAGAAGCGGTTGAAATACTTTCAGAAGTTGACATCTTAAGCGATGTCAAGTCACTCATGGATGACGACCGACCGGAACTTCATATCGATGTGGATCAAAGAAAGGCTTTGGAAAGAGGTGTAACTACCGCCCAGGCAGCAATGACAATCCGGCAAACCCTTGAAGGAAAAGATGTAGCCCGCCTCCAAACTGAAGATAGAATATATGATATAATATTGGGCTATCATAAAGATGAACTATCTACGCTTGATGATATTAGAAATCTGGGTGTGTATTCCGAAATGGGAAGATATGTCCCCCTTAAAGAAATTGCCGATATTAGAGAATCTTTTGGCCCCTTAAGCATCCCTCGCCAGAATCAGCAGACTATCGGCCAGGTCCAGGCTAACTTCCACGGAGTAGACCTAGATACAGCAACAAATGAAGCTATGCAAGCCCTCGATGAACTTGAAAAGCCGGAAGGGTATCATATAGAACCCAGCGGAGCATTTGACATGATGCAAGAAGCCTTTGATGAATTGGAACTGGTTTTAATAATCGCAGCCATTTTGGTTTACCTGGTGATGGCCGCTCAGTTTGAATCTCTTTTACATCCCTTTATTATTATTTGTAGTTTACCGCTGGCTTTTACCGGAGCAATTTTGGCTTTGATTGCAACCGGTAATAACTTGAGTATACCGGCTATGATCGGCGTCATCGTCCTTGCAGGTATTTTAGTAAATGATAGTATAATTATGGTGGATCTTATAAACCAGTACAGGCGTGTACATGGTTACCCCCTGAAAAAAGCCATCATTGAAGGTGCCACCGCCAGGATGAGGCCTATTATCATGGTTACTATTACCACCATTCTGGGATTAACCCCCCTTGCTTTCGGAATAGGTGAAGGCGCTGAACTTCAAGCACCCATGGCTATTACTGTTATCGGAGGTCAAATTACCGGCACCATTTTATTGTTAGTAGTTGTACCGGCTATTTACTTTACCCTTACCAGATCTAACAATAAAGAAGACAATAATCCGGATGATCCAAATGGCCCCAACACCGGAGATGATATTAATAATCCTTCTTCCGGGCAAAAAGAGGAAGTTCCTTCATTCGAGCAAAACAAAGAAGAACTTTCTCCCAAGCAGAGACTGGAATATTTATTTACCAACAATCCTCGATATGATGGTGAAGAAGTTAACGGTGACTATAATAATTTAGAAGAACTTTCACCGCAGCTAAACCAGGAGAATACACCATCTTTTGAGCAAAACAAAGAAGAACTTTCTCCCAAGCAGAAGCTGGAACATTTAATAGATGATTCACCTGAAAAAGGTAGTTCAAGCAAAACCTCACCCAATAAAAAGATGAATATAATAATGCAACCACGTTAATATTATTTCCGAAATAACTTTTTTATTTATCACATATCATATAAGCAACGACACTCCCGCGAAAAGAAGCAAAATATAAACAAAAAGGCGAAACATGTTTTCGTTTATGCGTTCATGTAAAATCTCTCCTAAACCAATCCCCAAAAAAAGTGTAGGTAAAAGTGCTGCGCTTATAACTAAGGTTTCCAAAGTTAGCCTTCCTGTAGCCACAAAATTAAGCATGAGAACTATTGTAAGAATTAGCCAAAGTGTAGATAAAGTACTGCGAAAAACCCTTTTATTTGTAAATTGTTTGCTGGCGTAATAAACTACCAACGGCCCGCCGGAAGCATAAATACCGTGAACCACCCCTCCCGCAATTAACCAGGGCGCTGACTGATAAGCATTAAGTGGTTTTATGTTCTTTTCCCCTCTGCGGAAATAATAATAGATCAACTCAAAAACAGAAATAAACATTACAAAAATACCAAAAACTGCTTTCAAAATTTGGGGATGACCCAAATTGAAGATAAGCAAACCCACAGGCATCCCCACGGCAATAAAAGGAATAATACGAAATCCCAGCGTTTTACCGTCTACATACTGTCGATGATTTAACACGATATATGAACTTAAAAGAAAGTTAAGGGGTACGATTACCGGAACCAACAAATCCAAAGGGAACATAATAGCTCCCAAAGCTACTGAAACTACAGTACTTCCAAAACCTGTGACTGTTTCCGAAGTATGCGCCACCAATACAATTATAACTAATAACAGCATTTCCCAGCTAAACAGCAAGCTTACAACTTGAGCGAGATCAAACATTTAAAATTTCTCCCTTATATAATTGCGCATCTTCTTACTTAAAATCTTTTTGTATAAATAGCCACACCATTTATTTACATTAAAAAACCATATAGATAATAACATAAACTAGTTAGGAAATATAACGGGTTTTTTAATTTTTAATATTTTAGGAGATTTATCAAAAAAAGGCAGGAATAATTCCTGCCTTTTTAAATAACTGGTGGAGAGGACAGGATTTGAACCTGTGAAGGCGTCCGCCAGCAGATTTACAGTCTGCCCCCTTTGGCCAACTTGGGTACCTCTCCATGTTAAAGGTAACTTCTTTCTAGCTTACAAAAGAATTTGTTATTTTATTATCCTACTTAATTTAATATTATTTTAAATAATAACGTAGTTACTTTTTATTCTTTCCCTCTGTCCAAAAAACATTTTACCTAAGTATAAAAGCATTGTCAATAAAATGCCCTTCAAAATAATTGCCGGAGTTTTAACACTCCGGCAACTTAGCTGGAGCCGACGATCGGACTCGAACCGATAGCCTGCTGATTACAAATCAGCTGCTCTGCCAATTGAGCTACGTCGGCGTGACAAAATTCATCGTCCCAAAAATTCGGAACACATTAAAAATTATACCCACTTTTTTTGTCAAATAAGTTAACAAGCTAACACACAGTGTTGCTTCACTCTTGCTTCACTCGGCAATCATTAATATTATGCTATAGATTAACAGTTGTGTCAATTAAACAGCGCCGTCAAAAATGTGGGAGTTAATTTACAAAATAAATGCAACCCATTTTCCCGGTAGGGGTTGCATTTACTTTGTCAGGGAAGTTAAGTTAACAAATTTTCGCAACTTAACATTCAGTTTTATTTAATTCATTGCCAATTAAAAGTGTATCATTCTACAGGTATTCTGTCTATTGTTACATCACCTTCGTCATCTTCCTGAAAAGCAGCAATATCTAGATCTTCTATCTCATGTAAATCTTCTTCAGTAGTTATGTTAACAGACCATTCTTCATCAGCTCCAACATCAGCCATTACTGATTTAATCTCTATAGGCGGGCCAAATTCCTCTGCCGGTGTTTCCAATATTACTTCAATAGTCCCCTCATCTGCTATGCCGTTTGCTTTAACTTCATTTGCATTTATTATTTCAGATTCCATAATTTGCAATGAAGTCACTACATGAGATTTTTGGGTTTCACCGTCATCAGCAGTAATTACATCCCCGGGCTCAATATCCCCTTCTTCAAATTCGACAAAAAACATACCAATTTCATCTACATTAACGGTATCTAATTCAATACCGTTAACTTCAACTATGACATCTCCCCCAATAAGCCAATTAACTCCCATAATAAAGCTTTCGCGGAGGTGGACCGAAAAGTTAGTGGGTGGTTCCTCATAACCTGTCCAGCTAAAGCGGGTGACTTTGAATTCCTCATCATCAACAATTTGGGCAAACCCAAATGTTTCAACCTGGATGTCATACGCAACCTGCCAGGGCTCATCTCCTCCAGCTTCTGAAAAATCAGCCTCCCACTCACCATTTTCGTCTGCTATCAGTTCGCGCCGTGGCCATTCATCAAAATTCTCTTCTTCTTCACCGTAAATGATTACCTCTACTTCAGCTCCCGGGTTAGCTGTGCCGGTTACAATGTTTTCCTCTTTGTTCACTTCAGTTACCTCTATATTTTTTACCGTATACTTCGCTTCATAGCCACCTCCGTATACATTTATATTCTCACCCGGGCGAATCTGATCATCTTTCTCATAAAAATCAATATAAAATGTACGATCGCTGCGTGAATATACTTCGTAATCTTTTACATATTCATTTTCAATATTCACGTTGACTTTACTATTAGCGGGCCAGTCAAATCCCACAATGGAAGTGCTAAATCCTAAATCTACCATTAATTCGGGAACCAACAAAATCGCGTTTCTAATCATTTCTTTGGCCTCATTCTTTACGTTTTCACTCACAGCCGCGACGCCACCCATGATTTTAATCAGGCTTTTTCTGGTTAAAACTTCTTGCATATAGGCTTCAACCCTTTCGGGAATAGATTGCACATATAATATAGGCAATTCATATACGCAAGCCCCTATGGAATCAGCCAGGCGAGCATCAGGGCCGCCGCTTAGAACCAAGCCCTCTTCGCTAGCAAATACATTTTCAGCAAATATAACACTGGTCTCATAGCGATTTTCGCCTTCAAAACGACCTGCCACGTTGGTTAATTCATCGAATTTATTCTCTAAATCTTCGCTGATCACCGCTGTCCCGCCTATCAAGTATATCTCAATAATTTCCAGTTCACTAATAGCTTTAGCAGTGGCTGAAGGCATATCATCGCCTACCTGCAAAATGGGCACACCATCCCTATAAGCTGATGCACCGGCAACCAGGGCATCGGGAGTAGCCGTTCCGTTTACAATAAAAGCATAATTCTGAAGTTCACCATATTCTTTAGATTTTTCCGCAATCTCTACCGCCGTTTCAAAGCGGCTATCCCCAAAGATTCTTTCTACTTCCAAGTCCAGGCCTTCCAAAGCATCGGTAACTTCCTCGTCAATAGCTGCCTCTCCACCAAGCATATAAGCCTTTGCAGCACCCAATTCGGTTATTACATCTTCTATGGGATCAGGTAAATTATCAGGCCGGGTAAGCAATACAGGGGCATCCAACACCCCGGCCAGAACACTACCGGCCAAGCCATCGGCAAAATTTCCTGCTTCATCCCCGCGAGCAATTACAACCGCATCAACACCGTTTGCATTGTTCTCCTGATTATTGTCTTCGGTCAAATACTTATCCTCCGCTACCAGAGCAGAAGTTTCATAGCGGTTTTCTCCCCCGATACGATCAACATTAATATCATCATAATTACTTTCCACAGGCTCCATATCCGAAGAAGCAATCCCGACAGTTATTCCAGTTAGCCCCAAAACCAATAAAAAAACCGCCGCAAAAATACAAATTCTCTTTTTTCTAATTAACATTATTAATCCTCCTCACATATCATTTTATTTAAAGAAATCAATTTATTTAAAAAAAGAAATCACTTCTCTCCTTGAGCAGTATAAATGATATATTAACATGAAATAAACAAGTAAAATAAAAATTACTTTTAAGAAATTATTTAGGAAATTTTCCAGGACAAAGTAACTGTATTAACTTTAATTGAATTTAAATGCTATTTCCAGATTATTAGCCAATGATAGAGAGGATATATGTGATGTTTCTAATGTAATAAATAATATTTTCTCCATATTTTTTTTTAATCCTTCTATATCAACATGTTAATTTTCAGATACTTAATATTTAATATAATAATATAAAGATTGAAAATGTCCCTCGCATTTCCTTCTATTTGCAGGATAATCATTATTTGAGTTAGAATAGCACTTTAAGGAACTTATTCAAAAAAATATTTTTGAAAATATTTTATGGAAGAAAGGAGTTACTAATGCAAATTATAGGGTTTTTTACCCTTATTATTTTTTGTTTTATCATTTTAATAATTTTAGTGTTCTGTATAACTATATGGAAACAAAACCAGCATAGAGAAATACTTTCTACTGCCTATATAGGAAAAATTAACAAAAACAATGAAGTAAAAATATCTACAAATTTCCCTTATTTAAGGCAAGAAGCTCATAAACTAAGCCCAAGCAAAGCTCACAGAGAGTTTCTCAAGCAAACTATAAAGTGGGATTTTTTAATGATAATTTTATGTAGCAAATGCTTCGAAGACAAATACATTTTCTTCGCTAACACGTGGCTATTCAATGATTTTGAATTGGCCTTATTTAAAAAACATGGCTTTAATGTAGAAATGAAAAATTTATGGGGACAATTATCGGCTAAATGTTATACCGCTATACTTTTCTGGCGGCTAAATAAAGACTTAAGTGGCGCCATGAAATATTTCAGCAGAGAACGAATATTTTATAAGATTTCCTGGTCACCTGAAACAGCAAAACATCTTTATGATTTTATCACTAATCTTGACTTAAGTTATAGAGGGAAAATATTTTTACACAATGAAAACAGTTATTCCCATAAGTAAATTACATATAAATAGTGAGGACTTACCATGAAAGCAAAACATGCTTTTTATTGGATAATAGCAATTGGCATATTAACTTTCGGTGTTTTTTACTTCGGTTGGGAAGAAGTATTAACTACCCTGAAAAAAGCTGACCCCCTTATTACCGTTGGTTTAATTCTCCTTAAACTAGTAACACTTTTTTTGGTAGCTTACCGCTGGCAGTACTTACTAAAAAAAAGCAATCAAAGCATTCCCCTGCATCTGGCCATACTAATTAATTTAGGCGGTACTTTCGTTGAAGGTGTTACCCCCTCTGCCCGAGTGGGTGGAGAAGCAACCAAAATATACTTGTTTCACCGGCATACTTCACTTTCATATTCTAATCTGGCAGGTGTACTTTTAACCCTTAAATATTTTTCATTAATGCCGTTTTTGATAATTGTTATAATTGCTTTTGTTCTGGGTTTCTTACGTTACCCCCTACCTTATACCTTTTTTTTAGCTTTACTATTTTTGATTTTATTTTTTATAATATTGGCCTTAATTCACCATCTCGGAGGTAAAAATGAAATTATAGAAGAATCTGCCAGCATTAATCAAACAAACAAAAATGAGGCCGAAGAAATAAATATTCCCAAAGGTTTACTGCACAGAATAATATACTTCATCCAAAATAAAGTTAGTGCATTAATAAATTTTATCCGCCGGTCTTCTGCTTATTCACGCAGCATAGTCACCACTTCAGAACGCATTAATCTTATAATTCTGTCCACTCTTATTTGGCTGCTTTACCCTTTAAAAGTTTATATAGTTACTTACATGCTGGGCTTAAATGTAGATCTGATTACTGTGTTTATAATTGCTTTTACATCTTACCTGGTAAGTCTCCTCCCTCTTTTGCCAGGTGGTTTAGGTTTATATGAAGGAAGCATGCTCTTTATGTTTTCAATAGCCGGTTATTCTCCGGCAGAAGGACTGGCAGTAGCTTTGCTCTCACGCCTAATTATTTACTGGTTTCCTTTATTATTATCTGCTTTTGCCACAGCATATTTAGCAATAATCCATAATAATATGCCAATGGACAAAAATACCCCCTAATACGCCCTCAGGGTTCCCATTAACTCTATAAAAACATTTATGGGGTTGAGTTTAAATGATACTTTGTTATAATATCACCATAAATTAAAATGAAAACTATAAAATATTTACATAAACATGAAAGGAGAACTATAATGTCGCTCTTCTCTTCAAAAGCTTCAAGACATGCATATAATTATGATATTAAACATAACCATAAATCAATTAAAAACTCCTCTACCCGCATATCACCTTTCTTCAATATATCACAAAAATTGGAAAGTATTGCCAGTAAGCACTGGGCTATAGCTTATGTGTATTTCCGCATGTTCTACAAAAAAAAATTGGAACGAGAAATGTCAATGGCAAAACTCAACCCGGGAGATTCAGTTTTACATATCGGATGCGGCCCCTGCCCTTACTCGGCCATTTTTTTGGCTCAAAAGGGTATAAAAGTAAAAGCCTTGGATTTTAATTTAGAAGCAGTCCTAAAAGCCAGGAATCTTGTTAAAAATAGAAAATTAGAAGACAATATACATATAGGATATGAAGATGGAAAAAATACTGATTGTACTCAATTTGATGCCATTTGGATTTCGTTAAACATTCATCCCAAAGAAAAAATAATCAAGCAAAATTTCTCTTCTATAAAAGACGGAGGAGTTATTATTTACCGTAATGTTCCCAAGTGGCTCTCCTCCTACTTCATTACAGTCCCGCCCGATACATGGTCCCCCAATAATTACATAGATACACGTGTATCATGGCTGGGTTCGCAAAGTGTAATGGTTAAAAAAAATGGCCAACCATCAAGATTAAGCCACGCTGAAAAAATATAAAACTTTTTAATTCAGCTTTGCTAACACCTCATTACGATCCCAGGAAAAATCGATCCGGGTCAAACATCCTTAAGCGCTGTAATTCTTCCTCCGTGGGAGGCGAAATAATTTCCAGTTCCGGGGATACTTTTAACTGCCAACTGCACCGTTCCTTAATCTTTTCCACGGCTTTTTCTTCCGACTCATCAACATCACTCATATAAGCAACGAGTTTTAATTCACCGTCATCTTTATCTTTGCGGTAAACTCCCAATGGAGAAATCACCGTATTAACCTTCTTGCCCGGGGAAGTTATATAGGGAAGTTCTTCTAAAAAACGCAAATTATCTTGTTCCAAAACTACCAAAACTTCTTCTGCACCGCTGGCAACATCATTACCTCCGCCTGATCCTACCAAATAAAGGGACATAGCCGGAACTTGAGAACTATTTATATTGCCAAAACGATCTATCTGCCCGGCGCCCAATATGCCCAGGCATCTAGAAGGATTACCCTGCACCATTATTCCTAAAATATGAAATATCTCACTGTACATTTCAGCAGTGGGCATGTTTCTCAGGGCAAAAACAAAAGGATCACCGGGAAGAGGCAGGTAACCGTACAGGCCAATTTCTGCCATCAAGGGCACATGAAAACCTTTTTCCGACATCTGATAATAGGCAATCCAACTTGCCAGATGTGAAGCGCCCACTCCTGTAAGAATCGAATCATATTCCTTTGCCCGCACAATATTTTCTATGTACCTGGAGGCGGTGATAATCATCTTTTCTGCGGGAGTAGAAGAAGGAGGTTGCTCTTTTTCTTCTTCTGCCAACATTTGAATATTCCAGGTAGAAGAATAAACTGCGCCCTTTAATTGCAAGAGCCTTTCATAACCTAATTTATGCAAATATTCGTCATGATTGGCGCAGTCCAATATCCAGTAATCAATCCATTCTTGTAATTCTTTTTTGTCTTTGCAAACACGACGGGTATCAATGATAAAATTTTTATCTTCCGCGTAACCGCCTTCTTCATCACGATGAGGAAAATGGTGATGCCCGGAAGGATGAGCGCCATAGGGCGCTTTTACCACCGCCTTTACTATCGATCCCGGAATGCGAATGTGCTCGCGATACTTTTGCATCTCTTCTGTGCTTACGATCTTTTCCGTAGAAACAATAACCCCTTTACGGGAGGCCAAAGCTCCATAAACATTGCCGGCTAAGGGCATATTCACAACCGTGTTACCATACGGATCGGACATCCAACCGTGGAATAAGCAGATGTCCGGGTTTAGAGCCCTTACCAGGCCTACTTCTTCCCCTGTAAAAGGATCTTCATAATAATGAAAGTTGGGATTATTTTCTGCCATAGAACTTCCCAGCAATGACTTTGTAGGGAAAAAAGGTAAATTCATCGCCCCGGCTACCAGACGCAGCACCAGGGTTAACATGCTCCATTCTTCAACTTCAATTTCCCCGCGGGCAAATGCTTTTTGCACCACAGGATTTGGGGAGGGGTATGGGTAAGGATCTCCTAAAAAAGTAGCTATTACTTTTTTAACCATTTTACCGCTTAACATGGGCACCAGGTTAGTGCAGCTGCCCCCTGAAGACACGTATGTAAAGCCGGGATTACCTTCATAGAATTGGCGGATTAGCTCGTAAATTAAAGCCATGGGATAACCCACTCCGCCGCCTATCTGAATGATTTGACCGGGCTCTATATGCTGTCTAATTGCTTCCGCAAGCGTAATTACTTTTTCATCTGATTTTGTATATTCTCTTTTATACGCCTGGGTTAACCAGGATAAATCAAACATCGAATCCCTCTTTTCTCCCTTTTATCCTTGTTTTCCTAGTTATCTTTGCGATGTTCTTTATAATTCTCTCTATATTTCCTTTAATAATAGTATTTATTATTACTTGTTGATTATTATTTCTGCAAAATTTAAAATATTCCTTTTTTAAAAATAATTAAATCACCTCATTTTTGTTTCTTAAAAAAAATTGACAGATTAACGTGTTCACACGCTTATTCTGCCAATTTTATATTTGATAATTTTAATTGTAGGTTTAGAATCAATTCATAACCATACTAGCCTACATATCCAGAATTTTTTCCGCTTCTTCTTTATCCACTTCCATGACATAATTAATACCGCTAATATCTGCTGCTTCCCTGGTAAGAGCGGCAATATCGTCCCGGCTTATATAATTCAAGGCAAATTTACGACTGCCGCTCATAAGCTGTTGAAGTCCCTGCATCAAGCGCTCATAAAAAGTGTAGAGGCCCAAAGCACCGGCAGGAACTTCATTAAAAACCTCTTCGCCCAATTCCTCTTTTAATTGGGAAGCAGTTACAAATATTTCTTCTACGCTGTTTCCAAAACGTTCCACATATACGGGGAGTTTATTTTCATCAACCCTTTTGCCGATATTTTTGCCTACCATAGCCGCAGCTAATGGAGCTCTGGCCATACCGATAATTTTTGCATAGGGCGCGCACAGTGCCAGTCCCTTAAAAATTTGGTCTTCCAGCGTAAAACCCCCGGCTAACGCCACATCGGGAATATACTCTCCTTTTTCCTCAAGCCTACTGCAGTACCGGTGAAGCAGGGAATGAAGCTCTACACTGGGAATACCCCATTCGTTCATCATACGCCAGGGGCTCATGCCCGTTCCGCCACCGGCTCCATCCACCGTAAGCATATCAATGCCGGCTATGGAAGAAAATTTCACCGCCCGGGCCAGATCCGCCGGACGATAAGCCCCCGTTTTCAGGGAAACAAATTTTGCACCTGCCCCCCTTAACTCTTCCACTCTTTTCACAAATGTATCTAACTCGGCCATCCCTATCCTGGAATGACGTTCAAACTCTTTAAAATTTCCCCTGTTAAAAGAGTCTATAACCATGGGATCTTCGGGGTCAGGAATTACGACATATCCTCTATTTTTTAACATCTGCGCCTTTTTAAGATTCTTAATTTTTACTTCCCCGCCAATATCTTTGGCGCCTTGCCCCCACTTCAACTCCACGGCCTCTACGCCGTATTCCCTAATAGCAAATTCCTGCACTCCCAACCGGCTATCTTCTACATTTGCCTGCAATACTATAGCGCCATATCCGTCGCGCTGCCAGTCCTGAAACAACTTTATTCTTCTGGCCAGGTCCACAGTTTCGGTAATCTTATTACCTTTCACTTGAGCTTCCATATCCATCCCGGCAACATTTTCTCCAATTGTAAGAACAGTACCGGATAAAGCGGCCCCAATGGCCAAGCCGTCCCAATTGTTTTTGGCCACATCCGTTGAACCTATGCCGGGAATCACGAAGGGCATTTTTAACTTTATTCCTTCTCCCTGTCCGACTTTGGTATCAACTCTGGCTGCGGAAAAAATAGCCTTATCGCTGTCGGCTTCCATTCCTTCAGCTCCGGAAGCTTTTCCCATAATAGAAAAATGTGAATAATCCACGGGATAATCCTTTTCCGAAGCAGTAGAAATAATGCCAAATGGCTGCGGATAAATAGTTTCATGCCCTCTATAAGCTGACTTCCCTATTTCACACATTCCCACACAGCCATCTACGCAAGTGACACACATTCCACTGAAAGGACTTACGGAACCTTCCGTCCTGTTTTTGGTTAAAGTTGCCGCAGTTGCATTTAATTTTGATAAACTCATAACTTATCTCCCTTCTTCATTGAGACTTTTTATATTAATTATGTTTTTAAACCGGGTTACCGGGTCAATCTATTTCACAGGCCACACAGGGGTCCATATAACACATCATATCATCGTATTTCTCCGTGCAGGGCGGAGAAAGATTAAGGCAAGCATTACACAGGGCACTTTTTTCTTGAGGCCCCTGACACCTTGAAGTGCAAACAGGGCATTTATACATACAACCGCCGCATAGGCGGCATTCCTCAGATTTTTTATCAAAAGGGGTGCTTACCCGCCTTTCATCCCCCTTATCTACCAAACCAATTGCATTTGCCTGCATCTGTTCGTGGCACATTCTTACACAAAGGCCGCACAGTATGCATTCCTCATGTTTTACGTTAAAACGTACCTCGGTTATGTGATGTTTGGAAGCAAGATCTTGCAGTACTTTAGACGAGGGACAGGTAGCAATGTACATTTCAAGCAAAAGCTTCCTAACTTTCAACACTTTATTCGAATGAGTCCGCACCGTAAGGCCTTCACGCACGGGGTAAGTGCACGAAGAAACCAGACGAGAACGTCCTTCCGGCCCGACTTCTACCAGGCAAAGCCTGCAAGCGCCGTAAGAACTGAGCCCTTCATCATAACAAAGAGTTGGTATTTCCACCCCATAAAATTTGGCAGTTTCCAGCAGACTGGTTCCAGCCTCAACTTCAATTTCCAAGCCATTAAGATTTAAATTTATCATCTTATCCACCTCAGTATTTTCTAATTCACTCCATCCGTTCATCCGGAAATAAATATTATAAAGTCAAATTCACATATAGATACTTATCGATACTTATAGACGAAAACTTAATCTAAATTTTAATAACAGCTCCCTGCTTGCAGTTTTCCATACAAATACCGCATTTAGTGCACTTATCTTGAATAATTACATGAGGGCTTTTCTTATCACCTTCTATGGCTTCCCCGGGGCAACTTTTCACACAAGCGCGACAGCCGTTACACAAATCTTTATCAATTGTAAATTTAATCAACGCCTTGCATGTGCCGGCAGGGCATTTATTTTCATGAATATGCGCTGCATACTCATCATCAAAATAGCGTATAGTGGAAAGAACAGGATTGGCTGCAGTTTGTCCCAAGCCGCACATAGAAGCCTCCTTCACGGTATGAGCCAGCTCCTGCAAGAGCATAAACTCAACTTCAGAACCATTTCCCTCCATGATAGTGTCCACCAGTTCCAACATTCGGCTAATTCCTTCCCGGCATGAAAAACACTTCCCGCAAGACTCTTCCTTTAAAAAATTTAAAAAATACCTGGCCACACTAACCATGCAAG
>CAZWVJ010000013.1:0-31505 GCA_964636865.1 uncultured Syntrophomonadaceae bacterium
AGTAAAAAGTCGGCTATTACTGCCGCCGTAATAATGATCTCAACACCTACTTTCGTGCTCCTATTTAACGCCGAGGCACCCGGCCTAGCCTTATTTCCACCGGTCTTTCTTTTTCTCCTCGATAAGTATAGGCAAACAAAATCGAAAGAATTCCTATATCTATCCTTTTTAATCATAGGTTTCGCCATAACCTTCAAGCTGACATTTCTTTACTTCTTAGTATCAGTCATTTTTGCCTATTTAATATTAAGCGACCGTCCGTGGTACGAGACAGGTAAAAAATATCTACCAACTGCACTATCCTTTACTTTGTTAGGAGCGTCTCCTCTCATAGTATTCAATCTAGTAAATAATTTCCCAACAGTTAGTTTCATTTTATCCAATCTTTTTGAAACAGAATTAGGTCATTCAAATGTAAGTATATTGGAAAGTTTAAAACAACGGATCTTGCAGTTTCGCCATTGGTTTGGTCGTCCTACATACGAAATGCGGGATCTTTCCTATGATCTGGAACTAATAAAATTTCAAATACCCGCAGTTTTCATAGCTCTTAGCTGCTCCATAATCTCCGCCTTTTACAGACGTAACAAGAAGACTATTTTCTTAGTACTCATCGCAGGTATCTTTTTTCTGTTGCTCTCATTTGTGCCCACTTCACCAAAGACACAACATTTCGTTCCTATGCTACCGCTTCTTTTTATAGTAATGGGCCGATTTCTTAAGAACAGACCTATTGTCACTGTGTTGCTGATTGTTCTAAACTTCGCAATTTTATTTCAGGTCGCATTTATTTTCTCTGTCAATTCCAGACGAACCCAACAATTTCCACAGTTGAGCGAAGCACACTCTGAACTTGAAGATTCAATTGAAGGTAGAGAACGCGTTATAACACCATTTTTTTGGCATAGATACATCGAAACAAGGAACCCTGGAACCGAGTTTAGATTTATGCCAGTGGAACAATCCAACTACGAAGAGAAAGGATGGGAGTGGAGTGTTAAAGTGCATAGAGCTGAGGAATTATTGAAAGACGGTTTAGAACGGGAATCAACTTTCGTGCTGGGAAATCCAGAACTTACCGGTCACGACGAATGGGTATATCAAGGCTTTTGTCGGGCCCCCGACCACAAAAATCTTTGTATCCGACCCAATGAGATTTTTCACAATCTCGTCGAGGAGAATAATTCAAGTATAGAAAAAAGAGAAACTATCCACGGTGAGTCCGACAAACCAGTGTATTTTGTATACGAGGTAAGTACCACTTAGAAATCAAAGATTTGGGATCTGAGATTACGACCCGATTTTTTCTCAAAGAGTATCTCCTTAGATAAGAAAGACAGAATTAAACAACGAACCAGAGAGGTCTTCGGTTTTTATGGCTCTTATTCAACTTTATTTAATTTGGAACCTCAATGATAAAGATATGAAGACCTGGCTTTATTTGATTTCTGCAGCTTTATTTACGGTGCTATTACTTTCTGTTTTCTTAATAGAGGTACCAACCTCCGAAGTTTCCGACAGTCAAGAAGAACCAAAGAAGCTTTATCTATTCGCAGAAAGAAAGAACGGGCCAATTAGCATGGAAGAATTTGTGTATGATACCGACGAAGTGTTTTACTTCACTGATTCAAAATGGGGCCACAGCGAAGGAGAGATTGTGGGCACATACAACCAAACCCTTGGGATGGAAGTACCCAAGGTTTTAATGCCTTGGCACGGCGCCACCTTGAATCTACTATGGGAAGTTCCAGGCTTCGGGAGAACGGTCCTAAGACTTGATCTAACAGATTATAAAGACGGGAAAATCCTATCCCTTAACCGTGAGCTTGCCAAGCAGAAACGAAGTTCTCTTCTAGAAGAAAAGGAAGAGTACAATTTTGACGATCTCGGGAAATATTTAAAGTTATCAGAAAGCAAAATGGATGATGGTTTGTACTTAGAAGCTCTTAACCACAGTCTGCATGGCCTCGAAGCCTCTGCTATCAAAAGAGCAAAGCAGGAAACACAAATGAACAGGAAGAAAGACTACGAAATCAAGATAACGAACGAAAAAGGTGAACCCGTACCCAACATAACCGTTAAATACGAACTCGAAGACCTAGACTTTGATTTGGGATGGTCCTCACCAAAGCCAACACCCGATATTTCGAAAAAGGCAGAAAACCTTGGTTTGAACACCTACCAGCAGTTTTCTTTTTGGTATGAAACACAACCAGAAGGTGGAATTTGGGACTTCGAAATGCAAATATCCAGGATCGAAGCCACTGAAAACTTCAATCAGAAGGTTTCAGGATTGATAAGTGAGCCTCCTACATACCTAAGCGATATAGAAGAAGGGAAGCTTCACAGGGGAGTAGAGAAACATGTAAATAAAACTGTCAGGACTCTGGAAAAAGAAACAGATGTTTCAGCCTGGGAATGTTATGGATACGGTATGCATTATGGAGCCGACCAAACCCTCCATATAACACTCGGCAGATCAAAGAAAACAAATATGAATACAACCGTGACCTGCATCGAGACCGTAACAAAGGAATCGGACTCTGAAGTCATCGTCACCGGCTGGAATATCGATGGATCCGATGTAGGAAACACAAGCTACAGCGACGTGCCCTACGAATACTACAAAAAGATCGCGGATAAAACAACCCAAAACTTTAGTGTAGGTTTTGACTTCATGTATTTCGGAGGAGCTCATGAACTATATCCAAAATTCCTAGAGGAAGATATATACAGAAAGGAAGCCTTCGGAGAAGATGATAAAAACTGGATACCTGCCAGAAGTCTTTACTCTGTTTCAGAGATGCTTGACTGGTACTCGGATCTGGACAAAGATGTACATATACAATACTTTAATGCACCTTCAAACCATCTGGAAAACCATAGGGGATACTGGAAGGAGCCTTGGGACGAGGAGATCCAAGCAGAGTGGATCAAGAACTATTACAAAGTCGTTTACGGAAAACCTCATGTAAAGGGAATAACATACCTTGAACTCAAAGATGCCGAATGGAAGGATCTGAAAACAGGTCTGTTGGAAAAAGACGGTACTCCGAAGAGATCGTACCATAAGTTAAAGGGACTAATAGACAACTGGAAAACAACAGGTTCCCAGTTAACCGATGCTGATGGAAAGATAGAGTTCCAAGGTCACGGAGGTGAGTATATGATAGAAGTCATTGACGAAAATAGAACAGAAAAGAAGACTGCCATAGACAGCAATACCACTCTGGTTATATAGCTTTCAGATAGGGATCTATCCCCTTGTAAATATTCTTCCAGGCGTACTCTTCAAAAAACTCTTTTCTTGGTTCTGGATCCCCGCCATCCTTCAGATTTTTGACAATCGCATCGGCAAAATCTTCCCATTCTTTTTCTATATTTATGAAGGGCTTCGTATACTCATTATAGAGGCCCTCAGCACCCTTTGGAGTTGAAATTATATCCTTACCACAAGCTATTGCTTCCAGTATCTTTATGCGGGTCCCACCGCCTCTACGCAGTGGAGTTATGACTAAATCCGATGCTCTGAGATAGTCCACCAATCTATCAACAACACCAACTGATATCATAGACTCATGTCCATACTCTACCTCATAACCGCCACCAACTACTAAAAACTTTGCATCAGGAACTTCATCAAGAACACGGGGCATAATTTCGTGATATATAAAGCCTACTGCCTCGCTGTTGGGCGTGTAATCCATTTTACCACAGAAAAATACCAAGGGATCGTCACCAATACCTAACTTTTTTCGGATCTTTTTACCATCCCCGTCTTCCATGTTAAACCTCTCGGAGTCGAAACCATTGTTGAGGACATCGATCTTATCACTTCTTATTCTGAAATCTTCCTGTATTTTTTTCTTATCGATATCTGAAACACAGAATATCTTAGTCGCCTTCTCACAAACTTTATTTTCAAGTATTTTGGTTAGTCGTGGATCTTCGTAACCTGTTTGTTTTGCAACTTCATACTCCACGTTATGTTCCATGAGGAAAAAAGGTTTTTTTATTATCTTCTGAAGGGCAAGAGTATAAAAACCTGACCAAGGGTAGTCACAAATTACAACGTCAATATCCTCCTTGCTTGCTTTTCGAAGAGCCTTGAAAAATAACAAAGGATTGATATACTGTATCCAGCTTGTTCCTGGACCAACAATCTCGTAGTCAACGCCTATCTCCTTGAGTTTCTTACGATACTTCAAACCCTTTTTATCTTTGAATTGTCTGTATGATGGCATTACGAGATGAACATTGTTATCCTTGGACAGATGTTTTATGAGATTATAGGTTCTTGTTCCACCGCCCCAGAAAGGCGGAAATATATTATATGGTGTCAGGAAGAGTATGTCCTTGGCCATTTCAGTTTCCCTCTTTGTAAAGATTCTCGTACATTTCAGCTACACTTTTCCAACTGAACTTCTCAACAAAATCCCGAGCTCTTTTGGAAAGTTCATTCTGAAGTTTTCTATCTTCTGAAAGCTCAAGCACATTTTTTGGGAAATCTTCCACTTTGGAAATTATTAAATGTTCACCGTCCTCAGAATCTATTCCTTCCATAGCCTTTTCCGTGGCAACTACGGGTACACCGGCCGAGAAGTACTCAAGTATTTTCATGGTCAACCCACCACCGGACTTCAGAGGAACTACTGCTAAATCTGCTGCATCTATATAGTCCTCAAGCTCATCGACAAAGCCGGTAACTATCATATCATCATCATCGACTCCGGGAGGGTAGCCACCAACAAGCAGGAGTTTGAACTTTTTATCACTTTCTCTTAGTTCAGGAAGTATCTTTTCTTCCAAAATCCCGGCCGCTTCCTGATTTGGAGGATAGTTAAGTACCCCGTGGTATATAAGCAATACCGTATCCTCGTCTACCCCGAGCTCTCTCCTTACTCTTTGACCATCACCCCTCTCAAATCTCTCAACGTCTACACCTATCGGTATTACCTTGGAATAGTCTATGCTTAATTTATTCAACCTCCTACCGTCCTCTCTGGAAACAGGTATTACATAATCCGAAAGTCCGCAGGCAAATCTTTCGACAAACCTTAAAACTTTTTTCCCTCTCTCGGTTAGATTGTCAGCAGTTTCCTGTATCCTGAAATATTCTACGTTATGTTCCACTAAAGACACTTCTCTACCAGTTAAAAATTTAGTGAAAAGTGCCGGAAATGCGAATGCAGGGAACTCTGACTGAATTACATCCACCTCTTCCTTCAGGACAACAAACAAAGTACGAATCCATAGATTTAGATTGACAATAGGATGGTACAGGATCCAATCCTTCTCGGGTACGTCGAGCCATCTAACAAACTTTTTATAAAATCCCACATTATAGAAGATTTTTTCGAAAAGTTTTGGATACTTTCTCTCCTTGAACTTCCCATTCTCTACATGATAATACCTATTGTTTTCCTCTGTCACGAAGTAAATATCGTGGCCTGTACTGTCGAGAGAGGTCATGGTGTAGTATAATTTCACTGCCGCACCGTGGTTGGGTGGAAATATATCCCCCCTTGAGACAACGCAGATCTTCACAGCACTTCACCTAATTTTTCCCCAATCCTTCTCTGTTTGTTAACAAGGGTCGTACAGCACTTGGAACAGTAGTCGGGAAGTTCAGTTTCCATCTGTTCCTGCCGCCTCTCTTCGAAATAATTCCCGAACCAAACTTCCTCCAGAGACTTATTTCTAATAGAATCTCCTCTTTTTTCATCATAGAAACCACATGGAGCCACTCTACCATCAACTCTTATACCCATCCTCAAGAACGGTTCATAGCAGGGAATTTCAGTGAAAGAGTCGCTTTCTTCGTCTACCCTTGAAAGTATGAAGTCCTTCATAGAGTTTGTAGATTCGACAAGATTGTTGTCGACAAACTCACAGAAGTTGGTGTTTACATCATACCGACCGGCAACAGAATCCAACTCTTCAAGATTCTCTGCCAACTCCCTCTGTTGTTTATCATTCATCCTAAGCTCTTCGCCGAGTTTGGAGTAAACTGTTATCGGCTCCAGGAAGAGGTGATCGATTCCCAAGTCTTTGACAAGATCTAAAAGGTTCCCTATATCCTTGTAGTTTTCGTCCACGACAACCATACCTATCTCAGTTTCCACGGGCGAATCTGCAAGGATTCTGAGACTTTCCACCGTGCTTTCAAAAACATCACCCTCAACGAGTTCATTGTGTTTATCTCCCAGACCATGCAAGCTCACCTTAACATAGTCCCATCCCATGTCCACCAGCCTCTCTATTCTCTCTGAAGTAAGAAGAGAGCCGTTGGTACACACATAGCCCCAAATGTCGTTCTTCTTTACTTCCTTCATTATACTAAGAATTTCCTCTCGGAAAAACGGCTCTCCGCCGCCTATAATCTTTACTTCTTCAACACCCATTTCTCCTCCTTCTCTTATAATTTTCCGATATTTTCCAAGATTCATTTCTCTATTTTTCATTTCTCTATTGGTACCACTAAAACTCTCTTTCCTCCTCCAACAAAACTTACAGTTAAGGTTACACCGGAGCGTAGGTGCCAGTTCTATACCTATCGGGGGCTGCTTTTCACCTCCGGCCCATTTTTTCAATCTTCTTATTTCTTCTTCCATTGTATCATACTATCTTGGAGAGATTTCCCTTTAGCTTTGAAATACCATCGTCATTAAGCATCTTCTTCATCTCTTTCCTGTACCGTCTCCTCTGCGTCGTGTTGCTCGGGTTACATTTACCACAGTAACCAGGTAGTTTATTTTCCAGCATCTTTTCTCTTACCTTGCTCATATAATCGCCATACCAGATATCTTTCAGAGACTTGCTCTTTACGCTTATACCTGTTTCGGTGAAAACATCACAAAAGTTTACATTACCATCACACTTGACAACCATGTGGAAGAAAGGCTGATAACAGGGCACGGAAAGAATGCCCTCTTCTTTTTCACTATCTTTTCTCACTACTTCCTGCATTTCATTCGTTCCTTCTATTAATCCATCATCAAGGTTTCCCTTGAGGGTTTCAAAATTGTTACCTATTCCATGTTCCTTGCATTTTTTGACGAGACGGGAGTAATAATTTTCCTTGAAGTCCTTCATCTGCTTTTTGTTCAGCTTCAGTTTTTTACCATAGCCTGAATAGACTATCAGTGGCTCTATAAACCAGTAGCTTACATTTAGCTCATTGAGGTATTCGACCATTTCAAGTAGTTTGTCATAGTTCTCTGCAGACAGAACAGTATTAACCCTTATTTCGGGTTTTTCAACCGAAAGTTTATCTTTCATCACCTGGAATTTTTTCAAAGTCTGTGTGGCCTTTCCAAAAGTACCATCTACTTGCCGAAGATAGTCGTGTATATTAGAACTAGGGCCGTCGATAGAAAAATGGATTACATCCCATCCCATATCTATAGTCCTCCGTATCTTTTCCTCATCGAACTGCGTTCCGTTGTTAGTGAGAATCCCATACATTCCCTGCCTTTTTATCCTCTCCATGCATGACAACGTTCTATCGGGTATTAACATCGGTTCACCGCCTCCTGCGATGTGCCATTCTTCAACACCAAGCTCCGATGCCTCATCGATAATTTCAAGCCATTTCTCTGTAGACATCTCTATTTCCTTCGAGTGTTCGTTTATCTTCTCGTAACTATCCGCTCCTCTTCTAGAACACGAGAGACAGCGGAGGTTACATCTTCTGTGTAGCTCAATATCTATCTTCCAGGGACCCGGGTTTTCGCCTCTGAACCAGTCGAGTATTCTTCTTATTTTATTCCTCTCATGTTCGTCCATCAATCAATCACGTCATGAAGCTTTCTTTTTACTTTGCCTTCTTTGAGTCTTTTTCTCAACTTCTCTTGGTCAACTATATCACCAGATGCACACGTGGAACAATAATCCGGTAGGTTTCTTTTTACCATGTTTTTCCTCATACGATTGAAATAATCACCATACCATATCTTGTCGAGGCTTCTATCATGTATCTCTGGAGCTCCTGCGTCATTGTCGCAAAGCCTACAAGGCACAACTCTACCACTGACCCTTATCTCCAATGATAGCCAAGGCACATAACAGGGCGAATTTACTATGTTTTCTTCTTTTTCCTTCACACTCCTTTCCAAAACCTCCTTGGAGTCAACGTCCTTGTCAACTAGATCGTCCTCTCCCTTTATATCCCCGAGATTCGTATGAACCTCCAGCCTGTTCGCAGCCTCCAAACCTTTATCGATATAATAATCCAATAACTCTCTCTGTTTCTCACTAAGTTTTATATCCTCGGCCTCATCCGACCACGGTAACATCGGCTCAAAGTTAACCCCTTCACAACCCCAATCATCAGCCATCTCGACCATTTCGGCCAGCTTGTCGTAGTTTTCGCTGTTCAGAACTGCGTGGACACTGTACTTCGGTTTTTCTTTTCCAAGTTCTCTTTTAAACTTCTGAAATAATCTTACGTTTTTTTCAACTCTCTTAAAAGAACCTTCTACCTGTGTAAGACCATCATGGATTTCAGCATCGGGACCCTCAACTGAAAGAAGCATCTGGTCCCAACCCATCTCCACAAGCTTCCTTATGTGTTTTTCCTCAAAACCCACGCCGTTGGTTGTTATGCACCCGTACATATCATTTTTCTTTATCTCTTTCAGCATAGGATAGGTCTTTCCAATATCAGCAGTTGGTTCCCAACCACCAGCAACCTGCCACTCCCTCACTCCCATATCAGCTGCCTCTCTTACTATGTCCACAAGTCTCTCAGAAGAAAGGGTTCTACCATAGTCACACCATTCAACCCTCTCTTCATCCCTCTGCCAGCAAAACTTACACTTGAGATTACAGCAAGCCGTGGGCTCTATATCCACCTTCACCGGTCCTGCTCTTTCCCCATTTATCCATTTCTTCAATCTTCTCAATGAAATCCTACGGGTCTGTTTTTTCACACACATCCTCCTCAGATTTTAAAATGACTATCTATTCCTTTATCCTGTAAATATCGTAAACCTCTATACCCCCCAGAGATTCTATATTTCCAACTATTTCATATTTGGGATTCTCTTCCTTGATATATTTTTCCAGGGCCCGTAGTGCAGCGTCGCACCAGTTATCCTCCTTTTCAGCAAAGCAATAATATATTATTTTTTCGGCCTCGGATTCCTTCCAGTTCTCTACAGGCATAACCAAATAGGTATTTTCCCTTATTTCACTTTTCATGAGATCCAGTATGATACTGGAGGAATTCTGGAATCTTCCAACTTCCTCCAATGCCAACAAATCTAATTTATCGTTCGTGAGTAATCTGAAGCCGTGGCTTCTTTCCCATTCCATGGTAATGACCTTTGAGTTTTCGGGCTCTTCGATGTAGTTCAGAGCCCTACCTTCAAGGTGAGTAAATGCCGGAGCTTCGACTTCGAGTCTTTCACGATCGGAAAGAAGTTCGTTGAACTGATAGATTCTTACACCGTTTACGGTCAATAGAACTACTAAACAAATTACAAGGACCCTGGAATTCATTTTTTTCAGTCCGACAATAGTAATAAGCGGTATTATCATGTAGATTTGGTGATAATAAACCTCATGCATTCCACCAGGATTTACAAGGAATAAGAGGGGGTATATTAAAACAGTCAGGGCAACTATCTTTTCCCATACATTCAACCTTTCTTTGAACCATATAACTGCAAAACCTATCAGAGATGCGATGAATAATATTAAGGAAACTCTTGAAGCTGCTAACCATGTCCTATCGTTCCTGAGTTCTGGTCCATAATCTCTTTTGTATAGGTAATCGAATTCTCTATATCCAAATTCATATCCATACCAAATTCTTCTATCTGCTGTAAAGAATGTCTTTGTAAATTCATCAGCCAGGTCCCCTACAGATGTCTCCTCCCGTGTAGTAACGGACTGGCTTAAATCCTCAAAGGGACTTTCGCTTCTTACAAAAGAGATCAAAACCGGCATTGTGCCTAACACTAATAGAACTAGAGATACAGATAGAACCTTCATAAATTTCCCTTTAAAAATGTCTACTTCACCAAAGAAATGCATAATAAGTGAAGAAGCGAACAGGGACACTACAGCGAAGGCAAAGTTAACACGTTGTGTTATTCCTACACCCACTACAAAAGCTGTTGCGTAGGCGTAGATTTCTATTCCAGAATCCACGTACTTGAAGAACGACAAAACAGATACCACAAACAGAAATGAAAGAACGGGATATATTTCTGTTGCCGCCGTAATGAAGAAGGGTGTAGTTACCAGTAGAAGTGATGAAAGTATGGCTGTTTCTCTATCTGTTATAAACTTGAAGAGAAAATAAGACGCAAATATTCCTAATGCTAAAAAGAGGGCCTGAATCATTCTAAGCAGTGAAACCGACGGAATAAGTCTGACCCAGAGCGAATTTATTGTCTCAAGGTGTTCTAGCTCATGTTGTATTGGACGATGACCCAAAAAAAGGGCAGTATCCCTCGCCCAAAATCCTATTTTGTTTACGATATAAAAGCTTATGAAAAAACCAGAGAGGAAGAACAGCGCCGAAACTACTAGATCGTTTTTTAGTATTTCCCGTAACTGTGTCTTCGTAACAGGCAACACTCCCATAACAGGTAATATTTCTTCAAGTTTATTAAAAATAATAAGTAATTGTTTTTATGAAAGTTTGTGTTGTATCTTCCTACCCTCCAAATAAAGGTAATTTATCTGAATATTGTAGAGAGATAACTCAAAACCTTGTCAAAAAAGAAGAAATAAAGGAAGTAATTGTTCTGGCAAATACGCACCCCGAAGGCAATCGTTTTGAGTCCGAGGAAAATATCAGGATTTCTAGATGTTGGAAAAGTAACAGTTTACTTGCACCCTTGAAAATTTTTAGAAAAATAAAATTTTACGACCCCGATATAGTTTATTTCAATCAACATATGATGAGCTGGGGAAAAGGCAGGCTGATAAATTTTCTCGGAGGCATAACACCTGCCCTTGTAAAATTATTTGGAAGATCAAAAGTTGTGGTCACACTTCATAATTTAGGTGAAAATGTAGAACTTTCTGATATACCGGGCATCAAAGACTCCCTGTTTAACAATCTGGGAATGGAAACAGTGGTCAAAAGTTTAGATTTTGTGGACTCAGTTACTGTGACTCTTGAGAGCTTCAAGGAGATATTGAAATCAAAATATGGTAACGAAAATGTTGTAAAGGTGCCACATGGAACATGGTTCAGAAACAAAGTCGAAATGGATTTCTCAGGTAAAGATATCCTTGCTTTCGGATTTTGGTCACCTACAAAGGAGCTCGACCTTCTTTTGAAAACTTACAAAGAGCTCAAGTCTGACTTTAATGACATAACCCTGACCGTAGCCGGAAAATCTCATCCAAACTTCCCAGAATACTTAGAAAGAGTCAAAAAAAATTATCCTAATTTAGACGTCGAATACACGGGATACGTCCCTTCTGAAAAACTCAAAGCCTTGTTCTCCAATGCTAATCTTGTAATACTTCCTTATAGGAGTGCTACGGGAACTAGCGGCGTTTTAAATCTTGCCAAGAGTTATGGTAGACCTGTACTTGCGTCCAACTTAGAGGAAATCGAAGAAGCAGTAGAAAGCGAAGGTGGTGAAGTTATTTTTTATGATCAAGGCAGTTTAAAAGACTTGAAAAATAAAATTAAAAAAATTATAGAAAACAAGGATCTTCAAAAAAAGATGTCCAGAGCCAATTTAAAATCAGCAAGCTGCACAACATTTGCTGAGACAACAAATATGATATATTCCATCTTCAAAAATCTAAACAACCAAAGCGAATAATACAGACGAATTATTTTAAAAAATCAAATTCCAAAGCTCGAGGTTCTAATCACAACATTTCAAAGTGTTCCTTATTTTTCTGTTTTCAAAGTTGAGAGGCACACAGCAGTTTTTACAATAGGAAAATAGGTCATGGTCAAGAATTCTTCTTCTAACCTCTTCAAAGTATTCACCAAACCAGACCTCTCTGAGGCTTTTTCCTTTTATTTGTTCACCGCCGTCACCACCGAAAATTGAGCATTGTCCAACAGTACCGTCAGGCAGTATAACCATGCTGTACCATGGCTGATAACACGGAGCCGAAGAAAAACTTCCCGAGGATGAATCTAAACCTTCTATTGTCACTTCATCTATCTCGTCCGTTCTTTTGACTATGTCGCTGGAAACGAAGTTCTCGAAGTTATTGTAAATGCCTTGCTCCTCTGCTGCCTGTGAAGCTCTTTCCAGGTACTTGTCCAGTTCTTCGTCCTTTCCATCGAAAACACATTCTTCACCTACCTCCGAAAAGGGTGTCATAGGCTGAAGCTGGATATCCTCACAACCAAACTCACTGACAAGCTCCACCAGTTCTGAAAGTCTATCGTAGTTTTTGTTGGTAAGCACGGTATTTATGCGCAGCTTGGGCTTCCTGGTACCTTTCTGGGATTTCAAATATCTCAGAACTTTTAACTTCTCGATAACCTCTCCAAAAGTTCCCTTATTATTCCTCAGGTAATCATGAGTCATTGCATCCGGCCCGTCCAAAGAAACCGTTAAATTGTCCCAGCCCCATTTCACCATCTGTTCCATAAGGTCTTTTTCCATGAGTGTACCGTTCGTTATCAAAAGGCCATGAATCGAATTATTTTTTATTTTTCGAATAGCCTTCTCAATAAGTTCTTTTCTCAAAAGAGGCTCGCCGCTACCGGGTATTCTTATCTCTTTTACACCCAGTTCCACAGCCTCTTCAATAACATCCAATATTTTCTCGTCACTAAGCTCATCGAACTTGTCAGGCTTAGCGCTTCTCAACCAACAGAATCGACAGGATAGATTACATCTGTTTGTTGGATTTATTTCCAAAGTATAGGGCCCAGCTTCGTTTCCATTCCTCCACTTCCTTATCCTTTCGATCTTTTCTTTCATTTAGAATACCTCTCCGATCTTTTCTTTCAGCTTACCATTCAAACCTAAGCTCCCCGAGCTGAGTATTTTTCTTATTCTTTCGTTACTCTTCAGAACTACGACACTGCACTTGGAACAATATTCGGGTATATCCTTCTCCAACATCTCTTCTCTGAGCTCCTGGAACTTTTTACTGAACCACACTTCCTTTAGGCTTCTATCGTGAATGTAGACACCTTCTTCAAAGGTTGAGCAGCATCCTACGAGCCCGGAACCTTTTATACCCAAGAGATACCATGGCTGGTAGCACGGTGCTCCTAGAAAACCTTCCCTGTTATCTTGTACCTTTCCTATAACCCTGTCTCCAAAAGAGTCTTTATCTATCGAATACTTCTCCCTATACTCTCCTATGTTGGTGTCTACATCCAGCTCTTCGGCTAGTCTTTCGGCCCGGTCCACGTGCTCCACCATCTCTTTCTTTTCTCCTTCGTCCAATTCCAGTCGAACTTTAGAACTGTAACCAGGATATATTGGTTCGAAATATACAAGCTGAGAGCCCGCGCTATCTGCCAGGACTATCATTTCCTCCAATTTGTCATGAACCCTATTATGTATAATAGTGTTGTAACCTAAGTAAGGATTCGAACTCTCCTGTCTCTTCTTTTCAGAACTTATCATTTTTGAGGCCTTAACTGATTTTCTGAATGCGTAGTCCTCTTGTCTTATGAAGTTATGTGTCCTGGCGTCCGGACCATCGATACTTATCTGAACTTGGTCCCATCTCATATCCACTATCCTTTCAACATCTTCTTCTTTCAGAAGACAGCCGTTTGTAGTCAACTGGCCCCACATACCGTGTTCCTTGATTCTTTCCATAACCTGAAGTGTAGTTTCCTTTCTTAACATTGGCTCGCCACCACCAGATATTATCCACTCCTCCACACCCATATCTGCGGCTTCGTCCACGATGTCTATTAGTTTGTCCTTGCTAAGCTCCTTTTCAGGTCGGATCTCGTTGTCGCCCTTGCGCCAACAGAAACGACAGTCGAGGTTACATCTATCCGTTGGATGAAGCTCTACACGCACAGGCCCTCTCTTTTTGCCCTCCATCCATTTTTTTATTCTCTCAACCTTTGAATCCATAATCTCTTTTCAACCTCCTATATATTTTGTTATATTTTTTTATGAAGTCAGGCAAACATTCCTTACATTTCTCCTGAAAAGCACCGTTCTTAATTTCCTCTCTAAACTCTCTTATCTTTCCACCGGTCCAGAGTTCGTAGAAGTTCTCGTCTTCCAGATTACCAAGGATATTTTTATAGTAACTCGCCAGGGTGCAACACGCCATCATCTCTCCAGAAGCGTTTACAAAAGCCATGTCCCACGGTGCAAAACAAAACTCCGGAGGTCCTCTTCCAACCAGACCGTACTCAAGTATATTGTCAGCGTTTGTATCAAATCCGGCCTCATCCTCAAAGCTACTCACAGCTTTGAGCTCATTCATGATTTCCTCTTCCCTTCTTCTTGGATCCAAATCTTTATTGGATTTCCAAACATTCATTATTATAAAATTTATATAATCAATTTTCTTGTCTTCAGCAAGCTTTGCGATGGCCATAAAATCATCATAGTTCTGGGAAGTTATAACCACAGAAAAACCGAGTGTTCCTTCAAAGCCTACTCGCTCAAAAAGCCCAAGAGATTTCATTACATCGTCGTAAACGCCATCCCCTCTAAGGAAATCGTTTGTTTCCTTCATCCCATCCAATGAAAGTAAAATTTCATCAATATTTAGTTTAACAAGCTTCCTTACTTTTTCTTCATCAAGGAGACAGGTGTTCGTAGTTAAACCTACTTCCATTTTTCTTTTCTTGGCTTCCCTTATCATATCAAATATTTCGTCTCTCAGAAATGGTTCACCGCCCCCTGTAAAATCTATCTTTTGTACGTTCAACCTCTCACAGTCATCAAGGACTTCCTTAATCTTCTCAAGGGACAGTCCAACCTCAAACTTCTCTTCCTTGTCCCCTCTCCAACAGGTCCTACAATTGAGATTACATCGGTCCGTCGGACTTATCATAACTAATTCCGGTCCAATCACTGCCGACTCTTCCACAGCATCCTTTATCTTCTCAGGTCTTTTCATTTTATCAAACAACTCTGTCCAATAGTTCGGATATGCTGGCCTTTCTGTAACAGAGCATCATACATGGTCGTGTACATTCTCTAATTTTCTTTCTGGTCTCCCTGAACTCCTCAGACTTCCAAAGGTCTCTTATATGGCCATCCCTGACGTTTATGTTCGGGCCAAAACCGCAGATACTTATATCACCATAAGGGTCTATATTGAGGCCCATAAATCCAGCGAGGCATTTACCGGGTTCAAACTTTTCTTTCTCCATGAAGTATTTCGGAACAAGATCCAGATACCTTTTGCTGTTGTTAATTACTCCATATTCTTCCTTAAGCCTTTTCAACCTCTCCATGGCATCATACAATTTTCCTCTGTCTTCCTCACCAATCCATACATCAGAATCATACGAGTCTCTGCCTGTATATGTGTTATCAGGCACAACGGCTTGATAGAAGATCTCATCCACACCCATTTCTCTTACCATTTCGTGTATCTCAGGTAGCTCTTCCAAGTTCTGAGACATTATTACGGTGTTCACATCCACTTTGGGTCTACCTTCCTTCATATCCAATATTTTCCCAAGGTATTTAATCACCTTTTGAAAGACATCCTCACCACGGATCTCATTGTGCGTCTCTGCATTTGCTCCATCTACAGAAAAGGCTATCCTGTCCAATCCTATATTCACGAGTTCCTTGCAAATATCTTCATCGAGAAGAACGCCACTCGTAACCAACGTCGTATGCAGTCCTCTGTTCTTACAATACTTTATCATTTCCAAAGTTTCTTCCTCTCTTATAAGGGCTTCTCCGCCAACAAAGCTCGCATATTTTTTGTCATCGCTCCACTCTTCTGCCTCGTCGACCACCTTTTTCATTTCTTTGACGGTCAACTCGTCCTTGTTCTTTTTGTTTTCGGGTATATTACACATCTTGCAACGAAGAGGACAACAATTTGTCATCTGGAAATTGATCTCGGTGGGATCCGAAAACGGGTAGTCCAGCTCATAGGACAGAACATGCAGAAGATACTGCTTCACGAGATTCATCTTTTCAAACATCGGCTATCGATGCCTCCAAATGAGTCTTGATAAGGTCTTCTAGATCAAGTTTTCTGTAACACAGTAACAAGCAGGGCCTGCTACATCTCTTTGTCTTCTCTCTGATATAATTGAAATCTTTCCCCTTCCACACTTTCCTCAGGTCCTTTTCCTTTACATCTATCTTAGGACCGAGGCCACAGAGATCAATGTATCCGTAGGGATCTATATGTATAACTTCATAGGCAGCCATACACTTTCCATAGTCAAACGTCTCCTTCTTACGGAAGTACTCGGGCATTTTTCTCAGATATTTTTTGGTGTTTCTTACGTCGCCTGTTTCCTCCTTTATTCTTATAAGTTCCTCCACTGTCTCCTCCAGTTCGTCTGCTTCTTTCTTGTTCAACCACAACCCATCATTGTAGTCCTGTCCTTTCTTGAAGCTGTTATCAGGAACCAAGGCCTGATAATTTATGAAATCGAAGCCCTTACTCTTCATAAGACTGTATATATCAAGTAGGTCATCGTAGTTTTTGTTTAATACGACCGTAGAAAACTCATACTCAATATAATCAGCGAGATGTCTGTATTTATTCAGCTTATTTATTGTACTGATAACACTCTCAAAGGACCCTTCACCTCTTATAGAATTATGTTTTTCTTTTGTAGATCCCTCAACCGAAATAGTAATTCTATCCACGCCTACCTTAAGAACTCTCTTTGTGGTTTCATCATCAAAGAACATTCCATTGGTTATCAGATCTATCTCCAAACCAAGTTTTTTCGCAAACCTCAGAAGTTCCAGAGTTTTCTCCTTCCTTGCCATCGTCTCGCCACCAGAAAAACTAACATGACCTATTCCCCATTCTGCGGTCTGCTTCAATATTTCCTTCCACTGATATACTGATAGCTCATCACCACCTTCGTCTGCCTCGGGTATACCACACATCTCACAGTTCAGAGGACAAGAAAAGGTCGTGGCTATGTTTATTCTCTCCGGTTTCACGAGAGGATAATTCAGATGATAAGATAATGTCTTCAGGCAGTAATCCTTCAAAACCTGGAGCGTATTATCATACCTCAAGATATCACCTCTTTCGCAAAGCTTCTGGCGTTTATCTTAGGAAAACAAAGCATTAAGCATGGTCTGTCGCATACCTTTATCTTTAGACGGGTTATGAAAAAGTTTATACTTCGCCAGATCTCCTTTATGCCTCTATCTTTGACGTTCATGGGTCTCAGGTTAAAGGAAGGGCCTTTGCCACATACATCTACATTTCCATTCGGCTTGACATACATATATGCTTGACCTGCAAGGCATTGACCTTTACTGAACTTCTCTTTATTTTCAAAGTAATCAGGTATGTTTTCCAGTATAAAATCAGAGGTTCCTATCCTCCCTTTTTCCGATTTCTTTATCTCGATGAGCTTTTTCACAACTTTCTCCAGTTTTTCTTGATCCTTTTCCTGTATCCAGAATTCATCGTTCTCGTAGTCGACCTTGTTCATAAAAGAATTGTCCGGAACGTAAGGATGATAATTTATCTCATAGAGATCCTCTTCCATCACAAAATCATGAAGACCTATCAGATCATCGAGATTCTTACTATTTACTACAGTAGTCAGGCCTATCTTCAAATCAGATCCATTTTCTATTTTACTTTTTTTTAAGTTTTCAATCGCCCTTACAGCTCCTTCGTGGGACCCGCTGTCTCTTATGTAGTTGTTGGTTTCCTCGTTGATTCCGTCGAGGGACACAGAAATAAAATCAAGGTCTGAATCAACTATATCCTCTGCAGTTTCCTTGTCTACCTGGCGGCCATTGGTAGTCATATAAGTTGTCAAACCCTCATCCTTGGCGGTTTTTATACAATCGATCAAGATATCCTTTCTTATCAGAGGCTCGCCGCCTGCGAAACTCACTCCAATATCTCCCCACCTTCCTATATCTTTTATCAATTTCTTAAGGTCTTCGGCACTCATCTCCTCTTTTAGGTCAGGATTTTTCTCCTTTGTATTACAAACTTTACAGCCCATATCACATCTGTGCGTTAGTCCCAGGTTTATCATATCTGGCTTACAGACAGGTAGATTAGTATAGTAAGAAAATAATTTACGACCTACGTTTCCCTTATCCATTTTCACCACCAAGAGAGTTCAACAGTCCGACAAGCCTCCCCATTTCCCTCGCAGTATCTATATTTTCCTTAAGATCTTCTGCTTTAAAGTTGTCGGCAACGCTCATACCGACGCCCACTTCTTTTGCAACTTCTCCGGCCTTCTTTAGCTCTTTCTTCAATGTGTGAACTTCTGAGATATCCATCGCCAGTTTTTCACCAACTTCATTCCATATATTCAAGGTGTTGAATCTGATTTCATCAAAACCTATATCACTAGTCAGTCTGACCATATCAACGACTTTGTCGTGGTTCTCACTACAGAGAACTGTCTCAACAGCAAGATTGGGCTTGAGAGTAAAATCAAATACAGTAGAAGTAAGAAAAAGAAGTGAAGGAAGAGGTTGAGGGCCATCGCCCTTTCTATACCTCGAAAGATTCTCGGCCCCATTAACAGCCTTCTCAAAGCTTCCCTGGCTCCTTATTCCATCGTTCGTCTCCTTGTCTGGCCCATCTATAGAAACTGATACATGGTCCCAGTTCATTTTAACAATTTTTTTGGCCGTTCTATCATCGATAAGAGTCCCATTCGTCACGAGTTCACCCCTGGCCCCATAACTCTTTATTCTTTCCATTAAATCCAGGGCAAGTTCCTTGTCAATCAGCGGCTCGCCGCCACCGCATATATGCCATTCTTCCACACCGAGCCTCTCGCCCTCCTCCACCAAATCAATCCACTTCTCTCGAGAAAGTTCCTCGGAATAATCCACCTCATTTTCATTTTTCAGCGATACAGTTGGACAAAAGCCACACGAAAGGTTACAGTTGTTTGTTAGGTGTAGCTGTACTGTATAGGGAGGTTCTGTTTTCCCCTGGCCCCACCGAGCTATTCTCTTAAAAAGTTCATCCATGCTCCAAGAGATATTGGTCTCTAAGAATAAAAATATTAAACCAGGTATTAAAGAGAAATAAAATTTGTACCTGATAAAAAGTACAGCTTTCCAAAACTTTTATCTCAAAAAGGCTATATTAGAACCTATGTTCAGTAAAGAAGCTAAAATATTTGTGGTTTTATTTCTGGTATTTTCAGTGGTTTTAGTGTTATCGGGGTCCTTCGGCGAGATGGATTACAGTGTTCCAGGAGTAGATTTTTTACCAGATTTTCAGACCTTAGATGGAGGTAGGCTTGAGCTGGAAGTACCTGAAAACTGGGAAGAACAGAAAACAGAAGGTTTTCCTGGTAGATCATCGGATGTGGTAGTTCTCAACAGAGATGATGAAGCAAGAAAAGCCAAGCTTGCATTTTTCATAGAACCAGAAGTAAAAGAAAACGAGATCAGAGTTTCGTTGGATGAAGAGGAAGTCTATAGTGCAAGTATCTATGGAAGTCAAAGGATCGTAACCAGATCGCTTGAACTCGAGAAAGGCAAGAACAATATCTCTATAAGCGTCGAGAAATGTAACGAAGGTTGTTTTAGAATCGATCAAAAATCCCTGAAAATTCTAGATGAAAATAAAATCAGAGAAGAAAAGATATTCTTTTCAAAGAACTGGAAAATCAGCGAAGAAACCAAGGAAGTCTTTGACACAGGAGAGGTTCAAATAAACAGTTTTGCCGATTCAACAAAAAAAATAAGGATATCCTTCAAATTCTCCGGACCTCAACGAAAAGAGGAAGAAATAGGAGTATTCTACAACAACAAAGAAATCGATCGTTTTCCATTTGAAGAAGACTATAAACTGTACACAAGCAAAGTTCTGGAACTGAATCCCGGGGAAAATATAGTAAAGATAAACGTTCCAACAGGCGTATCTCTATTCGTCGAAGACTTCATAGTAAAGGAAGGGGTAGAGGATAAATTTTACCACGGAAAAAACTGGTATCCAAAGGAAGAATGGCACCACGAATCCCCGAGAGATCACATGGACTTCCACTGGATGGGAAAAAACGGGACTCTGTATCTGTACAACACACAGAACGAATCCACGGATATGGTCATGGGACTCGATATCAGTGCGTTTAATCCACCGAAAACTGTAGAGGTGAAAATAAACAATGAAAGGGTAGGTGTCCGCGATATAGAGTTCAGCCCAGAGGAAACGGTCCACAAAATATTCTTTGAAAATATCACGTTTAAAGAGGGAGAAAATGTAATTGATCTGAATTCTCTACAAGGCTGTGATATCCCAGCAGAACTACAGGAAAATCAAGATGAGAGGTGCTTGAGCTTTGCTGTTTACGGTGTTTCTAAAGGAAGAGCTACCGGGGATATAAGAGAAACGGTTATACCCAACAGATACTATATCCTGTTGGGTGTTTTTGTTCTGTTTATATTTTCCGTTGTCGTGCATTTGAAAAACTGGAAGATGCTCAAAGTACCCAACAAAAAAGTTCTAAGTGCTCTGTTTTTTATCTTCATCTTAGCAATGGCTTTCCGGGCTGTGCAGCCCATGACATACCAACTCTACCTCGATGAACCACAAAATGTTCAGGTTTCTGAGAGCCTAAGGGAGAAACAAGAGCCCCTTCTCTGTAGCTATGAAGGCACCGAAGAGGTCTGTCAAGAATACTACAAACCAGCAGGTTATCCATTTTATTTGAGTGTGCTCACCGCCTTGTTTGGATTTAATCTTTTTTTAATCTTCTGGAACTCCGTTATCCTGGGTGCATTATCATGTGCCCTAATTTTTGTCCTTGTATATATGAAAACGAAAAGGTTAGAGCTTTCGGTACTTGCTTCACTGATCTTTGCAGTTGCACCGATACATGTCCACTGGTCAGCTACTGCAGAAAGCTATGTAACTTCTTTCTTCTTCATACTCGTATCCTTAATCTCAACCTATAGGTATACAAACATCAAAAAATGGCCGTGGCTCCTCACCGCAGTCGCAACTACAATTTTTGCGGTAACACTCCGCATTGAAAATATAATACTTGTGCCAATCATCCTTCTGATACTTTACTATGAAGGGGGGCTCGATGACCTCTATTCTGATGACTACAGAGAATTAAGCATCATCGGAGTACTGTTGATATCAATACTGATTTATTCGAGGTTTATATTTTATTCAGTCAGAAGGTACATTTCCATAGTTGAGATAAATCCTTTCGAAATAACAAACTACCTATCCTTTTCACTTACAATGCCTATAACCTTGATAACGTTATTATTTGGACTATATCTATTGAAGACAGAAGACAACTCCCTATTCCGCTTCACAGTAATATGGACAGTTCTGTTTTCACCTGTTTTTCTGTTTCATACCGGAACAGGAAGGATGTTCATACCCCTGATACTTGTTGTTGCCTTATCCGCAGCTAAAATTATGTCATGGTTAATCGAAAGGATAGAAATGAAAAAACTCAGGCATGTGACCTTTTTAGCACTGATTACTTTAACAATTATCACAGGGTTACTTATACATCCTATAAATCCCGCGTCGAGGACAGAAGAAGGTAAGGTTTTACAGACAGAAACAGTTTCAAAACTGAGGAACGAAGTTCCAGAGGATTGTTTCATCATAACCGAAGCCCCTAGTGTTTTAACAGGTATCAATAGAAGAAAGATCTCAACCCAATATTCACTGGATAACAGAGATGAAATAAAAAATATGATAGATGAAGAATGTTTGTTTTACTTTGAAGGTATAGGCTGTGAGATAAACCTTGAAGTCGGTGGTTGGTCAAGGCGTTGTGAGGAAATGAAGGACAACTACCGGATGAAACCTTTCAAAAAATACACAAGTAATAACTTAAAATACACCTTACATGAAATCGAGGGCATTTTATGATAAACACCATCAAGGAAGAAGTAGATGAACTCTGGTCGAACAGAGGGAGGATATGGACCTTTGTAAAAAAGGAGTTGAAGATGGAGTTCGGCCAATCAAGACTGGGGCTGCTTTGGTCATTGCTTGAACCAGCGGGCATAATCCTCGTATTTGCAACCATCTTCCCTCTTGTAATAGGACTGGATTTCTATACTTGGGTTCTGTTCTTTATAGCAGGATTCATACCACATAGATTCCTCCAGGACGGTATAGAGTCCACCACAAAAAGTCTGGTAGAAAACAAAGGTATTTTGAACCAGGTAAACATCAAGGAAGAAGTAGTTCCCATCTCCTCCTCGCTGGCCAGTTTCATAAAATTCTCACTGGAATGTGTAGTATTCTTTTCTATAATATTTATCTCAGGTATAGTTCCCGGATGGTTAGCTCTTATCTTTCCCTTCCTCGTTTTATCACAGCTTCTTATGGTTATGGGTTTTGGTATGCACCTATCTGTTTCCTATGTGGAGACCAGGGATATAGATCACATATTAAAAGTCTTCTTCCAAGCGCTCTTCTTCTTGGCGCCCATAGTTTATAGGGTGGGAAAGATACCAGAGGTTTACAGGGGAATTTACCTTCTGAACCCTATCAGCAGGCTAATATTATTATACCAAGAATCCCTGCTACACCCACTGGGGGATTTCGTGAGCTACATACCTGTTCTAGAAAACGTTCTTTTGCTTCTTATCTTTTCCTTCGTAGTTTTTATAATCGGATACACCAGCTTTAAACGAAGAAAAGTCAAATTTATGGGTAAAATATGAAGAGAATAGAAATCAACGATGTCTCCAAGAAGTTTAAAATAAACAAAGAACTGGAAGACAGAAACGGAATTTTACAGAGATTGAAGGTCAAAAGACCTCAACAAGATACAATATGGGCTCTGAAAAACGTGAGCTTTGATGTCAAAGACGGTGAATGGCTTGGTATGGTCGGTGAAAATGGCTCAGGTAAATCCACGCTTCTGAAAATAATCGGAGGCATAATGAGTCCAAGTAGAGGCGAAGTCAAAAGAAACGGAAAGACTGTATCTATTTTAGGCCTCGGTAGAGGACTTGAAGAGGAAATAACGGCAAAGGAAAATATATACCTTTACGGTTCCGTATTGGGACTAAGTAAAAAAGAATTGGAGAGAAAATACGAAGACATAGTTTCCTTCTCCGAGCTATATGAGTTTATGAATACGAAGCTAAAGAAGTTCTCGGACGGAATGAAGCTGAGATTGGCTTTTTCCACTGCTATATACACGAATGCCGACATCTTTCTCAGTGACGAAGTTCTGTCGGTGGGAGACGGCGATTTTCAGATGAAATGTCTAAAGAAGATGGAAAAATTGAAAGAAGATGGAAAAACCATAGTTCTCGCATCCCACAACCTAAACGCAATAAAAAAATGGTGCGATAGAGCAGTCTTCCTTAACGACGGTAAAGTAAAAGAAATAGGTAACACAAGTGATGTGCTGAAGAAATATAAAAGATTTTTATCTTGGAAATCAAAAAACGAGGATCTTCGAACATTTAAAAAGGATATCAGGAACTCATTAATTGAAAATTTGAGATTCTTTGACGAAGAAGGTAAAGAAAGCTACGTCCTATCACAGAAAGAAGGTATCAGAGGTGAGATCAGCACAAAAAAACAATTTGAAATATTCAGGGCCGACTTTATGGACAGTGTTAAAGGGGATCTAGAGGCTTCTTTGTACTCAAAAAATGTTGAATGTGAAAAAAACGGATGTGTTGTTGAATTTGATATCAACTCGTTGATGCTGGATGAAGGTGAACATAGAATTTCACTTTGCTTAGATGATGAAAAAATTGATAAAGAAATTGAAATCGAGATTTTTGAAGATCAAAACGGAAAGAAACTACCAGAAACACTTATATTTCAACCAAGGAAGAGAAAGGGAGAATTCCCCGATGGTGAACCCTATATTTTTGGCAAGGCAATAGATATCCCCAAGAGGTTCAATGAAGGAGAAAGTTTCATCGTTTACAGGAAACTCTTCGGCCGTGATCAAATAGAAAGAAACTATGAAAACGCTGCACGTTTGACTGAAAAAGATGGATCTTATACAGTCAAAGAGATGCAAACAAAAGAAGCGTTAGAAAAATGTATGGAAGAAGAAGCCAGATCTACCCATGACACTCAATTAAAAAGAAAAAATAAATCATTAGTTTCAGAAAATGAGAAGGTAGAGGAATTTAAAGTTTATAATGGCAACACTGAATCCTATGTTCTCGAAGAAGGTGGTAGCATGAAATCACTGATCAAACTTAATGAGGAAGTGGATCAGCTATATCTTACCTTTCGGTCGGAGATCAACGGAGAGGTTCCGTTGAAGATATTTGGTGAAAGGAAAGATGGAAATGAATTTGTATTCGAGACAGATTCCCTTCTCCTACATGAATCCCCGTTTAAGCTTTCCGTCAAAGACTGCGATGGAAATGTCTTTCTGAAGGAAATTAAGGTTCATATATACGAAAACAAGAGGGATATTCCAGAAAAGGTTGTATTTGTTGAGGAAAAAAATCCAGAATCCTCCTTCCCTGATTCAAAGTTTCTACTTATTCAACCCCTCAAAGAGGATAGGCCCCGGGGCCCTGTGTCTGTAACAAAAGACAGAAAGATCCTCGAGGAGATAGAGAAGGGTTATATATTTGAGGGTGAAAAATTTAAGAAAGAGGTTAAAGGTAAAGAAAAATGGTGTCTACTCCCCGAGGAAGAAAGGAATGAATAAAATAGACTTTGTGGGCAGGGTCTTGAAAATTTTATCTAAGGATAAGAAAAATGTGATCGTTGTACCGGAGACAAAAAAACAGAAGCCCTGGAGAAATTCGGACTTTGAGATTTACAGTGAAAACAAAGCTGAGATAGACTTCGACTTATTGGTAGTTGATGGAAAAGAGATAAAAAATTTAAGCAAACTCGTAAAAAAATCTGAACTTTTAATACATTTTTCAAGCTTGGGTGAGAGTATAAATAAAGCAGAGACGATTCTCGACTCATTTCTTAATGTAAATATCGACCACACGAATTTTCCTGAAATGATAACTGAATCCGAAGAATATGACGACTTCAATGTGAGATTTTCAACCATATTTGGCGAAGAAAAGGTAACAGTCCTAGCAAGGAATGAGAAAGGTATAGAAGAGATAAAAAAAATTGCATGTGATCACAGTAATTTCTATCTGTCTTGGATAAGCTCGCTAAAAAGGGAAATGGAAAGAAAGGACAGAGAAATAGAACTCCAAATGAAAGATATAGAAGCTTTAGAAAAATACACAAAGGAGCTGGAGGAAGAATGGTCCGAGAGGCTTGAGGAGAAAGAGGAACAGAGGGTTAAGGAGGTTGAGGGGAAAGAGGAGGAGATCGAGGAGCTGGAGGAACATGTTCAGGAACTGAAGGATCATATAGAGAAGGTTGAGGAGAAGAGGGAGAAGGAGGTCGAGGAGCTGGAGGAAGATATAGAGAAATTAGAAGAATCTTGGAAAGAAGAGGTAGAAGAAAAGGAATGGGAAATTGAAAAACTAAGAGAGAGAAAGGAATCTACTATAGAAAATCTGAGAAAGGAAAGAGAAGAGCTAAGGAAAAATCTACAAGATATTAAGAGAAGAAAGAACGAGAGAATAACAGAACTGGAGAAAGAACTAACTGCAATAAAAAATTCTATAAGCTACAAAATTGGTTCTTCCCTGGGCGGAAGAGGTCTCGGGAAGACCACCGAAGAAGATTAGGTGTCTGTTTTCATGAAGGCCTCTGTTGTTATATGCACAACAGGCAGGAAACAGCTCAAAAAATGCTTGAACTCGGTGAAAAAACAGGACTTTAAGGATTTCGAAATTATTGTAGTTTCAAACTCAGATTTCTCCGATAAACTAGAAGGTGTTAAATTTTTACAAACAAAAAACAAGAACCTCGCAGAACAAAGAAATCTGGGAGCAAAAAGAGCCAAAGGAAACATAGTGGCCTTCATCGATGACGATGCTATGGCTTCTAAAAACTGGTTAGAAAATCTAGCAAGGCATTACGAAGACGAAGAGGTTATGTGTACAGGAGGTAAAATAATACCAAAGTTTGCTTCGAACGTTCCTGAAAAACTAAAAAAATTAGACAAGCATATTTTTTACGGCCTTATAGGGGCAACCTTTATAGAATGGGAGCAAGCCAGAGAAATCAAATCGCCTCTTATATGGGGATGTAATATGTCTTTCCGGAAGAACGTTTTTGAAAAGGTAAGCTATTTTCCTCCTGAATTGGGAAGAAAGGAAGGAAAGTTGTTAAGTGAGGAAGAACGTTATCTACAGCTCAAAATCCTAGAGGAAGGATATAAAATAATCTATGATCCAGATGCGGTTGTAGAACATCTTATCGGTGAGGAAAGGCTGAATGAAGATTACCTAATAAAGAGATCTTTCTGGCAAGGCATTTCGGAAGCTAAAAGGCTAGAACTCTCCCATAATACAGGCATTCTCAACAAATACGACGATGAGATTAAAAAAATGGTCCCCTTTAAATTTTTACACAGGGCATTCAAACTGGTTACCGGAAAACTAAAAAAACAAGACGATAAAAGCAGAACCGGTTTATCCGATTTACATTGTTATAAGCCCTGGTACAACGTGTCAATATTTCCCAACGGTAAAACTAACCATTGCTTTTTTTGCGAAGAAGGTGACACATTAAAGGACAAATCGTTGAGAGAAGTATGGCAAGAAGACTTTTTCGATAAGAAAAGGAATGAATTTAAAAATGGTAAAGTACCGGATACCTGTGAAAACTGCAGTGGCTGGGATAAGAAAAAAACCGAAAGGATAAGGAATAAAGTCGGGGATTAAATGACTGAGAAAATAGAAAGATATAAAACAAAGTTAGAAAGATTGAGGGAATGGGAAAACGGTGCAAAGGCTGGTCCTATTTCAATACATCTTGATCCAAGCAATCGCTGTAATTTGGAATGTAAATTCTGTTGGCAGAGGAGTCACGAAAGAAAGGGATGGATAAACTACGGAAACGAACTGAGTGAAAAGAAACTTATAGAACTGGTCGAAGAAGCGGCGGACATGGGAGTCGAACATTGGCTTATGTCCGGTGGTGGTGAGCCATTAATACGAACCGAAACCACAGTCAAGGTCATGGAAAGGGTAAAAGAACTTGAAATGCATGGTGATATGATAACAAATGGAACGACAATCAATGAAGAACATATAAAGAGAATAGTCGAATGTGAATGGGACAGGGTGAGGTTCTCTGTAAACGCTCCAATGGCAGAGAAACATGACTTCCTTGTGGGAAGTGAGGGTGCTTTCAACAAGGCCCTGAAAAATATAATCCTTTTTAATGAATATAAGAGGAAACTTGGTACATCGAAACCAGAAATAGGTTTTAATACCGTTATAAACTCAGTAAATTACAGACATCTTCATGAAATAGTCGAGCTTCTATCAGAAATCGACGGAGATCTTCTAAACGTCCAGACCATAATCCTTTATTCCGAAAAGGAAAAGGATTGGACCTTATCCAAAGAGGAGAAGAAAGAACTTCCAAAATACATAAGAAGAGCTAACAAAGCAGCAATAAGATATAATATAGACACAAACATAGATCAATACCTGCAGGATGACCTTGTTGACAAATCAAATGAAATGGATAGAATGAACGAGGTCATAGAAAAGGAGAGAGAAAAAATGAAGGACGCGGGCGGACTGAAATCAGCCTACTGCTACGAACCATGGTACCTCATGACGATACGCGCCGATGGTACAGTTGGTTCCTGTAGGCTTTTTGGAGACGACGGTGTCAACATCCAAGGAAAGTCACTTAAAGATGTATGGTTCGGAGACTACTATCAGAGAAACAGGAATAGACTAAAAAAGGGTGAACCCTTGGATTATTGCTCAAAGTGTGGATCCAACGAATTTTTAGAGAACAAGAAATTAAGAAAGAGTCTTTGATAATATGAAAGAAATAATAAAGAGAATAAGAATCTGGGACAAAGAGAATCCGGGTCCATACAAGATTCAGATAAACCCTACAAATCGTTGTAATTTGGAATGTAAATTCTGTTGGCAGAGAACTAACAAGGAAATAAACTATTCAGAAGTGAACGATGAAAGATATCTGGACCTCATAGAAGAAGCCAAATCACTTGGTGTCAGAGAGATAGAAATTACAGGCGGAGGCGAACCCCTCTTGAGAAAGGATCTCACCATTCAACTTATCGAGAAAATAAAAAGAAAAGGCATGAAAGGGAAACTCATCACGAATGGTACAGAGTTTGATAGAAAAGACCTACAAAAAATCGTGAAGTCTGGCTGGGAAGAAATAATATTTAGCGTCGATGGAGCAAAGAGAACCCACAATCAACTAAGACAGGTAGAAGGATGCTTCGAAGAAACTATTTCTTCAATGAAAGAGTTGAAAAATATGAGAAACGAAGGTAAACCGGACATGACTATACATATGGTTCTCTGCAAAGACAATCACAACGAAATAAATGAAGTCCTAAAAACTGCCAGAGATATTGAATGTGATAATTTCTTTATAGAACCTGTAGTAATACTGGCGCTTGACACGGATGTTGAAAATAAGCTTAAGATGAATAGAGAAGAACTTGAGGCGGCTTTAGAAAATTTAGAAGAAGGAAAGAAGGAAGCAGATAAAGAAGGTCTAAACCATAATTTCAGAGATATTAAGAGGGAACTCATAGAGAGAACCAATAAAATGAACGAAGTTATTGAGGTCGATGTCGATAAGCAAAGCAAAAACCACAGTAAAGGAGGTAGATTAGAAAATGCCGCATGCTTTGAGCCCTGGTATAATATGATAATAAGACCAGAGGGCGATGCTGGTCCTTGTTGTATGTTTGACAACCAAGGACCAAATATAAAAGAAAACAGCCTGGAGAAAATCTGGTTTGGAGACTACTTTGAAAGAATCAGAAAGAGAATGATAGAACACAATTTACTCTCGTTCTGTTCAAAATGCAACCCAAGTCAGGTATCAGAAAACAGGAGGATAAGGAAGTGTTTACAAAATGGATGAAAAAATAAGAAGATTAGAAAAATGGAGGAAAGGTAAGGAAGCCCCACCGTATCTGATCGACATAAACCCAACAAATCAGTGTAACTTAAACTGCAAATCCTGTTGGCAGAGAAACCCCAAATTCAAAGATATGGATTATAGTGATGAGCTGAGTGACGAAGTAATAATCAGAGTAGTCGACGAAGCAATTGAAATGGGTGCAAGACGTTTTGATATAACAGGTGGCGGAGAACCTATGTCAAGGAAAGAACTGGTAATAGAAGTCATGGAGATGATAAAAAAAGCAGGAATTCAAGGAAATATAACAACAAACGGAACTCTCTTTGATATGAGAGATCTCAAAAAAATAAAAAAAATGGGCTGGGATTCCGTGACTTTTTCACTGGATGGACCTGACAAGAAAACAAATGATTTCTTAAGAGGAGAAGGTTCTTTTAAATCAATTCTTGATTCTCTTCGATACCTATCTAAAAGCTCCGGTATGAACAAAAAACCAGAAATAAAGTTCAACACAGTAATATCAAATAAAAATTACAATAAACTCAAGGAGATGATAACTCTCGCAAGTAAATTTAATGTAAAAAATGTGAACTTTGAAACAATGACGGTTCACTCAAAACAGAGCAAAGAACTCAAGCTTGATGAAAAAGAGGAGAAAGAGTTTCTTTCTTCTATTGAAACAGTAGAAAAGATTGCAAAAAAACACAACGTAGAAACAAATATATCAGGTCTCAAGAAAGAATATTTCCAAAGAACGAACAAAATGAACAAAATTCTAAAGAAAAAAGACGGTGGAAGATTCTCTGACATCGCTTGCTATGAACCCTGGTATCATATAGTGATAAAGGTCGACGGTTCTGTTCAACCCTGTTGTCTTTACGACTTAAAAAAAGAAAACGTCAAGGACAGAAGTTTAGAAAAGATTTGGTTCGGTGAAACCTTCTCGAAAATAAGAAGTTCAATAACCAAAGGCGATTTATCAGATTTTTGTGAAATATGCAACGCTTCACAGGTTATAGCAAACGAAAAGATTGCAGAAGAGGTGGGGCCCCCCTGACAGTGATGGTTCTAAAAGATTAAAAACAAAACATTCTAATACTTTATACCATGGACCCCAAAGTTGAGAAGATTTTACAATGGAGAAGAGAGGGATTTGCTCCTCCGCATAGAGTAGAAATACACCCAACAGACCGCTGTAACCTAAAATGCAAGATGTGTGGCACTAGGTCGATCTGGAAGGAATCCAAAAAAGACATTAAAAAAATTCAAGAAGAAAACCAGAAAGCTGAGCTATCCGATGAAAAATTGTTGGGGCTTATAGATAGTTTAGAAAAAATGGGTGTAAACAGAGTACTATTAACAGGTGGCGGAGAACCATTTATCAGGAAAGGTCTGGTTCTTGAGATGATGAAAAAAATAAAAGACGCTGATATCTTCGGTGATATCACCACAAACGGGACACTGCTCGACAAGGAAGACTTGGGGAAAATAGTAGAAATGGGCTGGGATAGCATAACATTTTCTTTGGATGCCGCAAACAAGGAAATGCAAGACAACCTTAGAAATGTCTCAGGGACCTTTGACAAAATAAGAAAAAACATAAGCCATTTAAAAAAATTAAAATCAAAGAAAAACTCTTTAAAACCCAGAATAGTCCTAAGTACGGTCTTGACAGAGATCAACTACGAAAAAATACCTCAAATAGGAGATTTTGCAAATATTTTGGAATGCAACGAAATAACACTAAGACCCCTTATAGACCCTGGAAAATATCCCGATTTAGAGATAAGCAACAAAGAAAAGTTGCTGGAATCATTGGATGAATTCAAGGACATAACAGATAATTACGAATTAAAAAGCAACGTTCAAAGTTTGATAAAAGGATATCAAAATGGTGAAGAAAAGTTCACCGAAAAATTAAAAAAAGATGAAGAAAAATCCCACTCGCCTTACCCGACCTGTTTCAAACCATTCCTAAACATGGTTGTTTGGATGGATGGCAGAGTAACTTCTTGTTGCATAACACAAAAAAGTGGTGAAAATCTGAAGGATAAACCCCTAGAAGATATCTGGAGAGGAAAACATTTCACCAATTTAAGGGAATCATTCAGAAAGGGAAGGCTTCCAGAGGACTGCTCACAATGTAATCTGTCCAAAAGAACCCGAAACGATGTGATAAGATCTGAACTTGACATGGAGAATACAGTTTTGGGGTACCTGAAGAGAGAAAACAAAGAATTGTGTAAAGACATCGAATCAAAAAACAAGGTTTTGGATGAAACAAAAAGAAAAATTACTGAAGAGGAAAAAAAGGTTGAGGAGAGGGAGGAGGAGATAGAGAGGCTGAAGGAGGATATAAGAAAGAAGGAGAAACAGAGGGAGGAGGAGGTTGAGGAGAGGGAGGAGGAGATAGAGAGGCTGAAGGAGGATATAAGAAAGAA
>CAZWVJ010000013.1:31605-42378 GCA_964636865.1 uncultured Syntrophomonadaceae bacterium
GGAGAAACAGAGGGAGGAGGAGGTGAGAAAAAGAGATAAAAAAATAGATGAACTGGAAAAAGAACTGGCTGAAATAAAGGAATCGATAAGTTATAGGATGGGCTCTTCTCTGGGCAAAACGAAATTAGGAAAAATACTCAAGAAAGAATAATTTTATTCTTAAGAGATTGTCATCCATTCGCAATCAAAAAAATTTCAAAACTGCATTTTCAGAAAGCTAAACAATCAAAGTGACGTTTATGAACGGACGTTTGAGAAGATTAAAAAGATGGGACAAAGGCAACGAAGCACCGCCTTATAGTGTTGTACTTGTTCCAACCAACTACTGTAATCTGAGATGTAGAATGTGTGGTACTCAAATAAGGTGGCGAGAAGAAGGTGACAATGCTGCAAAAATATTTAAGAGGGACGAGAACAAAGAACTGTCTTTTGAGAAGATTTTTCGTTTGATAAATGATGCAGAAAAGATGTGCGTTGAATGGGTTTCAATAACCGGCGGCGGAGAACCATTTTTTAGGAAGGAAAAATCCATGAAAATTTTAAGGAGTATAAAAGGAGCTGGACTCCATGGAGATGCAATTACAAATGGAACAATGTTCAAAAAAGATGATGTAAGGAACATAGTAGCCCTGGACTGGGACAATCTGACATTTTCTATAGATGCTCCAAGAGCAGAAGTTCACGACAATCTTAGAAATGCCCCTGGTACGTTTAAGAGGGCGACGAAAAACTTGTTAAGATTCAAAAAAATAAAGTCTGAAATGAACTCTAAAAAACCAGGAATAGCAATAAACACTGTTTTAACTGAACTAAACTACAGTTACCTTCCAGAAATGGCTATCTTTGCAGATATCATGAACTGCTTCAGAATAGATCTGAAGCCTCTGAGACATAATCAGTACCTACAGAACCTTGAAATCAGTGACACAAAAAAACTGTTGAAAGCTATTGAAAAATTCACAGAACTTGCGGATAGGTTCGGAATAAAAAACAATGCGAAAGATGTTAGAAGAGAATTCGAGGAAAGAAAAAACGATGAAAAAGAAAAAAACAAAAAGGAGGGTGTTGCTTTATTCTCAGACATACATTGCTTCAAACCATTTCTGAAAATTTTTGTCCGCATGGACGGAGAAGTTGCGCCATGCTGTCTCATGGAGAAAAGCGCCGGAAACATAAAAAACCAGCATCTTGAAGAGATCTGGAGGGGTGAATACTTCAGAAACTTAAGAGAAAAATTCATAAAAAATGAAATCCCAGAAGCTTGCTCCGACTGTGAACTACCAAAAAATATGTACAGTGATTTAAGAAAAGGTCTGGAAAAAGATGTATTATAAAAAAACCAAATCACAGATCCCTGTGGTCACTTAATTATAGTCGGGTTTTAATCTGTAATCGGTCCACTTATCTCAAACGCTCTTTAAGCCTACTTGCCGAACCTCTGATGAGACTTTCAAACCTCTTGTCAAGCTCTTCTCTTATATCTCTGTTCTGCCAAACTTCCCAAACACAACATCTTTTACACTGATCAGGTAAATCGCGCAGCAGCATCATATTTCGGTATTCATCAAAATATTCACCATACCATAGTTCCCCCAAACTCTCATCCTTTACTGAAGTATCGGTTTCCCAAACCCACGGAGAGAAACAAGGCGCTATATTCCCGTTGGGTCTTATGGTAATATGATGCCAAGGGGCATAGCAGGGAAGGTATTTAAAATCTTCTATGTTATCTTTCTTTGAATACTCTTTTTCTATTATATCGTTAAGTTCTTCCTTGGAGAACTGCTCCTTTACTTCTTCCATTTGGACCTTGTGCATGGATTCTGTCCTATCAATGTATTTTGGTTCTTTAAACTCGGAAAAATTACAGTCTTCTAGACCCAACTCATTCGCTATATCACTAGACTTTTCCAGTATCTCCATGAAATCATCTAACTCCTTTTCATTGAGTTGCATTTTTTTAGAAGATTCGGAAAAAGCCGTTGTGGGAAGTAGCTGTATTCCGTCAATTCCTACGTCACTACCTAATTTTATAATTTGAGGTAACTTTCTGAAATTCTTTTTTGAAACAACGGTATTGAAATAAAGTTTGGGTTTCTCCTGTCCTTTTTCATTCCTTAGTCTTGAAATTCTCTTTATATTTTTCATTGTCTTCTCAAACACGCCCTCCTTACCCCTTAGTTCATCATGCATCACAGGATCTGGTCCATCAACGGAAAACTTTATTCTATCCCATTCCCTTCTGACCAACATTTCTGAAATCTCTTCATCTAAAAGAGTTCCATTTGTAACGAGATCCCCCTCAATACCGTAACTCTTTATCTTTTCCATAAGTTCTGGGACTATTTCCCTTGTAAGTGGTTCACCTCCACCAACAAAAATTATCTCTTTTACGTCAAGATCACGGGCCTCATCTATGAGTTCTCTTAATCGTTGGTCTGACATCTCCTGCGAAAACTTTTCTTCGAGTTCTTCCTCTGTGCAACCCTGTCTCCAACAACTCTGACAGTTTAAATTACATTTATCCGTAGGAACAAGTTCTATGGATAACGGACCTTCTTTATCATCTCTCGCCCAACTCTCCAATCTATTTATTTTTGTTTCAAACAAACCCATATTATCAATATTTATCCAATAGTTATCTAGACATGAATAACTTGTGGTTACTGAAGATAACTAAGATAATTTAACTCCTTCTATTGCACTGTACTCAAGTTAAAATCGACCCGTACCTTCCTATGCTCCGAAATATAAACCAATATAATTTATATCCAAGACTATAACTTTTCACTGCTTATAGTTACGTTGTACAAGATAACATCTTCTTTATCTCTCCTGTTTATTATAATCTCGACAAAAGAATATTTCTCAAAGTCCAGTCTAGGCTTGATTTCAACTTCGGAATCGGATATCTCAAATTCCTCTAAATCTTCACAACCATCGTGGTCGAATATCTCCACGGGTTTCATCGTGGAACCCGTACCCACGACAACAGATATGTTTGATTTCATATCCTCTGAAATGTTTGACTCGATTTTTACAGATTTGGGAGCTACAGAACGAAACTTTTTTGCATAATGACATATATCCTTTTCCTTGACAGGCTTTAGTTTATCATCCTCTATTGTTGCCTGCCAAAGATCGAACCCCTTACTAACCCAGTTTCCCTTAGACACGAACTTAGTACGTGTCTCAAAATCGTATGCTTCTGTCCGTTCGTCTCCAGAATCATGGGGATGAGACTCTTGGCCCATAGTCCTCTGCAGTACAAGTAAGCCCTTTACTATCAACAAAACTGGGAGCAATGCTAAAATCAAGGCTAAAACTTCACCACCCCAATTTAACATTTGCATGCCCGGTTTCGGTACCACCAAGAAAAGGGATATTATAACTAGGAAAGCTCCTAAAAAGATCCTCCTGGAATTCATAAAAATTACTCCTCCTCAAAACTATCTGGGTGGTTTACCTTTCTATGAACCTTCAAGCCTATTTCAGTCTTGAAATCCTCCCCACATTCAGGGCAGTTCAAATCCTTGTACTCCACATCCTCGAAGTCCAAGGAATCGTCATCGTCACCATAATCGACATCATCTTCCCCAGATCTTTTTGTCCTAAACTCATCCAGTTCTATCCAGAGCAACAAGCAACCAAAGAGAAAAATAAATACGGGTATTACACCCTTTATGAGGTCAACCAGATAAGGAAGCAGTACTAAATCAATACCAAAAACATCAGAAGGCTTGACGGCAGAAATCTCTGGTAGGAGCAACCAGATACCAAAAACAATCAACAAAACCGACAAGGCCAGTTTGAGCTCGTTTTTCATAATTTTACTAATGCCTCATCATCGCTTATAAATCTTGAGCTGTAAGTGATTCAACTTCAAACAGGAGCTTCGAACTTCTACAAAACATCAAAAAATCCCTGGAAGTAGCGGTTTAAATCCTTTAATTTATTAATATCGACAACCAAACTTTGAAAAGCAATGGTATATGAAATCCTCCGAGAAAGTTCTCCAAAGTTTTCCATTATAATTGCCTCTATTATAACTGTTACTTTGTTGGGTTCAACATTCGCATCGGCCCAGCAAAGTTTAATAGTTGAAACGCAGCACCCGTCCATCAAAAGCTACCACGACCACTTTGTAGTTGGCGGAGAGGTCGTTGAAATGGCCGGTATTGATTCTATAGAGACTGGTTTCTACTACCGAAATGTGGGTGAGATGGATTGGCACAGGCACGTGGTTGAAGAAGAAAGGAGGAGCTCGGGAACCTTTTCGGATCCAATTCACGAAAAAGTTTTTTCCAATTCCACCTACGAATACAAAGCCTACTCAAAAACACAGATTGACGGAGAGATTATGGAAGTAGAAGGTAACGTAGAAACAGTAAAAACAGAAGTCGAACCACCGGAAGTCAATGCATTCAAAACAATTGAAACAGGAGAAAGCTATGCTGTTGTCGAAGGTCATCTTCTCGGCACAGGAGACTTAAAGGAAGCCGATGTATACGTATACTGGAGAAAGAAAGGAGAAGATGGATGGAACAATGAATATATAAACACGTGGTCTGAGGATGATTTCGAAGAGAGATATATTTCGTTCCGGTACGAAATAACTGATTTGGAATCTGGTAAATATGAATGGACAGTTTATGGCGAAGCAGAGTACGATGGTGACATCTACAGTCACTTGAGAGGCGAAAATGAACACGAGGAGTATAAAAGCTTTGAGCTGGGGCATAAAATCAGCCCAGTATTACTCGGACTAGTATCGGCTTTGGTAATTTTATTAGTTGCTATAATAACCCTTTACAAAAGGTACGGGGAAACTAATTAGCTTCTGAGAGCCCGCAGCTACGATGGAGATGTCGAGTTGGTATAGTTAAATATAAACAAACTTTAAAATTTATACCATGTCCCAAAAAGGAAATAAAAAATATATCCGAAACAACCACAACTGTAAGAAGCTAGACGGAGACCATTATCTTTTAACCACCGAACACGGCTCATGGATTGTACTATCCAGGGAAGATTATCGAAAATTTAGGAGAGGCGAAATCGGCGGTAAGCTCGAGGAACGTTTGAAGAGGTCCGAACTTCTACTCACAGAAGAAAACGTACAGGACGTGGTGAAGAAGTACGCGGTAAAGAATCACTTTCTCTTCACTGGACCCTCTCTTCACATAATAACACCAACTATGAGATGCAATCAAAGGTGTACATACTGCCACTCAGAAGCCGTAGGTATCGATGAATCCGGCTACGACCTTGACGAAGAAACCGCAAAGGGGATTGTTGATTTTGCTTTCGAAACAAACTCCAGTTCACTGAAGTTCGAGTTTCAGGGCGGCGAGCCGTTGCTAAATATCTCTGCAGTTGAGAACGTCATCAACTATGCGAAGGATAAGGCCAAAAACAGAGAGGGGAAAGTGAGTTTTTCTATAGTTAGTAATTTGACTACAGATTTAGAGGACGAGACCTTGAGCAAGCTAGAGGAATGGAACGTGAACATAAGCACATCTCTGGACGGACCAAAAGAAATTCATAACAGCAACAGAAAATCAACCGATGGAAATGCTCATGACAAAGTTATCAAAAACATAAAGAAACTTGGAAAACGGGGGATAGAAGTAAGAGCACTTTGCACTGTGACTTCAAAGTCTTTTGGAAGCGGTGAAGAAATAGTTGATGAATATCTCAATCTGGGCCTGGATAAAATATGGTTAAGGCCTTTGAACAAATTAGGATACGCTGAGGAGATGTGGGATGAAATTGGATACACTGCCGAGGAGTTCGGAAGTTTCTATAGTAAAACTTTAGACTACATACTGGATGACAAAAACGGAAAAATAAAGGAGCTCACTGCGTTTCTACTTTCCAAGAAGATTCTCTCGGTGCCCGATCCGGAAATGACTGAACTCACAAGCCCATGCGGAGCTGGAATAAGCCAGCTTCTATACGATAACAAAGGCAATATCTACACATGTGACGAGGGTAAGGTTTTCGACGAGTTCAAGCTAGGAAACGTAAAGGAAAGTTCTCCTAAAGATATATTTACCAATGACACTATCGTGTCAATGATTGACATCTCTTCTAGGAAGGGCTACCTCTGTGGTGACTGTGTCTGGGATCCATTTTGTGCTATATGTCCTGTGAATACTTATTCAGAACAGGGGAATATCCTTTCCAAGCTTTCTCAAGATTTCCGTTGTGCGATAAATTCACACCTCTTGCAGGATATATTTAAAAGACTTATCTACAAGAAAGAAGAAAGGCAAATTCTTAAAGAATGGGCGAAGGTGAACGAATGATAAATTTTTCCCCTGTTCTTATTGTATTACTTTTAGTCGGTATATTCATATCCATAAAAGACTATAAAAAGGGGATAATAGACAACAAACATATAATTATACTGATAGCCCTAGGCCTTATCTTCCAACTTTTAGAGAAAAATCTTTTAGCACAACCACTTAGAATTTTAGGTATTTTTGCCTTCGGAGGTGCCGTTTCCTTCTTTCTCTGGTTTATTGGAATATTTCCTGCAGGAGACTCCAAACTATTTACATCCCTCTTTCTCTACTTCCCAATGGAAATATACTCAAGAAGCCTGGTCTTGGATTTCTTGACAAATATATTTGTTCCAGTTTTCTTATTCCTGGCGATCTATCTGTTAATTAAGTCGGACAAAAATCTTATAGTTCAGAGTATTAAGAAAAGCTTTGGACTATACCGATTAGGTATGCTTTTTGTAATATTCGTCGGATTTGCATGGTTCATCTACGCTCCATTGGCGGTTCTTGGTTTGGATTTAGGTTATTTTGGTCTCGTTATCTTCCTTTTTCTGGGTTATGAACTTCTCCTTAAACTTTCTTCTGGAAGAACAGAGCTGACATTTATTATACTCGCAGTTGCGAGGATAGTTATAGACTTTCAATACGCATTTACACCGGAATTTTTACTGAACACCATTATAATAGTAACTGTATTCGCTATATTTAGATTCTTTTTCCTATCATTAAGCTTTGAATCCTTCTCTGTCGACAAGAAAATAGATGATTTGGAACCCGGCTTAAAGCCGGCTGAAGTGATAGAAAAAACAGAAGGAAAATTTGTAAAAAAGCCAGCAGTTAATTCAAGTCTTGTTGGATATCTTGCTGATGCAATGGAAGAAAGGAAGATTGGAGTAGAGCAGTTAACCGAAAAGGATATAGCTGAGTTAGAAAAACTTGTGGAGAACGAAAAGCTTGAATCGGAAGAACTTAAAATATTTAGAAAACAACATTTCTCGTCCTTTATATTCGTGGGTTACTTTCTGACCTTCACCCTCGGAATGGGCTTTCCAGAATTCCTGGGTTTATTTATTTAAATTAAGAAACCTCAAATAAAGGCATGCAGGACTTCGAAGTGAAGGGAAACGAGGCCTCGATGAATATAAATCCTGAGATGTTCTCACTCGAAATTGTCTATTCAGCAGCATACGTATTCCTGGATCATGCTTATTTCTCCTTTGATGGGGATCCCGAAGAGAATATAAAAATAAACATAAAGGCAAAGAAAGGCGAAGACATAGAGAAAATAGCAGGAGAGTTTCAAAACGAGCTAGTTAACTACGCCGTTTACGTTCAAGAATCAAAAAGAAATGAAGATGTGCGATCAGCAATAGTTGAACGAGCCCTGGCAACTAACTTACAAGGAGAGGTTAAAAACATAGAAGACGTAGAGAAGCTCATTGAAAATGTAGGTGAGAAGAATTGAATAATGTTATAAAAGAGGCCGGAAAAGTAGAAATCCAACTCAGCAGAGAATTTTACTCAGAGAATGCCTTGATAAGATCGGCGGAAGCGTTTTCCAATGGGTTCGATGTTGAAGTCGAAACAAAGGAAAACAAGTTTGAGATAAAACTGAATCCAAAAAAAGACGTCGATCTAGAAAAAGCAGGCAACCAGTTCCTTAATTATGTCCTCTCCGAGATGAAAAATAGCTCAAAGGTTAATATTTAATAACAGAACCACGAAACATTTAGATAGAATGGGCAGCTCTGACAAAGAAAGTTCTTTGCCAAAAATAAAGAAGAAGGTCTCCGCCTACCTTACCGAGGAAGAGGGCCAGATTTCCAAGCACGAAATGGTTGCCATGGGGGCGTTTCTAGCCACCCTCGCCTTTCTTGACTTCATTCCAGAAGTTGCGGCCAGTCACACAAATGACATTGGCATAGACTGGCAAGACGGTGACCTTATTCCTAGTCATAGCCATCACATCTCGGAGATGATATGATGGATTTCCTCGAAAAGAAACCAGTAAAAAGAAATTTTTTAGTAAGTTTAATTTTTTTGGCTGGACTGAGCATGCTACTTCCCAGCCTCGTTCTTGGTTCCAATCCCGAACAGGCTACTGACTGGGCTTTGGAATTTAACGGATCCGGTGATTCCGGTGACTATATTGAGATTGAAAACAATGAAAATTTAAACGCAGAGCTGGGAGCAATCACCCTCTCATTTTGGATTTATCCAAGGTATGAAAATGATTTTGTGGCTATACTAGACGCTACCGACGGAACATGGAGTGGCGACGGATATTCGTTCTACTTGAGACCGCATGAATCAACGGGAGAACAATTTGCATGGGCTGTAAACGGTGATTCTCTAAGAGCAGGTACTGTTATTATGTACGAATGGCAGCATGTTGTTGCTACCTTTGATGGAAATGATATGATGATCTACGTAGACGGTTCAGAAGAAGGAAGCACTTCTGCCCCCTCGTCTACTGTACAAACAAGCGAGAATATGATGATTGGGAGAATGAGCGACAGAGATTGGCAATACTCGCATCTGATAGGTGAATTTCAGATATATGAAGGAGCACTCACCGAAAGTGAAATATGGGAGTTGTATCAAAACCCTGGCTACGTTTCTGATGAAGAACCAATAGTCGGTCATTGGGGATTTGCAGAAGGTAGTGGCGATACAGCATACGATCTGGCCGAAGGCGCTGGTCCTCATCATGGAACTATCCACGGAGCCCAGTGGAAAGAATGGATTAAGGATATTGAAACCACCGAGGACGTCGACCTTATGGAAGTTAACCTCAAAGCTCCCGATGACAGTGAATCCGGATGGTTAAAAACAGAAGGTAGCGCAGGCGATTGGATCCATGATGGATATACATACTGCCCAGTCGAGGGATCGTATGATGGAAAGGGACGAATCGAGGAGGGCGAGTGGGAGCAAGATGGATGGTCAGAGGATATTTACAACGTAGACTATAATGCATTCAAAGAATGGTGCGAAGACTGTGCTGCCGACAAACATGGTTATGGGTTTAACTGGATAGAAGAAAATTACTTCGAGGATACGGCTTACCCAAGTGATGATCAACCACAGTGTTGTGGAACCAATGACGATGAAATATGGGAAACCGAAGGAGGTTCGGCCTGTGTATACGGAAATGTTGTACCCGAAGGGGAAACATCTACCGAGACTGACAGACGATATTTAAATGACGGCGGGATTCTTAACTTTTGTAGCAAGTATGATGAAGAAGATTACCCTGAATGGGACTATGATACATATGGATCAGAATACAAAGAATGTGAAATGCTAGAGGGGTATTACTGCGGCACAGGCCAGAATGCCGGTGAGTGGCGTGCATTCGAGGAATCTGGTTGTCAGTTAGTTAGAAGGGGGAGAGGAGAATTGATTAGAGGCGGACGAATTACAATTAACTGAAACGGTTTTTATAATGGATTTTGTGCATTTTTTTGTGACAAATAAAAAGAAAATATCTCTGTTAATTTTGGTTTTTGCTTCAGTACTTGTGGTTATTTGTTTTATGTATGAACAGGGCATTGATCATGCGGACCCCGAAATAATAGACGGTGGCAATCTAGGTGAACCCGTTCAAGTAGACGAAAGAATCCGAATCATAAAAGACAATAAAACCGAAGAAAAGACTGCGTTCGTCGAAGACGGTGAAATAACACACAAAGAGGATGATATACTTTTGAGAAACGGTGATTTCCTTATACATAATTTAGACGACGAGAAGTATGTAATAGAGTTCGTTAATTATGATAAAAGAGGTACTTTATATCAAAACCAGATATACAAAATTACTATAACCACTCCGGGAACCTATCAGTACATTTTAAGAACGAACGATACAAAAATAGAAGACGAGTTTGAGGTTAAGTAAATCAGTTCTCTATAATCTCCACCCTTAGATCGTTCTCTACTCCTTCAGAAAAAAATATATGTTCTTCGGAATCGACAACAAGATGTGAGAAGTTTCCTTCGGGATCAAGATCTCTTATAGACTTTATATTTCCATCGTCTTTCTCTCCAAGGTATATCTCCATGGAATAACTGGTTTGATCTTTGTTTATTATTTCTATCTTATCGTACATTGAGGAACTTCCTGTTTCCACCGTGAACTCGCCGTTTTCGATTAAATAACTCTCTGATTTTTCCCCGGGTGAAACATCACTAGCCTGTCTATCCTCTTCCAGTACAATTGGCTCTATATCGGGTTCTTCCTCTTCTTCGGGCTCAAAGATATCGGACTGAAAATACATAAAATAAGAAGCAAAAACTACTAGAAGTATAATTATTGATATATGCAAAAACCTCTTTTTGTTATAAAACCCTTCCTTTTTATCCTTGCTCATATTCATTACTAGTCTTTCATCATTTAAACCTTTTACGCATTTGGAAAATCGACCTCTTCCTGCCCGTTGTCGAAGCGAGGATATATTTAAGGCTCCAAGACAAAAGTATT
>CAZWVJ010000014.1:0-40023 GCA_964636865.1 uncultured Syntrophomonadaceae bacterium
ATTTATCACGAGGAAACTCCCGGAATAGGCGATGTTATAGAGGATGAAGAGTTTACTGAGCAATTTATTGGTCTTGATCCGGATGTGCCTGTTTCTGAAGAGGTAGATATGATCACGGGTGCTACTAGTAGTGTAGAAGGCGCAATAGAAGGAGTAGAGAAAGGCAGGGAATACTTAAGTGATAAGGTGGATAAATTAGAAGAATAAATTTTGGCTGCGGGGCTCAAGTATTCATCAGGAGTCCAAGTTTACTGAGTTTACTCAAGACCGTATATATTAGAGGGAAAGGGTTTTTGAGATACGGTAAATATATTTATTTTACTAAAAAGGATTTTGCCTTGGGAAAAATTGAGAATAAAATAATCGGTAAAAAGATAGACCCAGATGTAAGGTCTATCTTTTTATATACAAAATTTTATTTATGAGCACGAAATCTTTCGGGGGTATTTTAACTCTTATCAAGTAGTTCATTGAAACAAAATGGGGTTGCATAATTGGTCAATGTATGGGAAACAAATTTTCTGTGGTTAAGTGTTGCAAGCGGTATCTATGAGTAAAATCTTTGTGGGTGATTTTTTAAAAATAATTTAGGTAAGGGAAGGAAATAAGAGCAGTATAGCTATGTTGAGAATAAATAGGGAGTATGGTATAATTTGCTAACAAGGGCATAAGTGACGCAGTATTCTAGTTAAAGCCACTGTTTCTGAAAACGGGCCTAAAAATCCGTTGAGGGCACATCGATGAAGTCCCTGGTGCTGGCTACCGACGCCCAGTCGGGGGTTGGTGCTGGGGGTTAAGAAGTTGGGGCGATCTACAATGGCATGTAGGCGTTGACCCTAGCTTCGCGGAGACCCAAGCAGGTGGCGTATTGCCTTAAAAAGTAGTGGGCTACGGCTTGGGCAGAACCTGTATGCGGGGGAAGCTGTGTGCAGCGTAGCCTGCCTTGAGTGGCTGTGGTGGAGGCAGCAGCTTGTTGCTTAAACCTCAGCTGCAAAAGAGGCTAGGAAACAGCAAGGCTTTACGGAGGAAATCTCCTAGACTGTTTCCGTAAGGGAGGTATTCTAGGGGTTAAAGTGCGAGCTAAGTGGTAATCCAGCTCTACCTATGGCGACATGGTAGGAATAATCTTAAAAGGAAACTGCCTGTGCGGTGACGACAGGTGATTATGCGGGAAAGCCTGCTGGACCTAAGCCGCAAAGTTTACCTGGGATACTGTCACTTATGCCCATTATTATTTTTAAAAGCAGTTTTCACCGTGGTTAACGCTGCTTCTGTTATTTGCCGAGTGAAAAACGGTAAAAGCATACTTAAAAGGATATTACCGGTAATTAAAAAGGGTCCGGGAATTTCACTGAGGTGAAAATGTTTGGGGAATAGTAAAGCCAAAGAAAAAGCTTGGGGATGGATTCTACGCATGACAGCGGGAACTTTGGTTCTGGCTGTAATTTTTGGATTGATAACTGAATTTCTTTTAGAAAGAATTCAATACTTTTCTATTTCCCTCATAATTTTGTTAATAGTTGTTTTTACAGGTGTTATTTTTGATACCATAGGGACTTCTGCTGCAGCGGCAAAGTTATCCCCGCTTAATGCCAAAGCGGCGCGTAAAGTTCCGGGTGCCCGCAAGGGAGTAGAATTGGTAAGGAATGCTGACCGGGTAGCAAACTTCTGTAATGATGTAATTGGAGATATTACCGGTATTATTAGCGGTGGTTTGGCAGCAGTTATAGTTTTTAATCTGGCTAATTACACCTATGAATCGGAGCTGTACCTGCGAATAATAATGACAGCCATTGTGGCGGCATTGACTGTAGGCGGCAAAGCATGGGGAAAATATGCAGCTATTCGCTGGTCTACCGAAATTATGATGAAAGTGGGCTTGTTATTGACCCGCATGGAAAATATTTGGCCTGTCCGCAGGAAGAATCAGGCTCGGTAGAGTTAAGACGTAATAATCAGTACATATTTGTTTATTTTAGGTAAAAAAAGTGCTTGATTTTTAAAGATTTCATGTAGCGGCAATTTGGAGTAGACATAGGAAGATTTTAAACTGTCAAAAGAAGGTAGAGGAGTTTGTATTAACTATGGGCGATAAACTTGATCAAATACAAAGCCCGGCAGATCTAAAAGCAATGGATTTAGAAGAACTTAATGCCCTTTCTAGGGAAGTGCGTGATTTCCTTGTTAAGGTCGTGGCCGATAATGGAGGTCATTTATCTTCCAGTTTGGGGACGGTGGAATTGACCATAGGCATACATTATGTATTTGACTCTCCCAGAGATAAAATTATCTGGGATGTTGGGCACCAGTGTTATACGCACAAAATATTGACCGGCAGAAAAAGTGTTTTTTCTACTCTGCGCCGGCAAGGTGGCATCAGTGGTTTCCCTTGCCGTGAAGAGAGTGTTTATGATGCTTTCGGAACCGGCCACAGCAGCACTTCTATTTCTGCCGCCCTGGGTATGATAGAAGCTCGGAACTTAAAAAATGATAAATACAAGGTGCTTGCTGTTCTTGGTGACGGAGCTATTACCGGCGGTATGGCATTTGAAGCTATTAATCATGCCGGAGAACTTCAACGAGATCTTATTGTAATAATAAATGATAACAATATGTCCATCGATAGTAATGTAGGTGGTGTTTCTTCTTACCTGGAAAAAATTCGTACCAATCCTGGTTACAATCGCCTCAAAGAGAGAATAACAGGAATGTTAAGAAAAGATCCTTATATTGGAGGATTTTTGGAAGAATCAGTTTCTCGTTTTAAAAAAGCCTTAAAGCATATAATGGTTCCCGAAATGTTATTTGAAGAAATGGGTTTTACATATCTGGGACCGGTGGATGGTCACAATTTAAGGGCTCTAACATCTGTATTAAAGCGTGCCCGTGAAATGGATGGGCCCGTTTTAATTCATGCTTTGACCCAAAAAGGAAAAGGTTATATCTATGCGGAAGAAGCCCCTTCTGTTTTTCACGGCGTAGGCCCTTTTGACCTACAAAACGGTCAGTTTTTAGCCAAATCCTCCTCCCGGCCTACTTACACTGAAGTTTTTGGTAAAACCCTGGTAGAAATAGCGTCGAATGATACCCGTGTAGTAGCTATTACAGCAGCTATGAAAGCAGGTACCGGACTTGACCTTTTTGCTTCCCGGTACCCGGAGAGGTTTTATGATGTGGGAATTGCCGAACAGCATGCGGTTACCATGGCCGGCGGACTGGCTGCTGAAGGAGCAAAGCCTGTAGTAGCTGTTTACAGTACTTTTTTACAGCGGGCTTATGATCAAACCTTACATGATTTGAGTGTGCAAAAATTGCCGGTAGTTTTAGCTTTAGATAGGGCCGGTGTCGTGGGTAGAGATGGAGAAACTCACCAGGGAATATTTGATATATCTTATCTCCGCCACATCCCCAATTTTTCCATTATGGCGCCTCGAGATGAAAATCAACTGCGCCATCAATTATTTACGGCATTAAAGTTTGAAGATGGGCCTGTAGCCATACGCTATCCCCGCTCCAGGGGGCAAGGATTGTCTGTTGAAGAGCCTCACATATTGCCGTGGGGAAAAGCTGAACAATTGCGGGAAGGCTATGAACTTTTAATTGTGGCAGTGGGCTCCATGGTTTATCCCTCACTGCAAGTTGCCAAGCAGCTTGCTCAGGAGGGGATTGAAGCTGCTGTGGTTGATGCGTGCTTTATCAAACCCCTTGATGAAACAACCATTTTGAAGTTGGCTCGCGAATGCGGCCGCATGCTTACGGTAGAGGAAAATGTATTGGCAGGGGGCTTTGGCAGCGCTTGCCTGGAAATGCTGGAAAGAGAAGGGCTCTTTATTCCCGTTTGTCGACTGGGAATTAATGATGTTTTTGTTAAGCATGGAGATAGACAAGAACTATTAAAAGCTCAAGGGCTGGATGTAGAAAGTATCTTCCAGAGCTCCTTTTCATTTGTTCGAGAGACTAATAAACAAACTCAGAAGACAATGAATTCATAGTCTTCTGCGCGTTTTTCCCCACTTAAAAAAATAATATGGGGTTCGTAATATTTATGGTAGCTAAAAAAAGATTGGACCTGTTTTTAGTGGAAAAAGGATTGGTGGCTCATCGTAATAGAGCCCGCGCAGAAATTATGTGCGGCAATGTACGGGTTGATGGAAAAGTTTGCACTAAACCGGGCACTAATGTGAGTTCTTCCAGTGAAATCGAAATATTACAGGATGAATCCCCTTATGTAAGTAGAGGAGGATTAAAACTGGCCGGTGCAGCTAAAGATCTTGGTTTTAATTTTCAGAGCAAAATAGTTTTGGATGCCGGTGCTTCCACGGGAGGTTTTACGGACTTTGCTCTTCATCAGGGTGCCTTGAAAGTTTATGCCATAGATGTAGGTTATGGCCAATTAGATTGGAATCTCCGGCAAAGTTCCCGTGTAGTGGTTATAGAAAGGACTAACATACGCTATCTTAAGCCGGAACATTTAGCTGAAGTTCCTGATATTGCCACGGTTGATGTTTCCTTCATTTCTTTGCAAAAGATATTGCCTGTGTTAGCTCATGTTGGTATACCTGAGATTATAGCTCTGATTAAGCCTCAGTTTGAGGTCGGCAAAGATAAAGTAGGAAAGAAAGGGGTCGTAAAAGATCCTGCTGTTCACAGGGAAGTGATAAAGGAGATTGAGAATTTTGCTGCAGGCCTTAATTTGCAACTTATGGGAACAACTGTCTCTTGCCTTAAAGGGCCGCAGGGGAACACCGAATTTTTTATGTATTGGATATTACAAAAATCTTAGCAGAAAGTCCCCGAGCTTATTTTTCAATAGTTTTGATAATCCAGCTGGTGCAGGGTAATTGGATATTAAAGGCAGGAGCCGTTTATTATAGCGGGGTTATTAACTATTACTTTCTATTTGGGAGCAAATGAGAATGTGAAAATCATTATAATTTATTTGGGGAAGGATATTAACTGCCCAAAAGAGAAATTGATTGTACAATTAAAAGCTTGAGTATCTGGAATTTTGGTTTATAATATAGATAATAAACAGTGGCAAGAAACTCATATTTCCTTGGGAGTTTTCTCCCCGGGAAAAATTTTTGCTTTAAGTGGTTTTGATTCATTCATTATTGAAGCCTTAACCGTGGTGTTTTGGTATATATAGGGGGTGTTTCTTTCTTGAAGGGTGTAGGCATAATACCTAACTGGCAAAAGAATAATACGTCCAGTGTGGTAGAGAAAATAGAAAGGTTTTTTACGGAAGCGGGAGTTTTCGTGAATATCATGGAACAGGATGATGAAGATAATCCTCTTATTGTCTCTTTACCGGTGGAGTTGGAGAACTGGCGGGATCAAGTGGATATGATCATAGTTGTTGGCGGGGACGGGACAATTTTACGTGTGGCAAGAGAGCTTTCTTCTTGGAAACTTCCTATTTTAGGCATAAATGTGGGGCATAAAGGTTTTTTGGCGGAAATAGAAGTGGACGACCTGCCTGATTATCTCGAACATATAATTTCTGAAGATTATTCCATTAGTGAACGAATTATGATAGAAGCGAAGTTAATACGCGAAGAAAAACAGGTAGCTGAATTTACTGCCTTGAATGACGTTGTAATTACCAAAGGTCCATTTTCTCGTATTATTCGTATTAATGCTTATATTGGGGATGATTTCTTGGAAAGTTATACCGGTGATGGCCTTATTATTGCTACTCCAACCGGATCTACCGGGTATTCGCTTTCTGCCGGCGGCCCTATAGTTAACCCTCACTTGGATGTAATGGTAATCACTCCTGTTTGCCCACACAGTTTATACAGCCGTTCTGTCATTGTAGACGGTTCGGAAATGGTTACCCTGATTGTTTATACCTGGCAGTCAGAAATAGCACTTACTTTGGATGGGCAGGTTGGTTTTGAGTTATTGGAGGGTGACAAAGTAAAAATACATAAATCTCAGGAAAAAGCTATGCTGGTTACATTTAAGGATCGTTCTTTTTATAATTTGCTGGGCCGGAAGTTGAAAGAATGACAAAGTAGGGAGGATAACATGCTGCGAAGGTTGCACGTTAAAAATTTTGCCCTGGTTGACGATCTTGAATTGGAATTTTCCGAGGGTTTTAATGCCCTTAGTGGTGAAACCGGGGCGGGAAAATCTATAATAGTGGGAGCCATTAGCCTTATCCTGGGTGAGAGAGCCAGCATGTCTCACGTGCGGGAGGGAGCTGATGCAGCTGTTATAGAAGCTGTTTTTCAAATAACTGACCTGCCTTCGCGGGCTGACTTAGAAGAATACCTGGAAGAAAATGGCTTGCCTCTGCCGGGTGAGGAAGAACTATTGATTGTTAGCCGGGAAATACCCGGAAAGGGGAAAAGCAGCATGGGGCGGGTAAATGGAAGAACTATGCCCGTTTCATTTTTGCGGGAATTAGGGAGGCACCTGGTAGATTTACTTGGGCAGCATCAACACCAATCGCTGCTTCGTGCCGAAAAACATCTTCAACTGCTGGATGATTTTGGTGGTTCCTTTCTTTATTCTCTGCGTGAGGAAATTGCCGGTTATCTTCAAGAAAAAAAAGAATACCAACGCCAATTGGAAGATATTGGCCAAGATTCCCAGGAACGGGAACGAAGGTTGGATGTTTTAAACTACCAGATAGAAGAAATAGATGAAGCATCCCTAGCTCCCGAAGAAGAAGAACAGCTTTTAGAAAGGCAAAAAATTCTTGCCAATGCCGAAAAAATACTGGCTAATGTGGCGCAGGTCTATGAGAATTTAAGTGGTGGAACCGGCAACGAAATGGCCTTAGACAATAAAGATTTCAGCTTGCCCCTCCGGGATCGGTTAGGCCGGGCAGTTCAAGAACTTAACGAAGTTGCTGCTCATGATACGACTTTAAAGCCAATACTGGAAATGCTGGAAAGTGCTTCAGCATACTTGGAAGAAGCTTCAACGGAATTAAGACATTATCAAGAAAGTTTTAATTTCAATCCTCAGGAACTGGAAGAAGTGCAGGAGAGGTTGGAGCTTATCCGAAAACTCAAAAGAAAATATGGCGCTACCGTAGAGGAAGTAATAGATTTTGCCGAAAAGTGCCGGCAAGACTATGAGCGCTTGCAAAAAAGCGAAGAATATGCTGCTGAATTGGAAAAGACGATAAAAGAACTGGATGAAAAAATTAACCTTCAGGCGGCAAAATTAAGCGGATTACGCCGGGAAGCTGCTCGCAATTTGGAAAAACATCTGCAGGAAGTATTTCCGGAATTAGCTCTGGATAATGCAGTTTTGCATATAAAAATAGAACCGGGAGAAATCACTTCCCTGGGAGCTGACCGGGTAGAATTCCTGTTTTCGGCTAATCCCGGCGAATCCCCTCAGCCCCTTATTAACATTATCTCCGGTGGGGAACGTTCTCGATTGATGCTGGCACTTAAAACAGTTTTTATTCGCTACGATCGCGTTCCTACCCTCATTTTTGACGAAGTGGATACCGGTATAGGAGGAGCAGCGCTGCTGGCGGTGGCAGAAAAACTAGCTGCCTTGTCTCTATACCACCAGGTGATAGTAGTAACCCATAGTCCACAAGTAGCTTCTATGGCAGATATGCACTATCTTTTATACAAGGAGGTGAAAGATGAGCGTACGGTAACTTTTGCCCGCAACCTGGACTCTAATGAAAGGAAAGAGGAATTGGCTCGGATGTTAGACGGCAGCCCTGATCCTGTCAATATTGAGCATGTAGAATCTTTATTGGAAAGAGCTCAAAAGTATAAATCAGAAACTTTTCAAGAAGGTGAGTCATAATGAGCAAAAAAACTCCTGCTGTGTAATTTAAGAAAGATGATATTTTTAGATTGACAGCCGAAATTGTTTAAAAAAAGAATAAAAAAATTATTGTAGAAGGTAGCTCTCCAGTAAATGTTTTGGTATATTTATATAACATTTTAGAAATAAAAATGAAGGAGGAATTTATATGGATTTTACATTTACATCAGAACAAATAAACATGCAAAAGATGGCTTGTGATTTTGCCGTAAACGAGATTATGCCGGTAGCTGCTGAATATGATGAAAAAGACGAAATGCCGGTAGAATTGATTCGTAAGATGGTAAAACAAGGATTTTCATCAATAACCATACCTGAAGAGTACGGCGGCGCTGGAATGGACGAATTAACTGTGTGCCTGGTAACCGAAGAATTGGGAAGAGGATGTGCCGGTATTGCTACTGCTGTAGGGGCAAATTCTTTAGCAAGTTATCCCATTCTCATTGCCGGTAATGAAGATCAGAAGAAAAAGTACCTTTCTCAAGTCTGCGAAGAGAGTTTTGCCGCCTTCTGTCTTACTGAACCCAATGCAGGGTCGGATGTTAGTTCCATATCTACTTCTGCTATCAAGGATGGTGATAATTACGTAATTAATGGCTCAAAATGCTTTATAACAAACGGTGGTTACGCTGATTTTTATGTAGTTTTTGCCCTGGCAGACCCCCAGCGGGGAGCGCGAACTCTTACTCCTTTTGTGGTGGAAAAAGGGACACCCGGATTGTCAGTGGGAAAGAAAGAACAAAAAATGGGTATTCGTGCAAGCAATACTACTGAAGTAATTTTTGAAAATGTAAAAGTGCCTGAAGAAAACCGCCTGGGTAAAGAAGGTAGTGGTTTTCGAACTGCCATGCGCACCTTTGATCTTTCCCGCCCCATGATTGGCTCCCTTTCTATTGGTGTAGCCCGGGCTGCTTATGAAAATGCTGTAGCTCACGCTAAGGAAAGAGTTCAATTTGGCAAGCCTCTCATCCAGCAGCAGGCGGTGTCATTTATGTTAGCCGATATGGCCATGAAAATCGAATCTGCTCGCCTTACGGTTTGGAAAGCCGCACATCTGGCTTCCTACAGCGAAGAGCGCATATCAGCTTATTCAGCCATGGCTAAAGCCCTGGCCAGCGATACGGCCATGGAAGTTACTACCAATGCCGTGCAGGTAATGGGTGGTTATGGATATATTAAAGATAACCCCCTGGAAAAATACATGCGGGATGCCAAAATTATGCAGATTTACGAAGGAACAAATCAAATTCAGCGCCTGGTTATTGCCGACGGTATAGGTAGGGGAGATATTTAACTTGTAACGCCAAGAATTTTCTCGGCTCTACCAGGCGGGAGATGAAAAATTACTGTTTGTGGTTATTCTTTGTTTTGTTATAGCTCGTGAAGAAAGGACGTATTAATCGTGAATGAATTTACGGAGAGAAAAATTAATTCAGACATAAAATATAGAGGCAGAATTATCAACGTCAAGCTGGATGAAGTTCGTTTGCCTTCCGGGCAAGGCAGTTATCGGGAACTGGTGGAGCATCCCGGTGCAGTTGCGGTTTTGGGCCAGGAGCGTGGCGGTCGTTTAGTATTGGTTCAGCAGTATCGTTACCCTGCCGGTAGGGCTATGGTGGAAATTCCTGCCGGAAAGCTGGAACATGATGAACCTCCGGAAGAATGCGCTCGCCGGGAAATGGAAGAAGAGACCGGTTACCGGTTGGGAAATATGGAGTTACTAACCTGTATATATACCACGCCGGGATTTTGCAATGAAGTAATATATATTTTTAGAAGTTATGAACTTGATTTTGTAGGGAACTCAGCCGGTGCAGGAGGTGCCGGAGAGGAAGAGTTTTTAAAGACTATTCTTTTAAGTCGGGAAGAAGCTTTGGAGAAAACAAGAAACGGAGATATTATTGACGCTAAAACGTTAATAGCTCTTTTATGGCCTTAATTAAAGGAAAAACCTCTGTGGCAGTGTATTAGTGAGTTTGTAAGGAAAATGTGCTTTAACGGGTTTATTTGAAGAGCTTTAAAATATTTTTAAAATATATTTTTAGGAAAAAGGATTTTATGGATATCTTATGGAACATTATTAATTACACGAATTACATGTATTCCTGATAGCCAATAAAAGCGCAATTAATTCATTTGACTATGAGCATGGGTTAAGGAGTAATTTTTTATGGAAAACCTTTTGGCGGACTTCATTTACTTTCTTTCGGTGGAGAGGGGATTATCTAAAAACACTCTTGAATCTTATCAGCGTGATATCAGATCGTTTTTAAATTATATAAAGCAAAAAAATGTAAAAAAACCCGGTCAGGTAAAACGGGAATTAATTGTTAGCTATTTGGGTGATTTAAGGGAAAAAGGCCAGGCTAATGCTTCTATTTCCCGTAGTTTGGCTTCTTTAAGGTCATTTTATAATTTTTTACTGCAAGAAGGTGTGGTGAACGATAACCCTGCCCAGCAGGTAGATCCTCCCCGCATAGATAAAAAATTACCCCAGGTGCTTTCCTTCGAGGAAGTGGAAAATTTGTTGAAGCAGCCTTCAGAAGGGGATCCTATTGGTCTTAGAGATAAAGCAATGCTTGAAGTTCTTTATGCTTCCGGGATAAGGGTATCGGAATTGGTCCTTTTAAATTTGCCGGATTTTGATCCGGAAGTAGGTTTTTTACGCTGCCGGGGAAAAGGAATGAAGGAAAGAATTGTGCCTATTGGCTCTATGGCTATTCGAAATGTCCGGGAATATATAACCCGATGCCGTTCCAACCTGGTTAAGGATGATGAAGAAGCCCTGTTTGTAAATCATCATGGGCGAAGATTGACAAGGCAAGGCTTTTGGAAAATATTAAAGAAATATGCACAAAAAGCAAACTTAAACGGGGCTATCACCCCTCATACCCTGCGCCATTCTTTTGCTACCCATCTATTGGAGAACGGCGCTGATTTACGTTCAGTGCAGGAAATGCTGGGACATACCGATATATCTACTACTCAGATTTATACGCAAATAACAAGGCGTAAAATCCGGGAAATGTATGATAAGACCCACCCCCGGGCGTGAATATAATTTATGAACATGCAAACTTCTTTTTCTCAGGCATCACAACAGCATCAGCAATCATCGGGAGAGGAAAATATTCTTTCTTCCCCCCGGCGGGTTTTGTTGATTGTTCTGGATGGCGCAGGAGTGGGCGCGCTACCTGATGCCTCCGAATACGGAGATCAAGGAGCTTCTACCCTTCCCCATGTTAGCCAAAATGTTGGAGGTCTGAAAATTCCGGTATTGCAAAAGCTGGGGTTGGGGAATGTCGTTTCTTTAGAGGGGGTAACGCCAGCCTTTCCACCCCATGCAGCTTACGGCCGGATGGCTATGAAATCGGAGGGCAAAGATACTACTACCGGACATTGGGAGATTAGCGGCATAATTCTTCCTTCACCCTTTCCCCTTTACCCCCATGGGTTCCCTCATGAAGTGACAGAAGCTTTTTCTAAGGCTATTGGGCGTGGTATATTGGGCAACAAAGCTGCTTCAGGGACGGAAATTATAAATGAATTAGGGGAAGAACATCTGCAAACCGGTAAACCCATAGTATATACTTCCGCAGATAGTGTTTTCCAGATCGCGGCCCACGAAGATATCGTCCCCCTTGATATTCTTTATAACTGGTGTTCTAAAGCACGGGAAATTCTCACCGGTAAGCATGCCGTCAGCCGGGTTATTGCCCGCCCTTTCACCGGACACCCCGGAAATTTTAAACGGACTCCCCGTCGACGTGACTATGCCTTGCCACCTCCCAACCCTACCATGTTAGACCTTATGTCTGCTGACGGAATAGAAGTTACCATGGTGGGTAAAATACGAGACATTTTTGACGGGCGGGGCATTACCCGTTACATACCTGTAGAAGGAGATAATGAAGCCGTAGAGCAGGGAATTTGGGAAGCTCTGGAAACTGCGCATGAAGGGTTAATATGGGCAAATTTTAATGACTTTGATACTCTTTATGGTCATCGCAATGATCCGGCGGGTTTTGCCGCAGCCCTGGAAAGGGTCGATCATTTTTTGGGCAAATTGCTGAGATATATTTCCGGTAAACCGGATATGTTAATTATTACTGCCGATCATGGCTGTGATCCCACCTATCCGGGAACCGATCATACTCGAGAATATGTGCCTTTACTTGTTTATTTTGGAGACAGCCCTGTAGGTGGGGAAAATGCAGGAGAAGGTTCCTGCTGTTTTAGCGGCACCGGGGGCATTTATCTGGGCGCCCGAGAATCCATGAGCGACATTGGAGCAACTATCATGGACTACCTGGGCGCGGAAAACCCCGGTGATATTTCCGGCCATTCTTTCCTCAAAGTTGTCAGGCCTTGACATTGACATAAAAAAACAATTTACCCTAACTGCGAATCTCACATTCACCTTTTTACGATTTGTATCTAAGGGAGGAATTTTACTCATGCAGATATTGGACCTTATAGCCCGTAAAAGAAATAATGAAGAACTCACCGGTGAAGAAATTAAACATATAGTAAATGATTATACAGCAGGAAATATTCCCGATTATCAGATGTCAGCATTTTTAATGGCTGTGTATTTCCGAGGTTTTAGTAATTCGGAACTATTTGCTTATACTCGTGCTTTGGTTGAGTCTGGAGAAATTCTTTCCTGGGATGATTTGCCGGGCATGGTTGTAGATAAGCATTCCAGCGGAGGGGTTGGTGATAAAACCACACTTGTAGTGGCGCCACTGATAGCCTCTGCGGGACTATATATGCCCAAAATGTCCGGTCGGGGACTGGGCTTTACCGGCGGAACTATTGATAAATTGGAAAGTATTCCCGGTTTTTGTCCCCAAATATCACCGGCAGCAATGCGAGCTCAGGTGAAGCGTATTGGTTTGGCTGTAGCAAGCCAAACTGATGATCTTGCGCCTGCAGACGGGAAGTTATATGCCCTTAGGGATGTCACTGCTACCGTGGAGAGCATTCCCCTTATATCCGGGTCTATTATGAGCAAAAAAATTGCAGGAGGAGCCGGAAATATTATCCTGGATGTAAAGGTAGGCAGTGGTGCTTTTATGAAGCAGGAAAATGAAGCGGTTAAATTGGCTCAAACCATGGTAGAGCTGGGCAATAACATGGATCGAAAAGTTAAAGCTGTAATTACTTCTATGGAGCAACCCCTGGGAATGGCTGTCGGCAATGCTTTAGAGGTAGAAGAAGTTTTGTCTACGCTTCGTGGGAATGGCCCCCCGGATTTGCAAGAGTTGGCTCTTACACTTTCGGCCCACCTTCTTTTGGATGCGGGAAAAGCAGAGAGTGTAGAAAACGCTCGAAGTTACCTGGAAAAACTGCTAACCGGGGGTCAAGCTTACGAAAAATTTATGCAAATGGTAGAGGCCCAGCAGGGAGATCCCTTAGCTTTGGAAAAAGGCAACGTTCCACGCGCTTATTTACAGGAGGTAGTTAGCTCTCCCAAAAAAGGCTACGTCCATGTAATGGAGGCCCATGCTTTAGGAAGAACGGCATTATATTTGGGAGCGGGGCGGATGAACAAAGGAGATGCCGTTGATCATTCTGCCGGCATTATAGTTCACCGTAAAATTGGAGATAAAGTAGAAAAAGAGGAACCTTTGTTAACTCTTTATACCAATGACAGCCAAAAACTCAATGCCGGCTTGAAAGAATCTGCCCAAGCTTACAATATTGGGGAGCATCGGGAGCTACCTCCTTCACTTGTTTGCCGTATAATTGGTGCCTAAGCTGTATTTTAACATTTTTTTATTAAGATCAATAAAAATTTAGGGTGATAAGGAAGGAAAATGGGCATTGATGCAGAAATAATAACTTGGTTAAAGTGGTTAATTAATTTTAAGGTAAGTGTTTATGATTAATTTAAAGGCTTATAAAAGTTCTTTTTATTGACAGCTTGTAGCTAATATGTAATAATACTTAAGATTTAACTAATATAATTAAGAATATGTTTAAAAATTGCCGGGTTTTGGATGCTTAAAATAAAATTGTTTATTTAGTTGTTGGATGGTTGGATATATATTTTTTTTTGTAATTGCTTTTTTGAGGGGGCAGCAAGCATTGAAGAAAAAGTTGTCGGATAAAATGTGGAAATTATTTTCCCCCTATATGTTGATATGTTTATTTGATCTGATATTTGTGGAGGGGATAGGAGTATTTTTAACTAATTTCAAAGAAAAGTGTCATTTCCATTATGTATTGGCTTGGGCAAAGCCGCTGCGAATCGAACTAATATCAGGAAATTATACCTGTATGCTTAAGAAATGTATTGATGTTTATTAAATGTCAAACGTTTCTTTTTTTATGTTAGGTATGTTAGGGAAGTGAGTGCCCGCGTATTAAAAATATTAAGCGGATTTCAGCCCTTTTAACGGGCTTTAATTATAAATCATTTTAAAGGATGGTTTAAAATAAATATAGGAGGTGGAGTTTTTCTATGAACTTATCCAGGCGAAGTTTTCTTAAGCTTGCCGGGGCAACTGCGGCTACAGCAGCCGTAGTAGGCGCAGGTTATAACCAGGCTGCCGCTGAAGATGGACCGGTAAGGCTTGACTACGCCAAAGAAGTGCCTACCATATGTACTTTTTGCGGCGTAGGATGCGGCATCATTTGCCATGCGAAAGACGGTGTAGTTGTAAACACCGAGGGCGACCCGGATCATCCTATCAATGAAGGGACGCTCTGCAGTAAGGGAATATCCCATTACAACCTCTCTTACATTTATGATGTGCGGGGCAATCCCCAGCCCAATCCGCAAAGGGTTACCCAGGTTTTACACAGGAAACCCGGCGCAAGTGATTACGAAGTTATTGATTGGGATACTGCCCTGGAAAAAATTGCCAGAAAGATCAAAGATACCCGTGACGCTAATTTTGAAACTACAGATAATGGAGTCACGGTAAACCGCACTAATGCTATTTCTTGGTTAGGCAGTGCATTTTGTACGGATGAGGAAAATTACCTTTTCCACAAAATAGCCCGGGGCATAGGTGCTATTAATATTGATCATTGCGCCCGCCTTTGACACTCCACCACTGTCGCCGGTTTGGCGGCTTCATTTGGTAGGGGTTGTATGACTAATCACTGGAATGACTATCAACACAGTGATGTATTCATGGCTATTGGCGGCAACACCGCTGAAAATCACCCTATTTCTATGCGGTGGATTGAAAAGGCCCGTAAGGAAAAAGGAGCTAAATTAATTTCAGTTGACCCCCGTCAAACTAGGACGGGAGCAGTTTCTGATTTATATGTTCCCCTTCGTCCGGGAACTAATGCTGCTTTTATGGGCTGGTTGATTCATTTTGCCCTGCATTATCGACGTGATAACGGAGATTATGTAATGGCGGATGATGATGTAGGGGAACCCGTATATCACGAAGAATACGTAAGGCATTATACCAATGCTACTTATCTGGTAACGGAAGATTACTTCAGCCCCGGGGCAGATGGCTTGTTCGCCGGTGCTATGGAAGATGAGCGCCCCGATGTAGAACGCATGATGTACGATCAAGATTACTGGGCGTTTCAAACTGATGGCGATGGTAATTTTCAACGGGATATGGATATGGAAGATCCCCAGTGTGTATTCCAAATCATGAAAGACTTTTATGCTGATTATGATCTGGAAACTATCAGCAGGGTAACCGGCTGTCCCAAAGAAACATTATTGGAAGCAGCCGAGATGTTTTGCGAAAGCGGTAAAGCAGGCAAGGCCGGCAATATTCTTTATGCTATGGGAATCACCCAGTTTACTCACGGGGCCCAAAATGTGAGGGGCATTGCTGTGTTGCAGCTCTTGCTCGGAAACATGGGTATTGCCGGGGGTGGAGTCAATGCTCAGCGTGGGCAGTCAAATGTGCAGGGTGCCACCGACATGTGTATGCTTTATCATATTATTCCCGGGTATAACCCCATGCCTCAGCAGGCGGCACATCCCACATTAGAAGATTATTTGGAGGGCACTACACCTGCTGACGGTTGGTGGGTACATAGGCCTAAATACATAATTAGCTTGCTTAAAGAATTTTACGGGGAAAATGCTACCGCCGATAATGATTTCGGTTATGATTGGTTCCCCAAACTGGACGGTTATGATCATTCCCACATTGCCATGTATAAATTGATGGGTGAAGGCAAAGTTAAAGGAATGATTTGCTGGGCAGATAATCCGGCAGTCTCCGGGCCCACTGCCGCAGACAAACGGGAATATCAGAAGAACTTGGATTGGTTTGTTTCTGTAGATTTGGTGGAAAATGAATCGGCGGCTTTCTGGAAAGCTCCGGGAGTCGATCCTGCTGAAGTTGATACCGAAGTCTTTATCCTACCGGCATCCAATTCTTTTGAGCGAGCCGGCAGCAAAGCTAACAGCGGTCGGTGGATTCAATGGCAGTGGAAGGCCCAGGAAGCTCCGGGCGACTGTAGATCTGACCTCTGGATTGCCAACGAGTTATTTAAGCGTCTGCAGAAGCTGTATGAAGAAGAAGGCGGCGAAACTCCCGAGCCTATTACCAACATGAAATGGGATTATGACGGAGAAGACGGCGAAGTAGATCTGGAAAAAGTTTGTATAGCCGTAAACGGATATAAATTCGATACCTGGGATCCCGAATGGAACGAAACTTGGAATGATGGTGCCAAACCGGAGCCGGTCACTAACTTCGTAAGTTTGGCGGATGACGGTTCAACTGCTTGTGGCAACTGGCTTTACAGCGGTTACTATAATAACTACGAAGCTCCGGCTACAAAGAATCGCCAACCGGAAAAAGAAGGTATCGGTTTACATCTGGGTTGGGCTTTTTCCTGGCCGGTAAACCGGAGAATTGTTTACAATCGTTGTTCCGCCGATCCCGATGGTAATCCCTGGAACCCGGATGCGCCAGTTATCTGGTGGGACGACAACAAAGAGGAGTGGGTAGGCAATGATATACCCGACATTCCCGGCGGCTGGGATTTTGAAAAGTCTACGAATCATCCGTTTATCATGTTGGAAAACGGACATGGCAACCTATTTTCCAGTGGTGTCAATGATGCGCCTCTACCCATTCATTATGAACCGGCAGACAGTCCGGTTAGAAACCTCATTTATCCCGATGCTACCTTTAACCCGGTGAGCCAGAGATTTTATGAGGATCACACCGTAGACATGGATGATGAGGAAGAAAGAGAAAAATATGATGTGGTTTTAACTACTTATCGGATTACCGAGCATTATCAGTCAGGAAGTTTAACCCGGAACCTTCCCTGGTTGAATGAAATGATGCCGGAGTTGTTTGTGGAAATTTCCGAGGAATTGGCCGAAGAAAAAGGTATCGAAGATGGAGATAAAGTGCTTCTCAATTCAAAGAGGACTGATCAAAACGGTCATGAAGGAGTTTCTGCCAAGGCTTGCGTGACAAAACGGTTTAAGCCCATGACTATTGGCACTCCCGACGGGGGCGAGAAGGAAGTTCATGTAGTGGGCTTGCCATTCCATTGGGGCTATAAAGGGTTGGCTACAGGAGATGTTACCAATGATCTTTGCCCCTCCATAGGAGATCCGAATACAACCATACCCGAATCTAAGGCCTCCCTGTGCCGGATAGAGAAGGAGGTGTAAACAATGACAAAAGCCATGTTGATTGATACAAGCCTTTGTATGGCATGCCGTGGTTGTCAGGCTGCTTGCAAGCAGTGGAACCAGCTGCCGGCGGAAGAAACTACTTTTGAGGGTACTTATGAAAATCCGCCTCATTTCTCCGGGCGCACCTGGATGAAGATAGTTTTTAAGGAACATGATAATGGCAACGGGCAGTTCCAGTGGCTGTTTTCCAGACAAAGCTGCATGCACTGTAACGATGCCGGTTGCATGTTGGTATGCCCCAGTGGCGCTATTGAGAGAACAGAGATGGGTAGTGTGAAAGTAGACGAAAATAAATGCATCGGATGTAATTATTGTGTGAAGGCCTGCCCATTTAATGTCATGGGTTTTGATCGCGATTTAAGTGTAGCCTCTAAGTGTACATTTTGTTTTGACCGTGTTTCCGGTGGTTATAAGCCTGCATGTGTAAGTGCTTGCTCTACCAATGCCCTGAAATCGGGAGATAGGGAAGATATAATAGAAGAAGCAGAAGAAAGGGTGGAAGAGCTGCAGGCAAACGGAAACCCTAAAGCTAATGTTTACGGATTGGATGAAGTAGGCGGCACGGGAATGATATATGTTCTGCAAGATTCTCCGGAAAAGTACGGGCTGCCGGAAGATCCGGAAGTACCGGTGACCGCCCGCTTCTGGAATTCGATATTCAGGCCTTTGCGCGTTTTGGTAGTCTTGGGGCTTGCTTTTGGCCTCTGGTCTAACCACTCGCGCAGCAAGAAATTGCAAAAAAAAGAATGATTAATATATGTTAAGGGAGGTGTGAACATGGAAGTTAAAACTTTTCAGGGCGGAGCTCATATACCACATTACAAGGTATATACGGAAGCAAAGCCTATTGAAAAATTGGCCGATCCGCCGGAAGTAATTATCCCCCTTTCCCAGCATTTGGGCGCTCCTAACAAGTCATTGGTTAAAGAAGGCGATAAAGTTAAGGTGGGGCAAAAAATAGGAGATTCCGATGAATATATAAGTGCTCCGGTACATGCTAGTATATCGGGAACAGTTAAAGCCGTGGAGCCACGCTTAATTTACACGGGTGGAGAAGCTGAGTGTGTAGTTATTGAAGCCGACGGCGGCCCCCATGAATTTTCTCCGGAGGAAAATCGTGACCCGGAAAAAATGTCCAAGGAAGAGCTGATTGAAGCTATTAGAGAAGCAGGTTTAGTTGGCATGGGAGGTGCTGCATTTCCTACCCACGTTAATATAAATCAGAAGAAAGACATAGATACTCTGCTTTTGAACGGAGCAGAATGTGAGCCCTTCCTCACCTGTGATCACCGGGTCATGGTAGAGCAAGCAGAAAAATTGGTTGCCGGCGCCGAAATCATAATGCGTTGTATCGGTGCTACTAAGTGTTTCATCGGCATAGAAGTTAATAAACCGGATGCCATCAAAGCTGTTGAAGAAAAAATATCCGATAAAAAGGGATTTGAAGTGGTACCCCTGGAAGTTAAATATCCACAGGGCTTTAAATCTCATTTGATCAAAGCTGTTACCGGACGTGATGTTCCTCGGGGAGCTCGTTCTGCAGATTTAGGATGTATTGTGCGAAATGTGGGTACAACCATTGCCGCTTATGAAGCAGCTGCTTATGGCAAACCTCTAATCGAAAGAGTTCTCACCGTGAGCGGTCCCGAAGTTCCCAAACCCGGTAATTACCTGGTAAAGGTGGGCGCGCCTGTTTATCACATTCTTCAGGAATGCCGTGTGGATGATCTCGAAAACTCTAAAGTAGTGCTGGGAGGTCCTATGACCGGATTGGCGCAGATAGATTTAAATACTTCTATCGTTAAAAGCACTACCGGTATAGTGGTTCTTCCGCCGGAAATGGTAGAAGAAGAAATTACTTATAAAGACTGTGTTCGCTGCGGGAAATGCGTGGAGCATTGCCCTATGTGGCTCTATCCCAATGAAATAAGCATATATACTGAAGCAGAGGATTATGAAGCGGCACAGGAATGGGATCTTGATGATTGCATCGAATGTGGAATTTGTGCGTATGTTTGTCCGTCTTATCGTCCCATTGTGCATTTTGTGCAGCGGGCGAAAGCGGATATAGAAAAAATGCAAAAAAAATAATTTGAAGGGAGTGAAACATGTATATGTCTAAGCCTGTATATACACCCCCACCGCACCTAAAAGAAGAAGCAACGGTTTCGAATGCAATGCGCGATGTAATGATAGCGCTTATACCTATTGTTTTGGTGGCTGTGTATTTCTTCGGACTTCCCGCTTTATTTACCATAGTGGTTTGTTTGGCTGCGGCGGCATTAACTGAATTGATATTCCGCAAAGCTATGAGCAAGAAACCTGCTTTGAATGACTATAGCGCATTGCTAACGGGGTTGCTGGTTGCCTTATTGTTTCCGGCGACTACGCCCTGGTGGGAGGCTGCACTGGCTACCTTTATTGCGGTAGGCATAGTAAAAGAACTTATGGGCGGACTGGGATGGAACCGCTTTAACCCGGCCTTGCTGGGTAGGGTATCTGTGTTTCTGATTCCCAGCTTATATGCCTGGATAAATACTCAATTTGCAGGTTTGCAGCCTGCTTTTGGTTCTGTAGATGTTGTGACTCAGGCCACTCCTTTGGCCATGATGCATCAGGGAATGGAGCTGCCGAGCTATCTTCAGTTGTTTTTGGCAAACCCCGGGGGAGCTATGGGCGAAGTATCTCCCTTAGCTTTACTACTGGGTGGAGCTTTCCTGGTGTATAAGAAGCATATAAACTGGAAGCTGCCGGCTGTTATCATCGGGGTGGTGCTTTTATTGAGCCTGGTCCTTATGCCGGTTACCGGTATTGATCCCCTGCAGTATATCTTAACCGGTGGCTTGTTCCTGGGAGCTATTTTCATGGCTACTGATTGGGTAACCAGTCCCATAACAGCTAAAGGCAAAATAATATTTGGTATCTGTATCGGTGTTCTAATTGTGGTGTTCCGCGGTATTGGCCCGGTTGAAGGTGTTGCTTTTGCCATTTTAATTATGAACGCATTTGTGCCGCTCATAGAAAGAGCAACGAAACGGCCATCTTTCAGTGACCCTAAACCAGCACCTGCCGGAGCAGAAAAATAAACACATAAAAAAACGTTATTTCAAATCTAAAAACCTCTCCCTTCGGGGAGAGGTTTTTCTTTTAACTTTTTATATGTTCAAGAAAGAAGGACAAGTATGTGCATCTATCGAAATGTATAATACATAATTAATAATTATATGTCCTCTTAAAAAGTATTTAAGAAAATATTTTGCTTATTATCGCTATCAAAATAATTAGCTTCTAAAGGATGAAACAAAAAGACTTATAATTAAGAAAGAGGGAAATTTTCATGTCCACAAAAACATGGGGTGAGCTACTCCGTTTTGGCGCTGTGATCGGGTGGACCCTGGTAATTTATCTTTGGGTGCAATTTGGCCTCTGGTATATATTTGCTGCTTACCTGGGAATACATCTATCAGAAGCTTTTACGGTTGGCTTGAAGAAAGGGAAGGAAGCCGGGTTTTCCCTTCCGGATTCCTTTTTATATACCTTCATTTTTGGGTTTACCTGGTGGCATTACCTGGAATAACTGCAAAAGGCAAGGGGACGGTTCCATTGCCTTGTAAGCCAAGTGGAAGGTTTGAGCGTCCCGTAGGGAAGCGAAGGCCGCGAGGCAAAAGAACCGTCCCCTTGCCTTTTGCGTAAAAGTTTCGCTGTAGTGCTGGATAAAGGAGACTACTATGGGAAAACGTCCCCGCTGGTATCTTTGGGTATTGGCGCGAATTTGGAAATTATCTTATATAATACCGAATGTGCCTCTTTTAGGTAAACTCGCATTAAAAGCGAGAACAGCCCAGGTTAAGCCGGGAAAATTTAATATATCCCATCTGCCGATTAACGCTGAAGTTCGGCCATTAAACACTCCTCTTCCCGTTGTTTTGTTGGAGGATATTATTCGCAAATCCTCCCATCGGACCATTATTCGGCGCTGTACCTGCAGGGAGGCGAAAAGCTGCCAGTCTTACGATATGCACCTTGGATGTCTTCATATTGGATCTGCAACCGCGGAAGAAGATCCTAACGTTGCCATGCATGTATCCATAGAAGAAGCTATAAATCACCTGCATAAAGCTGTAGAATCCGGGCTAATACCGTTTATGGGCCATGCCGCCGGTGACAATACTATCTGGAACGTTTCTGCAGATCGGTCTTTCCTTACTGTATGTTTCTGCTGCCCTTGCTGCTGCACCCTTCTCATAGGCTATAAATATTTGCCTCCTGAATCCAAAGATACTTTTTGCCGTCTGAAGGGAATATCGGTTTCTGTAGATGGTGATAGATGTATTGGTTGTGGGAAATGTGTGGAACAATGTTTCACCGGTGCTATAACCATAATTCAAGGAAAAGCTGTGCACGATGATTCCCTTTGTAAAGGCTGCGGCTTTTGTGCCGTAGTTTGTCCGCAGGAAGCCGTAGAGGTAAAAGTTGAAGATGTGGAATCAACAATGCTTGAACTTTATCACCGCATGGCCCGGCAGGTGGAAGATTTTCCATCAAACTTAAATCCCCCCGGAGTTAAGAATATAAGCTTAAATTCTTCTGGAGGGAAAGAAATTGGAAAAAACGCGGAAAAATATTAAAATAAGTAAGTAAATAAGAAAATTAAAAATAAAGCAAGCAAGGTCAGACGAAAAAGTATTAAATTTTTACCTGAAAAATTCCTAAATAATGGAGTTTCTATTGCATTTTATGACCCGAAATCAAACTGGAAGTCATATATAGGGAGGGCTTAAACATTCACGAACTGGCGGTTACGGAAAGTATTTTAAAGGTGGTCTTAAAACATGCCGAGGCAAGCAATGCTCAAAAAGTAGTAAGTGTGGATCTTAAAGTAGGAGAAATGCGTGATTTTGTAGAAGAATGGATGCAGTGGTATTTTGATTATTTAAGCAAAGGGACTGTGGCTGAAGAAAGTAAAATAAATGTGACCAAAATACCGGTTAAATTTCAATGTAAAGAGTGCGCGGAAAACTTTAATGCTGATGTCAGGGAAAAAGAAATATATTGTCCCTGCTGTGAAAGCAAGCAAGTTGAGCTTGTTTCCGGCACGGAGTTTTTTATCGAGAGTATAGGAGTGATTTAATATGGATCCCATAAAGTTTATAAATATCAAAGAAAATATTCTTTCCGATAATCAGAATCTTGCTCAGGAAATAAGGGAAGAATTACATGCTAAAAAAGTTTTTATGTTGAATCTTATGGCTTCTCCCGGTGCGGGCAAAACAAGCCTCATTATAGAAACCATCCGCCGCCTTAAAACAGAATTCCGTATAGGTGTAATTGAAGGCGATATCGAATCTCAGGTTGATGCTACTCAGGTTTATGCCGAGGGGGTAACAACGGTTCAGCTGCGCACAGGTGGCCCCTGTCACCTGGATGCGCCCATGGTCAAAGCTGCTTTGGGCAGTATGAATCTGGAAGCCCTGGATTTGATTATTATAGAAAATGTCGGAAACCTGGTTTGCCCCGCAGAATTTGACACCGGTGCCGCCCGCAAAGTAATGATTCTAAGTGTTCCCGAAGGTGACGATAAGGTTATAAAATATCCTTTGATGTTTTCTGTCTGTGATGCTTTAATCTTAAATAAAATAGACTACCTTGCCCTGGCTGACTTTAACAGGGAAAATTTCCGGGAACATGTCTACCGCCTTAACCCCCACATCCGGATATTTGAAGCCTCGTGCAAAACCAGTGAAGGCTTAGATGCCTGGTGTGAATGGCTAAGAGCAGAAATAAAAGAAAATAACTAAACTAAAGTACGCTGTGTGTTAACTTGTTAACTTATTCATAATTTCTAAGCTCCGGTTGACCAGTCTAAGCTTTAACTGGCTGTATTACTTTGCTTATAGAAGGGAGGAATGGCGATTCCTTTCCCACTTATGCTGTTGCTCAGAAGTGGGAGTATCCCCGCCTAAAAAAAGATGAAACTATATAAGTATGGACCTCCCCATAAATTTGTCAAACTTGCTTTTAAGCTCGGTTGGCCTATTACTAAATTGGGGAAAAAATGGAGTTCTCTTCCTGTTCTCAAGTGGATAATTAATCCTTTTTTCGCCTATCCGTATAATGAGGTAACTTATGTGCCCATAAATGTAAAGGTAGACCCTCCTGAAAGCGTAACTATTCCCAATAGAGTGGTCAGGCGGGTTCTGGACCTGGCAGGGGAAATATTCATAGTAGATGAATGCTTGTGTCGGGGGCACACTAAATGCCGGGATTACCCCCGGGATGTAGGGTGTATGGTATTGGGCAGGGCAGTAGAACACATACATCCTTCTCACGGACGTAAAGTTACATTGGAGGAAGCCTACGCCCATGTGCAGAAAGCTGCCGATGCAGGGCTCATAGCCAGCATAGCTCATGTGTGGATTGATCCTTTAGCTTTTGGATTACCTGATTTTGACAAACTTATGTTTATATGCTTCTGTGATGATTGCTGTTGCCTTTACCGCACTCATTTGGAAAAGCGCGGTCCAAACCTGGACAAGGCTTGCAAAGGGCTTCCCGGAATATCAATACACCTGGACCGGGATCTTTGCCAGGGATGTGGGAAATGTGCGGAATGGTGCTTTGTCCGGGCGATTAACATGGAAAACGGCAAGCCTCAAATTGGACCAGATTGCCGCGGTTGCGGACGTTGTGTTGAAATATGTCCCCAAAATGTTCTAGAGCTTGACCTGGTAGAAGAAGAAATTCTTTTCCAAAGGATCAAGCAGCGCATAGAAAAAGTCGCAGATATTACTTGAAAAAGGTGAAATCATTGATATATTACCTTGCTAGCATTAAAAAGCCTTTCTGGTAGGTAATACTTGGGGCAGCAAGAACTGTAAAAACCAATTTTAACAAGAGAAATGCCAGTTGAAGCTTCTTGCTAAGTAGGGGATAAAAGACATTTAATAGTTTCTTCGGGAAAATACCCTGGATACCGGTCACTTCAAAATCTCTTTGATAAGTCTTTTTTTCTAAAAAGTGCTTTTCATAATTAAACTTCCTGTATTTTTATAATTTCAGTGAAGGGATTTCTTCTTTTAGAAACGTTTGCTCCGACTTTTCAAAGATATCGCGATGGGATATAATACAGAACAAGAACGTTTGTAACTAAATTATGGGAGATAAAGCAAGTTGAATATGATTATCGAAAAAGCGGCAGTAACAACCCGCAGCGCGAACGAAACATACCATGTGGGAAAAATTTTGGGGGAAATAATTAACTCACCCCTGCTTATAGCCATGCATGGGGAACTGGGGGTAGGTAAGACTGTTTTGGTAAAAGGAGCAGCCAGCGGCCTGGGTGTAAGTGAGCCTGTTCGCAGTCCCACCTTTACCTTGATGGCGATTTACGAAGGACGCCTTCCCCTGTATCATTTTGATTTTTACCGCCTTACTGCGGAAAGTGAACTTGAACCTTTGGGGTTGGAAGAATACCTGGAAGGAGATGGCCCCGTTTTTATCGAATGGGCGGATAAATTTGTTAGTTTTCTCCCTTCGGAGCGGCTGGACCTGAATTTGGCTTATGACCGCACCGCCGGGGACGATGACCGGAGAATTTTAACCTTTTTCCCCCATGGCGAGGCATATTATGCATTACTCGAGAAATTATTAGATGTATTAGAACATAATTGTAAAGGAGCTCTGAATGAGGAGTAAAGGAGAATAATAAAATGCTTATTTTAGCGCTGGACACAACCACTAGAGTATGCAGTGTTGCTCTTTTGGAAAGCGAGGAAAATACATTGCTGGCTGAATATACCCAAAACATAAAAAAGACCCATTCACAGCGTTTATTGCCTTTGATAGAAAATATTTTGGAAGATACTTCTACTGATATCGGTGCTTTGGGAGCGATAGCAGTAGCAGCCGGTCCCGGTTCATTCACCGGGCTTCGCATCGGAGTTTCCACGGCCCGGGGTCTTGCCCAGGGGCTTAATATTCCTGCAGTAGGTGTATCTACTCTGGAAGCTTTGGCGGAAAATTTGGGCACCTTACCCGGTGAACTTATCTGCCCCATACTTGATGCCCGTCGTGACCAGGTGTATGCGGCTCTTTACCGATGCTGTTCAAAACAGGAAGAACTTTGTGGCGATAATATTAACATAGATTCCGATAGTGAAGGGGCCTCGCTAACTCATTCATTACCGGAAAACGAAAACAACAGCAAAACTGAAGCTCCTTCCGATAATGAAAAAAGGAGTACTGCTGATGTAAACGCCCCCTACAGCAATGTCAAGGGGAGCGGTATCGAAAATACAGGCGGGGTAGTCGGGGAAACCTATCTTAAAACCCTGTTGGAACCGGTAGCTCTTTCTATCACTGAACTGCTGGCAGAAATTCAGCTTTATTCAGGACGGGTCTTTTTTCCCGGTGATGGCATCTTTAAATATGCGCCGTTTTTGCGTGAACAACTGGGAAATAGGTATGGCGAAATTCCTCCTGCCCTTGTTCTCAACAGAGCTTCTGCAGTGGCTTATTGTGCTGTGCGGCGTCTCAATTTAGCGGAAGCGCCGGCGCAGGAATTTTCACTTTATCACCTGCAGCCTTACTACCTGCGGTTGCCGGAAGCAGAGCAGCGCCGGTGGCAGCAGTTCAGGGAACAGGAGGTGCAATAAATTGTGAGCATGGATAATAACATACTTATAAGAGACTATACATCTCATCAAAATTTGCACTTCAGGCCTATGCATAGTAAAGACCTGGACGAAGTCATGCGTATAGAGTTAAAAGTTTTTTCCACTCCCTGGCAGAAATCAGGTTTTGAAACAGAACTGACTTTGAACCGTTTTGCCCGCTATTATGTCCTTTGTGAAGGGAATAAAGTAATCGGTTACAGCGGTATTTGGATTACCCCTGACGGAACTCATCTTACTACTTTAGCCATAGATGAAAATTTACAGCGGAGAGGGCTTGGTTCTCTTCTTTTAAAAATGGTTTTAGCGAAGGCTTATCTTGAAGGCATAAGCAAAATGTCTTTAGAAGTGAGGCCAAGCAACAAAGCAGCCCAGCGGCTTTATGCTTCCCACGGCTTTAAGGTGCAGCAGAGATGGAAAGGATATTACCGGGATGAAGATGCCCTCATCATGATTAACGAAAACTTGGACGAATGGGGAAAAGAACTGGCTCACCGATTTGATTTTCCCCATGATAATCCTTTTAAAAAGGAGTGAAATCATTTGCCTTCCAGTGGAAAAATAATATTGGGGATAGAAACTTCCTGCGATGAAACTGCTACGGCTGTTGTAAAAGATGGCCGAATAATTCTCAGCAATCTCGTTTCTTCCCAGGAAGACTTGCATGCCAGGTTTGGAGGGGTTGTTCCCGAAATTGCCTCGCGCCGTCATTTGGAAATAATTAATCCCCTGATAGACGCAGCGCTGGAAGAAGCGGAAATAAAATTGGAACAGGTTGATGCCCTGGCTGTTTCTTACGGACCGGGTCTGGTGGGTGCTCTCTTGGTAGGAGTATCTACAGCTAAATCCCTGGCCTATGCCCTTAATATTCCCCTTGTAGCAGTTAATCATTTGGAAGGGCATATTTATGCCAATTTCCTCTTTTACCGGCAAAATGAATGGCAATTGAAAGAAGGTTGTAAAGGAGAGGCACCCCCTCCTCAAACCGAAAACCTGCCCGCTTACCCGCTGGTAGCGTTGGTAGCTTCCGGCGGGCATACTGACCTGGTTTGGATCCCTCAAGAAGGGGAAATTCACCTGCTTGGGCAAACCCGGGATGATGCTGCCGGGGAAGCGTTTGATAAGATAGCCCGTGCTCTTGATTTGGGTTATCCCGGCGGGCCGGTAATTGATAATTTAGCCGGGGAAGGTAATCCGGAAGCTATTTCGCTCCCCCGGGCTTATCTGGATAAAGATAGCCGCTTTGATTTTAGTTTTAGCGGTTTAAAATCAGCCGTGCTTAATTATTTGCACCCGAGGTGGGAAAAAGGAGAACAGGTAAATTTACCCGATCTTGCGGCCAGCTTTCAGTTTGCCGTAGTTGAGGTTTTGGTGGAAAAAACTATATCTGCCGTGGTGGAAAAACAGCCGACCAGCCTGCTTCTATCCGGCGGAGTGGCTGCCAATTCTTCCTTGCGTTACCTTATGAAGCAGCGTCTGGCTGAGTCTGCGCCGGAAGTGTTTTTGAGCTGTCCTCAACCTGCTCTTTGTACAGACAATGCCGCGATGATAGCAGCTGCAGCTTTTCCTCATTTTCGGCGTGGCGAACAATCACCGCTTGATCTCAACGCTGTACCTAACCTTTCTCTGTAGTATTTGTCTTATGCATCCGGGCTGTAGAAAAAGTTTAGCTTTAGTTAATAAATGGAATTGTTTTATAAAAAAATAATTTGTTAGTTAAGGTATTTTAAATAACCGGTTATTTAAAACAAGGAAAAGTAACCGGATATATAGAACTTTTTTTGACAATTAAAAGTAGTTACGGATTACAGAAATTATTATTGAACAGTTAGCCTTAACATTATTTCCTTGCTGAACAATTAATTATGCAAGTAGTAAGAAAAACAAAACAACGAATAGCTGAAAAATATGCAGGTAAGATTTTATAACGAGAACTATGAGGGGAGAATTACCCATGCAAAGAAAAAAGTTATTGCTAATATTGTTCCCCACCAAAAAGGCTTCAGGCATCAGGCACTCCGGCAGTCACATATTATTATGTATTTTTGTGGGTATTTTGGCAATAATTACTTCTGTTGCAAGCTTTCAGATAGTAAGTGCTGAGGATAACAAAGTTTCCCTTACCCGTCTACAAGGAGAGTGCCGCTATGAAACGGCTCAAAAGATCAGCGAAGAGGGTTGGCAGAGCTCTTCTTCAGTTATCCTGGCTCAAGGAGAAGATTTTCCCGATGCTTTAGCAGGAGTGCCCCTTGCATACAAGCTTGATGCCCCTATACTATTAACCCCATCTGATACATTAATTGATAAAACTCGGGAGCAGATAGAACATCTGGAAGCCAGTGAAATAATTATTCTAGGTGGTAAAACCGCTATTTCTAATGCAGTGGAAGGAGAATTGGAAGAAGATATGGGATTAGAAGTTCGCCGCTTAAGTGGCAAAGATCGATACCATACGGCAGCATTAATTGCCGATGAATTTGAGCCGCATGAAACATCGCAGGCAGTTATAGCCTGTGGAAGCAATTTCCCCGATGCCCTATCCGCGGCTTCTTATGCTGCCGTGGAGGGTTTCCCTATATTGCTTACGCAAACCGAAAGATTATCCGAACATGTAACCGAGGCATTAGAAGAATTGCACATTGAAAAAACCGTTGTAGTGGGAGGAGAAGCGGTAGTAAGTGAAAAAGTATACGGTGATTTACCGGAAGCGTTGCGAGTAAGCGGAGAAAACCGTTTTGAAACTTCTGTAGCTCTGGCCAATCATTTTGCCCCGGAAGAACAAACTATGTTTGCCAGCGGCCTGGATTTCCCCGATGCCATTACTGGTGCGGCTTATGCGGCCCGCAGGGAAAACGGAATTTTGCTGGTTAACAACGAAGTGCCGTCTGTGTTAAAGGAATATCTAATTACTTATCCTGCCTATGATCTGCTAATTTTCGGCGGTGAAAAAGCCGTTACCGAAGACATTGAAGACAAACTATGTGATTTGGGAATGAGATGCCCGGAAAAGGAAGAATCAGCTCTTGAAAAAATAAACAATTCAGTTGATGAAAAAGAACTCCAGTATTTATTGGAAGATAATGCCGTATTAATAGGACTGGATTTATCGGATTATGAAGAGCTTGACTATCAGTGGGCGGTAGCCTGGGCCGTTTATGAAGCACTTCCGTATGAGGAGAGTAGTGAGCTTAAGGAGGAGTTTAACGCAGCGGTGAAAGATGTCCAAAGCGGTGAAATAGTAACCCTTACCCCATATAACTATTCACTTTCTAAGATGGCAGATATTCAAAGAGAAGAGTCTGCTCCGGTAACAGATCTTTATGGCGGTGGATGGCAATCGCCCGATGAAGAAGACCTGCTCTTTTTTATAGACCCTCTTAACTTTGACGGATCGGAACAAAAAGCGGTGAAAATTACAGCATCAGAGCTTAATGTGCGCCGGGAGCCCACTACGGAAAGTGATGTATTGACCAAAGTTGGAGAGGGGGAAGAGTACGTGCTTATAACTGATGCCGAGGGGAAAGAAGGGACATCTTCTTCCACCGAAGGAATCTGGTACAAGATCCATGCCGGCCACCGAATTGGTTGGGTCTACAATGATTTTACCGAATCTACTGTCAAAACTTGTAATGAAGGGATATTCCAGTTTTTATTGCTTTCCGGGCAGGCAGGCATTGAGGAGGAAGAATTAAATGAAATATTAAAATCCAAAGGTAATCTAGAGGATAAAGCTGATGCTTTTATCTGGGCCGGTGAACATTATGATATTAATGAAATTTTTCTTGCCTCCCTTGCATTACATGAAACAGGCGATGGTACAAGTACTTTAGCCAAAGGGGTTGAAGTTGAAGACAAAGACGATCTTTTTTCGGACCAGGATGAAGTAAAAGTTTACAATATGTTTGGTATAGGTGCTTACGACGAAGCCCCCATCGAGAAAGGGGCAGAACGCGCCTATGAGGAAAGGTGGTTTTCTCCGGAAGAAGCCATCAGGGGAGGCGCCAGGTTTATTTCGGCATTGTATGTTAATAATAAAGACTATCAGCAGGATACTCTCTATAAAATGCGGTGGAATCCCCTGGATCCGGGTAGGCATCAATATGCTACCGATATTAGCTGGGCAGCGAAGCAGGTTGTTGACTTAAAAGAACTATATGGCCAGTTAGACAACTATGTGTTGCGATTTGATATACCTGAATATAAAGAGTAAATTAACTATCTTGAGTTGCAATAATTTTTTGTTCACTTATTATTAACGAAGCATAGATATTTCATTAAATTAAATGTGCTTATTCCGGGAGTTTATAAAGAAATTTGAGTCCCCAAAGCATAGGTTTGACATGTACGGGCTTTCCTTCTAGGGCGTCACGGAAAAGCTGCATAGCTACTTCTACCCGCGCGTTAAACATAGCTTCTCCCGCATCTGCGGAGGCAAGAGCCGGAAACCCCATGTAGGGTTTCATTTCCGGGTCGCTTACCCACCCTATCACATTGGCAAGATGTTCCAGGTCTTTCTTTTTTTGCTCAGAAAACATTCCCAGTATGCGTGATAATATTAATATTGGGCGTTTAGGAGGCGGAGGCGTCGAGGGAGGCACTTCTTTATAGTCAGGAGATACTTTTCCCGGATCCATAGCCAACATCAAAGAAGTTTCGTTGGTTCCGGCGTGGGCATCGCTGTCATCGCCCATTTCTCCTTCCCGGAGCCCTACTTTTTGCATGAACTCTTTATCGTGCTGGACCATGAGGCGAAAAACTAAGCCAAAGGGGTTAATCAGATAAAATTGATGTTTTTTCCACAACTTTCGAGCCAGCACTTCTATAGAAAGGTGGTGGCGCGGTCCGCCGTGATTATCGGATACAAATAAATAACGGAATCCCTGTTTTGCCAGTCCTCTGCTTAAAGCCATGAGAGTATCTTTTAGCATGGGCCCGGCGATGGATAGAGAGCCCTCCGCTGGAACAGCATCTGCTCCCAGGTAAAGCGGAGGCAGCTTTATAAGTGTATATGAGGGAAATTCCTCTTTTAAAGCAGAAACGTATCGCTTTTGCAGTTCTTCAGCTACAAAAATATCTGTCCCTAAAGGGAGATGTGGACCATGAGCTTCTATGGGGCTGACGGACATCAAAAAAATTGTTTTTTCCCGGTTCAAAGACTCTATGTCACGCATAGTCATATTAACGTACTCTTGCATAAAATACCTCCGTTTTTTAAATAATTTTACCTGCCATCATCGATGTAGTTATTCTTCAAATTTAGTTGAAATTAAAATATACTCTTCGTTATAAAATGCTTAAACCCTTTTATGGAACAATATTTACTTTTTCATTTCTACGGGTATGAAAGGAGAATGACAAATTAAGCTTTAAGATTATCGAATTTCTTACATTTTTTTGCTTTGGATGAATTTCAAAGGAAAAAAAGCAAAATATGCAGAATTATATAATTTAAGCGAAGAAAACGCATGTACTTTTAATTACAGTTTAATTTCAAATGGAGCTAGCGCCAAAACGTTTTTTAGATGACGGCGAAAAATTCAGTTTAAGGGGGCAGTAAAAATTGAAGCAATCAAACAACCATCATGGGTTAAATGAATCTCACAAGGGAACTTTTAAAAATATTGAAGGAATGGAACCGTTTTTTACGGCCAAATCTCTGGCGATTATCGGTGCTTCTGCCAATCTAGCAAAACCGGGAGGCCTTCCGCTTAAAGCTCTCATGGAAACCGGTTATCGAGGCGACATTTACCTCGTTAATCCCCAATATTCGGATATTCACGGCTATAAATGTTATCCTTCTGTTAGCGATATACCGGCGGCGGAAATTGATCTGGCCATAATAGTGGTTTCGGCTGAATATACTCCCCAAATGGTACAACAGTGTGCTGAGAAAGGGGTAAAAGGTGTAATAATATTCACTTCCGGTTTTTCGGAAGTGGGCGAAGAAGGGCGCCGTATAGAAGAAGAGATGGTAAAGACAGCCCGCAGCTATGGGATGCGTATTATGGGCCCCAACTGCCTGGGCATGATCAACAACGCTAACGGTTTATGGGCCAGCTTTGCCCGGCAACAAAAATACAGGGAACACCTTTATCCTTATCGTTTTAATCTTATTTCTCAAAGTGGTTTCTTTGGCGCATTCATTTATCAGCTTGCCGGTCAAATGAAATTTGGTTTTAATTATTTTGCCAGTGTGGGCAATCAGGCAGATCTTGGTTTTACCGATTTTTTAACTTATATGGTTAACGATCCTCAGGCTCAAATCATCTCCGGCTATATTGAAGGGCTTAAAGAAGGTGAGGGACAGCGTTTTTTGCAAGCCGCCCGGCAGGCTCGCCGGCAGGATAATCCTGTTGTAATAATGAAAGTGGGTAGAACAGGAGTCGGAGCCAGTGCCGCTTCTTCTCATACCGGTTCATTGGCCGGAGAAGATCATCTTTATGATGCTGCTTTCCACCAGAGCGGAATTATCCGCGCTGAGGGCTTGGAACAACTTCTTTCCTTGCTTAATGTGGCAGTTGCAGGGCGTTGGCCCCGCGGTAAAAGGGCCGCTATTATTTCCGCTTCCGGCGGGGGCGCAGTTATTCTGGCAGACAAGTGTGCTCAGAAAGGACTGGAGGTTGTGGAATTAAGTGCGGAAACTCGCCAGGCATTGGACGAAATGTTGCCTTTCTTTGCATCCTCTGCCAATCCCGTGGATCTTACCGCTCGGGTTATGGTTGAAAGAGACCTTTTGTATCGCAGCCTTCAAGTTGTGGAAAAAGATCCCTATGTAGATGTCCTGATGCTAAGTTTTCAGCTGGGAGTTGATGTTTTTGAATCTGTATCCCGGCAGTTGGCGGAACTTTATCAGGAAATAAGCAAACCGGTGGTATTAATCGGTTATCCTTTTGGTGACCCCCGGGATGTTCATGAATTGCTGGATCAGATGCGTTCTGCGGGCGTTCCTGTTATTGACAGCATTGACAACGGTGTTTGGGCTGTAAGTGCTCTGGCGGATTGGATGGCTTCCCGGGAAGATGTAATTGCGGCAGAAGCGGAAATTGTTGCAACTGAAAGCGAGCACCTTCCTTTGTTTAAAGATCGCCAATCTTGCGCAGACATATTATTAACAAGTAAGGATAGACATCTCACGGAATATTGGGCGGGCAACATTTTACGCGCTTATGGCATCAAAACTCCCCGCGGGCAGTTGGCAGTTTCTGAAGAAGAAGCTGTGTCCGTAGCCGATGAAATTGGCTATCCCGTTACCTTAAAAGTTCAATCTCCGGCCATCATCCATAAAACCGACATAGGCGGGGTGGCGCTTAACCTCTCCAATGGTGAAGAAGTGCGCCGTGCCTGGGAACAAATTTATTCTTCCGCAGAAAACGAAAATTTGCAATCTCAAGTGGAAGGAATCCTGGTTCAGGAAATGTTAAAGCCGGCTGTAGAAGTTATTATTGGGATGAAGCGCGATGCAATATTTGGCCCCACAATTATGTTTGGTCTCGGGGGCGTTTTTGTGGAGGTAATGCAAGATGTTTCCTTCCGAATAGCCCCCCTTTCCCGTAGGGATGCCTGGAACATGATTTCCTCTATTCGGGGCTATAAAATTTTGGAAGGATGGAGGGGAGATCCTCCTGCAGACCTGGAAGCCCTCGTAGAAACCCTTATTAAATTTTCCAGACTGGCTTGTGACTGGGAAGAAATTGCCGAGATGGACGTGAACCCCCTCTTTGTCTATCCCAGGGGACAGGGAGTAGTTGCCGGCGATGTCCTCATTACCCTCAAATAAATGAAGATAAAATAATTTGACTTATAAAAGAGAGCAATGCTTTCTTTAAGTTTTTTCTTGTAGATAAAAGGCAGATGCCAGAAGCTCCACTTAGTTGGATTTTGCGAAAAAAGCCTTTTATTTTTGGATCATAACAAGTTGTTAATTGTACCTATGAAGCATTTGGCAATCAAATCAATATGCAAAGATATAATCATTCATTTATATTCGTAATATTGGTGTCACTCGGTTGTGTGTATTGTGGAAATTATCCCCAAAAGGTTGAGAATAAGGGCAACCATCTTGTGGATAACTCTGTGGATATTGTGGATTACTTTAATTGGAAGTAGGTTAAAATGGCTTCTTTATAACAATAAATTTTTTTCCATTACCATTAAATTTACATAACTACTTTACATATTAATGCGAAAAATAATTAAATGTAAATAAGCCGTCATTCCTCTTATTGGGGGAATTAAGAGGCAAATTGAACAATGGCTGTTTTCTGGTCTGAAAAGAACTGGTGTGTGGCTGTATTTGCTAACAGCAAAAGCTTTTGTTATTATTACTGTAACTATAAAACATTATACAGGGTAGAGAATCTGAGCAGAAACGAAAATAATTTTTGTATATCAATGTTTTAATGGAAAATAAAGTAAAGATATGAATACAATATGATTATGTAAGGAATGAGTTTATTGTTACCAGCGAATGTAAAGCATATCCATTTTATCGGTATAGGAGGGTATGGCATGAGTGCTTTGGCCATGATCCTCCTGCAGTTGGGTTACCGGGTAAGTGGTTCCGATATCAAGGAATCTCGCCTCACGGAACGTTTATTAAGTAAGGGAGCCGATATAAAGTTTCAACACCATCCCCGTAACCTGGATGGATGTCATTTAGCGATCTATTCCACAGCAATACCCGAAGACAATTCTGAGATCTTGGAAGCGCGGCGTCAATCAATGCCTTTATGGCATAGGTCCGAACTTCTGGCAGAGATGATTAACAGCCATTATGGCATAGCTGTGGCGGGAACGCACGGAAAAACTACTACTACTGCTATGCTTTCACTGCTTTTGGAGGAAGGAGGTCTAGATCCTACGGCAGTGATTGGCGGAGAATTAAACCTTTTTGAAGGCAATGCACGTCTTGGAAAAGGACGCTGTCTGGTGGCTGAAGCTTGTGAAAGCGACAATTCTTTTTTGCGTTATCATCCGCGCATGATGTTGGTTACCAATATTGAGGCCGACCATCTGGAAAATTTTAATGGGGATTATGAAAAGCTTAAAGAAGCTTATGATCTTTTTATAAGCCGGATTCATCCCGAAGGATGTTTGGTTCTTTGCGGTGAAGATTCCCTGCTGTGGGAGAAATCTTTAAAGCTTTCCGGTAAAGTCCGCACTTATGGCTTGGAAGATTATCTTTCAGTTCACCCAAATGTGCAGTTTGATTTTACGGCGCGTGATGTGTGTTTTAAGGGCATGAGCTCTCAGTTTGCCGTCTACTCTCATGAAGGACACATGGTGGATGTAAATTTAAGTGTGCCCGGCAGGCACAACGTTTCCAATGCAGTGGGGGCTATTGCCGCTGCTGCTGAACTGGGCGTGCGCCTCTCGGAAAGCGTTAAGGCTCTGGAAAAATTTACTGGAGCGGGGCGGCGGTTTGAAGTTTTAGGTGAAGCTGCAGGTATCACAGTAGTAGATGATTATGCCCATCACCCTACTGAAATTAAAGCTACCCTGCAGGCAGCTTCCGGATGTGGCAGCCGCCGCGTCTTTTGTATATTCCAGCCTCATCGTTATACGCGCACCGGATATTTTATGGCAGAATATGCCGATTCTTTTGGTGCTGCCGACGAACTTTTTCTGCACAGCATTTATGCAGCCGGGGAAAGCCCCATTGAAGGAGTTAGCGCTGAAGCCCTGGCTCATATGATTGAAGAGAAGCATGAGCGGTCCGTTTATTATGGAGAAAAATTTGCGGAGCTGGTAGCGGCAGTTTTAAAAAAAGCTTCTCCGGGCGACATGATTATAACTATGGGAGCCGGTGACATTTGGAAGGTTGGCCGCCATATTTTAGAGGAACTTTCTCTCGGAAAGAAAAATTCCACTTAAGCTTACGAAAAGCAAAGTAGAATCCCATTGCTTCAGCTGTGGGAGTATGTCAATATGAATACAAAGAGATAATTGTTTTAGAATTATCGCCGGGAATAATCCGATGTGTTTACCGGGGATGAAAAAGGATTTTATATTAATAATTTATGGTTATTATGGGTTTGTAGTCGCACGAAATTGTTTTGGCGCCGTGAAAGCGATCAAGGAAAATAAAAAGGAGAAATGGGGATTCCCCTCTTCTTGTGCTATCACTTGGAAGTGGGGAGTATCCTCGCCTAAAACAAGATGAATGTGTTGGTAACCGGCGGCGCCGGTTATATAGGCAGCCACGTTATAGATATGCTAAAGGTAAGGGGTTATGGAGTTTATATCTATGATAATCTTACACGCGGCCATCGAAAAGCGGTGCCCCCGGGTTATCTTATAGAAGGAGATACGGCTGATAAAGAAAAACTAATGGAATGCTTTAATATGCATAGTATCGAAGCTGTAATGCACTTTGCCGCCCACAGCCAGGTGGGCGAATCGGTGAATAACCCTTTTCTTTATTATCAAAACAATGTAGTAGGGGGTCTTTCGCTGCTGGAGTCTCTTCTGCAGTCGAAAGTGCCCTACTTTATTTTTTCTTCCAGTGCCGCGGTTTACGGAGAACCGCAGTCGGTCCCCATTAAAGAAGATCATCTCTTAAAGCCCGCTAATCCTTACGGAGAATCCAAGATGATTATTGAGAATGCCCTGGCTTATTATTACCGGGCTTATAAATTGAAATCGGTTTCCCTGCGTTATTTCAATGCAGCAGGAGCAAGGCCGGGGGGCTACATAGGAGAAGATCATTTTCCTGAAACTCACCTCATTCCTTTGATTATGCAGGCTATTTTAAGGGAAAAGAAGAAAATAACCGTTTATGGAAATGATTACCCCACTGCCGATGGAACACCCGTAAGGGATTACGTCCATGTGGATGATTTAGCCCGGGCTCATGTCCTGGCTTTAGATGCCCTTGTTGAAGATAGATATGCACCTGTTTACAATTTAGGAAGTGGTTGTGGTTATTCGGTATTGGAAGTCATAAAAACTGCAGAAAATATTGTGGGCAGGCCCGTACCTTATAAAATAGGCCCCCGGCGGGAAGGGGATCCTGCTGTGCTTGTATCTTCGTTTCAAAAAGCAGAGCGGGAGTTGGGCTGGAAACCTGTATATGGATTGGAGCATATTCTAGAAACAGCATGGCGCTGGCACCAAAGTCATCCCCGGGGTTACAGCTCATATAGTAATTAGTTGGTTTTTTGCTAAACAGATTTAATAAATGGCTTGAATCAACGGTTAGTTATTTCAAAAACTTTGTTTTCCTTTAACATTCTAATATAGATTTTTTTTAAAGGTAGTGTTTAGTTTACTTGAAGAAAACTGAATAGTACCGGGTTTATATGGATTAAATATATGGAGGTTATGATTTTGCCACCGAGGGAATATTCTTTAGCTATAAAGAATAGGTTCAAGTTTATTCATTTTTTGGGAATAGTAGTATTGGCGATAGTATTGCTGATTATTTTACTGCGGGAACCTCTTATGGAAAAAAAGGGAGAGTTTCTGGTAAGCGAGGATGTAGTGCAGGAGGCTGATGTTATTGTAGTGCTCATGGGGGGAGTGCCGGAACGTATTCTGCACGGTGCTGACTTATACCTGGAGGGCTATGCCGATGAAATCGTGATGATGCGAACCCGCAGTATGGAAGATTACGCGGATTTGATAGAAGCCCGGGGTTTAAAAATTCCCGAAACCGTGGATATCAACCGGAATATTGCCTTGCAAGTGGGAGTTCCTTCAGAAGATATAGTTATTGTGAACGCGGGAGTAGATAGCACCTGGGATGAAGCAGAAGCAGCCGGGTGGTATATAGAGAAAAAAGGGAAAGAAAGTGTAATCTTAGTCACCTCAAGATATCATTCCATGCGGGCACGGCAGACTTTTGCCAGAGTTTTGGATGATGAAGTAAAAATTATCTCCAGCCCTTCGCCGTATGATACCTTCGAACCTGATGAATGGTGGCGGCACAGGCATCATACTCGCAGCCTTATCCTGGAATATCAAAAACTCCTTAACCTTTATTTTTTTCAGTGGTAAGAGTTTTGAGGGCAGGTTTCTCTAATTTGGATTATTTTTTCTTAAATTTTCACAATTAATTTTTGGAATGAAAAAGTTTTTTTGCAAAAGTTCTTGCAAGCCCAGTATAGAGGAAAATTTACAATCAAGCTTTAAGGTTAAGAAATATTTTAAATTTTATTGCATATTCCCTTAATATGGCTCGCTAAACATTGACAATTGCTAGTAGTTAACGATAAAATAAAAATGAACGAAAGTGAATTCAAATACAAAATGCAGGAATTTTAAAAAATATATAGAAACAATCAATAAATATATATTCTTTAACTTAATCCGTTTATCAAAGCTAGCTAAGCGGAATGTTAGGTTATTTTTGGGTTTTTAAATTGAGAGAAGATGTCTTCCATAAATTATTTTTAAAGATGTTTATCAATTATTGATAGTTAATTGATAAGTGAGAGTCTATATGAGGGAGCCTTATACAAATAAATGGCAAGGTAAGAAAAAAGCAATTGTTTTTTTGGTAGCTTTAGCCGTCCTGTTTCTCTTATTTGTAGGAGTGGGAGAAGTAGACGACAGCCTGGAAAGGCAAGCTGGAATCAACCGCTTTCATACCGCAGCCCTCATTGCTTTAGATAACTACGATCATGCCGACACTGTTATTATTGCCCGAGGTGATGATGCGGGTGACTTTGCCGATGGATTGGCGGCCAGCGTGTTAGCAGGTGCTTTGGATGCGCCTATCCTGTTGACTATGCCTCATACCTTGCGCGAAGAAGCAGAGGATGCGATAGAGGAACTGGGAGCGAGTGAAGCAATAATTCTTGGCGGGGAAATAGCGGTTTCCGCAGAGGCGGAAGAAGATTTGGAGGATATGGGGCTTGATGTAGAAAGGATTGCCGGTAGTACCCGCTTTGAAACGGCAACCAAAATTGCCGAAGACAGCAGAGTTCAGGATAACATTGCCGACTATGCCTTTATCGTTAACGGGACGGCAACTCCTGATGCTTTGGTCTCAGGGGCAGCAGCTTTCAGAGACTGTGCGCCCATTTTGCAGGTAAGGGGGCATAATATACCCGATGTAACCAGAGAGGCAATTGAAAATCTTCCTATTGACGAGGTTTACCTGGTTGGCGGTGATGCAGTAATTGAAGATAAGGTTAAGAAAGAGTTAGAAGGAATAACCCGGGTAAAGGATCGCCTGGAAGGTGTAGGTAGATTTGGCACCAGCGCGGCTTTTGCCGAAGAGATGTTTCCCCAGGCAAAAGATTTGGTCCTTAGCGGTGGCTTCAATGAAAACCTGGCAGATGCTATAGGGGCCTGCATTTACGAGATGCCTATCCTGTATGTTCGCACTGATGAGATCCCGGAGGATATAAAAAATTATATGGAAAGGGCAGGGGAAGATACTGTAACTTTTGACTGCAACGAAGGTGTATTTGATGGCAATGAAGGAGAAGAAAAAATTGAAGTAATCGTAAAGACGGGATTTAACGTTATAATAATGGGCGGCGAGCATGCAGTAAGCGAAAATGTAGAAGATGAAGTTAAAGTTATGTTGGAAGATGTTAACGAATCGATAAATGAAAATGATATCCCTGAAGTTTCCAGGGAAAATTATGAATTTGTGGAATGGAATACCAAGAAAGATGGTTCTGGGAGTAATTTTAACTCAGAGACTGCCGTGGAAGAGGATATCACCGTACATGCTATATGGGAACCTTCTTCAATTGTATCCCTTACCGGTATAGAAGGCGAAGGGGAAGTCATGGTCGAGGGCGAAGGCCTGATTAACGGTGATAGTAAAACGCTGATTGAGGAAGATGATTCAGTGGCGGTGGAACACGGCTCAGAGTTAACGATAAGTGCGAACTCCAAAGAGGGATATTATTTTGATTCCTGGAGCGGAGA
>CAZWVJ010000015.1:0-39106 GCA_964636865.1 uncultured Syntrophomonadaceae bacterium
AGCTTGCCTTAATCCAATCTTATCCTTCACAACAAGCTTGCCTCAGTCCAATCTTATCCTTCACAACAAGCTTGCCTTAATCCAATCTTATCCTTCACAACAAGCTTGCCTCAGTCCAATCTTATCCCGGGCTGAGTAGTCACAAAAGATATTTGTTTATAAAATTTATAAACAAAACTTTGATTAGCTAATTACGCATTACTCCCTTTCTTCCTATACATGAAGACAGGTATTACATAGGGATATTACCGGGCAAAATGCTTAAATAATTTATCAAAAATGACGCAGCTGCCGGTGGAAAGGACCAAACTCAGAAGAGTCCCATTTATGTTCCAGCAAGGTTTGAAAGGCTGCCGGAAAACGCTGCAAAACGTCTCCGGCTTTCATACCCTGTGTCTCCCTATTTACTTGTGCAGTGAGATCACCGGCTAATCCATGTAAATAAACCCCGCAAACTGAAGATTCCTCGGCAGTCAATCCCTGGGATATTAAGCCGGTAATCAATCCCGTGAGTAAATCGCCGGTACCCGCACTGGCTAAAACCGGGCCACCGGTGGGGTTTACCCAGGAGGATCCGTCCGGAAAGGCCACTACCGTTGGCGCTCCTTTAAGAACAACCACGAAACGCCAGGTCTGAGCCATTCTCGCCGGAAGGTCTAATCGTTCTTCTTCCACCTCGCTCATCTTCAAACCGGTCAACCTGGCCATTTCCCCGGGATGCGGGGTAATCACTACCGGAGAGCGGGCCTTCAAAAGCAACTCCGGGGCGGCAGCAAGAGCACCCAGGCCCCCGGCATCAATAACCATGGGCACCGGACATTCGGGCACCAGTTTTCCCAAGAGCCGATAGGTTTCCTCCCCGGGAAACAATCCGGGGCCTATGGCTAAAACCTGGCATTTACCGGCCCATTCCAGAAGGATATCCGCCGCTTTTGAGGTTATATAACCTTCACCGTCTTCCGGAAGATTTTGAGTAATTATTTCCACCGTTTTAGCTTCAATTATACCTCGTAAGCCGCGGGCAGTAGCCAGATGCACCAATCCCGCACCGCCGCGCAAGGCAGATTCTCCGGTAAGTAGAGCTGCGCCGCTCATGCCCGGAGAACCGGCCACAATGAGGGCCCGCCCAAAAGTTCCTTTATGGGCATTCAAGGGGCGGCGGGGTAACAGCGGTATTACCCGTTCAGGGGTAATAACTTCCATGGCCTCGGATGGAATGGCTCTTTCCGGAATATCAATATCGGCAACAGTTACCTTGCCCGCATATTCGGCGCCCGGATGAAGGAGATGACCTCTCTTTAAGGAAGCCAGCGTTACCGTCCATTTCGCCTTCACAGCGATCCCCAGAACTTTTCCCGTATTGGCATCAATTCCCGAGGGAATGTCTACAGATAAAACCGGGGCTTTAGCAGCATTTAACAATGCAATAATGTCGGCAATCACTCCTTCCACAAGCCTACCGGTTCCGGTTCCCAGGAGAGCATCTATCAGCAAATCCGCACTTTTTATATCTTCCTGCAATTCCTCCAACCGGGTCTCATCCTCTACATAATTTAAGGGAAATCCTTTCTTTTCCAGGAAATCATGGTTTACCCGGGCATCTCCCTTGTAAGATTGAGGGGAAGCCGCGCACCAAACAGAGACGGAAATTCCCAACCTGTTAAGCTGGCGGGCAGTTACGAGGCCGTCTCCACCGTTGTTGCCCGGACCGGCTAAAACAATAACTTTCTCGGGCAAAGGGCTAATGGAAGTTACCGCTTCGGTAATCCTCATCCCGGCATTTTCCATAAGGACTATCCCCGGAAAACCCAAATCTTCTATGGTGCGGCGATCGCCTTCACGCATTGCTTCTGCCGAAATTAATTTCATCAATAATCCCTCTCCTTTTTCCGTCTTTACCTGATAGAATGGGACAAGTGCGGAATTCTCAGGTAAACCCCAATATTTTTCTGCACAAAAATATTATGCTCAAAATAATATACTTCATTATAGCCCATAGTTTATAATGAACGCAAAATATAGGAGAAGATTTTTTAATGATAACCCCAAGATATTGCATTATCCTTTTTTAAGTGATAAACTTTTTATGTTGTTAGCTCTGAAATTGATTACAAGGAGGTGTTACAATTGCCAACATCACTGTCTGCCAAAAAAAGGCACCGTCAATCCCTTAAGCGGTATGCGCGCAACCGGGAAATGAAAAGTAAGGTTAAAACTAAAACCCGCCGGTTTACAGAAGCCATGGAAAATAAGGACAATGATGCTACCTATCCGCGGTTAATAGAAGCAATCCGCACTATTGATAAAGCCGCTTCTAAAGGGGTTATCCATAAAAATAAAGCCGCTCGTAAAAAGTCTTATCTTACCAGGCTTTACAGCGACTACCAAAACAAACTGGGATAGTTTTTAAGAAAATAGAAATGCTCTCCCGGCCTTTTTGAAAAGCAAGCAGGAAAGTACTGGGAAGAATACCCGAAAGTTTTATATTCTACAAAAGGAAGGGGCCTTTTAAATGCGCTTTTTAAGCGGTAGAATGATCCTGGGTTTAGTAGTTTTAGCTGTGGGAGTACTGTGGCTCCTGCAAAATCTCGATCTTGTGGAATACGAAGTCGCCAACATTTTCGCTTATTGGCCCCTTATACCTTTAATAATAGGCCTGAACATGTTGGCCACCACTTTCAGCACTCCAGAAAACAGAGAAGGCCGCCGGGTTTTTATTTCCTGGGGGCAACTGATTTCCGCATTGATCTTGATAGCTATCGGGGTATTATATTTAGGGCGTAACCTTGATTTTATTGATGAATCTTATATTCAACAGTTTTGGAGTGCCCTGTTCCCCATTTTGCTGATTTTGCTGGGATTAAGCCTACTGCGGAATATTAGGGGCACCGGTAAAGATAGTAGCCGGGTGGCTTTCATGGGCGGTTTTGATCTGGGCAAAACTCCCTGGAACCTGGAAAACGGTAACTACCTGGCTTTTATGGGAGGGATTGAACTGGACCTGACCACCGCGAAAATACCCGAGGGAACTACTGTATTGGATCTCACAGCCATAATGGGCGGTATCGAGGTAAAAATTCCCCGGGATTTGCCGGTAGTCTACGAGGGGAGCGCCTTCCTTGGGGGCGTAAGTTTCCTGGAGCAAGAAGACGGCGGGATAATTGCCAGCCGTAAAATTGAACACAATGTGGAAGACACTGCGCATAAAAAGGTGTTCATACAAGGTAGGGCTATCATGGGCGGCATAGAAATCAAGGAAAAAAAAGCAGAAGAATAAACTTACATGATTGCCATACTTCCATAGCTAAAGCAGTGGGCTTTCTGCTTTGCTTTTCGTAAAGTTTAAACAAAAGTAGCGGAGAAAAAGAAACCGGGTAACGCGAGCCCGGTTTTTTTTCGTGCTTCACTTTTCTTCTTTTTCTTGCTTTAAAGCGGATATACGTCCGAGGAGAACCTCCAGAGCTACCTGTCCCTCCATATTACCTTTTTTTATATTCAGATCTGTTTCCTGCAAGAGTTGATAAATATCCCTTAACTCCCCGTGAGTGTAATTGCCTGCCTGGCCATATATTTTTTGGGCCACAAAAGGCTGGACTCCCAGTTTTGACGGTGCCTGTGAAGCCGAACAGCCCTGTTTTTTTAAATCCAACGCTTGCAGGATAAGGCGAAACTGGCGGGTAATCATATACAGAATGAATACGGGTTCTGTCCGCAAAGCAAACAGGTCCCACAGGTACCGGTAAGCCCGGGCAAAATTTCCTTCCCCCAAGGCGTCTACCAGCTTGAATATATCGCCCTGGGGGCCTCCATAAACTAGTTTTTCCACTACCTCTTCGGTAACTACTTCCTCATCATCCTGCAGGTAAGCGCATATCTTGGAGATTTCTTTTTCCAGGCGCCACATATCACCATCCGTAAGCCAAATAAATTTTTCCAGGGCAGGGGCGGGAATGGTTTTTCCATATTTTTTGACATTATCCGACACCCAGTTACGAAGGGTTTTTCCCTTTAAAGGAGAGCAATCCGTTATTATCATTCTTTCTTTTTGGTGTCGGTAAAACTTTTTGCGCTTGTCTACATTTTCCACCAAAAAAACGATGATATGTTCCGGCTCCGCCTTGGCGGACTCCGTTTTCCAGAAAGCTTCAAAAGCTTCCGCCTGTTTTTTTTCTTCTGACGAAGCAGCTTTGGCATCCTCTTCCTCTTCGTCGCCATCTTCTTCCGCAGCAGCCTTCTTTTTCTTTCCTCCCCGCGGTGCTAAAAGAAAGGGGGGATCATCAATTACCACCAATTGCTTCCCTGCCGAAAAAAGCGTGGGGGTAAGCAGTTCGTTTATTATGTGCGGTAAGCTTTGAGCACGTCCGTCTGCCCGTTGATAACCATCGGCCTGAGAGCGTTTTGCCCCCAAAAATTTCTCTGCCAATAAATCCAGCCATTTTTCTTTGCGCAGGGCGCCGCTGCCCAGCAGGAGGTACACCGGATGGAATTTCCCAGCTTCTACCTCTTTTCTGACTTCATTTAAATCCACCATAAAATTGCCTCCTACCTGAAAGATTTAGTAATTAATCAGGCATGCACTGCTGTGCTACTATTTAAAGAATTGTTACGGGCGGTACCGGCGAAGCTCCGCCAGAATAAAGACCAGCACCGTGTATATTTCCAACCGCCCCAGGACCATCATGAAACTAAGGATGGCTTTCCCCAGTGGGGGCACTACCTGGTATGTATGCTCCGCCCCTACTTGGCCCAGACCCGGTCCTACGTTACCAATAGTGGCCGCCACCGCTGAATAAGCAGTCTCCGTATCCAACCCCATCCCGCTCAGAGCCAGGCTGGCCAGGATAAAAGAAATTATATACAAGAAAACAAAGCCAAGAACATTCCGCAACACCTCGTCGGCAACGGGGCGTTCCCCCAATTTAACCTTGGTAACGGCAGTGGGGTGAATTAAGCGGTAAATTTCCCGGTAGCCAAATTTAAGCAGCAAAATGAGCCGCACCTGTTTCATAGCCCCGGAGGTAGAACCTCCGCTGCCCCCAAGAAACATAAATATAAGCAGTAACAACTTACTGAAAGCAGGCCAGGCATTAAAATCAGCCGTGGTATAACCGGTAGTAGTGAGGATAGAGGTCACCTGAAAAGCTCCCCGGCGCAGGGTTTCTCCGAAATCGTAGTAAGCAAAAATATTTACACTTACCAGGATAACAGCTATAAAAGCCAGCGCCAGGTAAAACCGTAACTCCGGGTTCCGGTAAAAATCCTGAAATTTACCTTGAAGCAGCTGGTAATAAAGGGCAAAGTTAATACCCGCAAACAGCATAAAAAAGATGATAATGATTTCCGCCGCAGGATTCTGTAAGCCCGCTATACTATCATTTAAAGGGGAAAATCCGCCGGTGGGCAGGGTAGTAAGGGCATGGGTTACAGCATGGAAAAAAGAAACTCCGGCTACCAAAAGAAGAGCCAATAGCGCCGCCGTCATCCCCATATAAATAAACCAAAGTTTTTTTGCCATTTCCGCAATGCGGGGAACCACCCGATCAGTAAAAACACCGGGCATTTCCGCCCGGAAAAGGTTCATACCCCGAAAGCCCAACCGGGGCAAAAGGGCCACAAACATTACAATAATGCCCATGCCGCCCAGCCACTGGGTGAAACTACGCCACACGAGTATACCGCGGGGAAGGACTTCAATATCTTCAATTAATGTGGCACCCGTGGTGGTAAAACCGGAAATAGATTCAAAATAGCATTCCAGATAAGTGCCAAAAATACCGTAAAGATAATACGGCAGGGCGCCGAACGCACCGGCTATAAACCAGGCAAGCGTTACCAGGGCAAAACTTTCCACCAGGGTAATCTCACTTCTGAAAGGAGTTATCAGGCAAATTAGCGCTCCCGCCCCGGCTGTAATCAGGGCTGAAATAATAAGGGCGTACAAATCAGGTCCGCCTTCTACCAGGGACCAGATGGCAGATATCAACATTACCAGCGATAAGGCAATTAACAAGTAACCAAGCAAGTGGATTATGTGCAGGCGGCGCATTATTAGTTATCCTCCAGCAACAGTGATTAAATTAACGTGCTCCGGAAAACCGGTTTTTCTGGTTTTGTTTTTTTTGGTTACCGGCAAAAAAGCTATCCAGGTTTCTGCTTATATTAGGAAGAGCAAATACAATCAACCGGTCATTAGCCATTAAAACTGTATTGCCGTGAGGCACGATAACTTCTTCATCCCGCACAATGGCGCCAATGATCATGCCCCGGGGGAAATTGGCCTTGCTTACTTTCTTGCCTACTACTTTGGCAGTTTCCGGCAAAATCAATTCCATAACTTCCGCATTTTCATCCTTTAGGACGGAAAGGGCAACTACATTTTCCGTCCGGGTAAAGCGCAGTATCTGTGCCGCAGTTATAACATGAGGGTTAACCACACTTTCGATGCCCAGGGTAGAAAAGATAGACATATAATCCAGGTTACTGACGATGGAAATAAATTTTTTGACTCCTAATTGCTTGCCCAAAACTCCGGCCAAAAGATTGGTGCGATCGTCACGGGTGGCTGCTACCAGCACGTCGGCATCTTCTATCTCTTCTTCTTTAAAAAAGGAAAGATCGGTGGCATCCCCCTGCAAAACAAGAGTGCGGGAAAGACAAGAGCTTAGTTCGTCACACCGGGCAGGATCTTTTTCCACCAGTTTAACGGAAAAGGGCCGGCCTTTGGATTTATCTTCCAGGATAGAAGCCAGTTGATAACCGGTCATCCCTCCTCCTAAAATGGTTACTTTCTGTACTTTCAAATGCTCATGATGCAAAAGCCCGCTTACATCACGCAGAACATCCGACTTTCCCTGCAGGTATATTTTATCGCCGGGCTTAACCATGTCGCTGCCGTCAGGAACGATAAATTTGCCCTGGGGACGCTTAATGCCCACAATAATGCAACCGGTGGGAAGGGGAAGCTCCAGTAAAGACTGATTGGTTATTCCTGCCCTTTCATCAACGGTAACTCCCACCATCATTACTTTGCCCTGGGCAAAGTATTCGATATCACTGGCATCGGGAAAATGGATCATCTTGGACATTTCAAGGGCCGCCGCCCTTTCGGGGTTAATGATGAAATCGATGCCCATCTGTTCCTGGATAAGGGCGTGGGATCTTTCCAGGTATTCCACATCCCGGACGCGCGCCACCGTAAAGCTAACCCCCAGGCGCTTGGCTACCATGCAGGCAATTATGTTGACTTCATCTACCTGGGTTACCGCAATAACGATTTGCGCTTTTTTGATGCCTGCTTTTTCCAGTATTGCCACATTGGCGCCATCGCCCGTTACGGTCATTACATCCAAACGGTCACTCAGCATGGCTGCCCGTTCCAAGTCATTTTCAATGATAGTTACATCTTGATTTTTACCTGAAAAATTGCGGGCCAGTTCATAACCGACGCCGCCTCCACCAATGATAACGATATTCATACTGCTTGTCCCCGTCCTTTTTCAATTATTTAAGGTAATTCATTATACATAATATGAAAGTTTTTTTAAATGCTTAGGTGCAATTTATTAAACCATTGCCGCTTTTGCTTCGATTAGAAGCGGGTAAATTTTTTGGCGTTATTTAAGATATATTTATTTATAACCATAAAATATTCTTTTACATACACTATATGCTATTTTATATAATAATTTCATCTAAAACAATAGTTTTTAAAGTATAGTTTTCGAAATCGTGATTTAAATTAATTATAAGGATATAATACGAAAAATTTGTAGAAAATAATAGAAAATTTATGGTTGATTTTTACCTCTTAGGGGAATATAATACACTTAGAGTGTGCACAAAAATGAGCACAATAATAATCAAGGCTTTCAATTTTTCTGCCGCGCTAAATTCCACCGGAAGGCCGCCGGGGAAAAGGAAAGGCTGGTTAATAGATAGCTTAAAGAGCAGTTAAAAAGTAGATTAAGAGCAGGAGGTAATTTTTTATGCATCCTTTTACTCAATATGTAAACCCTTACCTGGGAGAAATGCTGGAAAATATCAAGATGGACAAAAGCTTTGGCCGGGGTGAAGGTTGTTATCTTTACGATGAAGAAGGCAATGCCTATCTTGATTTTATTGCCGCATACGGCGCCCTGCCGTTTGGACATAACCCGGAGGGTATTTGGGAGGCAATTATTGATGGATATAAGAATAGGGAACCCGGTTTTGTGCAGCCTTCCAAATTAAACGCCGCCGGAGAACTGGCCCAAAAATTAATTGAAATTACGCCGGAAGAACTTAAATATGTTACTTTTACCAACAGCGGCGCAGAAGCCGCAGAAGCTGCCATAAAAATGTGTAGATCTGCCAGCGGGAGGAAAGGCATCCTTTCCACGGAAAACAGTTTCCACGGCAAAACGATGGGAGCACTTTCCGCTACGGGAAACCATAACTATCAGGACGTCTTCGCCGCGCCGATGGAAAATTTCCATACCGTTAAATTCGGTGATACAGCCGCTCTGGAAGCAGAACTGGAGAAAAATCCCGATTATTATGCCGCATTTCTCCTGGAGCCTATCCAGGGAGAAGGGGGAATAGTAGAACCTCCGGAAGGTTACCTGCAGGAAGTAAGGGACATATGTGACCGCTACGGTGTGCTGCTGGTTCTGGATGAAATTCAGACCGGGCTGGGGCGCACCGGTTCCATGTTTGTTTGCGAAAATGAAGGCATTTCCCCCGACATTTTGCTGCTGGCTAAAGCTCTGAGCGGAGGAGTTATACCCATCGGCGCCTGCATCAGCGGGGATAAAGCTTATAACGAGGATTTTGCCCATAAACATTCATCCACCTTTGCCGGCAATACCCCCGCCTGCCGGGCAGGTATTAAAGCGGTGGAACTGCTTACCGGGGACAACAGGAAATTGCTGCAGCAAATAAAAACAACCGGAGATTATTTGAAATCAGAGTTGCTCAAACTGCAGAAAAAATACCCGGGCATTATCTATCAGGTGAGGGGACAGGGTTTAATGCTGGGATTAGAGTTCGATGTTACCCGGGAAAAGTTTCCCGGCAGCCTGCTGGGTATTATGGCCGAGCAAGAACTGCTAACCCCCATTATATCTTCTTACCTGCTAAACGTCGAACATCTAAGGGTAGCGCCCACCCTTAACGGAAACAGGGTGATCCGCATTGAGCCACCCTTATACATAACGCAAGAACAATGCCGGCAGGCTCTGGAGAGTATCGAAAACTTGCTGCAGGTTCTGGAAGAAGCCAATACAGGCAAACTGCTGGCATTTTTAATCGGCAAAAAACAGGAAGAATGCCCTACCTACGAACCGCCCGTTCCCAAAGAGCAGATTGCTCCTACGGGGGATGAAAATGAAGGAAGGTTTGCCTTCCTGGTGCACCCCGTGAACCTGGAAAATTACCATGAATTCGATGAAAGCCTTTCTGTTTTTAACGCTGAAGAACTGGAAGAACTGACCGGTCGATGGAATGATATGGTCAAGCCTTTCGTTATCTCCGGAACCCACATTGTTTCCAAATGCGGCAGCAAAGCTTACGGAGAATTCATAGCTATTCCGCGAACCGCAGAGGAACTGGCCTCCTTGCCTCGCAAAGAAGTGCTGGCAGAACTTCAGGAAGCAATCAACCTGGCTCACGAGAGGGGAGCCCAAATTGTGGGTCTGGGGGCTTATACTTCCGTAGCATCCATGGGCGGACTCTATTTAAAAAATATGGGCGTGCCCCTGACTACGGGTAACAGTTATACCGTGGTTTCCGCGGTAGAGGCAGTAACGGAAGCACTGCAAAAAATGGACGAAGAACCGGAGAAAGCTGAAGTTGCTATCGTGGGAGCTGCCGGTTCCATAGGCAAAGGAACAGCCGTCCTAATGGCAGAAAAAGCGGCCGGTTTGATCCTCATCGGCAACCCGCAAAATGGAGACTCCAGCATTAGCAGGTTAGATAACAGCGCCGCTGAGATATACAGGCATATATCGACCATGCTCGAAGAAGGGCATACTTTTGCTGAGGGTTCTTTGGGAGACAAAGTTTCCCGGATGGAAAATTTGCCGGCGGCAGACGCCCCTGCCAAAGAGTTCACAGAATTTGCCCGTTCTCGGAAAAATGATTTGCCGGTAACAGTTTCCACAGATCTTTACGCCGAACTGCCAAAGGCAGATGTGATAATTAGCGCCACCAACACCACCAATTCTTTAATCACTTCTGATGTTGTTAAGCCGGGAGCCCTTGTATGCGATATTTCCAGACCTTCTAATATTAGCAAAGAAGTCATCCATAACCGCCCCGATGTGCTGGTCATAGAAGGAGGGGTGGTAGAAATTCCCGGGCTTCCTTCTTTGGGATGGAATTTTGGTTTTGAGGAAGGACAGGCATACGCTTGCATGTCAGAAACTATGCTGCTGGCCCTGGAGCAAGATTACCGACATATGAGCCTCGGTTCTTCGGGGATAAACATGGAAAGCATTCTTTATACTCAAAAACTGGCTCAAAAACACGGGTTTAAATTGGCCACCTTAAAAAGTTTTGATCTTCCTCTTACAACAGATAGATGGAATTCGGTTATTAAAGCCAGGAAAAACCTTCAACAGGAACAGGAATACTCCGGCAGTAGAAGATAATTAATTGCTTTTTAAGTGTTTGTTTTACCTGCCACTATTCATTATTAATGCCGAAACAATGCTGAAACCCGAGAAACCCCATCTGTTAATATTCTCTTTTAACCCAGAAAAATACCGCAAGTTCATAAAAGATACCGGCAACCACTATACCCGCACCCAGGGGGATAAACGAAGTTTCCTTGCCCAGCCAGAAACCCGCTTCCTGCATATGTAAAAATATCGCGTAGTCACGGGATACAAACCCAAATTGAGGAGCAAACACAGCCAACCAGGTAATAATCGAAAATAATGCCGCCAGCCATGATCTGAAAAACAGGGAAGAAAAAAATACAGCGCTCATATAGATAACGGCAGCCATGCTGAGAGTAACCGTAGAACTTAAGAAAAAAACAGAGAATTCCGGCAGTTGGTGGCCGGCATACCAGGCCAAGACGCCCCAAGCAAAGGAACTGCCGTAAATATAAAAAACCAGAAAGGTGAGCCCCGCCGCTGCTTTGGTGGTTACTACCTCCCGCCTGGATACAGGCTTGCTCAAAAGGTAACTTAAGGCGTTCTTTCCGCCAACTTCCCCGGACAATGTGGAAAATCCCAATATGAGAGCGGTAATAGCTGATAGCTGTAATAGGATGACGGAATTCCATTGCAGCCATGCCTCATCCACAAAAGGAGAAGACATCCACCTGCTCCAGGCAGCGGAGTTTCCTGTAAATTCATTTGCCAGGTGGGGGAAATAAAGAGAAATGGCACCCACGAGTATAGTAATGAGCAGACATATTATAAATATCAGCCTGTACTCCCTTGCTTCTTTTGACCATAAACCGCCGTGGATCAAGTGTCTTCCTCCTCCGGATCAGGTTCCGTTTCTGCCTCCTCTTTTTCTTCCTTCAGTATGGTCACATTCTCCGGCTTGTCCCCATTTTTCGGTTCCTGCGCATCCGGCTTCCGGGGGTCCTCAAAAGGCTCGGGAAAATATAGGGGGCATATCTGCCCGGCATCAGATGGTATTTCTTCTTTTTCTACTTCTTCTTCTATTTCTGCAAGGGGAAATATGCCGCGGGTTTTGCCCCGGTATATAAGGGTTACTTCGGAAACTGCCATTTTTATTTCATCTAAGCGGCGAGCAGCCACAACAGCCGTTCGCCCCTTGTTGACTATTTCAGTGGTAACGGCGTCGAAAAATTCCTGCCCGGGGGATTCTTTTTCCGGGGAAGGGGCAGGCTCATCCAGCAACAAAAGATCCGGTTCGGGAGCCAGGGCCAAAATTAAAGCCAGCATTTGCTTGCGGCGCAAAGAAAGTTTTTTGATCTTTTGCCTCAAGGGAAATTCAAAGACATCCAGGTATTTATCCGCTATTGCGGAGTTCCAATGTGAATAAAATTTTCGGGTCAAGTCAATCATTTCTTGAACACTTAGGTATTCATAAAGATGGGGCTTATTTTCGAGATAGGTAACCCTGTCCCGGATAAAGATGCTCTCGGTGACAAGGTCCAGACCCAGGCAAAAGCCTCCCCCGGTGGTGGGTTTTTGCAGACCCAGTAATATTTTGAAAAGGGTAGTTTTCCCCGCTCCTTCCGGCCCCAGCAAACCCAAGGCCTTGCCGGCAGGCACGCGCAGGTAGACATTGTCCAGGACGACAGTTCCCAAACGTCCTTTTTTGGTGAGCCCCCATGTTTCCAGAGCTGTGTCCATTATAGCATTTCTCCTTCGGCTTTGAGCAGATAGATTCGCTAACAGGTTTCCTTAAATACTTACTTGCCCCATGGCCAAATCCGCGAAAAATTCCGCGGGCATTATGCTAAGGCTCTTGTAATTCCAAAAGTTCTTCGCCGGTAATCCCTTCACTGCGGGCCCATAACAAAAATATCCTTTCGCCGTCGCTCCAAATAAGTACCGGTTTCTCCAGATTGTCTTTGACCAGGTTTCGAGCAGCAGGATCAATATCAACTAAGGATTCTTCCGGAATATACCTGTTGTCTTCCCCCGGTAAAAGTTTATTCATATGCTCAAAAGACCGCAGCTCTACCAGCCACAGCTCTTTATCTTCCTTCCTGAAAATGAAATACGGAGCTCGCAGGGGATCCGCACTTCTGCCCTCTTCATACCTCCTGAATCCGTTTAGAGCCTCCGGCAGGTAATCAGGGGCTTCTTCGTCTTCCTCGTAAATATCTAAATACGCTTCTTCCCGAGGTTCGGGAAGGTCCAATTCTTCTTCGGGAAGCGCTTCTTCTCTTACTTCTTCTTCCTCGGTCATTAAGACATCTGCATCATCGGGCTCCGCTTCCGGCGAGGTTTCCTGCAGATAAGTAAATTCTGTTTGCGCAAGCCATAAACCGCCGCCGATAAGCAGTAATATGCAGGCTGCAATGCTAACCGGGCGCAGCCATCCGGAAATACGCCTTTTGCCTGTATTATTTCCGCCGCTGCCCTCTTTTTTCCACCGTTCAGAAAGCTTTGCCCAGGCTTCGGCAGTTGGCGGTTCTTCAAGACTTTCCAATTCCGCCTTTACAGCTTCCCGGATGGTGATGTCTTCTTCATCACCCTCATGGATATCGTTATAATTATTATTATCTTTATGGCGTGAATCTTTCATTGCTTATTCACCCCTTTCTCCTTGCTTCGGCTTTTCTCTCACTTTTCCTCTTCCGACAATGCTCATACTTCCACAGCCCCCATTTTGTGTCCTTATGGGAGCCTGCTGCAGCTTGGGATTTATTTATCCCTGCATATTTTGGGAAAAAACTTTTTCACCAAAAATCTTCATCAATTTGCATATTTATCTATAATATCCCTCTACTTTAATGACTCTCTGTGGACTCATTTTGTTCCCTTTTCTGCAATAAATCTTTTAGTTTGCGGCGAGCCCTGTGCAGGCGTGATTTAACCGTACCCACGTTTATGCCCAATACGCCGGCGATATCTTCAATCTTTTCATCGTAATAGTAGAAAAGTATAACTACCTGGTATTGGTCTGCAGGAAGTTGGCGCAGCAATGCCCGCATTGCTGCCGATTGCTCACGCTGCATCACATGTTCTTCCACAGATATGTCTGAGGCGGAAGTTTCCTTTTCGTAAGGTTCCGCAGTCAAAACATACTTTTTCTCTTTTTTCAAAGCATCGAAGGCGAGATTAGCAGCTATGGATGCCAGCCAGGCGCCAAATTTTTTCGGCTCCCGCAGTTTATGCAAACTACGAAAGGCACGGATAAACGCTTCCTGCGTTAAATCTTCAGCCCATTGGCGGTGACGGACTTTCGCCATTACCGTGGCAAATGTTTTGCTGTAAAATATCTCGAAGAGTTCTTTTTTAGAGTCCTCATCGGCATTTTTAACCAATAGTTCTATCCTGGCAGGATCCAGTTTGCATCCACTCCAATAATTATATTTATTCTCGGCTACTTTAGTCATTTTAAAATGGAAAACTTTTTTTGTAAACAAATTAATTTCGGAAGTTCGGCTCTCGTTTCCTTTTTTTGCCCTCTACTACTCAGGTTAATTTTACTCATCCAAAAAAATTTCCTTTGCAAATAATGTAGCAAGGGGACGGGGTACCTGCTACATGTAGCAAAGGGACGTGTAGCAAAGGGACGGGGTACCTGCTACATATTTATTAGATGCACTCACGAATATCGCCAAGATTTTTACGTCAATATCAAGAAGCAACGTCTTTGCAGGAATTTGTATTTTTGTCAATGTCAAGGACTGATACCTTTGCCGCGTCATGTAGCAGGTACCCCGTCCCCTTGCTACATGTTGATCAATTGGGGTTGAGCATGGTTTCTTGCCATAAATGTTTTCCATCGGTGTGTAAAATTATTGCGCCGTGGAGATCATTGCGATAGGTAATGATGTCGGCATTTTCCAGTGCTTCTGTTACATTAGGGTGAGGGTGGCCAAAGGGGTTTCTGCCTACCTGGATCACGGCAGCACGCGGTGAAACCGCTTCCAAAAATGGATCTGCCGACAAAAAATTACCCCCGTGATGGGGAATTAGAAGTACATCAGCTGAAATGTCCACTTCTGCATGAAGTAAATCACTAATGGCTTCTTCTTCAATATCCCCCGTAAACATGAATTCCACGTCTTCATAAATTACCCGCATTACCACGGAATTATTGTTCAGATCACACCCCGTTCCTCGATAGAGCCCGTCCAGGGGTGGCAATAATACTTCCATGGATAAATCCTCACCTAAAGTAAAGTTATTGCCTTCCCGCACTTTTTTTACAGGTATTTCTTTATAATCAGCCAGTGAAAGCATTTCTGCATACAGATCTGTTTCTCCGGGCACAGGGGAAATCATCAGATAATTAACCTGTATTCTTTCCATTACGGGAATAAAACCGGCAAAATGATCTTCGTGGGGGTGGGAAATTACTACCAGGTCCAGTTCATCCGCTCCCCGATGGCGCAGAAACGGTAATAAAACCTTTTCCCCAATATCACCCTGCTTATCCGGATCTGCATAAGGCGGTTCTCCCCCGGAGTCAATTAAAATATTAAAGCCGCAGGAGGTTTCCAGGTAAGCGGCTGCACCCTGCCCCACATCAAGATAGTAAACAGTTAAGCCGGGAGGCGATCCCCCAAATGCTCCCGTCCAGACAATAATAACACTTATAAAAAGGGCCCCTGCAGCTACTTTGCCTTTGTTCCCCCTGCTCCAAGCTTTGCAGCGACTTAAGTTAGCGGAAAAGTTTTTTCGGGAAGTAAGCTGAAAAAGCAAGGGGCTCAAATTATTTTTGAGGGCAGATATTAATTTTTCTTGTCCCTGCAGGCCTTCTTCGGCAGGCAGCGTTTTTGGCATATTTTCTGCCCGGCTTTCCTTTTCCTGCTCTTGTTTCTTTTCTTGCTCCAAGGGCTCATCGTTTCGCCTTCGCCAGCGGTAATAGGTCACCATGGACACTGCCAGGGCGGAATAAAAAAGAACCAACCACACAATGCCGGGAGGGGCCACTTCCCGGTAAACCCAGGAAGCATCCGCCAGGGCGGAAATTCTTAATACATATTCCAGGATGGGCCAGGAAGATAGATGGAGAACGGAAGAAAGAAAAGGGGAAATTAAGTAGAGAACACTGCCGGCCAATCCAACGCCAACCAGCACGGCCATAACCGGCAGCAGCAAAATATTAAAGAAAAGGGCCAGGAGAGGAAGGTGCTGAAAATAATAGGCCGTGAGAGGAAGGACACCAAGCTGGGCCGCCAGGGTTATTCCCACCAGCTGCTTTAGGTAGGGGGGAAAACGGTAGAGCAATTCCCCGGAAAGAAAAGGATAAACATAAAAGATGGACAAAGTGGCAGAGTAAGAAAGCTGGAACCCGATGGTAAACAAAAGCAGGGGATTATATAACAAAGTCACCAGGGCAGCCAAAGCGATGGCGGAAGGGAAGTCTTTTTTTCGACCCACCAGCAGGGCCACCAACCCCATAGAAAACATCAAAGCCGCGCGCAGAGCCGCCGGCCTCATGCCGGTAAGGTAAGCGTAGGCAAAAAGCAGGATTACGGCTAAAATAATGGGCGCCGCTCCTTTGAGCTTTAATATTTTCCAGAGGCCCAAAATCAAAGCAGCCACCAGCCCTATATGAAGGCCGGATACAGCCATAAGATGCCCCGTGCCGGCCCGGTGAAAACTCTCCTGGATATCTGCGGGAAGGCGCTGGCGCTGGCCAAAGAGGACCGCTGTAAGCAGTTCTGCGTGGGGTGAGGGCAAATTGGCTTCAATCCCCTCAATCATTCCGGCCCGGAGGGAAAAAGCCGAAGAAGCCATCCAATTAACGTCTCCACAACCCAGGGAACTTGCCCGGTTAGGTTGTAAGTACATAAGAGCGTCTATCCCCAGGGTTTTCAAATAAAATTGGTAATCAAAACCTCCGGGATTACGCCTCCCTTTTGCCTCCACTATCTCCCCTTCCAGGAGCAAACGTTCACCGTACCAGTAAACCGCGTTTTCCCTATGAGCTTCCTCTTCTAAAGCCTTGCCTTTTGGATTTTCTCCTCTGTAGTCGCCGTGATAAATGCGCACCTGAAGATCGCCGTCTACCGCCTGCTTTTCCGAGCCTGCATCTACAATTTCAGACCGCACCCGGTAAACAGTATAAGCTTCTTCATGACGGGGTTCCTCTACCACGGTGCCTTTCATAGTCACGGTTTGCCCCGCATACTCCAAAATACCGGTCCCCGCTGCCGCATGCGGCGGGGGTGAAGAGGCAAACCAAAAGGCGGCAGCACCGGTAATGAAAACTACCACCAGCACAGCCGCCGTAAAAAGCGATACGGAAATTAACCTCCATAAGTAAGCCACCAATCCCGCCAGGACCAACATTGACAGCATTAAATAAGTAGAAAACGCATCTTCCAGCAGAAGCCTGGCCCCGACAATGCCGGCTACATAAACAAGGGTAACAGTGACCAGGGGTCGTGACATCATTTCTCTACTCCGTTTTATTTGCAGCAGGCAAAGGTTCTTTTGGCATCGCACTTTTTAGGAACAATTTGGGACAAAGTTTGCCTTCGTTTGCTGTGTTATTTTTTTCTTTACAAGGAATATTTTAGCACGTTTTTCTAATTTTTAGAATTATAATTTTTAATGTTTTTGTTACCCGGGTTGCATATGGGAGGGAAAATGATATAATGAAAGGGATAATAAAATAAAAAGGTAGCTCCGAACCTTTACGCCTACAGTTCACGAGGGAACTACGGCGGAAGGTCAGGGTTGGAGGAGAAATCCTCCCGCCTCCCGTGATTGGAAAGGAGACTTGCCGGCTATTTTGCACATTAAAAGGCCGTGCCCTTACATACGGGAAGCACGGCTTTTTTGATAGGGGTAAATAATTGTGAAATTAATGAGAGTAACTGATCCGCAAGATGTCTTAAATATTATTCGGCAGAATTTTTCTCCCCTGGAAGCAGAGGAAGTTGACATCAAAGAAGCAGGTGATCGCTGCCTTGCAGAAGATGTGGTCTGCCGAGAAGACCTGCCCGCCTTTAACCGGTCAACAGTGGATGGGTACGCCGTGGTTGCCCGGGAAACTTTCGGCGCAGGTGAAGGTTTTCCCGCTGTCTTTGAATATGCCGGAGAAATTCTGATGGGAGAAGCAGCTCCTTCCCCTGCTTCTATTTCCGGCCGGTGTTTTCTGGTCCATACCGGCGGGATGCTGCCGGCGGAAGCAGACGCCGTGGTAATGGTAGAAGACACGGAAGTAACGGAAAATGTTATTCACGTGCACAGACAGGTAGCCCCCGGTGAGAATGTAATTCAGAAGGGAGAAGATATTGAAAGCGGCAGCACTGCCCTTTCCGCCGGAAAACTCCTGCGCTCAGCGGAAATCAGTTTCCTTGCCTCTATGGGAGCAGCAAAAGTAAAAACTTACCGCCAACCGGTAATGGGAGTTTTTTCTACCGGGGACGAGATCGTTTCCCATGAAGCCACTTCCCTTGAGCCGGGACAGGTTAGAGACAGCAACACCCCGGGCTTAATTCACCTTGCCCGCCAGCAAGGTGCGGGAAAAGTTATAAACGGCGGCATCCTGCCTGATAATTATGAAGAATTTTTAAGGAAAAGCCGTGAGATGCTAGCGCAGGTGGATTTTTTGGTTCTTTCCGGAGGCAGTTCAGTGGGCAATCGCGATTTCACCACCCGCACCCTCCAAGAACTGGGCAAACCGGGGCTTTTGGTGGAAGGAATTTCTATTCAACCGGGCAAACCCACCCTGGTAGCCAACTGTGACGGGAAACCGGTGATGGGCCTTCCCGGACATCCCGTATCGGCGCTGATCGTTTTTTTCATTTTTGGAACCGCCATTCTTCACCAACTGGCAGGACGGGAAAACTTGAAGGTTCAACCCACTATAAAGGCTTCACTAACCCGTAACGTTTCTTCGCGCTCCGGCCGCACCGACTACGTGCGGGTAAAACTGCAAGAGAGCGAAAAGGGATTGTCAGCCGTGCCCGTTTTCGGGCGCTCTGGAATGCTGCGCACTCTGGCAGAAGCAGATGGATTTACGGTTATCGCCCCCGAAAAAGAAGGGCTGGAAACCGGCGAGGTGGTGGAAGTCCGCTTGTGGAATTAATCGTTAGCAGAAGGTAGATGCAAATTGAAAGCTACAAAGCGAGAGGAGGCTGCTCATGGGCAAGGTTTATTTGGAAAACATACCAAGACAGGAAGCGCGGGATAAATTTCTTTCCGAGGTAGAAATACCCACCCAAACCGAGCAGGTACAAGTTGCTGAAGCATTGGGCCGGGTTAACGCCTTTCCCGTTTTTGCCAACCTGTCTATGCCCGCTTATCACGCCGCTGCTATGGACGGAATCGCCGTAAAAGCAGAATCAACTTTCGGTGCTTCCGACCAAACACCATTAACCTTGAATGAAGACGAATCTTTTAAATACGTGGACACGGGGAAGCCCCTTCCGGATGGATTTGATGCGGTGATAAAGATAGAAGAGATTCACCAACCGGCAGAAGGGCAGGTAGAAATATTAAACCCGGCCACTCCCTGGCAGCATGTCCGGGCCGTGGGGGAAGATGTGGTAGCAGGCGAACTCCTTTTGCCTGCCCGCCGCCGCCTTCGCCCTCCCGACATAGGCGCGCTTCTGGCAGGAGGAATCACCGAAATAGAAGTTTTGAAAAAGCCCCGGATAGCCATCATCCCCACCGGTTCCGAAGTTATTCCTCCTCATGCCCCCAGGGAAAAAGGGAAAGTTCCCGATTTTAACAGCAGTGTGGCCGCCGCTTACCTATATGAATGGGGGGCAGAGCCGGAAATTTATCCCATCGTTCCCGATGAACCGGAGCAAATGAAAAACTCTATTCGAAAAGCCGCAAAAGATACGGATGCCGTGATTGTTATTGCGGGGTCATCGGCGGGAAGCAAAGATTACACATACTCATGTATCGCCGCGCAGGAAAAGGGCGAAGTCTTTGTCCACGGAGTGGCCACCCGACCCGGGAAACCTACCATCCTGGGGAAAATAGGCGACAAACCTGCAGTGGGGTTACCCGGTTACCCTGTTTCGGCCTATTTGAGCCTGGAGTGGTTTGTTCGCCCCCTTGTCTACCACTATTACCGGGAATCCGAACCGGAAAGGGAAAGAATTAGCGCAACCCTGGGGCGCCGTGTTCTTTCGGAAGTGGGAACGGAAGAGCATGTTCGCATGGCTGTGGGCCATATAAACGACGGATTTACGGCCAACCCCCTCACCAGGGGCGCAGGGGTGACCATGTCATTGGTAAAAGCCGATGGGCTGATGATAATTCCGGCAGAGGCCATGGGTTGCGAACAAGGAGATAAGGTAGAAATTGAACTTTATCGCCCGCAGAAAACTCTTTATAACAACCTCCTGGCCGGAGGAAGCCATGATCCGGTAATAGACCTGCTGGCTACCACTTTAAAAGAACGCTACCCAAGTTATACCCTCTCTTCCACCCATTTAGGCAGTATGGGCGGCATTGCCGCCATAGAAAAAGACCAGGCCCACCTGGCCGGTGTCCACCTTTTCGACCCGGAAACAGACACTTATAACACCACGTATGTTAAGCGCTTCCTCGAGGGGAAAGATGTTTTGCTAGTTACCCTGGCTCATCGCATGCAGGGATGGATAGTTCCGCCGGGAAATCCCGACGGCATAGAAGACATAAATGATCTGGCCCAAAAAAAACCGGCTTTTGTTAACCGTCAAAGAGGTGCCGGCACCCGCCTTCTCTTTGACCACCTGCTTTTAGAAGCCGGGCTTTCCGCTGCCGATATTTACGGTTACGAGAGAGAAGAACACACACACCTGAATGTTGCCGCAGCCGTAGCTTCGGGAACTGCACGCATAGGACTGGGGATACTTGCTGCAGCAAAACCCTTTGGACTGGACTTTTTACCGGTGAGGGAAGAGCGTTACGATCTGCTCATGAGCGCAGATTTTTATCATTCCCAAGCAGGGCAGGCACTGGTAAATATTATTTCCCATCCTGATTTCCAAAAGGAAGTAGAGTCCTTGGGCGGCTACAGCATGCGGGAAGCAGGCACATTAATAAGTTTTTAGCATAATGATAACATAAGAAAAAGTTGAGGGGAATTTTATGGAACAGTTAAAAGACAGCTACGGACGCATTCATGATTACCTGCGCATTTCCGTAACGGACCGCTGCAATTTGCGGTGCATTTACTGCATGGGCCCCGAGGGAGTTCCACATGTGCCTCACAAGGACATATTGTCTTACGAAGAAATCCTCCAGGTGGTTAAATACGGGGCAGAAATGGGAATTAGCAAAATTCGCATAACCGGAGGGGAGCCCCTGGTGCGCAAGGATCTCACCTACTTAATAAAAGAAATAGCTCAAACGCCCGGCATAAACGACCTTTCCCTCACCACCAACGGCATCCTTTTGCCCCGCCTGGCAGAAGAACTGAAAACAGCCGGGTTACACCGGGTAAACATTAGCCTGGACACCCTGGAACCGGAAGCATACCGAAAAATTACCCGCGACGGCGAGCTCAAAGATGTATTAGAAGGTATAGAAGCAGCCCGGGCCCATGGGCTGAAACCGGTAAAAATAAACACTGTTTTAATGAAAAACTTTAATGACAGAGAAGTATTAAATTTTCTTGAGTTTTCCCGCCGGCATCATGTTCAAGTACGCTTTATCGAATACATGCCCATCGGGGAACATGACAACGAATACGAGAATAATTACCTTTCCCTGGAGTTTGTGAAAAAAACCGCGCATGAGGCGGGGTTTAAGCTGATCCCCATTGACAACCCCAAAGGTGCGGGGCCGGCCAAATATTTTTCCTTTGCAAATAATGAGGGGACCGTGGGACTAATCACTTCTATCAGCGGACATTTCTGCGACAAATGCAACCGGCTGCGGCTCACCTCCGACGGCAGGCTAAAAACCTGCCTCTACTGGCAGGAAGAAGAACAAGTACGTCCTGTCCTGGACAATCCCGCTGCATTAAAATCACTGCTCCGGGAAATTATCCGGCGCAAACCGAAAGAGCACCTTATGGGGGAAAAAAGCCAACCGGGCGCAGTAGAACACTGCAGCATGCGCAATATGTCCCGCACGGGAGGGTAATGCTAAAGAAAATCAGAAGGGGAGAAATTTTATGGAAAGCAAAGCAGTTGTGCTCAATATAATTGCTTCGTCCTCGGATTCGGGCAAAACCACTCTTTTGGAAAATTTGGTGCCAGACTTGATATCCAAAGGCCTGCGAGTGGCTGTACTCAAAGGGAACAGCCAAAGAATTGACCTGGATAAACCGGGCAAAGATACCTGGCGATACCTGGAAGCAGGAGCAGAGATGGCAGGAATTATAACTCCGGAAAAATACATGATCACCGGAACCGCAAGCAATGAGCAGGAAATCAGGGAAAATGCCACCCGGTTATGCAGGGGGTTAGACTTGGTTTTGATTGAAGGGGACAAGAAAAGTAATCACCCCAAAATCGAAATTATGCAAGACGATTCCACCTCGGGGCCAACCGGCGCCGCCAATGTTATCGCCCTGGTGAGCAATGAGGAGGTTAGAGGCGCAGAAGACATTTTCAGCGCCGAAATTCCGGTTTTCAAACCCGATCATACCGCCGAAATTGCCGATTTTATTTTTAAGCATTTTTTCACCCCTAACGGGGAAAGGGATCCAAAGACAAACGCCGGGGCACCAGACTCTTTAACACACTTTGATCCGAAAGGACAGCCCCGCATGGTAGATGTGAGTTCCAAAGAAACATCTTTCCGGGAAGCCTATGCCAGGGGAGAAATAATTATGAATGCCGCTACTCTGGAACGCATAAAAGAAGGTACCGTGGCCAAAGGAGATGTTAAAAGCGTAGCCCAGGTAGCCGCAGTGATGGCCGTAAAGGAAACAGGGCGTTTAATTCCCATGGCCCATCCCCTGGGTGTTTCCGCAGTAGAAGTAGATTTTAATTACCCGGAAGAAGAAAGTAAAGTGGAAATCGGAGTAAAAGTTAAACTTAGCGGGCAAACGGGAGTAGAAATGGAAGCCTTGACGGGGGTAAGTGTGGCTGCTTTAACCATATACGATATGTGCAAGGCCATAGATAAAGGTATGGTTATTCAAAACATTAGATTGGAAGAGAAGAAAGGAGGGCGCTCCGGTCATTACCGGAGAGAAGAGTAACAATTATGGGAATCATTACGGCAGTTTGTACGAGTAAAAACAAGGGAGAAAAGAAAAATAACGTGGAAAAGGGAAAGCTCATAAAAGCACAGGGCCTCGAAGAAGATGCCCATGCCGGATTTGAACACCGGCAGGTTAGCCTTCTGGCCACAGAAAGCATTCAAAAAATGCCGGACAAAGGAGTGGACCTAAAACCCGGAGACTTTGGAGAAAACCTGCTTACACAGGGAATTGACCTGCTTTCCCTGCCGGTGGGCGCCCTTTTGCAGGCAGGACCGGAAGCTGTCTTACGAGTGTCTCAGATAGGAAAGGAATGCCACCATCGCTGCGCCATCTACGAACAGGTGGGAGATTGCATCATGCCCCGGGAAGGCATCTTTGCGGAAGTTATAAAAGGCGGAGAAGTAACTGCCGGCCATGAATTGATACGCAAGCCTTCTTACAAATTTGGGATAATTACTGCCAGCAGTAAGGGCGCAGCCGGTGAAAGAGAAGACAGCAGCGGGCCTAAAATTGCCGAAATGCTTCGTCCTTACGGAGAAATAGTCGAACACATTATTCTTCCCGACGACCGGGAAGCTCTCTCTTCTTCTATGAAACAATTAGCTGATTCGGGGATAGATGCTATATTTAGCAGCGGGGGCACGGGACTTTCCCCACAAGATGTTACCCCCGAAGCCACCCTGGAGGTTATTGACCGCCAGGTACCCGGAATAGCGGAGGCTATACGGCGGGAAACCGCCAGTTCCACTCCCCGGGCTATGTTGTCGCGGGGAGTTGCCGGAATTCGCGGCAGAACCCTTATCATCAATTTTCCCGGCAGCCGCAAAGCTGTGGAAGAATGCATGGAAGTAGTTTTGCCTGTATTGGAGCATGCCCTGGAAACTTTAACCGGCCGCGGCGCTGATTGCGCCCGCTAAAAAGGCAGAAAAAGCTATCATTCTTATTGGGGAATGGTTTCTCTGGCCAGGCGGTCGCACCTCTTGTTATATTCGTCGGTGTCATGCCCTTTTACTTTAAACCACGAAACCCGATGATAACGGGTCATTTCCAGGAGGCCTTCCCAAAGATCCCTGTTTTTCACCGGTTCCCCTTTTACGGTAGTCCAGCCATTTTGCTGCCATTTCTTGATCCACCCCCGGGTGAAAGCATTTACCAGGTAGGCGCTGTCCGAATATATTTCTACCAACGCCGGTTTTTCCAAAGTACGCAGCGCTTCCAAAGGAGCGGTCATTTCCATGCGCTGGTTGGTGGTATTTTGCTCACCCCCGGTGAGCTCAATTTCTTCTCCATTAATAATAAGCAGCGCCGCCCAGCCTCCCGGGCCGGGATTGCCTGAGCAGGCGCCGTCAGTGTATACTATCACTTTTTTAGATTCTCCCATTTAAATACTCCTACGTTTTTTTACTACAGGCCCTCCTGCATACTTAGCTGCCTAAATTCTGTAAAATCTCTTCCAGTTCATTGATTTTTTCGCCATATTCCGACCAGTCCCCATCCTGCAGATGCTGCTGGGCCTCTTCAAAAACCTCGTTTGCCCGTTTAATCATTTCTTCCATATCGGCATCTTCAATTGGTTCTCTCTCTGGCAGCGGTTCTTCTTCTACAGGTTCTTCCGGATCCACTACCGGTTCCTCCGGTTCTACATCGGGCTCTTCATCGGGAACATCCGGTTCCTCAACAATGATCTCCTCATCCGGCGGAGGGTCATCCCTTTCCCCCAGTACCTGCAGCAATCCATCTTCCAGGGTAGGAGCCATAACGACCTGGCCGTCAAAGAAAACTATAACCCGCGCCAATTCGGGCAAGCCGCCCGCTTCCGCTTCCAAAAATACCGGTTCTACATAAACAATAGCATCATTAACTGGTATTACCAGCAAGTTGCCTCTAATAACATTAGATCCACGTTGATCCCATAAGGCTAATAACTCCGATATTTCTGTGCTTTGGTCGATGCGGTTATCTATTTGACGCGGCCCATAGATAACCCTGCCGCGGGGGAAGTTATAAACTTTCATTTCGCCATAGTTTTCCCCATCACACCTTGCCGCCATCCAGGAAATCATGTTGTTGCGTCGATAAGGGGTAAATGGTTGAATAAGCACAAATTCTTCTTCGGTTTCCCCGGGGAGCTGAAGCATAACGTAGTAAGGTTCCACCCGCTGTTCCTCACCCCTATATTTTTCCGTAGGGATTTCCCAGAGATCTTCCCGGTTATAGAACACATTGGGATCGGTAATATGATAAAGCCGGTAAACCTCTGCCTGAGTCGTAAATAGCTCTTCGGGATAACGGATATGACTTCTCAAACCGTCGGGCATATCCTCCATGGGCCGAAACAGCCCGGGGAAAATATTATGGTAGGTTTGCACCATAGGATCTTCCGGTTCTGCAATATACATATCTACGGACCCATGAAAAGCATCCACTACAACTTTTACCGAATTGCGAATATAGTTTTTGTTACGCTGAGGCTCCGAGTAAGGGAAGTTGTTGCTTACGGTATACGCATCCTGGATCCAGAACAGGCGTCCGTCATTAACTACCACATAAGGATCACCATCATAATCCAGGAAAGGCGCAATCTTGTTTACCCTCTCGCGAATCGTGCGATCAAATTTAATACGACTTTCCGAGCTTAACTCCCCGGAAATAAGGATGCGGTAATCTCCAAAACGAAGGGCCATTAAGAGGCGGCGTCCTAAATTACCCAGGGGAATGCCCCCATCGCCGTCATAAACAGTGTAGACATTTTCGTCGCCACTGGGGTAATCGAACTCCTTCATCCCGGTATTGGTAAACACGTATTCCCGAGTTAGTTCGCCGTAATAAATGGCGGGATTATCCAGCTCTATTCCTTCCGCGGTAACCGGTGGCAGGTCTTTTACGAAATAATTGGGAAGACCTTCCGCAGAAACCTCATTCACTGGCGACATGGCTACACCGTAACCATGTGTATATTGTAAATGCTGGTTGACCCAGGTGCGCGCTGCTTCACCAAAACGATCTTGATCCAGCTCCCTGGCCGAAAGCATTACCTGGCGGTAATCCCCTTCCACCTCGTAACGGTCAATATCTACATCCTGAAAACGATAATAGGGGCGAATAGCCTGCCTTTCATTTAAAGTCGTTTGCATGGGGCGGTAGTCCCAAAGCCTGACGTTATCAAACGTACCGGTATTAGCTTCCACGTCTTCCCAGGTTAGGGTTTCATCTGCAGGGTAATTATGGGTTTCAAATTGGTCCAATCCATAAGCATACCGGGTAAATTCAATGTTGTGTTCCAGATAAGGCCTTTCATAAGTTAATTCGGAAGGTTGGACAAATAGGCTTTGCACTACGCCGGGAGCAATGCCCCCTCCTACGAAAGACACAACTACCACGGTTATAAACCCGAATACCAGAATCTGTGTGCGTTTGAAATAAGCATTTAATAGAAAGAGCACCCCAAAAAAAAGCGCTAAAAAGAAAAGAATCCACAGCACGTTCAAATTAACATTCACATCGGTATATCCGGCACCAAAGGCATAACCGCCGGGGTTGGTTAAAAGTTCCCACATCTGCAGGCGATAATCCACGGTTTTCAGCAAAAAGATTAAACCGGCAATCACAGAAATATGACCCAGGCCGGGGAAAGAAAAAGCATACCAGCGGCGTCCCACCTGCTCAGGCGGAGTCAACACCAAATATATTAGAATAAGCGCTATGAGCGTAATGACAAAAGTCATCATCAAAAAGCCATAAAGAAAACGTAAAAAGGGCACCTGGAACACGTAAAAGGAGGCGTCCTGCCCAAAAATGGGGTCACTTAATTGAAAAGAAGTAGCATTAAAAAACTGCTGCATCTCCATCCAATAGGCCCCGGCATAAGAGGCAAAAATGAAAGCAAGGAATAACCCTCCCAGGAAAAAGAAGAATGTAAGCCAACGCCCGGTTAAATAACGCAGGATGCCCCGGTTGAAAAGTTCTTCCCTCAACTTTAAGTTAAGGCTGGGAATCCTTAAAATATGCTTTCGGGTGAACATGAGGTTAATCCAGAAAAACAGGAAAAAGAAAACTATGGCAGCTAACCGCAAGCCCCATTCCGAAAGGTGGGTTACCCAAAATACCCCTTCCAGATCAATATCCAGAAACCAGAGAAAATCTATATAAAGATTAGTTCCGATGGATACAAGCACAATAATTAAAAATATTACAACTAATAGAATAACCGACGACTTTTTCATTACCGCCCTCCCCAAAAGATTTTACATTACCTGTTTCTTATATTCAATGTGCATATATTTTATTATAAGAGGGGTAACATGTCAAAAACATGAAAATGCTTTCAACAAGCATTTTCATGCCCGTTGTAACTACTCTAGTATATACTGCTGTCTTAACCAAGTCGTATCTTGGCCTGAGAGTAGTTAAAAATGAGTTAAAAAACAGTTATTTGGTCCTTTATGCCCTCAAATATGCCAGCTCCTATATTAGGCACTTCCATTATATCTTCTATGCTGGCAAAAGGCCCATTTTCTTCCCGGTACTGGACAATTGCCCGGCCCCTGGTTTCCCCTATTCCGCTCAAAGTCTCCAATTCGCTCACCGAGGCTCTGTTAATATTTACCTTGCCGGTTTCTTCGGAAGCAGACGGCAAATCACTACTTTCACCGTTTTCAATAATTTCAGGCACCACTATCTGCTCACCGTCAATTAAAGGGCGGGCAAGATTTATCCGTTCCATGTCCGCATCTGCGGTAGAACCACCTGCTTGCAAAATTGCGTCATCCACCCGTGAGTCCTCGGGAAGATGATAAATCCCGGGATTGCTCACAGGGCCAACTACATGTACGGTAATAAGTTTTTCTTCTTCAACCACTTTTTCTGTGTCTGCGGCTTCAATATCACCTTCATTTACGATAATGTCTCCTTCCACATTATTACCGGGCACCTCTTCCATTCCCGAGAAAAAACCAGAAAAGCGCAGCGCCACTCCTCCTACAAGTAAAACTGCCAGCACAACAATTAGGATTTTTTCCCGCCCACCCACAACTACGCCACCTGCCGTTTCTTTTATTTTATTTTATGGGGCCTCTTCTTCTGTTTCTTCTATTTGTTCCTGCCGATCCTTACGCTTGTCTTTTTCCTCACTCAAACTAACACCCTGCACATTCACATTGACACTTTCCACAGTCAAGCCCGTAGTAAATTCTATGTTTTCCCTTACCATTTTTATCAATTGGCGAGATACCTCTGCAATGCTAACCCCGTATTCTACTATGATATAAAGATCTATTTTAACCCGGTTATTTTCTTCTAGATTCACTTTTATGCCCCGAGTCAAATCCTTACGTCCCAGCTTTTCAGCAATGCCTCCCACTATGCCGCCGCTCATGCCGGCAATTCCCGGCACTTCGCCTGCAGTTACACCTACCAGGGTGGCAATTACTTCTGTGGATAAACGGGTAGTATCAACCCCATCATCGTTATCATTGCTTTTGATTACTACTTCATCCAGCTTATCTTCCTTTTTTTCTCCATTCATTTCCTTTCCTCCTTTCTCTTTTTATTATTCGCCGTTAAACTATTATTCCTTTTTTTGAAAAAAGTATTTTTGAGTTTTCAAGTAACCCTTTTACTCTTTTACTTGACTACCAGGTTTACCAACTTACCGGGAACAGCTACCGCCTTAACTACTTCTTTGCCGCCGAGGTACTCCCGCACTTTTTCATCAGCACGGGCAACCTCTAAGAGCTCATCCTTGGAAATATCGACAGGAGCCTTTATCCGAGACCTTACTTTGCCGTTTACCTGCACGGCAATTTCCACTTCTTCCGTGCGAAGAGCTTCTTCATCATACTGCGGCCAGGAGAGCAAATGCACACTTTCCTCGTAGCCAAGCTTATGCCAGCATTCTTCCCCCAGGTGCGGCGCAAAGGGGCTAAGCAAAATTACCAGGGTTTCCAGGGCTTCCTTTAAGGCCTGAAGCGAAACTTGACCCCCGGCCTCTTCCGCACTACCTTTTTTAAGATAATCGTTAATTGAGTTAACCAGCTCCATAATGGCGCTGATGGCCGTGTTAAAATTAAACCTCTCTTCAATGTCTGAAGTTACTTTCTTGATAGTGGCATGCACAGCACGCTGCAGTTCTTTTTCATTTTTGCCGGGATCAACAAAGTCCTTTTCATGGTCTTTTTGCTGCACCAAGGATCCGTTTTCTTCAATTAAGCGCCACACCCGCCGTAAAAACCGATAACATCCTTCCACTCCCTGTTCATTCCAATCAAGATCCTTCTCCGGCGGAGCCCCGAAAAGAATAAAGAGGCGCCCCGTATCTGCACCGTAATTTTTGATGATCTCATCCGGGGTAACTACATTACCCTGGGATTTGGACATTTTGGCCCCGTCCTTATAAACCATGCCCTGGGCCAGCAAACGTTTAAAGGGCTCCACGGCATCGATCAAACCGATATCATATAACGCTTTGGTAAAAAAGCGGGCATAAAGAAGATGCAAAACCGCATGTTCGATGCCCCCAATATATTGATCTACAGGCATCCAGTAGTTGGCAATTTCCCGGTCAAAAGGAGCTTCCTCATTCCGGGGGTCGGTAAAACGCAAAAAATACCATGAGGAACACATAAAAGTGTCCATGGTGTCTGTCTCCCTGCGGGCATTGCCACCACATTCGGGGCAAGTGGTATGAAGGAAAGAGGAATTGGCCATAAGGGAGGGAACCCGGTCCCCGGAAAGTTCCACATCTTCCGGAAGCAGAACCGGTAAATCTTCCTTCGGCACCGGCAATGTGCCGCACTGTTCACAGTAAATAATGGGAATGGGCGCCCCCCAAAAACGCTGTCGTGAAATAAGCCAATCACGAAGACGGTAAGATGTAGTAAATTTACCTTGTTGATTATCCGCCAGATATTCAGTAACTCTTTTTTTGCCTTCTTCAAAATATAACCCGTCGAAAGAGCCGGAATTTACCATGTAACCGGGGCCTTCGTATGCCTCCTCCATAAGGGAATCGTCCAGGCTTTCGTTTTCCCCGGGTTGAATAACTACCCGTATGGGCAGTTCGTACTTGCGGGCAAATCGGAAATCCCTTTCATCATGCGCAGGCACACCCATGACCGCGCCTGTTCCATACGCCATCAACACGTAATTGGCCACCAGGATAGGGACTTCCTCGCCATTAATGGGGTTAACGGCATGGCGCCCGGTAAAAAGGCCAATTTTTTCCGTTTCCGCAGAAGTCCGCTCAATCTCGCTTTTTCCCTTCGTTTTTTCTACAAATGACATTATTTCTTCTTCCCGGGAAGTCCCCTCCACCAAACGGCCTACCAGGGGATGCTCGGGAGCCAAGACCATGTAAGTCACTCCGTAAAGGGTGTCGGGGCGCGTGGTAAAAGTATGCACTACTTCTCCGGGGAATTCTTTTAAGGGAAAAACGATTTCAGCCCCTTCACTGCGGCCAATCCAGTTCTGCTGCATAATCTTGACCCTTTCCGGCCAGTCTTTCAGTTCCTCCAGGTCATCCAGAAGTCGATCCGCATAAGCAGTAATCCGTAAAAACCACTGTTCCAATTCCTTTGGTTCTACTTCTTGCCCACATCTCCAGCATGCCCCTCCTTCCACCTGCTCATTTGCCAGCACCGTCTGGCAATCCGCACACCAATTAATGGCAGCTTTTCGACGGTACGCCAATCCCTGTTCATAGAGAAGTAAAAACAGCCACTGGGTCCAGCGATAATAATCGGGATCACAGGTAGTAATTTCCCGGTTCCAATCATAACTGAGCCCCAGTTGATCCTGCTGTTCTTTCATGTGTTTGATGTTTTCTTTGGTCCAGGAAGCAGGGTTTACGCCGTGGGCAATGGCGGCATTCTCCGCCGGCAAGCCAAAAGCATCCCATCCCATAGGATGAAGAACATTATAACCACGCATCCTTAAAAAACGGGCCAACACGTCTCCTATGGAATAAACCCTCATATGGCCCATGTGAAGTTTCCCCGAAGGATATGGAAACATTTCCAGGACGTAATATTTGGGGCGTGACTCGTCTTTTGCAGAATGGTAAAAGTTGCTTTCCGCCCAATGTTTTTGCCACTTTGGTTCAATGATTTCAGGCCTGTAATCTTGCATCTAATGCACCCCTCCAAGTTAAAATAAGCTCGCCCCCTTAGGGACGAGCTTTTACCCGCGTTACCACCCTTATTGGTAAAGATAATGGTGGAGCTGGCGGGAGTCGAACCCGCGGCCTCTTCCATGCCAAGGAAGCGCGCTCCCACTGCGCCACAGCCCCGTGTAATTTTCCCTTTACCCTCTTGAAACCTTTAACGCCGGCAGGCGCCGAAAGCTACCACCCACTTAAGGCTTCACTGTCGATCTTCAGGGACGAGTTCAACAGACCTGCTTACCGGCTTTCAGCATCCACCGGCTCTCTGGTAAAACAACCCTGTTTACTATTTCCCATCATCAGGCTATTTTCTTTATTTATTAATTTTGGATAATTTCTCTTTCACACACGGTTAATTATAGAAACTATAATCTCTTTTGTCAACACTTAGGAGGTCTCTTATTTCCTTCCCTTACCTAATTATTTTTTATTTTTTAAAAAATCACCCACAAAGATTTTACTCATAGTTTCTGATAAACAAATACGGTAAACACCTATAGCTGATCTCACTCACAGAGGCACACGAACGATTTCGTTATGCTGCAAGTCAACATGAAGAAGCTCATCCTTTAAAGCTTCCTCCCGGCCCAACAAAACTTTTATGGTCTCACTTACCTCCCACGCACCTATTAAAGCAGGAGTAAATGCCGGATTACCCAGTAATATCTCTACCCCGCGCCCGGGAAAAGAAGCCGTTTCATCTGCCACATCACTTTTTCCATAAATAATAGACAAAAGAGGCTTACCGGGACGAATCACGGCTATTTGCCCGGCATTACCGGCAATTGCCCCATGCACCATAGGTATTTCCAATGCCTGGCAAGCGGACTCCAGATCAAAGCGAGTCTGCATATTGTCCAAACAATCAACAGCCAGGTGGACATCTTCCAATAATTTTACCAGGTCATTTTTATCCACAAAGGAGGAAAAAGAACGGACTTCCACCGCCCCATTTATAGTTTCGATCCTGCGCTTTGTTTCAGCTGTTTTCTGCTTGCTAATATTTAGCTCATGAGCAACAAGCTGACGATTCAGGTTGTTCTCGGAAAAATTGTCACCATCTATCAACAACAAATTCCCCACGCCCATGCGCGCCAGCAATTCCGCTACTATACCACCAAGCCCGCCCAAGCCAATTACCGCCACTCGTGAAGACAAAAGCTTTATTTGCCCTGTGGGTCCTATAGTCCCCATATTACGCTGATAACGTTCGGGCACTATTTGATGCTCTAAAGCGGAAATCTCGATGCGACGCGGTGACTCTTCGTATGTCTCGGCAATTTTAAGTGTTTCAGCCATTTCCAGAGAAAGATACTTATCACCTGCCGGTGTTTCTTTACTCTTAGAGGCTCGATGTAAAACTTCTCCCAAATTTTCCTTGCTCACCATAACTTCTTCATCAGCCTTCCACTTAAAGTTAGCCTCTCTGGTATTTTAATATCCCAAAAAACGTGTTGAATTTTATTTTACTCGTTATTCATTTTTAACTAAACCAGGAGAACGAAGTTCTCGAAGAGCTTAGGCTATTTAATTAAGGGCTTTCACAAGCCCTCACCCTACAGAAAGGGATAGTTGACTTATATATTTTTACCCGTTACTCAAGAGAAAAAACAATTATGTTTAAAAAAATTATCAGCTAACTTATATTCCCTCTTAGTTATCACCAGTATATCTAGTTTTCCGAAGCTGTGCTAACCAAAGTTGCCTTGCTCCATAACCTTTCCAGATTGTAAAATTCTCTTTCTGTGGGTTGAAAAATGTGGACTATGAGCATGCCAAAGTCCAATAAAACCCACCTGCCATCACGATAACCTTCCAGGTGTAACAAAGGTACTTCTGACTCTTTTAACTTTTCCATAAGGTAATCAGATAAAGTTTGCACATGCTGGACAGAAGTGCCGGTACAAATGAGGAAATAATCGGTCAGGTAAGTTAGGCTGCTCACCTCCAGCAATACTTGGTCCATCCCTTTTTTATCTTCAATAAAACTCGTAGCCTTTAAGGCTATATGCCGGGAACCATTATCCCGTTCCTGAACCAAACAGCGTCACCTCCTTTTTACTCCCGCCGGGAGGTCATTAAAAGCTCATTCCTAAAAGCTATGGAATCAGGATGCAACAAATCACCTTTTTGCAGCACCATTTGCAAAGAATTGTCCACCACAACTCTTAAAGCAGCTTCCGCGTCTTTCATGGCCAGACGCCTTAAGCTGCGAACTCCCGGATATTTTCGTCCTACTTCAATGGCATCTGCAAGATAAATTATCTTTTCCAAGCTATTGAGCTCAGCTGCACCAGTGGTATGATATTTAATTGCCCGCAATATCCGTTTATCTTTTAATCCTACCTCTTGTTCCAACAGAGCCGCCCCTACCGGGGCATGAAGCAAAGGTGGAGAACACCGGGTAATTTCATCGATTTCAAGGTTCATTGCGCGAGCCTTTTCGCGTAACTCCTCAGGTGTAAACGCCTTGCCGTAATCATGCCATATTCCTGCCTTAACAGCAGCTTTTTCATCCACGCCATAAGCAGTGGCCAAACGGTAAGCCATGCCGGCTACACCAAGACTGTGCTTAAAAAGGCGTCGGCCCAATTTTCTTCTCAACATGCCCAAATTTCCGTACTTTTTCATCTATTATCCCCAAAAACGTCCCAAATCAAGGTCGTGCTTTTAAGATTCTGTATCTCCTAACCCTTCAACAAAAGTCAATCATAAATTATTCAATTTCTGCTCGCTGTGCCATCGGTAATTACATACAATATTTGCAGACAAATACCCCTGTTAAGCTTCTCTTGGCTTTGCTTCGTTTACTACCAGCTGTCTCCCTTCCAATTCCATTCCATTGGTATTTTCTTGCAAGCGATCTGCATCTTCTTCCTTTACCTCGACAAAGCCGTATCCCTTGGATCTTCCGGTAGTTTTTTCCGTTATAATCCGGCAAGCCACAATTTCTCCATATTGAGAAAAAACTTGCTGAAGCTCCTCCTCTGTGGTTGACCAGGGGATATTACCCACATAAAAAGTCTTAATCACCTAAAAATCTCACCTCCTTGAAAACATCCCATTTCCAATATAACCTGTCTTTTATACCAACACTGATTACCAATATAAAGTAATCACTAAATGTATTATTAGCCTAACATCATTTACAAATTAAAACAAGACAAGAATACAAATTATCCATTCTGCTCATCTAAAATACTTTGGCCAAGCCAGCTTATAAGAATATCATAATTAATTATTAATGAATATAAAGGTTATACTTGTAAATATAATGCTCCACCGCCTCCGTAGTCAAATATTTGATAGTTTTATTCGCCCGAACCCTTTCTCTAATAAATGTTGAAGAAACTGACATAGCAGGGTTTTCCAATAAGTGTACTTTGTTCATTGTTTGCGGGTAATAGCCTTCTATCCTTTGGTGAAGCTTCTCCAGTGAATAACCCGGACGGGAAGCCGCAATGAAAGTACATATATCCAACAGTTCTTCATAATTTTTCCAGGTGAGAATTTCTAACACGGCATCAGTACCGGTAATGAAAAAAATATTTGCTTCCTTTCCGAAAAAGTCTTTAAAATACCTTACCGTATCGATGGTGTAAGAGGGAGTGGTTTTATCAATTTCATAACGGGAAACTTCAAAACGTGAATTGTTAATTACAGCCAATAACGTCATCATGTAGCGGTGCTCCGAATCACTGATCCCTTCGATTTTTTTATGGGGAGGAAGGCCTACGGGAATGAATATAACCTTATCCAGGTCGAATTGCTGCCAGGCTTCTTCAGCAGTTACCAAGTGGCCGATATGGACGGGATCAAAGGTGCCGCCCATCAAACCGACATTAAACTTGGAGGAACCATTTTTACGGGTAGAGTATTTTTCAGTTATCATTCAGTTCTTGTTTTCTCCTCCCTATTGCCCTTTTTTGGGTTTTTGAAAACAAAAGCATTTTTTCCGTGCTGATAAATTTCTCTCCTAATATTCCTAATATTAATTAATAATTTTTAGCTATCCTCTTCAAAAATAAACTCGTAATCAACAATTTTAATGGTATCTCCTGTGCGAGCACCTTTTTCTTTTAATTTTTCATCCAAGCCAAAACGCCGGCAAGCCCGGTGAAAACGTTGTAATGCTTCTTCATTATTAAAATCGGTGCGGGCTACCAACTCTTCAATTTTCTCCCCACTTACCCGATAAGCTTTCCCTTCTTTTTGAATATTTAGTCCTTCAGTTTTTTTTGCCTGCGGTTTAATTTCAAGGATTTCTTTCTCGTTTTCACTACTAAATTCCTGCATTTTTCTTGCCCGGCGAAGTTCTTTTATTTTATCGGACAAATACCAGGTAAGTTTATCTATATTGTCACCGGTAAAAGCAGATATGCCCATAACTTCTCCCACTATTTCCACATTTTCAGTGTTTTGGAATTCTTCTACCCGCCGGCGCAATTTTTCCAGGTTTTCTGCTGCCCCGGGGAGATCTGCTTTACTTCCGACAACCAACTGCGGCTTTTTAAAGAGTTCGGCGCTGTAAAAAGAAACCTCTTTATTAAACTGCATGAAAGCTTCGGCAGGTTCCACAGAAGCGCTTTCAGAAACATCCACCAGGTGCAGCAACATTAAATTGCGCTCAGCGTGCCTTAAAAATTGATCTCCCATGCCCACGCCTTGATGGGCACCTTCTATAATGCCGGGCAAATCCACGACCACAAAACTGCTCCCTTCTTCCACAGAAACCACTCCCAGGTGGGGAGTTAGGGTAGTGAAGGGATAATCCGCTACCCGGGGGCGGGCCGCAGATATGGAGGAAATTAGGGTAGATTTGCCGGAGTTGGGTAAGCCTACAATTCCCACATCTGCAATAAGCTTTAGCTCCAGGGTAATTTCTAAACTTTCTCCGGGCAAACCTTTATCATACAAACGAGGCGCCTGCCGCCTGGAATTTGCAAAATGCCGATTTCCGCGTCCTCCCTGACCACCACGGGCTATGACTACTTCCTGCCCGGGTTGCACAAGGTCAGCTATTAATTTATTGCTTTCACTTTCGTGAATTACAGTCCCCACAGGAACCGGAATAATAAGATCTTCTCCCCGAGCACCGTTGCGCTTACTTTTTCCACCATTGCCGCCATCAGAAGCCTTCCATCGGCGGCGATAACTAAAGTCATTTAAAGTGTGCAAGGAGTCATCTGCCTTGAGGATTACCGATCCGCCGTCACCGCCGTCTCCTCCGTCAGGACCGCCATGGGGCACGTACTTTTCCCGGCGAAAGGAAACTGCTCCATTACCTCCACGGCCACCGGTGACTTCTATTTTCACTTCATCAACAAACATAAACTCTTTCTGCACCTCGCCTTTTTGGCTTATTTATAATTTGCTCTATTTATTCATCATCTCTATCAATTCATCCCAGAACAACTACTGCAACAAAAGATTTTAGAATGAACGGTGCCATAGGGACGGTTCTTTTACCTTATTTTTAATATAAAGGCTGGCTATTAAGCCAGCCTTTTATTTGTTGATTTATTAACTTCGAGACCAATGCAAATTGCTCTACTATTATACCTTGACTTTTGCGTCTTCTTCGTGGGGATAAACACTAACTTTCTTTTTGTTTTTACCCTTAAACTCATAAACCACCTGACCGTCAACTTTAGCAAAAAGAGTATCATCTTTGCCAATCCCCACATTCCAGCCGGGGTGAAAGCGGGTGCCTCTTTGCCGTATCAGAATAGAACCGGCACTTACCACCTGATCACCGTAACGTTTTATTCCCAGCCGTTTTGCATTACTATCCCTTCCATTTCGCGAACTGCCGACACCTTTCTTATGGGCAAATAATTGCAAATCCATTTTAATCATATTTTCACCTCCATAATTTATTTAATAAGAGTAAGCTCTAAACTAAAAGTAACTTTAAATAGTAAATTGAAACGCCTTTTTTATATTTTTAATAAAATGTAACCTTAATTCGTCTGCTTTTTTATTCATAAATTACCTGTAGGTAACCGGGATAATTACGAGCCGTTTCCTCCAATCCCAGAGCCAGAGAACTCAGCAATAAGACAGCATCAGAACGGCTCTTTTCATTTTTTATACTCCCTAACCGACAGGTCAAATATCCTTCGGAAACATTCACTTCCGGTTCCATGCCCACAATTTTTTGCAAGCTAAGGACTGTGGTCTGGGCAAGGATGGAAACTGCTGCACAAACGATATCTTCGCCACAAGGGGCAAAAGCGGCGTGGCCTTCTACCTCAAAACCGTGCCACTGCCCTTCTTTATCTTTCCACATGGTTACCCGGACCATAGTTAATTACCCGTTTTGTTCAATCTTTTCAATGCGTACCTGCGTATACGGTTGGCGATGGCCTTTTTTCCGGCGATAATTTTTCTTGGGTTTATACTTAAAAACAATTATTTTCCGGGATCTGCCCTGATTCACTACTCGGCCCTTCACCTGGCAACCTTCCAAAAAAGGATGCCCTACTTGTAACCCGCTGCCGTCATCAAGGGCAAGCACACGCTCGAAAATTACCTCGCCCCCTTGCTCTGCAGGGATTTTTTCTACCTTGAGGGTATCTCCCTCGGAAACCCGGTATTGCTTGCCGCCAGTTTCTACAATAGCGTACATACTTTTTCCCCTCCTTATTAGAAGGTCACGCTGATAAAGGCAGCTTATTAGATAAGCATTTGCGAACCTTTCTCATGCGGCCTGTGAACAAGAATCAGCTTAACACGAAAACCGCAGTTTTGTCAAATAACTGCTATCCGTTTTACCTTCTTTGGATTAATTTCTTTTACTGCTCCAACATATCATTCAGGGCTTCTGCAACATCATCATTCACTACTGCTTCTCCACCTAAGATATGAATATGCTCAAGGTTATCTTCTGCGCCATTGTCCTCTTTTAAGTAATTAGATACGCTCTCTGGTATGGGCAAATCTTCTCTCACGTAAAGGACCGGCGCATCTTTCATGGCGCCGAAATATCCGCCTGACATGGCATCGGCAAGGCCATCCACACCATTGGCAATAACTACGTTCTCCGGCGCGAGGAAAAACTCTTCGGCTACCGCTGCACTGGTTTCAAAACGGCCCTCACCCCAGGTCCTGTCTAATTCACCCTCTAAAAGATCTTCCAGCTCATCTTCCACAACACTTCCCACCACAGCATCGCCGCCGATAATATGCGCATTCTCTATGCCCAGATCCACAAGGGCGTCTTCGGTAACTTCAGGGATATCACCCGCCCGCACCTGTAAAATTGGCACTCCACTCCGGGCCGCTTCGGGGGAAATAATCAGAGAGTCAGCCGGCGCCGCTCCGTTTACTATAAACACATTGTCAAATACGTCTTCCTCACTAACCTCATCATCGGCTTCTGACTCCTCTTCGGCAATTCGTCTGGCAATCAATTGGGCAGTATCGTGGCGGCTTACGCCCGCAATGCGGTCCACTTCTAAACCATGACCTTCCAGAGCATTCTCAACATCTTCGGAAATTGCAGCTTCGCCGCCCAAAATTATGGCTTCATTAGGATCCAAAAACTCAATAGCGCTTTCAGTCTCCTCACGCAGTTCCTCGGTGGCTGTCATCACAATGGGGGCATCTAAATATGTAGACAAAACACTGCCAGCCAAGCCGTCTGCAAATTCCAATCCTTCGGTAATAATGACAGTATCTGTGCCTTCCGGATAGTCATCCGGGTTATAGGCATATCTAGCAATAATGTCGGACGTATCGTAGCGGTTCACGCCTCCCAGACGGTTAACATACACTTCAAACTCTTCTTCCAACTCAAATTCTAATGTCTCCGCCTCACCCTTTATTTCGAATTCGCCTTCATAAGGGTGATACCCGAATTTGGAAGCTGTAAACCAGTAACTGCCGTCTTCTAAATCCTTCGTGGCTTCTCCGGTTTCATCTGTCGCTACTGATTCACCCACCTGCTCCTCAAATTCCTCATCTTTATAAACTGCAATCTCTACACCTTCTAATTGATTTAATTCCCGGAAAGTTACTTCTAGTTCTTCTTCAGGAGGAGGAGGGAGTCTTTCCAGCTCGAATTCCACTGTTTTATTTTCACCGGCAACTTCAAAACTTCCTTCTTCTGGATAAAAGCGATCCCTGGATGCCCTAAACCAGTAATTGCCATCTTCAAGCCTCTTGACCGCTGCACCCGTTACATCT
>CAZWVJ010000016.1:0-5138 GCA_964636865.1 uncultured Syntrophomonadaceae bacterium
TAGAAATATTTGACGAAATCTTTGAACCTTTTAGTTACCGAGAAGCTGATCTGGTAGGCATTACTTCTTACACCGGTTCAGCCCCCAGGGCTTATCAGCTCGCCGAGGTTTACCGCTCCAAAGGGATCCCTGTGGTAATGGGAGGTATCCACGCTTCCATGCTGCCGGAGGAAGCTCAAAAATTTGTAGACAGTGTAGTGGTCGGCGAAGCAGAAGGCGTATGGGAACAAGTAATTAACGACTTCGAATCGGGCCGGATGCAGAAAGTTTACCGGGCAGAGATGCTGCCCATGACCGGGGCTCCATTACCCCGTCATGACTTACTCGGGGATCGGTACAAAATAGCCTCCGTCCAGACCAGCCGGGGTTGCCCGAAAGACTGCGAATTCTGCTCCGTGTCAACTTTTAACGGACGGCAATACCGCAAAAGGCCGGTGGAAGAAGTTCTGGACGAGCTGGAAGCAATCGAGCAAAAGATCATTTTTTTCGTAGATGATAGCTTTATCGAAAACGGAAAAGAAAGCGAAGAGCGGGCTATATCTCTGTTTAAAGGCATGATCGAGCGTAAGCTGGATAAGAGGTGGGGGTGCCAGGTTTCCATCAGCGTAGCTGATAACGAGGAACTGCTCCGATATGCGTATGAGAGCGGATGCAGGCTGATGCTCATGGGTGTGGAATCGGAAAAAGAGTCAGCCTTAGACAGCCTGGGGAAAAAGCTAAACCTGAGGCAACGCAGCCGTTACGATGAAATATTCAAACGCATTCACGACCACAAAATCGGCATTCTGGGAACGTTTATTTTCGGGATGGATACGGACACCCCGGAAGATTTACTCGAGCGGGCTAAATTTATCAAAAAATCAAGAATCGACGCAGTACAGCCCACCATATTGACCCCCCTCCCGGGGACCAAACTATACGAAGGGTTCCTGGAAAGTGACCGGCTGCTTTTCACCAATTATCCCGAGGATTGGGCCAGGTATGATTGGTCGGATATTGTTTATACACCGGCGCGGATGAGCCGGGAGGAAATGAAAAAAACGATGGTAAAATGCTGGAAGAGCCTGGGGAACTGGGGAACCGTTATATCAAAGTTCATCCGAACCCTTTATTATACGAGATGCCTGGAAACAGGAATAGCATTTCTCATCGTTAATTATATCTACCGCATGCAGTATTATTATGAGAGGTTTAAAGACTAAGGAGGCGATGTAAAATGAATTTAAAATGGTTCGGCACGGCGACAATTCTAATGAGCGAAGAAGATACGTCCATACTGTTTGACCCTTTTATCTCCATGAATGAAGAAACCGGGGCTTATGCTCACGAAGACGCCGCGGGCGTGAAGAATATTTTTATTACCCACGGCCACTTCGACCACTTGGTGGATGTGCCCCAACTGGTGAGGGGGGCGGGAAAAACAGTCCACTGCTGCCCAACGGCGGCTGAGACGCTCCAGCGGGAAGAGGTAAGCCCGGAGCAAATTAATTCTCTCGCCCCCGGTGACCGGATAGAGATTGGCCCCTTCAACATCCGGGTTTTGAAGGGGGAGCACATAAACTTCGATTTGAAGCTCATAGCTACTACTTTATTTAACCGGCGCCTCATCCGGAATAGGGAAAACGCCCAAACAATTGCCCGGCTAAACCGCAATTTCCCCCAGGGGCAGGTCCTGGTATTCGAGATAGAGGCAAAGGGGAAAAAGATCCTGCATATGGGCAGCCTGAACCTGGATGAGGAAGAAACTTACCCGGAAGGGGTGGATGTTCTTACCATCCCCTTCCAGGGCAGATCTGATTTGAACGAATACTCCCTGCAGTTCATGGAAAAGCTGCAACCGAAAGCCCTTTACCTGCACCATTTTGATGATACGTTTCCGCCTATTTCAAGGAGCGTGGACCTTGAAGAGTTTAGAAAAATTATGGAGAAGCGGTTTCCCCATATAAAAGTGATTGTGCCGGCCTACAGAGAAAGCATATCAATTTAATTTAATTTAAATCGGCGTAACTGTTTCAATTCTTTCGGCTGCATAAGAATAATCCTCCTCAACGAATCTTGAGAAGGATTATCTCACAAATATACGCTCATTAATACGTGTATTTCTCTTTACGCTTACATCATTAAAAACCGGGGCTTATTAGGCTATCTCGAAAGAAACCTGTAGTCGCTACCTGGACATCTTCAAGTAAACCCGATAACCGCTACATCTCCTGCAGGCGCTTTACCCTTTCCTGAATGGGCGGGTGAGTGCTGAAGAGGCCGCTCATCCCCTTAGCTGAAAGGGGGTTTATGATGAACATGTGCGATGCGGCTTCGTTAACCTCCAGGGGCTTTTTCCTTTTAGCATACGATTCCATTTTCTGGAGGGCATTGGCCAGGCCGCGGGGACTGCCGGCAATGTCTGCTCCGGTAGCATCGGCCCCGTATTCGCGGGTACGGGAAATGGCCATGCGGATAAGAATAGCCGCCAGCGGCGCCAAAATGAGGGCAAGCAGTTTGATTAAGCCTCCGCCCTGCCTGCCGCCGAAAATCATGCCAAACATGCCGATGCGGGCTATGAACATCAGCGCTCCCGCCATCACCGCCGCCAGGGTGCTAATAAGGATGTCGCGGTTGCGGATGTGGGCCAGTTCGTGGGCCAGCACCCCTTTTAGTTCTTCCTGATCCAGTAATTTTACCAGCCCGTTGGTCACGGATACCACGGCATTACTCGGGTTGCGCCCCGCGGCAAAAGCATTGGGCTGATCGGTGGGCATCAGGTAAAGGCGAGGCATGGGCATGCCTGCATTATGAGTGAGTTCCCGCACCATCCCGTATATTTGAGGGGCTTCTTCCTCTTTCAGGGGGCGGGAACGAGTCATGGTTATGGCCATCTTGTCGCTGTACCAGTAAGCAAAAAAGTTCAGCACCAGGGCTATGCCAAAAGCAATCGTTACGCCTTCCGTCCCGCCGATGGCTCCTCCTATGATGAGTAAAACACCTATCATTAATATCATTAGCAGCATGGTTTTAATATGATTCATGAGTTAATTCACCTCCTCCTGTTTATTATACTAAGCACGGGGAAATTTTTCAACTAATTGGGGTGGCGGGTTCTGTTTGCAGGTTCTGCTTGCATAAAAAAATTTGTGACTACCGAGGTTTGCTCCGCTGTGTCGCTGCTCCGCTGTGTCGCTGCTCCGCTGTGTCGCTGGGGACGGTTCCATAGTCTCCCCTCAGTCGCTTCGCTTCCTTCGGCCCTTCGCTGCGCTTCGGGGACAATGATAACCGTCCCCGTTGACACAGCTTGCCTCAATCCAACCTCATCGTTGAGACAGCTTGTTTTAGTTCAGGCCTCATCGTTGACTCAGCTTGCTAAAATTAAACTTTATTTCGGACAGAGTAGTAATACAGCGAAAGATTATATAATGAGCGGTGCCGTGGGTATGGTTCGAGCGTCCCGTGGCGAAGGGAAGAAGATGGAACCGTCCCCGTTGACACAGCTTGCCTCAATCCAACTTTATTCCGGCCGGAGTAGCTACAAATATTTTTTCCTTTTTGCCTATTCAGGCGGGGAGGAGAAGCCCAGGGCATCGGTGCGCATGGAGGTGTATTCAGCTACCTGGCGGGCATATTTGTCCCAGCTGCGGGGGGTAAGCACGCCATAAATATGGGGGCGGAATTCCTTCCACACCAGGTAGGCAAAATGGCGGAAAAAGGACTGTTCGGGATTTCGCTGGGGGTAGTTTAGACCTTCCAGGTCTTCGCACCGGGACAAAAGAGAGGGAGTATTCAAAACCATTTCCCTGGTGCGGTCCCAGGCTGCGGCAAAAAGGTCGCGTTCTTCCCGGCGGGGGGAACGGTAAAGCATACGCCACATTATCTCCTGGTAGATGCCGGAGACTTTGAGCTGAACCTCACCCCCGCAGGCTTCTGCCAGGGCTTCATCCACCCCGGGGCCTTTGCCGAATTCCACACCTTTGCCGCTGCCCGAGTGCACACATAATACCGCATTAAAGGATGCGGCAATGGCGGCAAAGGTATTAGCCAGTTCTTTAAGCTCAGAGAGGTTGCCCGTGTAATCACACCTTTTGGCAAACCCCAGGGAAGGCGCCACGGAAGTAACAGCACCGGAAGGAAGGTCGTACCACTCGGTGAGCAAAATGAGATAGAACAGGAGCTCCCGGGGCGGGGTGGGGTGCGAGGTTTCATCCAGGGAAAGTTCGTAATCAAACTCTTCCTCGTTCCTGCAGGCACTAATATATTCATAGAGGTGGGCGTGGACTTCTACAGCTTTCCAGTATTTGCGGGCCAGCTCCAGGGCTTCTTTCTCCTCGAATTTAAACTCAAAATGGGGCATGCCGGGAACGGGGTTTTTCACCTTAAAGGTTTCCGCAAAAAGCCGGCGCACGCCCTCTTCCTGGCGGGAATCAAGGGAAACGGGAAAGTCGAAAAGGTTGCAGGTGTCCACCGTAAACTTGGTGAAGTGCCGCGCTTCTTTAAGGGCGGTTTTATTCAGTTGCAGGGATTCTTCCATTTCCGCTTCGCTGCCGCCGGTGACAATGGCATGGTCGGCATCTGCGCCGATGATCCCTCCGGCGGCGGCATAGCCTCCCAGGCTGAAATAAGCGAACAGCCCGCTGCGGAGGAGTTCGGCAGGGCCGTATCCGCCGGTGTGGCCGAGATCGGGATAAAGGTTGGGATCGACCTCGCGGGGTATGAGTTCGCGCACTATAGATTGCTGGATAAACCAGTTGGGTATGTCGCGGGCCACCGTGGCTTCGTAAATACCGGGAAAAACGCCCAGGGCGGAGCAATCCCGCAGGTTATCTATATGGTCCCCGCTAATAATAATCCTGTTTCCTGTGCCCAACCCATGCCGGTAACCTTCACGGGTGAGGACACGGAGCTTGCGTTGGGTAGCCACTTTATTCTCGAAAGATAGGAGGTTTTCGTAAGTAGCGGGACAGGCTTTTAGCTCCCATTCTTCCCCGCCGGGGGTATTAAGGGTGGAAACAGCACCTTTTAGGTGATCCGCCCTCTTCTGCTTTTGCGAAGTTGCACCCAGCGCCAGGATGTATTCTTCATTTTGGAAGCGAGCGGTATAAAAAGTTTCGCCTTCACATTGAACCGCGGAATTTGGAAAAACATAAAAGCGG
>CAZWVJ010000016.1:5238-36116 GCA_964636865.1 uncultured Syntrophomonadaceae bacterium
TTATTTGTTTGCATATGAGTTATCATTTAAAATATCATTCCTTTCTTTAAAGCGTAGGTCCTTCTTTGAAACGAGCGGAGTAATATGTAAACCGTTTCGCCTTCACATTGAACCGCGAAATTTGGAAAAACATAAAAGCGGTTATTTGTTTGCATATGAGTTATCATTTAAAATATCATTCCTTTCTTTAAAGCGTGGCCCCGTCTTTGAAAATGGCTATCTCCCGCAGATCATCCTGCTCACTGCGGGTAAGCACTTCACCGGAAGCCGTCTGTATGACTTTCTCGTAGAGAAAAGTTGCTACTTCATCCATGTGTTCTCCGTGTAAAAGCCCCCCGGCGTTGAAATCTATCCAGTGAGGTTTTTTGTTTTGTAAGGGCGTATTGCTGGCTATCTTGATCACGGGGACGGGACCGCCATAAGGTGTGCCCCGTCCGGTAGTAAAAAGAACAAGCTGGGCTCCCGCCGCTGCCAGGGCGGTGACCGAAACCAGGTCGTTTCCCGGCCCCTCCAGAATGGTTACCCCCCTCTGGCGGACTCTTTCGCCGTAGTGGAGGACATCCACGATGGGAGATTGTCCCCCTTTGAGAATACAGCCCAGGGATTTTTCTTCCAGGGTGGTGATGCCGCCCTCGCGGTTTCCGGGGGAAGGATTTTCGTAAACTGCCTCCCCGTAGCCGCGGAGGTAATCTTTGTATTCCTCTATCACCGAGCGGGCCTGCTCAAATACCTGCTGATTTTTAGCGCGGGCGAGAAGGGGGGCTTCGGCTCCGAACATTTCGGGGACTTCGGTTAAGATCACGCTGCCGCCGGCGCCCACCAGTCCGTCGGCAAAACACCCCACCAGCGGGTTGGCAGTGATTCCGGAAAAAGCATCGGAACCGCCGCATTTGAGGCCAACCACAAGTTCACTTAAGGCCACAGGCTCCTTTTTGTCTTCGCCGGCGCGGCGGGCCAACCGCTCTATGCACTGCAGCCCGGCTTCTACCTCGTCTTCCACATCCTGGGCGTTGAGCCACTCCACCCGGTCGGCGTCATGCTCTCCCACTGCTTCCCGGAAAAAGTCGATGTGGTTGTTTTCACAGCCCAGCCCCAACACCAGGACTCCGCCGGCATTGGGGTGGTGCACAAGAGAAGCAAGGAGAGAACGGGTCCGCTTGAGGTCTGCGCCTGTTTGGGAGCATCCATAGGGGTGGCTCAAGTTGTATGGCCCCTGCAGCCCATAGCTGAAGCAAACCTCTTTCCCCCGCCGGGCAATTTCCGCGGCTATGCGGTGGCCGCAACCCACCGTGTTGACGATCCAGATTTCGTTGCGGATGCCGGCGCGTCCGCGGGAGCGGGGATACCCCATGAACTCCCCGGGACGGGGAGGCGCGTGCCACAAAGGCTGGGGCAAATCAGACGCCGGGGGTTGGGCCAATTCCCTGTGTTCTTCCAAGCCGGTGGCCATATTGTGAGTGTGAACCCACTCCCCCTCTCTTATGGGAGAGTTAGCCTTTCCTATGGGCCAACCGTATTTGATAATTTCCTCTCCCCGGGAAATATGGCGCAGGGCTATCTTATGCCCGGGAGGCACCGTTTTTCCATGGCGGGAGGTCTCCGCCAGAAGCACGGCTACATTGTCGGCGGGGTGAAGTTTCAGGGTGCCGGGGGTTTTATCACTGATGAAAACCACCCCTTTCCTCCAGAAGCAGACGCGGTCCTTCCCGGAGGATTTTTTCCAGGTAGCGGACAGTTTCGCCAACGAGGCCGGGAAAGCGGGATAAATCTTTTCCCCAGAATTTTTCCTGCTGCAGCGCTTTTTGCACCAGGGGGAGAAGTTCGGGGACATCATCTTCATTAAACTCCTTCCACAACCGGTAAAAGAATTGCAGCACCTCGGGGTCATCCCGCAGGTAAATTCCGGCAGCCGGCGCATACATGCCCCTTTCTCCCGGTGGTTCTTTTCCCCCGCGGTAGAGAGCCAACAAAGCCGCCAGCGCAAAGACCAACCGGCGGGGAAGCATTCCCCACCGGCTGTGGTATTCAAGTATGGAAGGCAGCGCCCTTTCCCGGAACTTGGAAACGGAATTAATGCTGATGTCCTGCCAGTAGTGGTTGATAAAGGGGTTGCGGAACCGCTCCAGCACCTGGCCGGCAAACTGCTCAAGCTCTGCCCGACCGGGAGAGGGGCAGGTGCCGTCAACACCTTCCTCCAGAGATGGAATTATTTCCTCAAAAAAGAGATCCTGCAGGAAAGAGCCGGTGAGGGGATCTTCCACAGCTTCCCGCACAGTTTCCACTCCCTGCAGAAGCGCTACCGGCGCCAGTGATGTGTGGGCCCCGTTGAGAAGGCGTACCTTGCACTGTCTATATGGTTCCAAATCTTCCACCCATTTTATATTCAACCCGGCGTCCTGCAGGGGAAATTCGGAACTTACTTCCGGAGGAGCTTCTATAACCCAGCTGTGAAAAGGCTCGGCAGCATTGATGAGTTCGTCGCGGTAGCCCAGTTCCCGGAAAGCCTCCTCCCTTTCTGCCGCGGGAAAACCGGTGACGATGCGATCCACGAGGGTATTGAGAAAATAATTATCTGCCACCAGCCATTGCTTAAAGCTTTCCGGCAATGACCAGTCATCGGCATGAAGCTGCACTATTTCGCGAAGGCGCGTGCCATTTTGGGCGATGAGCTCGCAGGGCAAGATAATAAGGCCCTTTTCCGGAGATGAATCTTTTGAGGAAAGGTGCCGGGAAGAATGACTGCTGTCAGCAGGTTCCTCGAAAGACGGATTATCATTATTTTGCTCATGGGCCGCAGCAGATGAATAACCTGCAACATTTAAATAGCGATGGTAAAGAAGCATGGTAAGCATGGCAGGAAAAGAAGCCGGGCACTTATCGGCGGGATACGCCTGGGGGTGATAGTTAATGCCGGCTTCGGTGGTGTTGGATATTATGAAACGCAATTCTTCGCCGGCAGCCAGGCGCAGCATCTCTTTCCACTCCTCGCGGGGCGAAATGGCTCTACTGATAGAAGATACTACCTGGCGCTTATCCACAGTTTGCCCCTCCCGCAGCCCACGGAGATAAAGAGTAAACATGCCGTCCTGCCGGTTTATAGCCGGTATGAGGTCGTCATTACGGGGAGGTGCCACTACGACGCTCCCTTGAAAAACCCCCTGTTGATTGGCTTCATGGATTATCCAGTCTGCAAAGGCGCGCAAGAATTTACCCTCGCCGATCTGCAAAACTTTTTCGGGATAGGCCGCAGGGGAACTAAATTCCAGGCCCGCCGGTGGAGAGTAGTTTGTTTTTAATAGATTCCGGTGCAGCTGCATTGGTTTACTTTTTCACCCCTAATCTGCCCCTCCTTGCAAGAGGCAATAAAGAAGATTATTTGCCCAGGAGAATTATAACAATTGCTGCCTTCTTCCAAAACAAAATATATAAGGAATGAAAATGAAATCAATTTCCCCCTGCAGGTAATTGGTTAATTTCCTCCTGTAAATGATGTGAAAAAGTTGGATTTAGGAAGAAGACAAAGAACTTGATGTGCTGACTTAATGTTTTAACTTAATGCTCTACGGAAGAGTCTTCCTCCTGCCCTTCCTTAGACCGGGTAAACCTTTCCCTTATACGAGCAATTCTTTCTTTTGTCCAATCAATAAATGTGGCCAGATCCTCAACATTCTTCCAGCAAAAAAAGCTCAGGATGGTAAGGATTAGAGCTATAATGCCCCATAAAAGAAGATCCTCAAAACCGGTAGGCAATGCAAAAAGCAATGATAACACGGCAGTAGCTCCAAAAATTATCATCGAAGTGAAAGGCTTGGTGAGAGAAAATGCCGCACCTACGCCAAACATAACTGCTGCCAGGCGCCCTATGGCCGCACCGCGGGCAAGGGCTTCACTGCCTATTTCCGATGCATTTACCCCCACATAAAAAGATTGCACCATCAGAACGCCCAAACATAGAATTCCCAAAATTAATACCACATGTCGCATGAGGAAATACTCCCTTCCACTTTTTTGGAATAAAGCTTTCTTACTTTATATACTACGACACTTTGCCTTTTATGCCAAGATATTTTTTAAAAAAGGTGTCAGGCCTTGACATTGACACAAATTGCAAATTAAGATGTCGTTTTCTAAGATAAATAGAAATTAGGTATAAGGTAATCAACCCCCGAAATTGTTTTTTTGTGTCAATGTCAAGGCCTGACACCTAGGTTGTTTACCCATTACTACATTTATGATATATTACTATCACAAGGTTATCCAAGCTTACCAGCATTTAAAACTTTTTAATAAATTAAAGGAGGTTGGAAGTAAAATATGAGAATAAAATCATTTCTAATTTTTGCTCTTGCTCTTTTGGTAACCCTAATTATAAGCGGTTGTGCCGCAGAACACGAGATAAGCATAAAAATTAGCCCGGTTGAAGGTGGGCAAATAGATGGTGAGGGCATCTACGAGGAAAGTGAAACTGTGGAACTAAAAGCTACTCCCGAGGAAGGGTTCTATTTTAGCGGGTGGGAAGAAGACGGAAAAATAATTAAAAGTGACAAAACATATGTGTTTGAGGCCAAAGAAAATAGAAATTTAAAAGCAGTTTTTAAAGAAAAACAAGAAAAAGAGAATAAAGAAGAAGAAAATGACGAACAAACTGTTTCAAAAGATAAAAAAGAATCGATTTCTTCTGCTATTGACGCAGGGCTGGATTTTTTAATTGACAACCCCGAAAAAGGGAATCCATGGGAAACTTATACCCTCTTAGACTATCTCTACCGGAAATTTGAGCTTGATGAATGCTACGCATTTGAAAACACTTTTGATGATGAAAAATATGAAAATCGTGTAATATCGCCCTTGGAAAGGCTTGCGGATCCTGATTATGTTGCCCCCCTGGAGTATATAGAAGAAGAGACAGAAGAGCCTGGTATTCAATGGTTTATGGCTCGCTCTATGTATAGTGATCACCATCCGGTAAATAAAGATTTTATTGAAAAACTCTCAAACAAGCTCGAAAAATACAGCGCAGAATATGAAGAGAATGTTACTAAAAATAAAATTGCCGGTTATTGGGTTGCTCATGTCATACTCTGTTTCCGGTGGTTGCATGAATTGGGATACGACCTGGAAGAGTATGGCTTTGAAGAACCGTGGGAGGAATTCGCAGATCACCTGGCAAACATCGCGGAATCACAGAAAGCAAAGACGGATCTTGGATATGAAGCCATAGCTTTTCTGCAATACATAGATCAGGGGCACCGCGTTGAAGAATCCTATATAGAGAATATATTATCACATCAAATGCCCGAAGGCGGCTGGCCCAAAGAACCTGACGAAGATGCGCATGGTCACCCGACTGTTCTTGCTGTCTGGGCGTTGCTTGAATATATCAATCCCCAAGCGGAAGCTCCCATATTAAGGTAGAAAAGGCGCCTGACACCTGGTTTGATGTGAGTGCTGAATGCAAACATAATCTACCGCTGTATGGCCATGTGATAAATTAAGGAATGGAAAAAATGAAAAAAAAGCTATTGCTCATAAACCCCAAAAACCCCAGTAAAGCCCATTTTCAAAACGATCGTACCGCAGCCTATCAGCCGCTCGGACTTGGTATTATTGCTGCTCTCACTCCCGGTGATTGGGAAGTAGAAATACTCGATGAATACTTTGAAAAATTCAGTTACAGGGAAGCAGATTTGGTAGGGGTTACCGCTTTTACCCCTTCAGCCAACAGGGCTTACAGTTTTGCCTCCTTTTACAGGAAGCAGGGGATCCCCACGGTTATGGGGGGTATTCACGCATCGATGATGCCGGAAGAAGCGCTAAATTATGTGAACACCGTGGTGACCGGCGAGGCAGAAAGTGTCTGGGAAAAAGTAATCGGTGATTTTGAATCAGGCAGCATGCAAAAGATTTACCGTGGGGAGCTTCTGCCTATGGAGGGAGCTCCGCATCCGCGACGGGAATTGTTTAATTCACGTTACTTACTGGGCTCAATCCAGACAACACGGGGATGCCCCATGCACTGTGATTTTTGTTCCGTATCCGCTTTCAACGGGCGTCAATACCGCAAGCGCCCGGTAAAAGAGGTTTTGGACGAGCTTGAAAATATTCCGCAGAAAAGAGTTTTATTTGTAGATGATAACCTGACAGGAAACGGAAAAGAAGATGAAGAGCGTTCTATATCCTTGTTTAAAGGAATGATTGAAAGAAAGTTAAACAAGGAATGGTTTTGCCAGACATCCATAAATGTAGCTTCCAATGAAGAGGTGCTGTATTACGCATCAAAAAGCGGATGCCGGATGATGCTAATCGGGGTAGAGTCGGAAAAGGAAGCTGTTCTGGCGAACCTGAACAAGAAGGCAAACCTTAATATACTTAACCGTTATGATGAAATTTTCCGGCTTATTAACAAGTATAAAATTGCCACTATCGGTGGATTCATTTTCGGAACGGACCTGGATACCGCCGATGATTTACGGTGCCGGGCCCAGTATATCAACCAGTCAAGAGTTGATATAGTACAGGCGACCGTACTTACTCCGTTGCCCGGAACAAAGTTATATCAAAAATTCAGGGACAGCGGCAGGCTGCTTTATACCGATTATCCCGAAGATTGGGAAAAGTACGATATGTTAGATGTCCTTTTTAAACCGGCACTTATGGAGCATGAAGATTTGAAAGAGGTTATGATCGAATGCTTGATGAGCTTCTCTAATCTGTGGAATGTATTCAAAAAATTTATCAGAACCCTTGTTTTTACAAAAAACCTTTGGACAGCACTTTGGGCCTTGAACGGTAACCGGGTTTACCGCAGTATGATGTTAAATAAAATAAAGGAATGGAAGCAGAATAAAAATTAAATTAAACAGCAGTACGTGGTTTAAGTAGATAAGGGAATATGAGTAAACCTTGAGGGAAATGGCTGTTTATTTTAAGATAACTTGATGTTACAATATGCGTATGTCTACCGATTTTAACCATCTCCATGAAGGAAAAAAGGGAATAAAAGAGAATGCCAATTTTTCAATCACGAATAATCGCCACCCTAAAGGCAATCGTGCTCGTGTTTTGCTCACCTCTGTCTTTGGACCCTATGCGCAGGACGATGAATTTGGCAGCCGACTCCTCAACCCTATGGAACTTTACCACAACCAAATAACGAGAAAACAAGGTGTATTTTCTCCCCGCCACTTTCATCAGTCGTGGGGCATAATGATGATCCAGGAAAATATTTCGGCACCGTGTACTGTCCTTGATTTTCCTACACGTGAAGCTTTTGCCCGCGAGATTACTGCAAACAGCTATGATATTATCGGCATCTCTTCGATTGTGATAAACTTGGAGAAAGTGCGGGAGATGTGCCGCTTAATAAGGGAAAAATCCCCCGGTTCCGTAATTGTCGTCGGTGGTCATGTGGCTGGGATACCCGACCTGGAAAAGATAGTGGATGCCGACTTTGTGGTTAAGGGGGAAGGAATATCCTGGATGCGCAGTTACCTTGGTGAAGATCCAAACGCACCTATCCACCATCCAGTGATTTCTTCCGGCTTTAACATGCGGGTATTAGGGGTCAAGATACCTAACTGGATGACCGACACCTTGGCGCTTATAACTTCGGTGGGTTGCCCCGAAGGATGCAATTTTTGCAGCACTTCTTCTTTTTTCGGAGGCAAGGGCAATATGGTAAATTTTTATCCCACGGGAGAAGAGCTGTTTAATGTAATGGATGATCTGGCAACAAGGTCCGGAAAAAATTCTTTCTATATCATTGATGAGAATTTTCTGCTGCAAAAGCAGCGGACTAAAGAACTAATTGAGTTAATGAGGAATAATGGAAAAAGCTGGTCACTCAATATTTTTTCATCTGTTAAAGCCCTCAAGCAATACACAGAGGAAGAACTGCTTGATTTGGGGATCAACTTCGTCTGGATTGGCCTGGAGTCGCCCCGGGCAAGCTATGCTAAACTAAAAGAGTCGGACACTATGCAGTTGGTGGAGGAACTTAAGCGCCTGGGCATCCTCACTCTCGGTTCAATGATTATCGGGTTGGATCACCATACACCTGAAAATATCGTTGATGAAGTGGAACACATAATAGACCATGGAACTATTGCCTGCCAGTTCATGCTATACACTCCTTTGCCCGGCACGCCGTTTTATAAGGAGATGAAAGAACAGGAACGCCTTCTTGATGTGGATTTGGCTGATAGTCATGGTCAATATGCCTTTAACTTCAAACACCCTGCTATTTCGCGTGAAGAATCCAAAAAAATTATGGATTGGGCATTCCAGCGGGATTTCGAATACAACGGCCCCACTTATTTTCGTCTGTGCCGGACCACATTTGAAGGGTGGAAACGTTTTCGCAACCACCCGGAGCCGCGGATTCGCAACCGTTTTAGAAGCAAGGTCCCTAATCTTCGTTTTTTGTACCCACCCGTGTTGTGGGCTATGGAGAAGATGCTCCGGGAAAAAAATAAACCAATAGCCATGGAAATACGCCAACTGCGGCAGGAGATAGAACGTGAATTTGGATTTCTGACCAAACTTATAGTTCGTCTTTTTGGGCCTGTAGTTTTATGGATAGCCCGGCGGGAAGAAAAACGTCTTGCCCGGGGACAAACGTACGAACCTCCAACCATTATAACGCGCCGCCGTTGGGCTTAATGCAGGTACATAAATATAAGCTGTCGAAGACTTACAGGCATTTTTGAGAGAAACTCTTCCAAAAAGCCTAAAAAACACTTCTATTTATTGTTTCCTTTTTTAATCTTTTTAATTGCTTCAAAATACTGGGTGCGATAAACATTATTGATGTTAAAAGCTGCCACTGCTGAAATTAAATTTCGGGTACAAAAAAGGGTCTTTATAAACTTGAGAATAAGAGTGCTCCATCTACCAAGGCTAATCCAGCATTTAACCATGGCTTCTTTCAATTCTTCCCTTTCCATACGCAAGGGCTTATAGACAACATCTAACCAATCATACCGGCTCCAGTCTTCAGGATAATCGGTAAAAAGCAATCTATTGTTGTCCCTGAATCTTTCATATATCTTGGTACCGGGGAATGGAGTTAGTATGGTGGGCTGCACTGCATCGATTCTTGATTTGTTTATGAATCTAACCCGGCGATATAAATCCTCAACATTGTCTGAATCTATTCCAAAGATCATTGTCCCGTTTATGGCGATATTATACTTGTGAATAAGTTTAAAAATCTCATTATAGCTGTTAAGTTTTTTCACATTCGTTTTTTTACCCAGGTTCTCTAAAGAAGACTCTTTTTCTGATTCAATACCTAAAAGCATTAATCTACATCCGCTCTTTGAAGCATAATACAACACTTCTTCGTCTTCCGCTACATTAATTGAGGTCTGGCAACCCCATACTTTTTTTATATTCCTGTCAATCATCCCTTTAAAAAGTGATAAGGCCCGTTCTTTGCTCCCTTCTCCTTTTTCTATTAAGTTATCGTCTACAAAGAAAACTCTTCTGTCGGGAATGGCTTCTAATTCATCCAGAACTTCTTCTACCGGCCGCTTCCGATATTTTTTGCCGTACATGGCGGAAATGGTACAAAATTCACAATCCATAGGACATCCACGGGTAGTCTGGATTGAAGCCATCATGTAGCGAGAACTTAATAAATCACGGCGCGGGAACGGAAAGCCGGCCATTGGCAGAAGTTCTCCCCGATAAATTTCTTGCAATTGATTGGATTCAAAATCACTAATCACTTTACTCCAAACACCTTCGGCTTCGCCGATTACTACGCTGTTTACGTATCTGAGTGCTTCCTCCGGCACTTGTGAAACATGAATACCTCCCATTACTACAGGGGTACCTCTAGAATTGTAAATTTCGGCAATTTGATAAGCCCTGTAGGCTGAGGAAGTGTAAGAAGTGATCCCTACCAGATCTGCTTCTCTGTAGCTAAATGGTTCAAGTATCTCGTCAAAAATTTCTACTTCCCAATGATCCGGAGTAAGAGCTGCTATAATGGCCAAATTCAAAGGTTGAAAAGGCTTGAATATAATCTTAGAATTGGCTTTCCAGCTGCTTATAGGGTTTATAAGCAATAGTTTTCTTTTCATACTTTTTCCTTTAGGCAATATATTGATTAAGATTTCTCCGGAACCTGTTAATTCTTTTAAAAGTATATTTTTTTACCTTTTAATTGTCAATGATGTTAGGTCTATGTGTAAGGCAGAGGTGTTGGCAGTTAAAGACCAAACGTACCCGAAAGGTATCAATTTATTGATCAGAAAAGGTGTTAGAAAAAGTGTCAGGCCTTGACTCTGACCCAAATTGCAAATTAAGATGTAGCTTTCTAAGATAAATAGAAATTAGGTATAAGGTAATCAACCCCCGAAATTGTTTTTTTGTGTCAATGTCAAGGCCTGACACCTAGTTTGGGCATTAAATATGTTGACTTTCCCCCTGCAGGATGTTAAAATGATCGTTGCATGTGGCTGTGAGGCTACATAGAGCTGTGCTGAAGGCATTAATATTTTGCCGATACATAGGCGTGGTGGGTGTAGCTCAGTCAGGTCAGAGCGCCAGGTTGTGGCCCTGGAGGTCGAGGGTTCGAGTCCCTTCACTCACCCCATTTAAGGAACATAAAATGGGTAAGCCATTTTAAAATATAATATGTTTAAAATACACTGGGGTGTCGCCAAGCGGTAAGGCACAGGGTTTTGGACCCTGCACGCGCAGGTTCGAATCCTGCCACCCCAGCCATTTTTTTATTCATGGCATGAATTAATCCCGCCATGCCACATGAATAAAACAACTTGTTCTAGAAGCACTACTTAGATCCAATAGGAGTGAATTTATCTTGCTGCCATCACAACCGGAAAATCTCCTGTCAGATTTGATCCGCATTAATACCGTAAATCCCCCGGGTAATGAAACAGCCGGGGCAGAATATTTAAAAGATCTTTTTGACCGGGCCGGCGTTGCCAGTGAGATTATCGAGCCGGAAAAGGGACGCGGCAGTTTAATTGCCCGCATGGGCTCGGGGCCAAAAAAAATACTTCTTGTTTCCCACCTCGATGTAGTCCCCGCCGGAGAGGGCTGGAGCTTCGACCCTCTTTGCGGAGATATCAAAAACGGCATGGTTTACGGTCGCGGAGCCTTGGACTGCAAAGATCTCATGGCTGCCCAGGTTTATGCCATGCTGCAGCTTTCCCAGGCAAACACCCTTCCGGACGGGGAAATTATCCTGGCTGCCACCGCCGACGAGGAAGCAGGAGGCAAACTGGGGGTAAACTACCTGCTGAATAATTATCCGGAAAAGCTCCGGGCAGATTTTGCCGTTAATGAAGGGGCGGAATTCCCCATTCATATCCGGGGAAACAGCGGAAATACGTTTGTATGTTTTATCCAGGTGGGAGAGAAAGGTACCGCCTGGAACAAAGTCACGGCAAAAGGGGTCTCCTGCCACGGTTCCATTCCCACTCTGGGTGATAACGCTATTGCGCGCATGACCAAGGCAATCAGCGCTTTCCAGAAATACCGCCCCCAAATAAACTTGATTCCGGAGGTAAAATTCCTCCTGGAAGAACTTGCCCGCCTGAAGGGCATAACCCCGGACAAGGCAATTCTTGACGAAGATGAACCGGATAACGAAACTCTCATCCGGCGAGTGGATGAACTGCTGGAGCAGCTGGAATTGGAAAAGGGTTTCGGAGAAATTTTACGCGCCATGACCCGCATGACCATCTCTCCCAATGTTATAAGCGGCGGCACCAAAACCAACACAGTACCCCATCACTGCGAAACCGAAGTAGATGTACGAATACTGCCGGGACAAGACCGGGATTATGTGCTGCGGGAATTGCATGACCACATGGGAGAAAATCTGGACATTGAATTTTCTATGTACCGGGAGCCCAGCTTTTCCAGCTCATCAACTCCTTATTATTCCCTCATCAAGGAAACCACGCAGGAGGTGCTGGGTAATGACGTCGTTTGCCTCCCTCATATTTCCACCGGTTCTACCGATTCTCATTACCTGCGTAACGCGGGCATACCCTCTTACGGAATTGGTATGGCCCACCGCGGTGCCAACCCGGATATGTGGAAGGCCATTCACGGGCAGGATGAAAAAATTGACGTAGAAAGCGTCCGGCTAAAAGCAGATTTTATCGCCGCTCTGATCCGGAATTATTTAAAGTAAGCAGAAATTCCAGCCTTTAGCGTTCTCCGAAGTAAAATTTTGCGCGCTTGCTCTGGCTATTTCCGCCCCAAAAAAACATATTTAACAATTGCCGGGGTTATATAGTGAGCTTTAAGCTCACGGAATATAAATGATATTTTAGCATCATCCCAAGCATGCAAAGCTTCTCCCAGATTCTTTGGTAATAAAGCTTTTTATAAATTTTTTATATTGATCATCCGCCGGAAAAGGCGATTCTGCCAATTGATGAAGGAAGTGCATACTTCCATGCACGGACCTACCCCCAAAGCAAATACGACCGTGCCCACGCCCAAAGGGCCGCCCAGCGCAAACCCCACCACTGTTACGGTGACTTCTATGATGGTCCTTATTATCCCCAGCCTGAAACCGGTTAAGCGCGAAAAAGCTACCATCAAACTGTCCCGGGGGCCCGTGCCCCGATTCAAAAGGATATAGCCCATAGTGCCGTAGGCAAAGAGAAAAAGTCCGCCTAAAAACTGAAGCGATCTCCAAAGTATATGCTGGGGATAAGGGATAATATCTATAAAAATGATGACATCCACGAAAAATCCGATAAAGAACATGTTCAGGAAAGTGCCGATGTGCGGTTTTACTCCCAAAAAATAACTTACCAGAATCGCTATTAAGCCTAGCCCCTGAATAACCTGCCCATAGGTAATGGGAACATAGTGATGAAGCCCCAGATGGAAAACATCCCACGGAGGCATTCCCAGGTCGGCATGGAGTATGCATACCAGCCCTGTGGACATGAGGAAAAAACCGCCTATCATAATTAGATACCTGAGGATCTCCCAGCGGGTGAAATAGGAACGGATAGGGAAACGGGTTCCCGATCCCGCATCGTTTTCATGTTTTTTTATCTTCAATTTATTGCCACCGTATTTCCCTTTCCCTGCTTAATTAAGATTTTGAATTTGTGCCCTCGTTTTCTTTCCGTCGTCTTTCTCTCTTTTTTCTATACATAATCTTATGGGACCGGGAGATTTCAATTATTAGCATTTTAGTATGTAAGCAAACTTTTTTAAGTTTTTATTACCCGGTTCAGCAGTTTTCCGATGTCGGAAATTTCTACTTCAAATGTATCGCCGGGGGCAAGTGGCCCTATTCCCGGAGGAGTGCCGGTGATAATTACATCTCCCGGAAGGAGGGTCATGCAAGCAGAAATATAAGCAATCAATTCTTGAACGGGGAAGATGTGATCGGCTGTAGAGGAAAATTGAACCAGCTTTTCGTTAAGATATCCCTTTATCTCCAAATTTTCGGGGTTCTGCAAACCGGTTTCAATCCAGGGGCCCAAAGGGGCGAAAGTATCAAATCCCTTGGCATAAATCCATTGCCCATTTTTGGACTGCAGATCTCTTGCGGTTACATCATTGGCACACGTATATCCCAGGACATAATCCAGGGCTTCTGACTGTTTAACCCGGTGAGCGCGCCTGCCCATCACCACTCCCAATTCCGCTTCATAATCCACCCTGCTGCTCTGGGGAGGATAAACAATACTTTCTCCAGGGCCAATAACTGCCGTAGCGGGCTTCATAAATATTATGGGGGCAGAAGGAAGGGGAAGTTTCATTTCTTCTGCATGGCCGCGGTAATTCAGCCCCAGGCACACTATTTTGGTGGGTTCACAGGGTGGCAACAAGGAAAGGTGATCAAGGCGGAATTCATTACCGCTGCGGCGGTAATTGTTAAAATAGCAAGATTCCAGATCCCCGTCAATTTCATACACCAAACCATTTTCCACCACCCCATATTTTCTTTCACCATTTCTGCTAAAACTTACGATTCTCATGAGGAAACTCCTTTACGATTCTCTGCCAAAGGGGCATTTGTAATATTGTTGACATACTCCCACTGCTAAAGCAGTGGCCTTTCTGTTTTGCTTTTCGTAAATAAATTACATTTTCTTTGGTCGCGCATGCTTCTTTGCCCGGACTTTACCCGGAGATTTCACCCGAGAGCAATCAAAAAAGGCTGTCACATGTGGACAGCACTTTTTAAGTAAAATTTAGGCAAGAATAATTCTCCCATCTCTAAGTGGAGCGCAGGTGAGAGATGAACACATTTTATACAAACCAACGAACTATTAAATATAATATTTATTATTACCTCTAATAGTTCAAGCCGTGAAGATTCCCCGGACTAAAGTCCGAGGTTTTCCCAGCTTAATTCTATAAACCTAAGTATTTACCTTATGCAAACTACGTTTCAAAATCAGAATACTCTTCTAATTCTCTTCTGCTGAAGAAGCTCAATACCGCCAAAACAACGGCAACAATTCCCCACAAGAACAGGTCTCCGTAACCGGTAGGAAATGCTGCAATCAAGGCCATGAGGGCAGCAACAACATAAATAATCATTGATGCAAAGGGTTTGGACAATACGAAAGCGGCACCGGCTCCAAATAAAATGCCCACGAGCCTGCCTATAGCTCCTCCCTGAGAAAGGGTAAAATCTTCAAAAAGCTCTCCTCCCATGCCAACGACGAAAGATTGAATGAGAACTATTATCATAAATATTAAACCTATAATCAACGTAGCTTTTCTCATAAATAACCCCTTTCTTCATTTAAATAATTTTATTAATTTCTGAATACAATTATAAAAATTAAAATAAACCACTACCATCTAACAGCACTTAACAAAATATGTAATAAGCTTTTAGCCCCTGTAGATGGTATTTAAATTATTTTAGCATGTTCTTGAAAGATACTTTTCTATATTGACTATGTTTTTTCCTGCTAACATGGAAGTAAATATTTATTATTTAGGACAATTTTTTTTATTTTCCAAACTAAAACATAAAAAAGGTTTGCGAGCAACACGAAAAAGGTTAGGTTTGAATTTTAGTGAATTTTAGTGATAACAAAGATTTATTATTTTCTTCTTTTTTAGTTATAATTATTAATGTATAATATGGTAGGGATTGGAGTGGTACCCGATAAAGTAAAAAAATAGAAAGAATGAATAATTATGCGGGCGTGGCGGAACTGGCAGACGCGCTGGACTTAGGATCCAGTGGGACGATGTCCCTTAAGGGTTCGAATCCCTTCGCCCGCACCATTGCCTTCTAAAATTGGGAAAGGGCGGTTATATCAAATAAAAAGGGCTAACTCGTGATTGCCATCACTTTGAGTTAGCCCTTTATCATATCTGTTGTCTATAATCTTCGTCTATGCTCCCGGGAATTTTTCAATCGGATTCCTCACCCTTCTAAAATGCGGGGGCTTCCTCGGGGATTTCATCTTCAAAAAAGTCTACCTCTTCTTCTATCTCTTCTTGAAAATCTTCCGGTTTATCTATCTCTTCTTCTATATCTTTATCTTCAGGATCCTCTTTATCCGGAATTGTTCCCTCATCTTTAGGTATTTTGGGTAAATCATCCCTTTTTTCTTGCAGCTCATTCAACCTTTCCTGTGCTTTTTCAATTCCCTGCCAGGCTTCATCTAGTTTTTGCATTCTTTCCTCTGCGCCTTCCCCCTGGCCTCTTTTGGCATCATTCATTGCGTTCTGCACAGCTTTTGTAGCTTCTTCATGACCTCTCATGCCCTTTTCCATAGCCATTTGCACAGCTTCCCGGGCTTCTTCGGGAACCTTCCGGGAAACCTCTTCAAGTATTTCCTGGTGATAAAGGGTTCTTTCGGCTATACGGGCTATAACCTCTTCCGGAAAATCTTCACCTTCCTGTTCTTGAAATTTCATAGCTCTTTCCATGGCTTCATCCATCTTCTCCTGATAACGATCCAAACCCTTTTCAACCAATTCCGTTTTTTCCTCTTCCGCTAATGCCCTGGCCTCGCTAATTCTTTTTTCCGCTACTTCCAGATTGTGCTCGGCCTTGGCCTTCTCATTGAAGGATAAAAATTCGCCCAAGCTTTCACCCCATTCTACCAGGAAATAAAATGGAGAATCCGGAAGCAAAGCAGGCTCGGAAAGTTCGAGCTGATCATTATCGACACCTTCACCAAACACTGCCCCACCCAAAACCATAAAACAAATTAAGGCAATCACAGCAATCCTTGACATACTTTCCCCTCCTTAACCATTTTTTATGATACTTATCCTTTCTACAATAATATTCGCATCCAGTTAAAATTTTAGGTGGTTAATTCTCTGAACTAAATAATTGTTTTATAGTTCCACGGCTACAGCTCCACAGTTTGAGTAAATGCCCTTTCAGGCCAAGTGAATAATAAAAACAGATTTAAGGAAGTGATGGCAGGTCTCCTTCATCCTTGTTATCCAAATCAGGTACTATTTCCGGTGCCTCTTCTGGAACAGGGTCGGGCTTTTCTTCGGGTACTCCTTCCGGGGCTTCATCCTTCTCCGGTATTTCCGTAATCTCAAATACTCCACCGGGAAGTTTCTTTTCCTCCAAACTCTCTAACATTTCTAATAAGGAAGCCTCTTTTGGTATATTTTCGCCTTCCTGCTGTAAATGTTTTTTCAGCAAATAACGATTCAAAGAAACCCCTTCACTTTCCGCTTTTTCCCGGGTTTGTTCTTCTACTTCAAATACAGCAATCCGTCCAGAAATTTCCAACCGGGAAAGACAATTATCAATAATATCACCAATATCCCCGGTGGAAATTTCCACCTCCCCTACCTGGACCAGGGTAGCCATCACAAGATCCCCTCCATCTTCCGAACCGATATATTCCATAGCAACACTTTGTGTTAACAAATAATTTATCACTTTTTGAAGCGGTTGCCCCTGTAAACTACCCTCCATCAAGTCGGCAGTTTCTCGATTTAGAAAACTGCAAGAAATTACTTCCAAGTTATCATCGTAAACTATTTCCATACTGGGGTTTACATCCAACGCCAGGTAACCCCCGATTTGATTTTCTTCTCGGGGCAGCCAGTCAAAAGGCATTTCCAGGAAAGAAGTGCCAAACAATATCAGAATCGCCGCAGCCACACTAACTGCTGCTACAGCTGCCTTGGGCCAAACAGATAAAGGTAGACGGCATGTTATTTCCTCGCCATAACTTACTTTCCTCCCAGGATGGGGCACCTTTATATAATCACCCTCCGGAGTAAGTATGACCAGATATCTTTTAGATATTTCTACTACTATACCCCTTGTTTTTTCCATATTATTTATCCCCCTTACGCATTAACTCAGAAACATAATCCTGTAAGAAAGGTAAATCATCACGGGATAACAACAGCGCCAGGGCAATAACATAAGCACGCCCTCTATCTAGCATCCGGGAAGTCACCCCGGTACGTTTACAAAGCTCATTCTTGGGAAGCATGCCGCTGCGATAAAGCTTCATCATTAACTCTTCACAATCAGCCAGTGTCTTGGCCACCTGCCGAAGCCTTTCCCTTGTTTTCCTGTGTTTAGGCTGAACACGGGCTAAATACTGAAAAGATATATTAAAACGGCTTAACAGTTCCCCGTATTTTCGGATTTCTTCTTCCCTCTCACACCGCTCCCAATCTTCTTCCACCGTGATTTGGGATATAATTTCTTCTCCACAAAGTACTGATTGTGAATCCGACTGGCGGAAATAATCAATTAGCCTTCTCCTGATTACCACACGGGCAAATTTTTCCAGGGAATCACCTTTCGACTGTCGGTAAGCATCTATGGATTCGTTAAAAGCCATCAAGGCGATGCTTAGTTCATCATCATTTCCCCATTCCAAATAACGATGGCAAATTCGCTGTGCTTCCCTCTTAATGAAGCTCCGGTAATGTTCTATAACTTTTTCTCTGGCATAAGCATTACCGGAAATTGCTTGTTCAAGCAAGCAATCAACATTTTCTTGCTCCAAAATAGGGACCCACTCCTTTTAAAAGGGCAAACAGCATAAGAGCAATACAATACTTTTATTTAAGTAATTCTTATTTCTAAATATACTGATTCCCTATTTTTTAATTCGCAATAAATAATTTATTTAGGTGGTTTTAGCTATTTTCACATTAAAAAAGGCAAAAGCCCGTGTGCTTATGCCTGTAAATTTGAAAACTTTGCCCGCACTATTTTTATCTATAAAATATTAATAACCTCAAAAGAGGATGATGGTGCATAGGTTAATTGCTCAAATATTTTAGGTTTTCTGAGAGTATATTGTTCATTGTACAAGCAAGCCTTTATTCCCTCTGTTCTACCATTCCAAAGTTCTTATTTCATCTAAGACACTTTCCGCTATTGCTACTTCCCCACCAAATACATATAATTTCCTCAAATTTTCCTGCCTGCGGTAATAACTTTCCAGCACATCCGGGAGGTTATCCTGAGCAGTCAAAAGAACCGGTGCTTCATTTAGGGCGGCAAAAACACCACCGCTTAAGGCATCGGGAAACTCCAATCCCGTAGCCATGGTCGCTATTTCCGGTTGAGTAAAAAATGTTTCCGCTATCTCCGTGGCAGTTTCCCAACGATTTATACCATGAATCCTATGGGCATCGCCAAAACCATCAACATCTCCAAATACTTCTTCCTCAACCGCCGCTTCGCCGCCAAGGACCTGAATATCATCTATGGCATCCGCATTTTCTTCCAGATAACTTTCAGTAACTTCCGGTAACTCGCCAGGGCGGGTAAGAATAATAGGACTGCCCCGACGGGCAGCAGGGCTGGATCCGGATACCGCATCGGCAAAATTCAGCCCGGTGGTCAAAAATACTTCATCAGGGCTTTCAGGGGCAAGTTCATTAGCTATCTCCACTGCCGTTTCAAAACGGCTGATGCCACCCAGGCGCACCACTTCATATCCCATTGCTTCCAGTCGATCTTCTACTTCCCGGTGAACAGCCGCCGTTTCACCCAGAATATAGACAGTGTCTCCTTCAGATAAAATCCGCTCCATTTCATTTTCGGTCTCCACGGGCAGCTCATGGGAACGGGTCAGCAAAAGCGGGCACTGCCGGGCAAAAGCCAAAGGCGCCCCGGCCAGGGCATCGGGAAACTCATCACCTCTGGCCAGCACCACCGAATCAAATTCGTGATTATAAGCTACCCGGTTAATTTCTTTACTGATTTCCTCAGCCGTCTCGAACCGATGCTGACCATAGATACGTTTAATGATAAACTCAGTTTCATATATAATATTTACTTCAAAAACAGCATCGGGACCTACATCAAATTCGATATAAAATGTGAGTTCTTCTCCTTCGTTAAAACCTTCCAAGAACTGGGAATCTATTATTAATGTATTGTCTTCAAGTCTCCAGTCTCCTTCGGTAATACCTTCTCCGGTTACACCTTCCACTACACTGGCTTCGTTCCAGGTAATGGTAGTTTCTACATCTTCCGGTTCCGAAAGTTTAAAAAACACTATGGAAGGATCTATAATAGCCCGCCTCTGCGGCCTATAAAATACATCCGTTCCATATGTTATTAAATAATCGATCATCTCCATCTGTTCCCCATCCGAAGCTATGTTTACATGGTTATGCCTGATATAAAGTTTCTCCAAATAATCATGATCCGCCAGGGGAGATATATCCCTTATTTTGTTATGATCGATATCTACCCTTTCCAATCTTTCTAAATCTGAAAGGGGCGATATATCGGTGACATTGTTATGACGGAAATCAAGCCTCCGCATATTCAGAAGTTCTGAAAGCGGGGAGAGATCTGACACCTCGTTGTAGCGGAAATTAAGTACCCTTAAATTCACCAACCCCGACAGCGGAGATAAATCAGTTAATTCGTTATTCCTCAGGTAAATCACCTCCAGGTTAACCAGGCCCGACAGCGGCGAAATATCACTGATTTCATTATGCTGAAGGATAAGAAACCATAAATTCACCAAGCCCGACAGAGGTGAAATATCACTGATTTCATTACTTCCCAGATAGAGGACCCTCAGGTTAACCAGGCCCGACAACGGTGAAATATCACTGATTTCATTATTATATAGGTGGAGTCTCCAGAGGTTTTCCAGTTCTGAAAGCGGAGATATATCACTTATTTGGTTGCCCCAGAGGTGGAGAACCTGAAGGTTAACCAGACCCGACAGTGGGGAAATATCGCTGATTTCATTGTTCCAAAGGTGAAGCAGTTGTAGATCTTCCAATTCCGACAAGGGAGATATATCGCTGATTTCATTTTCATAAATTTCCAGTCTGTTCAGGTTATCCAGTTGTGATAAAAGAGATATATCGCTGATTTCATTTTTTCCCAGATGAAGTTCCTCCAGGTTATCTGCATATTCCAAACCGGTTAAATTTACTATGCCCCTATTGTAAGCATACAGCCTGGTTATCCCTTCCATGTCTTCAGCGGTAATGTCATCTCCCGGTTCTTTTTCCAATTCTTCCAGAACAACTTCCCGTAAATTTTCATCCGGAATATGGACAATCTCACTTACACCTGCATCCGCACTTTCGACGGACATTCCCTGTGCCACCGATTCTAAACATAAATGCGGCAATAGAAATGCCGCCATTAACAGTAAAAATACCCCGGTACCTGCAGTTAATTTTCCCAGACTTTTCCATGAATGATTTGTCTTAATTGTTTTGTGTTTAATGCGCTCTTTAAATAAATCTCCTTTTTTCATTTAAAGAATCTCCTTCCCACATCATATCTACATAATTATAATCCTGCTGTCCTTTGCACGTTTAATCTAATTTAACACTACAAAATATTAACTGCGAACACCTGTCCATACTTCAGTCAGTCAATATAAATAAAAAATATAAATAAATGCAATCCCTTTAAATCAATTAATTATTACCCTCTAATTATACTCTATCCATTTAATATTCTATTTATGCTAACAATTTCCTACCTTAAATACTGAAATATTTAATAATTTTTTCGAATTTTTAGTTTATGCCCCCTAAACCAACAGTAATGCAGTTGGACAAGTTAAAATATCGTAATCAATTAAGTAATATTTAAAAGCTATAAACTCCTCAAAATAAGTACAAAACTACACCTGATTTAGGCCACAGAATTGCGGCGAATACCACCATGCACGGCAATTTTCATCAGGTGCGTTAAAAGCATCGGAAAAGCTTAAGTCAATACAGCAGATACGCTGTGCTTTCGATCTTCCCCTCTCTTTGCTTCCCAGGGGGGAATCCAACCCCCGAAAGCTTCCTCCAGTTCCATGGCCGCAGCAATGGTCAAATGATCGTAGCCCTGGTTGCCTATTATCTGCAAGCCCAGGGGAAGGCCACGGTGATTCAGCCCCAACGGAACCTGCGTAGAAGGAAGCTCCATGACGTTAGCCATCATCATGTAAGTGGTATTAAAGGGAGAATAAAGAGGACGCTTGTGAACAGGGGCAGTAGTGGAAAAAGATGGGTAGAGTATTATGCCATTGTTGTCCAGCAATTTTTGCAGGTCTTCTTTCAATTGCAAGCCGGCATCAAAAAACTTTCGGGTGAATTGATTTAACTTATCACCCCGCGGCGGTTGTTCAAAAAAGCGATATAATTTTTCCAGCATCACCAGCACCATGATGGGCGCAGTATGCCCTGAACGGCGCAGCCCCATCCTCAAAAGTTCTCGGGGAATGTTTATTTCATCGCCGCCGCTAACAAAGTCTTCCACAGAACCTTCCATTTGGGAAACCACCATAGACGCCCATATCTCCAAGCACCGGTCAATGGAATCAAGGCGCAGGTTCCGGAACACCCGGGCTCCTTTTTCTTCCAGATAATCGGCACATTTCTGCTGAGCGCGGCGGAGATCTTCATCTATGCGGAAAGACCCGTGATTTTCGATGCTGATCACATTTAACCTGTCCAGTTTTACCCGAGAAGGATCCCGCAGCCGATATTTGAGACATGATCCATCTTTGTCGTCAGGCCCGGCGATTATTTTTAGTAAAGGGAAAAGGTCTTCCGCCCGCCGGGCAAGGGGGCCGACGGTGTTATACCTGCCTACTTTATCTCCCAACTGGGGATAATGGCCGGTACCGGGCACAAGGCCGCCGCTGGGTTTATGTCCGAAAACGCCGTTAAAAAAAGCGGGATAGCGTATGGAACCGGCTATGTCGGAACCTAAACCGAAGGGAGAGCCTCCCGCGCTTATTAGCGCACCTTCACCACCGGAACTTCCACCGGTAATACGCCTGGTATCGTAGGGATTCTTGCATCTACCGTATATATTGTTATAGGTTTCTATCCACATGCAAAACTCCGGAATGTTGGTAACACCCATGGAAATAGCGCCGGCCTGTCTGATCCGCGCAACTGCCGTGGCGTCATACTGTAAAACCACCCCTTTGCGATGGGCAAGCCCGCAGGTGTTGGGCATGCCCACATGGGCCAGATTTTCTTTGATTGAGCAGGGAACTCCGTGTAAGGGGGGCAATCCTTTACCGGAAGTTGATTCTAACTGCCTGTCAGCTTCGTCGGCTTCTTCCCGCGCCCAGGCAAAGCGGTCCTCGACCAAGGCATTTATGAGCGGGTTGACTTTTTTGATATGTTCAATATGTTTTTCCAAAACTTCCCGGGCAGAAACCTCTCTGCTGCGAATAAGGGCCGCCAATTGGGTTCCTGATTTTTGCAAAAGCGGATCCATCTACATAACCTCCCCATAAACATTTTAACTCCAAATTTTAAGAAAAGTGTTGAGCTTATTACCGCAAGGATTCCTTGCCCAGGGACATAGCATCGGCATACTCTTTCATAAAGTCGGGCGTATCGGCAAGGTTGAGATGATCAACCTGCGAAGAAAGCCTTTCTACTTCACGCCTGGCTGAACGGGAAAGCAACAACATGCGCGCGCCCAAGCTTGCAGCATTACCTGCCGGGCGCACCCTGGAAACGGGAAATTCAGGCCATAACCCTATAGAAGCAGCACTCTCCGGGCGCAGGTATGTGCCAAAAGTGCCGGCAAGTAAGATTTCATCTACTTCTTCCATTTTCAAGCCGGCATACTCCAGTAAAATTTTAATTCCCGCCCTCATGGCAGCTTTGGCCAGTTGAAACTCGCCTATTTCCTGCCTATTAAGGGAGATGTCTCTGCCATCTACGGTTTCCTTCGCCGGCACCAGGATAAACTCCGGTCCTTTTTCACCGTGAAACATGCGATCTCGCAGGCTCTCGGGGAGGTTCTCCGGGTTCTGAAAGGTGCCCCGGGGAGTGATGATGTTTTCCGATAACATGGCAGATACGGCATCAACTACTCCGGAACCGCAAATGCCCGCCGGCCTTTCTTTGCCTACAACCCCGTACTTCACCTGGCCGTCTTTGATCTCTACCCTGTTGACAGCACCACGGGTTCCTCCCATGCCACAGCGGAAATGAGCGCCCTCGAAGGCCGGGCCGGCGGCAGTAGAACAGGCGATGAGATGATCTTTCCAACCTAACACCATTTCTCCGTTAGTGCCAATGTCCAGAAGAAGGCGGGGTTTTTTGCTCCGATGCATACCGGTGGCCAAAACCGCCGCCAACGCATCTCCTCCCACGTAAGAGGAAACAGAAGGAGCCAAATAAACCGAGCCGCTTTCCCCGCCGTTAAGCCTAATACCAACTTCCTGAGCAGTAACATGAACGGCCTCCCTGACTACCGGAGTAAAGGGAGCTTTTACCAGCAAGGAAGGCGAAATACCCAACAATAGGTGCATCATCAGTGAATTTCCCACAATTACAATTTCATCTACCGGATCATCTCCCGCTTTTACATCATCTTCAAGATTGCTTATGATGTGGTTAATTGTTTCCACTGCCCGCTTCTGAAGGGTTTTCAAATTTTCAGCTTTCTTTCCGGCATAAGCAGCCCGGGAAATTACATCAGCTCCCCACGAACGCTGCCGGTTTCTGCAAGACGCTACCGAAAGGGTAACTCCTTTTTGCAAATCTACCAGGGCACCAACCGCCGTGGTGGTTCCTAAATCCAGGGCGATACCCAGGGGGCTCACATTATTGTCGGCGGGGCGAAAATCATTAAGGACACCATCTACTACCACTGCCGTGAGGTTTTTGTGATCATCGGCCAGCGCAGCCATGGTATTAAGAAGCGTAGGATTTGCTATTCGCGGAAATTCCCAATCTGCAGGAAAACAATTCTGCACTTCTTCCCAGCAAGAAGCTTCCTGAAGGTTTAACTCCACCGGGTAATACTCCACCACCGGATCAATATTTTCCACCCGGCCGGTTAAACCCGCTACCGTTTCTTCTTCACCTTCACCTTCCTCATACGTCTCGGGCATTTCTACGACCAGATCATTCTCCACGGATGTCTGGCATGCCTGCACAATCCTACTTTCTTTTTGGCCGGGGGAATATATTTTAACCCTGCATCCCCCACAAGTTCCCCAGCCACCGCAAGGAGCATCCATATATATGCCGTGAGTGGTGAGCGCTTCCATGAGGGTAAAGCCGCCCGGGACGCTAAAGTGTAAATTCCAAGGTTTTACGGTAATAATTTTCTTTTGAGACAATATGACCATCCCATTCTTCTGGCAATTTATTATTTAAGATTTTTCCAAGGGTTTATTTGATTGAGATATTGTAATGCTTAATTAAATTCCTTATTTTAATTCTGTTTATTATCATAACGGAAAAACCGATCCTTGTCAGCAAGTCCTTTTACCTGCAAAGTTAAGAAATCAAGAGGTTTCTTATTTATGATGAAAGAGTTAAGAATGTACGGCTTTCATGATGATTTTATGAGGAATATTAACTATAATTAAAAAAAATTTATCTTAATGAAGAAGGAACTATTTTTATTTTGTCGAATAGAAAGACTTGGATAAATTGTAAAGAATATGAACATAACAGCCAATGCATTTATTATTTAAGCAGCATAAGGCAAAAACAACAAAATTCGAGGTTAATGAGGTTTTATAGAAAATCTTAAGGAGGGGAAGGAATTCCAAAAAACCTTTTGAGCCGGAAATACCGGAAATAATAAAAAAACAAAAAATGGTGCCCCGTTTTCATAGATATTTATCAATCCACTTTTTTGATGCCTTTTATTAAACAATAATGCAGCCAATTGAAAGAGCAAATGAACGAGTTTAATACCAATTAACTAACACAGCAAAATTAGACCAGTATTTGAAGCATCACTTTCAGCGTTAAATGTACCAGTAAATTTTAAATTCGGAATATCGGGGCACCTTATTTATTCCCTCTTAGGGGGTGGCACAAGAAATGACAAAAAATGACAACAACTTAAACCACAAAAACATGGAACATATGGATGATTTTGAAAAGCAGCTGGCACAAATAGCGCAAGACTTACAAAAAGCAGTAGACCCCGAAACCCACCAGCAAAACCTTGCAGAAATAATCCATTTTTTCCAGTGCCAGCATAATAAATTTTTGGCTGTAGGCAACAAATTCAGGAAAATAATTAAATATCTGGGCAGAGAATTGGAAGCCATTGATGATGAATCCGGCCTCACAGAGCCGGAAGAGTATTTTGAAACTACGCTGTTTGCTCTGGCAAAAGTTGCGGAACTGCGAGATCCGGAAACCAGTTATCACCTGGAAAGAACGCGGGAATATTCCGTGCAACTTTCCAGGCAGCTGGAACTTGATAAAAAATTTATCGAACAGATATACAGGGTCGGGCCCCTCCATGATATCGGAAAGGTGGGCATCAAAGACAGTATACTCTTAAAGCCGGGTAAATTGGATGAAGCCGAATTCGCGGAAATGAAAAAACATACCCTCATTGGCGCCGAAACAATCAGAAATGTCATCGGACAACAGAGGCTGGATAAAAACTATATAAACATGGCAGAAGAAATCGCCCTCTCACACCATGAAAAATTTGACGGCAGCGGCTACCCCCAAAATTTAAAAGGGGAAGACATTCCCCTGGCAGCAAGGGTCTTTGCCCTGGCCGATGCCTACGATGCCATAATTTCCCGCCGCCCATATAAAGAACCACTGCCACACGAAACCGCCGTAGAAAGAATAACCAATGATGCCGGCAGCCATTTTGACCCGGAAATTGTGCGGGCATTCCTGGAAATAGAAAAAGAATTCGCCGAAATCAAGGAAACTTACAGTCAGGACAGGGAAGAGATAAAAGAAGAAGCAGCAGAGGAAAAGACAGAAGAAAAGACAGAAGAGGAAGACAAAAAATAAATAAGAAAAAGAGATAAAGAAGAAAACAATCGCCTGCTCGAATCCTGCTTGCTCCATAAGGTAGGTACGATAATTGATTAAAATGACTATTTACCTTCTTCAATCTCCTTTTTAAAGTAATCGGGGGATTGCAATTCCCCGCTAAAAAAGTAAGATTCGGCAGATTTGCCCAGCGCATAAGTCGCTGTAGAGGCAATAGTGCCCGAAAGCGCCCATCCTCCCACAGGAACCAACCTCAAGAGGTACTTGGCTGCTGAACGCATTCCCAAGGCCATTCCTATGTTTACCCCGGCAGCTGCCATGTACTCCCGGGCGGTTTCCTGATCAAATTCCCGGCAGGACAACCCGCCGATAGTCATGATCATGAGCAACTGCAAGGGGGTTAATACGGCAATATCGGCAATGGGAATAGGTGCGGCGCCTATGCCTCCGGCTATTTTAGAAAATCTTTCAATGAGGTGCGAAGATATCTGCCGGAGGAAGTTTTTGCGATTCTGCGCCTGATAGAAATCCAGCAAAGTATTGAGGGGGATGTGCTTGCCAATAAAGAAAGAAAGGGTTTCTATATTCCAAAAATCTCCTTCGAGAGCACAAGTGGGGATAATTCCCAGATAAGAATCATCATCGGTGATAAATCCCCTGAGTGAGGTATGCAGATCTATCTGTTTTTTGTCCCGCACCTGAAGTGCCTCATCCGCCAGGTAATCGAGGGTTTCCCTGATAAGAGCGGCTTTACGTCCGTAAGCTTCAGGAGGCCACTCCCGGGGGTTCCCCAGTGTATCAGCCTTATTAACCACTACCAAAATAGGCACAGACATCCCCGTTTTTTCCTTTAATTCGGAATAAATACGGCGGAAGTGCCTCAAATCAGGAGCAAGGTTCCTGACCTCTGTAGCGCTTACCACGTGCATAATGACATCTGGCTTATATTTTACTATATCCGTAGATATATTCTGGAGAGCACTTTCAGAGTAGGCGCCGTCGGGGTGAGTAGTTTCAAATATTCCCCGGGAATCAACAATCTGCCAGGAGGAATAACGCTCGGGAAAAGATATGTCATAAGGCACGGTGGAAGAGGTAGTAGGCTTAACATCACCTACCTCGGCTACATGTTTGTTAGCCAGCGCATTGACCAGGGAAGACTTGCCATGGCCAGACCTGCCCAGTATAAACAAAACCGGGGGGCGGCTTTCGCTGATAAGGTGCTTTATTTCATCCATGGCAGGCCCCATAACCGACCTTTTCACAAAAGCCCTTGCCGGAGGAGTCAGGCTAAACATGAAATTATCAAATACATCATCAATATCCTGAATCAACTTTTCCGTTTTATTTTTATCAATAGCCATAAGATGTCTCCCTAAATGAACATATTTTTATTATTCATTTTAACACACATTTGTATGTTTGGGGGTAACAAGGGAAAGAAGGCTTTGCTCATGTATAAGCAAAGATTATTTCCTTCAAAATCTATCACCATCTATCACCCTGCGGGCAAATATATGATATAATATCTTTAAAAGTTCAGTGGCGACCTATAAAGCAGAAGGCCTGAGAAAACCCAAGCATATCAAAAATAACGGGTTGTATATATCGAAATAATGCCCGTTAAGTACGCCCGGTTGATGTAGAAGCCTAACTTTTTCACCGGAGGGAAAAACCATGAATCAAAAATCTCGATGCCTCTTAAATATAGCAACAGCAGTAACGCTGGTAGCGGCTGCCTCGCTGATTTTACTCAAACTGCAAAAGGTAAAAGGCGGTTACGTGCGCCCCATGAAAGTAACATACTCTTACATTTACAAGCAGCCCTGATTTACCCTCACGAATAAATTTTTTAGTTTTTAGGGCTAAAAAAAGAAACGGCCCATAAAACAGATCTTATACCGATTAATACATTATAGAAGATTCCAGCCCCACGTGTACTTTAGAGTTTTTCGGGAGGTTCGTAGTCTTCGTCGAAAGTTTCCACGGTTACTTCTTTCATTACCTGGTCTTCCAAGGGCTTATCGGCATCGTCTCTTTCCACTGCAACGATGCGATCCACTTCCTCCATTCCCTCTATTACCCGCCCGAAAGCGGCATATTCCCCATCTAATGCCGGATCGTCTTCAACCATGATGAAAAACTGGGAACCGGCCGAATCGGGCATTTGCGAGCGGGCCATGGAAACTACCCCGCGGGTATGTTTTAAGTCATTTTCATATCCGTTGGCGGAAAATTCCCCTTTAATATTATAGCCCGGGCCTCCCTGCCCGGTTCCTTCGGGGCAGCCTCCCTGCACCATGAAGTTCGGGATTACCCGGTGAAAAGTTAATCCGTCGTAAAAACCATCCTCAATTAAATAGATGAAGTTTTTAACCGTTTGGGGCGCAATTTCGGGCTTCAATTCCATTTTTATTAATTCACCTTGTTCCATCTCTATAGTAACCACAGGCCGCGGGGAATCTTCATCCTGTTCCGCGCCTGCTTCTTCAAGGGCTTCACCGTTTTCCCCGGATTCACCTGCTTCTTCGGCTTCAGAATCATCTACCCCCGGCTCACCGACCTCTTCGCTGTTTTCGCCTAAAGCTTGCTCTTCGCCTTGATCCGGGCCTCCCAAGCCATACACTGCCAAATAGGCGGAAATTGCCAGCACTATAAGCACAAGGGCTAAAACGCCATATTTTACCTCCCGCCGCTGAAAAAAACCGGCCTGGGGTTTGTTTTTTTCCTCCTGCTCAATGCGTTCTCTTTCTGCTCTTTTTTGTTTTTTGCGATTGCTTGCCCTGCCCATAAATTGGTGCTCCTTTCTCTAGTTATTAATTATATTATTAATTATATTTCTTGCCAGGTAGCTATATACTCAATATTATTATTTTCTGCAACCGGCGGGGCTTCACTTAATATCCAATTTCCCTTTTTGCCGGATTCCATGGCAACATTCTCAAAATGACACATAGCTATGCCCATGTCGATGTTTTGAATTTCAATTTTGCCCCCGCTGACCAGGTAACCGCCGGATCTTTTGAGGAAAAAATGAAAAAAGTTTTTATCCGGTTCTTTGAGAATAATCCAGGGCTGTTTGTTTGAAGCCGAGGGCCCCAACCGCACGGCTTCTACGGCAGGAGCATAATCGCCCGCCATCTTTTTGTTTAAAGGAGTTTGAAAATCACCCCGGAAAAACATTTCCTCCCAAGGCTTACGGTTACGGGCACCGGCCAGGAAACGCATTACCCGCTCGATCCAGGAGCGGGTATCTTTGATATAACCAATGGGAGTAACTGCCGGCAGTAATTCATCTTCTGCCAGCCCTATCTTTTGGGCAAAGTTTTTTCTTTTAAATGTCCCCGCCAACCAGCAGGTCCCCAATCCCATGCCGGTGAGGCGCAAAATAACGTTTTCCATGCAATAGCCGAAATCTTCCATGGCTTTTTCCGCTTCCTTAACTATCCCGGCTATGAATAAGTCGGCTCCTTTGATTACACCATAGGTGCCCAATTTTTTGGCTTCGTTTTCTTCCATTTGCTCCAGGTCAAGCAAAATAAATCTTACTTCATTGCCAAACGGACCCCGTGTGTATGAAGAAAGCAGGTCGTTCACCCCGGCAAGCGTTTCCGCTTCCAGTTTTGTTTCTTGGTATGTCCGCTCAGAACGGCGTTTTTCAATCATTTCTGCCATTGTTTCCATCTTTTTCCACAATACCTCCCTTACTTCGATGTTTACGCCCAAAGTTCCTTATATTAGGAACTGCCAATATTTTTGGGATTTACCGAGCCACCGCGACTAACATTATTTTTATACCTTGTGCAATGTGAAAGTAAAGCCGCCGCTCATCCTCGGACTAAAGTCCGAGGTTCTCCCGGCGTAATTCTATAAAATTTTCCCGGCAAGCCGGCTATATTTCCGCCTGCCTGCCTGCCTAAAGGTACAGACTGTTTCTACGATATAATCTCGTTTCTCCTTTAGAATTTTTACTCATAAATAGAATGCATGATGTCCCGGCGGGAAATAATTCCAACCAGGTAGTTTTCTTCATCCAAAACGGGGAGCCTTTTTATCCCTAGCCTTAACATTTTGGTAGCAGCTTCTTCCACGCTTTCTCGCGGCGATATGTAGGCAACTTTTTCAGACATGAGGTCTCTGGCACGGTAAGCCATTGCTTTTTGGATTTCTTCCACAAATTTGTTCGGGTTACCCAGAAATATCTGGCCTCCCAATATTTCCAGGTAACCGGGAGCTTTGATGCGGGCCGCCCGGCGGATCAGGTCGCCTTCGGTTATCATACCCACCACTGCGCCGTCATCATCCAAAACGGGTAAACCGCTGATATCATGCTCAAATAATAGCCTGGAGCAATCTTCTACGGTATCATTCACATTTACGGTTACAACTTCCCTACTCATCACTTCTTCTACAAGCATTCACACAACCTCCTTTTTAATCGTTGCCCTAAACCGGTGGACGTCGAAGCCTTACTCTTTTCCAATTTCGTAAAAAGATAGTAACTGCTCAGGATTATTCCGCTGTGTTTCAGGGGACGGTTCCATTGTCTCCCCTCAGTCGCTTCGCTTCCTTCGGCCCTTCGCTGCGCTTCGGGGACAATGAATAACCGTCCCCTTCACACAGCTTGCCTTAATCCAATCTTATCCTTCACAACAAGCTTGCCTCAGTCCAATCTT
>CAZWVJ010000017.1:0-9711 GCA_964636865.1 uncultured Syntrophomonadaceae bacterium
TATTGTCGCTAGCCCCACCCCTCCACCCCCACCCCCCCCGCCCCCCCCCTACCCACACCATTGCCCCGTCCCCACTGACACATGTTGGCTGGTTTTTCAGCTGAACATTCATGGGATCGGAGCAAGTGTGACGAAATTACGCCGACCCTAATGTCACACCGGTGGCTTCCAAAAAATCCCAAAAGGTGTCAAAAGGAACCGTCCCCTTTGACACCCAGGACTGGGGCAACTGTGTGACAAAATTGCCCCGTCCCCACTGTCACACGTCCCCACTGTCACACAGGATATGATGTGTTTACTAATTCCAGGGCTTCGGTGATGGCGTTTAGAGCGTAATCCAGTTCTTCGTAGCTGTGGCGGTAGGCTATGTACCAGTGATGATAGGGGGCTAAGAAGATTTTACGGCGGATGGTTTCGATGAAGAAAAGTTCCCGCCGTTTCCGGTAGTGCTCATCTGCGCGGTCAAATGTGATAAAGGGCATGGGAGGAATTCCGGAAACGCTAGCGGGCACTCCGGAATTGTCCACGATGGTGTTTAAACGCTCCAGGAAATATTCTCCTTTTTCCCAAATGTTTTCGAGAACTTTGTCTCTGGCTAAAATTTCGATGCACTTAAGGGCTGCCGCCATTTCCAGGCTGTTGGGGAAAAAGGTGGAGCTGACAAATACGTCTTTTTCTGCTACTTTCATAATTTTTTCTTTACCCACGCAAGCACTGATGGCATAGCCGTTGGCCATGGCTTTGCCGATAGCGGAAAGGTCGGGGGTGACCCCATAATATTCTTGCGCCCCGCCCATGGAGACCCGAAAACCGGTTCTGATTTCATCAAAAATGAGGACTACACCATAATTATCGGCAAGGCTGCGGACTCCTTCCAGATAACCATTTGGAGGGGGCATTACCGGCTTGCCCAGGGGATGTCCCACCGGGGTGATGATTATACCGGCTGTATCTTCTCCGTGCTCCTGAAGAAGTTTTTCTAATGCATCCAGGTCGCCGTAAGGAAACTCTATGGTCAGGTTTTGGACTTCTTCCGGCACTCCTCCCGCAACTTCCACACACCAGTCTTGCCATCCATGATAACCGCAGCGCAAGATTTTGTTTTTACCCGAGTAACTGCGGGCCATACGGACTGCAAGGGTAGTGGCGTCAGAGCCCGTTTTTACCAAAACGGCCATTTCTCCCGAAGGAATCAGGTCAATCAATTTTTTTTGCAGTTCATTTTGGATAGGTTGGACCAGGGAAAAACAAAAGCCTTTTTCCATCTGTTTTATGGCGGCTTCGTTAATTTCGGGTTCATGGTAGCCCAGAATTATGGGGCCATAACTGCAAAGCATGTCAATATAGTCGTTGCCGTCAACATCTATGATGCGGCCGTCGTATCCCTTTTGGATGTAAATGGGGAATTCCCCTTCCACAAAGTTATACGGACGCCGAATCCCCATAACGCCTCCCGGAGAAAGTTTCTTCGCTTCCTCAAAAAGCTCCAGGGATTTGGTTAGTTTTAATTGCGGCGCAGTTTTCATATTCTCACCCTTCTCTCATCTTTGAATTTTTTTTATATAACATAAAACTTTATTAATAATTAATGTTTAATATAATAGATTAAACATTAATTATGCCGGGCATGATGCTGCTTGTTAAGAATGCGTTAGCTGTTGATTTAGCTGTTGCTTTTTCGAGCAGCAGTTGATGTTGCCATAGTCCATCGAAATAGTAATACCCGTCACCATTGATGTTGCCATTACTTAAGCCTTTGCCATTGCTATTTTTATTGCCATTACTTAATTACTATATAATAAAATAGATGAGATTTCTATATGTGTTTCGGAATTTTTTCTGAGAAATTTTAGCATTAACTGAGAAAGAAAGTAAAGAGGAGTTTTTTTTCTTTATATAGAATTTAAATTGAAGTGTTTGGTGGTGGAAAGGAGATGAACCCATGAAAGAGTCTTGGAAAATTGAAAAGATGGATTTTGCAAATGATTTTGATTCGTTTAGGGAATTGGTTAAATTATCTTTTGGGCCAAGGGCAAATATTTCCCAGGAAATGCACCGCTGGATCTTTGAAGATAATCCCTACAACCAGGGAGGGCATTTACTTTATGTTTTAAAGGACGGCTCCAAGATAATTGCTGCTGACGGGCTTCGTCCTTTTGGCCTCTACCTTAATGGACGCATTTTGAAAGGGGCCTATTCGGTCAAATCTATGACCCACCCGGATTACCGGGGGCAGGGAATTTTACGGACCATGACGGAAAACTCCGTAGAGCGGGGCAAAGAGGCCGGGGTGGATGTGATAATCGGCTATGCCAATGCAGCTTCTTATCCGGCTTATCAAAAGTTTAATTGGCCTACAATTTTTGAGAGGGAAGTTTTTGTGCGCCCTTTAAAAATCACAAACCTTCTATACCGGCGGATAAAGATGAATGCCCCGGCCAGTTTTCTCAACAGCTGTTATCAAGTGTATGATAACCAAAAATTGAAGGGCATCCAAAGGACCACGGATCCGGAATTGAAAGCGAAAGTTTCGGATACAGTCCCCCCGGAGGTGGATGAGTGCTGGCAGAAGCATAAAGAGAAATATTGCGCGGTTAAGGTAAGGGATTACAATTACCTGAATTACCGTTATAATCAAAGGCCGGATGCCAGTTATGAGTGTTTGCTCCTTAAACGCGGCGACACGGTGGAAGGGTTTATGATTTTCAGGTTTGCCGACATAAATAAATCTAAGGTTGCCTCTATTGCCGAAATGTTTACGGATCCGCATGATAAAACGGCCATTGCTTCTCTGGCATATGCAGCACTGGATTATTTTCGCAGCAATGATGTGGATTATACTGTTCTGAGCACCGGCGGATGGGGCGCTTATAAAAGCACATTGTTTTCCATGGGCTTTCGAAAAACGCCGCATAATCCTTTAAACAGTATGATTGTAGCCAAACCTCTGATAGATAATTTTGATGTTAACGAAATTATGGGGCACGAAAAGTGGCATATCAGCCAGGGTGAGGCGGATATAGAGTTTGATTTTTAGTTTTCACTTTTTTTGAGCTTCCCGGGAGTATTTGACTTGATAGTAAATGCGCATCACCAGTGACTCCAGGGGGTTGAGCGGTTTGGGCTCTTTAAAGAGGCTGGTGGCGATGCGCGTTTTGCAATTTTTCCCCATGGCCAGCTTTGCGGCAACGGCATCGCTTTTGGTGGGCCCGCAGCACAATGCCCCGTTGTTCTGAATTAATAATCCGGAAGGCCGTTTAAATTTCCGGGCAATTTTTCTCGCCCCTGCAAGGGAGAGGTCATTAGCAACAGTGGGGGCGCCGGTGCCGATAATCTGGGCAAAGTCGTCCAGCAGAGGATGCAGTTTTTTGCCGGCGCAGGATACGGCTAAAATATCCGGGGAAGTGGTATGGACAATTGCCCGGACATTTTTGTTTTTGCGGTATATTTCCCGGTGGATGAATGCTGCCGCGGGCAGATTGGCGGTGTTTTTTTCCTGGGGAGATGGCTTCAGGCTGACTTCTATTATGTTTTTCCCGTTGTTAATACTGCTCCTGTCGCCGCCGGCGGGGAAAGGATCTTCTTCATGAGCGTTCAGGTACAGTTTAAAGTGATCGCCTGCTTTTTCGCTATTGTAGAGGGGGGTAGGCGAATTTTTTTTGGCGGCGAATGGGCCGCTGTTATCACCGATGGAGCCGACATCTCTATTTCCGGCACTGGTGTGTAGAGCTAAAAAATAATCTCTTATATAGTCCGGGTCCGCGGCTTCTTTGCCGCTTATCTGCATATATTGCCGGGAAATGATGCTTTCGCACTCATCTTCAAGGGCAGCGGCCACCCGAAAGGCTTCTTCGTAGTTTTCTCCAAGGCAAAGGGCCCCGTGGTAAGCCATCAAAAAGGCTTTGCCGTCGGAAGATGAAATTGCATCGGTGATAGCTTTTATGAGTTTTTTGCTGCCGGGCAAGCCGTATGAAGCGCATAATATCTTTTGTCCCATTATGGAGGCGGCTTCAGAGTTTTTTACTTCAAAATCCATCTGGAGAGGGCTTAATGCAGAAGCGGCGGCCTGGTGAGTATGCACAATGAAGTTAACGTCGTTCCGCTGCTTGTAAATTGCGGCATGAAAGCCTTTTTCGGAAGAAGGCTTGATATTGCCTTCATAACTGGCATCTGCTATGTTAACTACTACTATTTCTGCCGGGGTGAGGGTTTCATACGGCAGTCCACTAGGGGTGATTGCAAATTGGGTGCTGCTTATGCGGCAACTCACATTGCCCCAGGTGCGCACTATTAATCCCGATTCTACCAGTTGTTTGCCGGCTTTAACAACCTGCTCTTTTGCTTGTAGGGTATCCATCAAAATTTTCTTCCTCCTCCTTCTTATAAGGCAAGGCAAAAGGCAAGGGGACGGTTCTTTTGCCTTGCTTCTTTTCTCTTCTTCTCCCAATCTGCTAAATTTCTTCTATTTTAGATACGTTAGCAAAGACTCGATCAAAGCGATTTAAGGCATCGTCAATCATTTCATTCGTATAAGCGGCGCTGGTGTATAAACGGCTGCCGGCAAGGGTCACCAGCCCTTCTGCCATATAGGCGGCGCCCATGTGTTCCATCTCTTTCTTGCGGGCAGTAGTTTGTTTCAGCACGTGGGGGATTTTCCAGGGCTTGCTCCAGTCTATGGAGAAATGCATAGTTCCCACCGTTTCCAGATGGACGATAGAGCCCTGGTTAAAGGCCACAAAGGGAAGGTTGTGTTTTTTTATTAATTCCTGCAAGCCCCTGGTGAGCCTGTCGCCTATTTGGCCGGCTTTATACGGGGCGTTGGTCCTTTCCATTTCGCAAATAGTGTGATAGCCGCCGGCGCAGCTCAGCGGATTTGCGGCCAGTGTGCCCCCGACGAGAGCTTTTTTATGTTTTTCGCCGCTTTCAATACCGGCGGCGAGGTGTTTCATGTATTCTTTCTTCCCCCCGATGCCTCCGGCACTGGGGTATCCTCCCGCCACCACTTTGCCGAAAACGGTGAGATCCGGGGATACTCCGAAATAACCCTGGGCGCCGGGCAAACCGATGCGGAAAGCAGTAACTACTTCATCAAAAACGAGGAGGGCGCCGTATTTGCGGCAGAGTCTTTCCACTTCTTTATTAAACTCATAATAAAGAGGCCGGGTGCCGCTTTCGGGGCCAACAGGTTCCATGAATACGGCAGCTGTGCCTCCCTGCAGTTTATTTAATTTTAATTTTCTTTCCAGGTCCCGGAGGCTGTTGGGGAAAAATTCCTGGGTGTGCTTAAATAAATATCGCGGCACCCCGTGGGCCTGAGTCCATTTACTGCCGGGCACGCGTATACCGTAGGCAAGCTGGTCGCTCCACCCGTGGTAGGCGCCGCCCATCTTGATGATGTTTTTCTTTTTGGTGGCCAGACGGGCAATGCGGATAGCTGCCATGCAGCTTTCCGTTCCCGTATTTAGCATGCGAAACATTTCCACCGAAGGGATAAGTTCGGAGATCTTTTGGGCTAATTTATATTCGTATTCGTGAAAAAGCCCGGTGGTGGGTCCGCATTCGTTTAGCAGGTCAAAAACTTTTTCTCTTACTTCCGGCGGGTTGGAACCCAATACGGTAGGCCCGCCTGCCTGCAAGAAATCGTAATACCAATTACCGTCGAGGTCATACAGATATGGGCCTTCGGCTTTAGTAAATACCAGGGGAAAGGGGTGGCTAAAAGCCAGATTGTGCTGGACTCCGCCGGGAATTTTGCCTTTGGCTTCTTCAATCATAGCTTTGGATTTCGGACATTTTTGGTCAAAGTATTCATTTTCGTACTTCCGGAGAGCTTCGGGATGAATGGAATAAATGGGCTTGCTGATAAGTTCATCCAGCTGTCTGATCACTTCCCAGGCGTCGTGATATTCGGTTATGGCATATTGTGGGCTCATGTGTCTTACTCCTCTCTTTAGATATTTAGGTATGATCTAAGTTTTTATAAAGATTATACATAATAATATACTCTAACAGATTGACATACTCCCACAGCCAAAGCAGTGGGTTTTCTGCTTGTTTTTCTCGTAATATTTATTAATTATATAATAAGTTTATAACATTATCATTATTAATATGTAGATAAAGTTTATTGTTTATGGTGAGTGAATTGTCACTCATAACACAAGTTTATCTTACATCCTGCAGATTGTCAAATAGAATCAAAGCATCATTGAGCAGAATACCTTGCAATATTGTGGGTATGTGTTAAAATTTAAGCATGAGTGAATTGTCACTCACAGCTGTTTAACTTGTAACGCCAGAGATTCTCCTGCCTATGCAGGGAGGAGATGAATTATTGCAAAGTTAAGGGAAACAGTAATAAATTTGGGCATATAAATACGGAATTATTGAAGAACACTGGATGTTAACTTGTTGAAATATTTGCTGGACCAGCTCAACTACCCTCGGCTGTGGAGGCAGGATCTTGTAAAAGTTAACTTGCGGGTACGCTGTGTGTTACTTGAGGCGCGCAAGGCACGCAAGGCAAGGGGACGGGAGTCTGTGTGATAAATCATGTTTTAGAGTTAGTAAGTATTAAAAGTGGGAGAGAATTGTAAATAATGCAACCATACTAACACTCCAATCCCTAAATTGCCTTGAAAATGAAGTGGCAGTGGGAATAAAAAGTTTGGGTGTAAATTTATCACTCAGTCTGACTGTTCCTTTGCCTCGTAAGCTACGTGGAGGGTTTTAGCGTCCCGTAGGGAAGCGAAGGCCGCGAGGCAAAGGAACCGTCCCCTTGCCTGTTACCTTGCTTATAGAGAGGAGGGCTGGCGATTACTCTCCCAACTTATGCTATTGCTTAAAAGTGGGAGTATCCTCGCCTAAAATTAAGATGAAAAAGAGTTATCATAAGAGCACATTTGAAAAGATACCGGCGGAGAAACGCAATTTGTTGATGGAAGTTGCGGTGAAGGAATTTGCCTACAAGGGGTTTGATAATGCCAACATCAACGATATTGCTGCCGAGGCCGGCATCAGCGTGGGGTCTATTTACAATTATTTTCACACCAAAAAAGATTTATTTTTAACGTGCGTATATCATGGATTGGAGACTTTAGAGGCGGTCCTTAACGAGATTTTATATTCTGAAGATGAGTTTTTGACCAAAGTTGAGCAGATAGTGCGGAAAATCCAGTTTCATTCCCGCGCCCAAAAAGACCTTATTCTGCTTTACAATGAGATGACTTCGGAGAGTAATTCGGAACTGACATGGGAGCTGGCTGCGGAAATGGAGACTATTTCTTCCCGGGTTTATTCTTCCCTCATCGAGCAGGCACAGAGGGAGGAAAAAATAAGAGAGGATATTTCTCCCCGGCTGGCGGCTTTTTTCATGGATAATCTTTTTATGGTGCTGCAATTTTCCTATGCCTGCGAGTATTACCGGGAGCGGTTTAAGATTTATGCCGGTGAGGATATTTTGGAAAAAGATGATGAGGTGGTAGAGCAAGTTTTAAAGTTTATTGCCGGCGCTTTGAAGTATGGAGATTGATGGCCGGGGGCGCTTATTTATTTTTTAACAAGGCAAAAGAACCGTCCCCTTGCCTTTTACGAGAGGAGGACTAATATGGCTGAGGAAGCAGTGCAGGTTATAACTTATGATGTGGGAACCACTGGAATGAAAACTTGCCTGTTTGAAATTGGGAAGGAAATAAAACTGCTGGATTCGGAGATGGCCGAATACGGGCTTTACATCCTGGAAGGAGGCGGAGCGGAACAAGACCCGGAAGAGTGGTGGCAGGCAATGTGTGAGTCTACCCGCCGGCTTTTAGAGAAAACGGGAACTGATCCCCGCTCAATTGCCGGTATTTCCTTTTGTTCCCAGCTGCAGGGTTTGGTGCTGGTGGATGAGGAAGGTCGTCCGGTGCGGCGCATGATGAGCTACATGGATCAGCGGGCCAGGCAGGTGATGCATGAGCATATGTCCCACGGTTTACAATTCTCCGGGGTAAATGTTTTTAAATTATTAAAATCAATCCGGGAGACGGGGGCGGTTTCAGCCAGCGCCAAAGATCCGGTTTGGAAGTATAAGTGGGTGGAAAAGCATGAACCGGAAAATTTCCGACGCACCCATAAGTGGCTTGACGTGAAGGAGTTCCTGATTCTCCGCAGCACCGGCGAATTTATAAGGACGGAAGATTCTGCTTTTGCCTCCCTCCTCTACAATATCCGGGAAGGCCAAAAGGGTTGGAGCCGCGCAGTATGCGATATGATCGGCGTTAATATGGATCACCTTCCCCCCATCATTAAATCGGTGGATAAAGCCGGTGAAATAACGACTTCAGCTGCACCGGAACTGGGCTTGCCCGTGGGAACGCCTGTTTTTGGGGGAGGTGGGGATTCATCCTTGATAGGCGTAGGCGCCGGGGCGGTGGAACCCGGGGATACCCATATTTATACGGGAACTTCCGGTTGGGTTTCTACGGTGGTGGAAAATCCTGTCTTGGATCCCGTGGCCATGATTGCGGCTATAGTTGGCGCCCAACCCGGGAAGTTCAACTATTTCGCCGAGATGGAAACAGCGGGAAAATGCCTGGAGTGGGTGAAAGACAACCTGGCCCTGGATGAAATCGGTATTTACATGCAAAAGACGCTGGTTAACGAATCCAGGGAATCATTGTATGCCAGCCTTTATGATTTTATAATGGAGATGGTGGATAGTGTACCTGTAGGCGCGGGTGGCGTTATCTTTACTCCCTGGCTGCACGGCAACCGATGCCCCTTTGAGGATTCCTACGCCAGAGGGATGTTTTTCAATATCAGCCTGGAGACCGGCAAGCTGGAAATGATGCGGGCAGTTTTGGAAGGAGTTTGTTTCCACCTTCGCTGGATGCTGGAGGCGCATGAAAAAAAGGTTAAAGCTTCCGAAGTTTTGCGCTTTGTGGGGGGAGGCGCCTTGTCGGATGTAACCTCCCAGGTGTTAGCTGATATAACGGGTAGATCGGTGGAAACGGTGGATAACAGCCAAAATGTAGGTGCGGTAGGGGCAGCCATTGTAGTGGGGGTCGGCCTCGGCATTTTGGATTCTTTTGAAACAGCCAAAGAATTTGTGTCCGTAAAAAAGAAATTCTCTCCCGACCCACAGCACAAGGAAACCTACGACCGCAACTACCGGGTCTTCAAAAACCTTTACCCAAACAACCAAAAAAACTTTAAACAACTAAACGAATAAAAAAAGTAAAAAAAGCTGTCAGACCTTGACATTGACAAAAAAAGAATTCAGAAAATTTCAGGCCTAAATTGTTTTTTATTTCAAGAAAGGCGCCTGACACGAAGTATTGACATACCGGAGCAATTTTGAATAATCAGAAAAAAGGTGTCGGTCCTTGACTTTGACTCAGGGGGTGTGGTGTTGTCCAAGCGAAGCCTGACCGTGGATTTGCACCCTATATACAACCAGGGAGATAAAATTGATGAAGAGCTGGAAAATGCCATGCAAGAAGCAGAGAAGAAAAAGCTTAAAGAGGTGGAAATTATTTGCGGCAAGGGAAGCGGCCAGCTTAAAAAGCGGGTTTTGCGTTTCCTGGACCGGGAAGATATCCGGGAAAAGTATCACCGCCTAAAAAAGGATCCTAAAAATTCGGGGAGGGTTTTTGTTTATTTTCGCTGGAAGTAGAAAAAACGGTAGAAGTAGAGGAGGTGGAGATAGGAGAAAAGGTAGAGAAAGTATCA
>CAZWVJ010000017.1:9811-34127 GCA_964636865.1 uncultured Syntrophomonadaceae bacterium
ATAGAAACAGAGGTAGAACCGGATGTATAGGAGGATAGGAGGTAAAAATAAGGGTTAGAAAAAGAGGTAGAGGGTTCGGGAAATAGAGATAGCGGTGGGAAAGAACTAGAGGTAGAGGTAGCATAAGGTAGAGAAAGTATCAATAGAAACAGAGGTAGAACCGGATGTATAGGAGGATAGGAGGTAAAAATAAGGGTAGACATAGTGACGGCAGGAGGAATTTTTCTGACAAGACAAACTTGCCAAACTATTTAAAAATCAGTTTTTTTTAGAGCTTATGCAGGGAAAAATTTTTTATTAGCGAATATAGTACCTGATTAAGTACTTACTAAGTGTATGTACTACTTACATATAAATATAATATTAAATTTAAGGAGGAGATTAAGTTATCATGAGTGACAAGGAATTGGCAAAGAAAGGCGGAGGTTTTCTTTTCACCAAAGTAGAACCGGAAGATATTTTTACTCCCGAAGATCTTGATGAGATGCATCTTATGGTGAAGAAAACATGTGAGGATTTTGGGTTAAACAAAATTTATCCCCAAACTGATGAAATTGAAGAGAAAAATGAAGAAGTTATTTTGGGTTTATTGCGCGAAGCAGGAGAGCTTGGCCTTACCGGAGTAGACATTCCGGAAGAATATGGAGGGGACGATGCCGATAAAATGACTTCGGTCCTGGTTACGGAAGCGCTTACCTATTCCGGTTCTTTCTCCACTTCTTTCGGAGCCCATACCGGAATCGGTTCTATGCCTATTATTTACTTCGGCAACAAAGATCAAAAAGAGCGTTACCTGCCTCAACTGGCTACGGTAGAAAAAATTGCGGCTTATGCCCTCACTGAGCCGGAAGCCGGATCTGACGCAATGAATTCTAAAACCACGGCAGTTCTTTCCGACGACGGCAAATATTACATCCTCAACGGCGCCAAGCAGTATATCACTAATGCTGCCTGGGCAGATATTATCATTGTATATGCCAAAGTAGACGGCGAACATTTTACCGCTTTTATTGTGGAAAAAGGCGACGGCGTCACCATTGACCCGGAAGAGAAGAAGATGGGTATTAAAGGTTCATCCACCTGCAGCGTGATTCTGGAAGATTGCTATGTTCCGGTAGAAAATGTCCTGGGTGAAGTAGGCAAGGGACACCACATCGCTTTCAATATTTTAAATATCGGACGCTATAAGTTGGCTGCCGGCGCTCTCGGTGGTTCAAAGAAAGCCCTCGCCGTTTCCATCGATTATGCATTGCAGCGGGAGCAGTTTAAGCAGCCTATTGCTCAGTTTGCCCTGATCAAAGGCAAAGTGGCGGATATGGTTATCAAGTCATATGCTATAGAAAGCATGCTTTATCGCACTGCCGGGCTTTTGGAGGATAGAATGAGCGAAGTGGATATGAATGAAGAAGGAGCTAACCAAAAGGTAAGGGATGCTATCAGGGAATTTACCATTGAATGTTCCATGAACAAAGTTTATGGTTCGGAAGGCATGGACTTTGTCGTTGACGAAGCCGTGCAAATCCACGGAGGATATGGCTATGACGAGGAGTATCCGGTAGAGAGGATGTACCGCGATAGCCGTATTAACCGCATATTTGAAGGAACCAACGAAGTTAACCGGATGCTGGTTCCGGGGACACTCCTTCCCAAAGGCATGAAAGGCGATCTTCCCTTCATGGATGCCGTATTTGGTTTGAAGGATGAGTTGGAGAAGATTAAAGAGCAGTCCGTTCCTACCGAATCTCCGGACAAAGAAGAATTTATTGTTGACTGCATGAAAAAGCTTGTCCTTTTAGCTATGGGTAATGCGGGGCGTAAATTTGAGCAGGAAATCGAGAAGGAACAGGAAATATTGGCCACCCTGGCTGATATGAGCATGGAAGTTTTTGCCGCTGAGAGCGCGCTGCTGCGGGCTCAAAAGATTAAGGCTAACAGCGGTGAAGAAGCGGCAAAGTTCCCCATGATGATGACCCAGATTTTGGTTAGTGAAATGGTACCCAAGCTTCAGGCCTGGGCAAAAGAAATTATTGCGGCTACTTTTGATGCGGAAAAGGCTGCCAAAACAGAAGCCAGCATTGATTTACTCTGCCGGACTCATCCCCTCAACATTTACGGCCTGAAGAGGGAAATTGCTGAGGAAGCTTATAACGAAAGAGGTTACTTCATGGAGAGAAGGTAAGGTGCCACAAAACAAACAAGGTTTTTGTGGTAAGTTAAGTATGGCAGTAAGTAATTAAGGTGATTATATTTTGTGGGGGTAGCATAGGAGAGTGCTACCCCTTCTTTATCTTTTAACCGTTTTTCACTAGCACTACAGCGAAAGATTATAGAATGAGCGTTCCGTAGCGAAGCGAAGGCCGCGAGCCAATGGAGGCAAAGGAACCGTCCCCGTGCCTTGCGTGCCTTAAAAGTTTCGCTGTAGTGATAGTTTCTTAACTGATTCTTAACCGGTTCTTCTAAAAAAAAGGAAAAATTATTAAATTCGTAGAATTGCTCAATGGTATATTTACTCATTTTTTTACTCAGGTTTTATCCTGGCAAGAGTTGTTACCATAATTAATCGGGTGATTAAGCCTTCACGCAAGCGCATAACATCTGATTGATTGCTTAATTGTTTAATTAAATTTGAAGCAAGGAGGAAAAACGATGGAAAAAGTTTATGTAGTAGGCGCGGCCAGAACTCCGGTGGGCAGTTTTGGCGGGGCCCTCAAAGATGTGAATGCAGTAGAACTCGGGCGTATAGCTATTGCCGAATCATTGCAAAGGGCAGGGGTTGAGGCGTCTGAGGTAGAGGAAGTCCTTCTGGGAAATGTTTTACAGGCAGGGCTGGGTCAAAACCCTGCACGCCAGGCGGCAATAAATGCCGGTATTCCCGTAGAAGTGCCGGAGACCACCGTCAATAAGGTTTGTGGGTCCGGTTTAAAGGCTATTGCCATGGGTGCACAGTCCATTATGCTGGGGGATGCTGAGTTAATAGTAGCCGGCGGCACAGAAAGTATGAGCCAGGCCCCCTACCTGGTGCCGGCAGCGCGCTGGGGCGGACGCATGGGAGATTTAAAGATGGTGGATTCCATGATTAAAGACGGGCTGTGGTGCGCTTTTGGCAATTATCATATGGGTGTGACGGCGGAAAATGTAGCCGAGGATTATGGGATTACCCGGGAAGAACAGGATAGTTTTGCCGTAAACAGCCAGGAAAAAGCAATTAATGCCATTGATGCGGGAAAGTTTCAAGAAGAAATTGTGCCGGTGACGATACCCCGCAAAAAAGGTGAAGATATCACAGTAGATACCGATGAGCATCCCCGGCGGGGAACCACCCTGGAAAAGATGGCTGCGCTGCCCCCTGTTTTTAAAAAGGAGGGAGGGACCGTTACCGCCGGAAATGCATCGGGCATTAACGACGGCGCCGGAGTGGTGGTGCTGGCTTCGGCTTCCAAGGTAGAGAAGCTCGGGTTGACTCCCATGGTGGAGATAGCTAACTATGCTTCCGCGGGAGTGGAGCCCAGGATAATGGGAACGGGGCCGATTTCTGCCTGCCGCCGCCTGTTTGAAAAGGCAGGCGTAACTGCCGATGATGTGGATCTTTTCGAGCTGAACGAAGCTTTCGCTTCCCAGGCTATCAGCGTGATGCGTGATTTAAATGTTAATCCTGAAATAACCAACGTTAACGGTGGGGCCATTGCGCTGGGACACCCCATAGGCGCCAGCGGTGCCCGCATCTTTATTACCCTCATCCATGAAATGTCCAAAAGGAAGAGCAAAACGGGGGTGGCTTCACTTTGCATCGGAGGCGGACAGGGTGTTGCTTCTCTGGTGAGGGCTCCTTAAATAATGGAGTATGAATCATAAAAAAAGGGCTCTTGACACAATTTGCCACCGATTGAACATTAATCCTGAAATAAAGGTTCTTGAAATATTTTCGAAGATTACACGTTATTGATAAGGGCAGTAAATATTGGCAATAAGTATTGCTCATAAGTATTGATAATTATAAAGCCGGTAATTATTGATCAATCAAATAACAGAAGTGTTTTGGGGTATGATATAATATTTAGAAACAGGATATAGTTAACATAACATATATCCGCGATAACGGGGTGTAACTGTGAGTTTTCGGCAAGATTATTTACGTTCTCTACCGGCGGTGGATGTGTTATTACAGGAGAAGCCGCTAAGTGAGCTTGCGGAAAGGCTGCCGCGGAAATTAATCCTTCAATCTGCCCAGGAGGTTATTGATTATTATCGCCGCTGCATCATGGATGCTGAAACCGCAGCCGACCTGGAAAATTTGAAAATTGTGCCTGCGGAGCTGGCCGAGGAGGCTGCTTTCAAAGCGGAATACCGTGCGGGAACCAGTTTGCGTGCAGTCATTAATGCTACCGGGACAATACTGCATACCAACCTCGGACGTGCCCCGCTTCCCCAGTCTGCAGTGGACGCCTTGGCCGACACGGCGGGAACTTACTGCAACCTGGAATATTCGCTGGAGACGGGCGAAAGGGATTCGCGTATGGCGCACCTGGAAGAGTTGTTGTGTGAGCTCACCGGGGCGGAAGATGCCCTGGTAGTAAATAATAACGCTGCTGCCGTGTTCCTGGTGCTAAATACTCTGGCTTCCGGCAGAGAGGTGATTGTGTCCCGCGGGCAGCTGGTAGAGATAGGCGGTTCTTTTCGCATCCCTGATGTAATGAGTTCCAGCGGCGCCCGGTTGGTAGAGGTGGGCACAACCAACAAGTGTTATCCCGGTGATTATGAAGCGGCCATAAGCGAGGAAACAGCTTTACTGCTCAAGGTGCACACCAGCAACTACCGTATTATGGGATTTACCCGTGAAGTAGAACGAAAGGATATGGTTGAACTGGGCCGCCACGCCGGAATTTCCGTTATGGAAGATTTGGGAAGTGGAACCCTGCTTGATCTTGCTTCCCCCGAATTGCCTCCGGAGCCAACGGTGCCGGAGTGCCTGGATGCCGGCGTATCCGTAGTTACTTTTAGCGGCGACAAACTGCTGGGCGGCCCCCAGGCGGGAATTATTTTGGGGAAGAAGGAAATTATCGAGCAGCTGCACCACAACCAACTTTTAAGGGCTTTACGGGTGGACAAACTAACTATTGCCGCCCTGGAAAATACCCTGCGCCTTTACTTTGATCCCCACACTGCCCTGGATGAAGTTCCCGTGCTGAGAATGCTGAAGCGGGAAAAAGAGGATTTAAAGCGCCAGGCCATTGAATTACAGCGCCTTTTGCAAAATGAACTGCAACATCAGCAGCAGGGAGAATGGGAAATAATGGAAGGAACTTCCACCGTGGGGGGCGGGGCGTTTCCCCTGGCCGAACTCCCCACCTATTTGGTTTCTTTTAAGGCGGAAGGCATTTCCCTGGCGGATTTGGCTCGCGAGCTGCGTTTTGCCGATCCCCCCGTAATTGTGAGGTTACAGCATGATTGCCTGCTGATGGATGTGCGGACGATCTTGAGCGGGCAGGAAGAACAGATAGTATCGGCGATGCGAAATGCTTTAGATAAACTGGCGTAAGCCGGCTTAAATTATAAGGCGGAGTGATAATTTTGGAAGCGGTAATTATTGGCACGGCCGGCCACGTGGATCACGGCAAATCTGCTATGATCAACGCTCTCACCGGCGCAGATACGGATCGATTGAAGGAAGAAAAAGAAAGAGGGATTTCTATAGATCTGGGGTTTACCTCTTTTCCCCTTCCGGATGGCCGCAAAGCCGGTATTGTTGATGTTCCGGGACATGAGAGGTTTATTAACAATATGCTGGTGGGGGCTTCCGGGGTAGACCTTGTTTTGCTGGTGATAGATGTTAACGAGGGGATGATGGAGCAAACCTGGGAGCACCTGGAAATTTTAGAACTGCTGGGTTTGGAAAAAGGAATGGTGGTGCTCACCAAAATTGATCTGGCCGACGAAGAATGGTGTGATATGGTAGAGGAAGAAGTGCGCGAGCAGTTGAAAGGGACGTTCCTGGAAAATAAACCTTTATGCCGGATATCTGCAGCGAGCGGTGAAGGTATAGAAGAGTTGAAAAAACAGCTGGAGATACTTACCGAAGATGTTGCTCCCCGTGACCTTCATGCCCCCGCGCGCCTGCCCGTGGACCGGGCGTTTATTATTGCCGGTTTCGGCACCATCGTTACCGGCACTTTGTTGCAGGGAAAAATAAAAACCGGGGATACCGTAGAAATTTTGCCTTCCGAGGAGGAAGCGCGGGTGCGCTCTCTGCAGGTGCACGGGCTTAATGTTGAAGAGGCCCGGGGCGGTCAAAGGGTGGCTATTAATCTTTCCGGCCTGGAGAAAGATGATGTGGAACGGGGCAGTGTGGTGTGCATGCCGGGATATTTTCAACTTAATTCTTTGATGGATGCTTCGTTAGAACTGCTGGAGAGGGCTCCGCGAGGACTCAAGCATCTGGATCCCGTGCACTTGTACCTGGGCACTACCCGGGTAGTTGCGAGGGTCGCTTTGCTGGAAAAAGAGGTTTTATACCCCGGGGAAAGCAGCCTGGTTCAATTAAGGCTGGATTCCCCGCTGGTAGCGGAGAGGAAGGATCGCTTCATAATTCGCTCATATTCACCGGTGACGACTATCGGGGGAGGAGTGGTTTTAGATCCCGGCTCGGAGCGCCGCCGCCGTCCCCGCCGCTTTCGAGACAGCTCGCTTAAGTATCTTCGGGAACTTGAGCAGGAGGTCAAGGAAACTGATTCGGATAAGTCTTTTGTAGAGCAGAAAATCAGGCAGTTAAAAATAGCGGATATTTCCCGCCTGGAAACTTCCACCCGCCTGGGCCCGGACAAACTTAAATCCATACTTGCGGAATTGGAAGATGAGCAGATGGTGCTGCAGTTAGGCGGCAGTTTTATTACCGCGGACAATTTGCAGGAATGGGAAAATAGTGTTTTCTCTTTTTTAGAGGATTATCACCGGAAATACCCCCTTTCTGCGGGGGTGCCCAGGGCTCAGCTGAAGAGCGCCATACCGGCCAAGCTTTCCCTGCGGGAGTACGATGCTTTTTTGGATTACATTCACCACAAGGGGGAAGTTGAGCTCTCCGGCGATAAGGTATGCCGCGCGGGATTTCAACCGGAACCCAGTGACAGTGAAAAGAAATTGCTGGAGCAAATTATAAATATATTCAAAAATGCCGGATTTCAGCCCCCTACTTTGAAAGAACTGGCTTCCACCCTGGGTAAGGACGTTAATTACCTGGAGTCGCTGCTGGAATATATGATTAGTCGGGGCATGCTGGTGAAAATTCATGAGGATATGTATTTGCTGGATGAGCTTTACCGACAGGCCGTGCAGGTGCTCAAAGATCATTTTGCCCGACATGAAACCCTTACCATGGCTGAATACCGTGACTATTTGCAGAGCTCACGCAAATACATGCAGCCTCTGCTGGAGTTTTTTGATCAGCAAAAGATCACCATTCGCAAAGGTGATTACCGCGTGCCCCGGAAGTTAGAACAAGAAGGGGAGGTGCATTGCAGTGAGTGATGAAAAGGTCAGGCTTACCACCCTTTCACGCAGTGCGGGGTGAGCAGCCAAAATAGGGCCGGAGACCCTGGCACAAGTATTGTGCTCTTTACCTGTATCACAGGATCCGTGTTTTATAAACCGGGAAGAAAAAAATGCCGATGCCGGTATATACCGGGTAAGCGAAGATATAGCCCTGGTGCAATCGGTGGATTTCTTTACGCCGGTGGTTGATGATCCTTATGTCTTTGGAGAAATTGCCGCTGCAAACGCGTTCAGTGATATTTATGCGGTGGGGGGCACGCCCCTTACAGTTCTCAATTTGGTGTGCTTTCCCTGCAAAAGCTTGGGGCATGATACCCTCAAAGAGATACTTGCCGGCGGGCATGCCAAGACCGAAGAAGCCGGAGCCGCTGTAGTAGGTGGGCACAGTGTGGAAGACGAAGAGCCTAAATACGGGCTTTCCGTTACCGGCAAGGTTCATCCCGCCGAAATCGTGTCGCATGCAGCGGCGCGACCAAAAGATTTGCTGGTGCTAACCAAGCCCCTGGGCGCAGGAGTGATTACTACGGCATTAAAAGGGCAGGCGGTTAGCGCAAACGAAGCCCGACAGGCTTTGGATGGGATGACTGCCCTTAACCGCGATGCTTCCCTGGCCATGAAGGAGGTGGGGGTGAATGCGTGTACCGATATTACCGGCTTCGGTTTGTTGGGCCACGCGGTGGAAATGGCTGCAGACAGTAAAGTTTGCCTGCGCCTGAATTTGCACGCTCTTCCCTTCTATGAGGGGGCATGGGAACTCGCCGACATGGGCATTATACCCGGCGGAGCTTATCATAACAAAGAATATTATGGGCGGGTTATGAAAATAAATGTAGACGAAAAGGAAAAAGAAACTGAGCTTAATTTGGCATCTGATCCGCAAACTTCGGGGGGGCTCCTAATGTCAGTTCCGCCGCATAAATCGGAAGACTTGACGGCGGCTTTGAACAGATACGGAATTAAAGGTTACATTATCGGGGAAGTAACCGCTCCCCTTGAAGGTCCGCAGGATTTGCAGGTGGTCGTAGAAGAATAAATAGAAGAATAAATAGAAGAATAATAAGAAGCGTGAAAGAAAGAATGAAGGGATAAAACAACAAACCGGCACATCTAACCGGCATAGATAACGAGCACAGTTTCTAAAAAGCTAATTTGCGCGGGGAAGTAACATTACCCATTGAACAACTGCAGAGTTGAGCATCTTCGGATGCGGAGGTGATGGGTGTTTAGTTAACACTTAGAAAGCAAAACGCTTAATGGGCAGAACTTAATAAGAATGACTAAAAATTCATATCTTTCAAATTACTTTATTTGGCGGGAATAAATTAAATTGTAGGCAGGATTTAATTAGAATGATGTCGAATTTTTAAAAGGTTAATGAGGTTAATGATTTATTCACGCTGGGTTGACTTATTTTATATGCAAGCCACTTATACTTTAAGTAGTTAATTCGGCAGTTAATTCGAATGATAGTTTTGAAGAAAGGAGGGGTGAAGGAGAACAGCCAATAATTTTTCAGGTTTAAGTTGTGGAAGCGGTACGCAGAAGTGTTAAATTCGAACAGTTTGGTTTGTTTGGTTCACAAATTAATTTATGTTGTAGTTCACGAATTAAGAAGTTAAAACATGAGCGTTTCATGAGGGTTTTGAGAAAGAAAAAAATAATGCAAGAGCAAGTTAAGTAACAAAATATCTCTTTATGTGGGGTATGAAGATGAGCGTTGAAAACATGTCATTTACAGAACAGTTTGATTTATTAGGATGTATTCAGTGTGGAAGGTGTACAGGCGGATGCCCGGTGACGGTTAGGACTAACCTTAATCCCCGCCGGATAGTTAATGATTGTTATAATGAGGAATTGTTGGAGGAACTTGCCCGCCTGCCGGAAGTTTGGGATTGCAGCGCGTGCCATACCTGCGCGGTAAGATGTCCCAAAGGTTTGAAACCGGTAGAGGTTTTGTTTGGCCTGCGCAATATATTAGTAGAAAGTGGGAAAGTAGAGCCTACAGTCAGGGATGCGCTGGAAAGCACCTTCCTGGAAGGGAACCCCTGGGGCAAGGCGCGGGCTACCCGTTATGACTGGATGGAGGGGTTGGATGTAAAAATAGCCGACCCCGAGCAGGAAGTGGAAAACCTCTTTTTCGTATGCTGTACCATTGCCTACGATCCGCGGGTGCAGATGGTAGCCCAGAATATGGTTAAGTTACTCAATAAATATGAGGTGGATTACGCTTTTCTGGGTGAAGAAGAATCTTGCTGCGCCAGTGAAATTTTGGCACTGGGCGAAAAAGAATTATTTGAAGAAGCAGCAGAGGGAAATGTAGAGCTTTTTAACGGCTTTAAAGCTAAGCGGATAGTTACCCTTTCACCGCACTGTCTTACTGCTTTCAAAAAGTATGAAGGGCTGAATGCGGAAGTAATTCACTATACCCAGCTTTTAGCAGAGCTTGTGGAGGATGGCACTATTGACCTTTCCACAGAGTTGAATGAGAAGATAGTCTATCACGATCCTTGTTTCCTGGGCAAGCAAAACGATATTTTTGATGAGCCCCGTGCTATTTTAAAAAGTGTTCCGGGTGTAGAATTCCAAGAATTTAATCGCAGCCGGGAGCGCAGCCTTTGCTGTGAAGGTGGAGGAGGTAAAATGTGGGCGGAAACGGAATCTAAAGCAGAGCGCCTGGCGGAGACAAGAATCAAAGATGCCAAAGAGCTCGACGCTACAGTTGTGGCGGTGGCTTGCCCGTTTTGCGTCCTCACCCTTGATGATGCCGTTAAAGCCTTAGGGTATGAAGAAGAAATGAGAGTTGCGGAAATTATGGAGCTTTTAGGTGAGCTACTTTAATTGAATTTTAATGAAAAGCAGGAGGTGAAGGTTTTTGAAGACTTTTGTTTGTATCAAGCAGGTGCCGGATACTTCGGAAGCAGAGGTAAAAGTTGATTCGAGCGGTAAGGCTGTTGATGACAGCAGGTTTTCTTTTGACATCAACGATGCGGACAATTATGCAGTAGAAACAGCGGTACAAATTAAAGAAGCCCAAGAAGGAACTGTTAGTGTGGTTTCCATGGGATCCCAGAGTAGTGATGTGATGATTCGGATGGCCATGGCCAAAGGTGGAGACGATGCCATGCGGATTGAGGATTCTCGCATAAACACTACCGATCCATTGTCCGTGGCCAAGGTGTTGGCCGCATCCATCAAAGACAAGGAATTTGACCTGGTGCTCACGGGCTGTATGGCCAGTGACGATGGCCATATGTCTGTGGGGGTTGCCATGGCGGAAGAGTTGGGCGTGCCCCATGTTTCTATGGTGAAAGATGTTGAAGTCCTGGGCGACGGTAAAATAAAAGCCAGCCGGGAATTAGAGGGCGGCCTCATGGAGGTTGTAGAAGTAACTTTGCCGGCAGTAATGACTATTCAAACCGGCATTAATGAGCCTCGCTATGCGCCTATCAGAGGCATTCGCCAGGCTCAGAAAAAAGAACTCAGCGTGCTCAGCCTTGATGACCTGGGAGTACCCGCAGATCAGGTAGATGAGTCTGCTTCCCAGATCATGTTGAATAAGCTTTATGTTCCCGAAGTTGTTTCGGCTGCCGAGTTTATTGAAGGTGAACCGGAAGAAAAGGCCGAGAAACTGGCTTCTATCCTGATCAAAGGAGGTCATGTATAATGGGCGACGTATTAGTAGTAGCAGAACACAGGCAGGGAGAAATTCGGGATGTAACCTGGGAAATGCTCAACCTGGCCTCTCAAGTTGCTCCCGATGCAGGTGGCCAGGTAGTTTCCGTGGTTTTAGGAAGCGGGCTGGACGATATCGCCGGCAGTGTGGCGGGAGCTTGCGACAAGGTGCTTGCTGTTGATGATCCTCTCCTGGAAAACTTTAACGGCGAAAAGTATCAAAAAGTCCTTTCCGCTCTCATGGATGAGCACAAGCCATTTATTGTTATGATCCCTCAAACTGCCGAGGGTGTAGATTATGCTCCGGCATTGGCCGTGGAAAAAGGGTTTCCTTACCTGACTGAACTCGTAGGGTTAAAGGTAGACGGGGGCAAGCCCGTAGCTGAGCGCCAGTATTACCAGGGTAAGGTTAATGCCGAATTTTCCTTTAAAGATGCGGAGACTTACCTGTTTACTATCAGGGAAGCGGCTTTTGAACCCATTGAGCCCTCGAAGCAGGGAAGTGTAGAAAAAGTAGATTCTCCATTAAAGGAAGATATTGATTACCGGAAGTTCTTGGAGTATGTAGAAGCCGAAGTGGGCGACGTGGATATAACTCAATCGGAAAAATTGGTGGCTCTCGGAAGAGGAATCAAAGAAGAAAAGAATGTTCCCGATATGGAAGAGCTGGCCAAGTCCCTGGGTGCAGATATGTGTGGCTCTAGGGCTGCAGTGGACGCCGGCTGGTTGCCGCATGATCGCCAGGTAGGCACTTCCGGCAAAGTAGTTAAGCCAAAGCTTTACCTTGCGCTGGGCATATCCGGGGCTTTTCAGCACCTGGCAGGTATAAAAGGGGCAAAAACCGTGGTAGCTGTTAATAAGGACCCCAACGCCCCCATATTTGCGGAAGCCGATTATGCCCTTGTTGATGATCTTTTTAAGGTAGTACCCAAGTTAGTAGAAAAACTAAAAGAAGGAAAAGGCGCTTAGTCCTCAAGCAGGTTCAGCGCTTTAAATAGCTAAACTGCGTGGGAGGATGAAAATTCGAAATGACGGAAAAGCCCAAAATTGGTGTTTATGTTTGTCATTGTGGTATTAATATTGCATCGACAGTTGATGTGGAGGAAGTAGCCCGTTATGCAGGGGAAATCCCCGGGGTGGTGGTTTCTAAGACCTATCCTTATGTTTGTTCTGATCCCGGGCAGGCCCTCATTCGGGAGGATATCGAGAACCTGGGGTTGACCAGGGTAGTAGTGGCTTCCTGCTCACCCCGGATGCATGAGCCGACTTTTCGTAAAACATTGAAGGAAGCCGGTTTAAACCCCTATTATTTGGAGATGGCGAATATCAGGGAACAGTGTTCCTGGGTCCATCCGGATAGTGAAGAGGCTACCGGCAAGGCCAAAAAAATGGTGGCGGGGTCGGTGGCAAAGGCCCGTTTACTGGAACCCCTGGAAGAGAAAGAAGTGGAAGCAGAGCCTTCAGCGCTGGTTATCGGAGCCGGAATAGCCGGCATTCAGGCTGCGCTTGATATTGCTGATGCCGGTTTTCAGGTTTACCTGGTGGAACAAACGCCTTCGGTTGGAGGGCGCATGGCTCAGCTGGATAAGACATTTCCCACGCTGGACTGCTCTGCATGTATTCTTACCCCTAAAATGGTGGACGTGGCCAGTCATCCTAACATTGAGTTGATGACTTATTCCGAAGTAGAAGAGATAAACGGTTTTATCGGCAATTTTGATGTTAAGGTGAGGAAAAAGGCGCGTTATGTGGATGTAGACAAGTGCACCGGCTGCGGAGATTGCGCTCAAGAATGCCGGGTACAACGTGTTCCCAGCGAGTATAATGCCGGTGTAGGTAACCGTGCGGCTATTTACCTTCCATTTCCGCAGGCGGTTCCGGCAAAATTCACTATTGATCCGGAGAAATGCCTCTACCTTACTAAAGGAAAATGCGGCAAATCACCCAAGTGTGAAGAGGTTTGCCAGGCAGGGGCTATAAATTTCGAGCAGGAAGACGAAATAGTGGAGTTTAGAGCGGGTACTATTATCGTAGCTACCGGCTTTGATGTATTCGATGCTTCCCGCAGGCCGGAACTGGGATACCAGGACTATGATAATGTGATTACCGCCCTGGAGATGGAGCGATTGGTTTCGGCTTCCGGCCCCACCGAAGGGAAGCTTTTGATCGGGAAAGGCGAAGATCAGAAGGAACCCAAGGATATTGCTTTTATCAAGTGTGTGGGCTCACGTGATGAGACCGTGGGAAATGAATACTGTTCCCGTGTATGCTGTATGTATACGGCTAAGCTGGCCCACCTGGTAAAAGAAAAGATTCCCGATGCCAGAGTTACTATTTATTACATGGATGTGCGGGCCTTTGGCAAAGGGTTTGAAGAATTTTACGACCGGGTGCGCCGCGAAGGTGTCCGCTATGTCAGGGGCAGCCCTTCTGAAATTTACCAGCAAGATGACAAGCTGGTGGTAAAAGTTGAAGATACTCTTACTGCCACTCCACGGGAAGATGAAATGGATTTGGTAGTTTTAGCGGTAGGCCTTGAGCCGCGCTTGGAAACAAAGCAGATAACTGATTTGCTCAGGCTTTCCCAAACTTCAGACCGATTCTTAATGGAAGCGCATCCTAAGCTGCGGCCCGTTGATACTTCCTCGGACGGCGTGTTTCTGGCCGGATGCTGCCAGGGGCCGAAGGATATACCGGACACGGTGGCGCAGGCTAAAGGCGCGGCTTCTTCCGCTTTAATGCCCCTGTCAAAGGGAATGGTTAAGGTTGAGGCGCAGGTCTCGGAAGTGGACGAGAGCATATGCCGGGGATGCGGTTATTGTGTGGAGGTTTGCCCGTACGGAGCAATCGAATTAGAGGAAGTTAATCAAATGGGACATATGGTCCAGGTAGCAAAGGTCAATGAGGCTCTCTGTAAGGGCTGTGGTGCTTGCGTGGCAGCCTGTTTTTCGGGGGCTATCCAGGCCAAGTCTTTCCGGGACCGTCAGATATTACCACAAATTGCGGTATTAGGGGGGTTAAAGGATGAGTGATAATTTTGAGCCTAACATTGTTGCTTTTTTGTGTAACTGGTGTTCTTATGCCGGGGCCGACCTGGCGGGAACCAGTCGTATACAATATCCTTATAATATAAAAACTATTCGGGTAATGTGTACCGGCAGAGTTAACCCCCTTTATGTGCTGAATGCATTACAGCAAGGAGCAGACGGGGTGCTTGTTTCTGGATGCCACCCCGGCGACTGCCACTATATGGAGGGTAATATGTTTGCCCGCCGCAGATTGGGGCTGCTGAAGGATATGTTAGAGTTTGTAGGTGTAGATCCCCGCCGCTTTCAGATGAGTTGGGTTTCTGCTTCAGAACCCCATAAGTGGAAAGAAGTAGTAGAAAAATTAGTTGGGGAAACCCGGGAACTAGGCCCGTTTGAACAATTTCAAAGAAATATGATTAACTGGTAGGGAGGGAGGATCGTTTGGTAGAACTGGATAAACTTCGTAGCACTGCGGCAGAAACCGTTTCACGAGACGATGTCAAGTACCTGCTGGGCTGGCAAAAAGGTACTTTTGGTTACCGGGTCTCACCTTGCGTGGTGGAAAGCTCTGAGGAAGCAGAAAACTTGGTATTTTCACCTCTTTGCATGTCAAATTTGAGCACCTATTTGACTTTGGCAGAAAAGCTGCCGGTGCCTAAAGGTGAGCAGCCCGATGATCGTAAAGTAGCGCTTATGGTTAAGGGCTGCGATAGCCGAGCAGTGGCTCAATTATTGACGGAAAAGGGCATTGAAAGAGATCAGGTAGTGATAATCGGTTGTTCTTGCCGGGGTATTGTTGATTTGAAAAAAGTGAGAGAAAAGTTTCCTGAACCTCTGGATGTTGTAGACGCGGAATGGAAAGATGATAAGATAGTTTTAAAGCTTCCGGAGGGAGAACAGGAGGTAGCCCGGGATGAGGTCTTGGCGGATAATTGTCTTGTCTGTCAATATCCCAATCCCGTGATTGCGGACGTTCAGCTGGGAGATGAAGTTGCGCCGGCAGAAAATGCGGACGATGCCGGGGTTAAAGAAATAGAGGATCTTTCGCTGGAGGATCGCTGGGAATATTGGGAAAAGGAATTTTCCAAGTGTATTCGCTGTTATTCTTGCCGGAATGTCTGCCCTATGTGTTATTGTGATGACTGCGTGCTGGATAGGCTTTCTCCCACCTGGATTAATCGTTCGGTGAATTACAGTGAGAATACTGTATTTAATCTTTCCCGCGCATTTCACTTGATGGGGCGATGTATCGATTGCGGTGAGTGTGAAAGGGTATGTCCCGTGGGATTGCCCCTGGGCAAGCTTAACCGTAAATTAGCCGAGGAAGTCCGTAAAAAATATGATTATGAAGCGGGGTTGGATCCTGAGGAGAAACCATTCCAGGCCAGCTACCATCCTGATGATCAGGAAGACTTCATTCTCTAGAGGTGGGTGAATATGTCCGAGAAGATACTAAATAAAGATAATTGGTCAGAGTTTGTGAATAATCTAGCCTCCTCGCAGAAGGTATGGGTGATGGCCGGTGAAGAAGCGGTTGAGTTTGCTCCTTTAAAAGAGGGTGTTACGGAAGCGGAAGGGGTTCTGAATACCACCGTTCCGCCGAAGAATGTAGTTTTCCCGCAAACGGAAACGCTTTTCAGGTTTATGTACGGCCAGAAGGAGGTTGAAGAGTTACCGGAAGAAGCAGAAGAGATGGTTGTCGTGGGAATTCGTCCTTGTGATGCCCGGGCTATGAGCATAGTGGATAACCTTTTTTCCTGGGACGAGGATGATACCTATTACTGGGATAAAAGAGAAAAGACCACCCTTATCGGGTTAGCTTGCAATGAACCCGAAATTAACTGTTTTTGCACATCCCTGGAAGGAAGCCCGGCATCCACAGAAGGACTGGATGTTATAATGGCTGATCTGGGTGATAAGTATTACCTGCAAGGTCTTACCGACAAGGGTAAGAAAGTGCTGGAAGGTGTTTCGGGGCAGTTAAGCGATGCTTCCGACGCAGATAAGAAGGCATTTCAGGAGAATGTTGAATCGGCAGAAAAGAAAATTAAACGAAACATTGATACCACGGGTATCCCGGAAGGGCTTCCGCAGCTGTGGGACCACGAACTATGGCAGGAGGTTTCAAATGGATGCCTGGGCTGCGGGACATGTACTTACCTGTGTCCAACGTGCCATTGCTTTGACATCCAGGACGAATTGGAAGGGTATAACGGTAGGCGCTGCCGCATGTGGGATTCCTGCATGTTTTCAGAGTATACCCTCCATGCTTCCGGCCATAATCCCCGTCCTACCCGGCGGGAAAGGACGCGTAATCGAATCAATCACAAGTATAATTACTTTGTAGAGAAATTCGATAGAATCGCTTGTGTAGGATGCGGCCGCTGTATTAACCAGTGCCCGGTTAATATAGATATCATTAACATTCTTTCAAAGGTCAAGGAGGCGCTATGAAAAACAACGGTAATCCTTATATACCATATGCTGCTACCGTTGAAGACGCCTGGTACGAAACTTACGGCGAACGTAGTATAAAAACTTTCCGGGTGGTCTTTGACGACAAGGAGGTAAGAGAAAGTTGGGAGCACTTCCCGGGGCAGTGTGCTATGATAGGCATTCTCGGGATAGGAGAAAGCATGATTTCTATTTCCAGTTCTCCCACGGAAGGGGATTTCCTGCGCTTTTCGGTGATGCGTATGGGTAAGGTGACCCAGGCGCTGCACCAATTGGAAGCGGGAGACAAAATGACGGTAAGAGGCCCGTATGGCAACAATTTCCCCGTGGATGACTGGAAAGGCAAGAATATTATCACTATCGGGGGTGGCATTGGGCAGGCGCCGCTGCGCCCCATAGTAGAGTACGTAAAAGCCAACAAAGATGATTACGGGGAGCTGACCACTATTTATGGTTCTCGCTCCTCTAATGATCTTTGCTTCAGGAACGAATTTGAAAATATGATGGAAGATGAATCGGTATGCTGTCATCTTTCTGTTGATGTGGAAGAAGAGGGTTGGCCTCATTTTGTCGGTTTTGTGCCCACCCTTTTGATGGAAGTGAATCCATCACCGGAAAATGCTATTGCCATTACCTGCGGCCCGCCTATTATGATCCGTTTTGTCCTGGAAAACCTGAAAAAATTGGGCTTTGAGGACGATCAAATTTATACTACCCTGGAAAACCGCATGAAATGCGGCATTGGGAAGTGCGGCCGCTGTAATGCCGGCAACCTTTACGTATGCAAAGACGGGCCTGTTTTTACTTATGCCAAGCTAAAAGAAGTAACCGAAGCTTTTGCGTAATGCCTAAAAAAAGGTGTCAGGCCTTGACATTGACACAAATAAAAAATTGAGAAAATTTAGACCTAGCTTAAAATAATACTTCAGGCTTAAATAGTTTATCTACTTCAAAGGCGGTGCCTGATGTGAATGTCAAGGTTGTTTGGGAACCGGATAATGCGATTATCCGGTTCTTTTTTTTTTATAAAGTAGGTGTCAGGCCTTGACATGGACACAAAAAAAATTGAGAAAGTTTGGTTATAGGTTAAAAAGAAAAAATCAGGCTTAAATTGTTTCTATTTTTCAAGGGTGGTTATGTTAAATTTTATTCCTTGCGGAAAGGTGTGAAAAAATCTTATGCTGAAGTTTCGTTAAGTAGCATAAGCGCCGAGAAATTTTTTGAAGTATGTGATAAGATAATAGTAGTTAATTAGTAGCTAAACTATATAAAAACTTAAGTTAATTAGAATAAAAAATATAACTTAGACGAATAACTGCATCATCGGAGGTAACTAAATATTTAGGATTTTTTATAGGAGGGGAATGAGCATGGAGCGTGTGGGACTTATAGTGGAAAAAAAGGGCGAAACAGCAATGGTGGCAATGCGCAGGCATGAGGCTTGTAAAAAGTGCGGCGGCTGCGGCGGGTTTATTAACGTTGATGATAAAGATAAAGAAAAGTTTGAAGTTAAAAACCCCATTAATGCAAAAGAAGGCCAGCTGGTTAATGTTGAGGTAGATGATGCCCAGATGCTTCGTTTTTCCTTTGTGCTATACATGCTCCCTGTGATAGCGCTTTTGGTGGGAGTCTTTGGTGGTATTGCCTTTGACCGCCTTTTTAACTATAGGGGGGATGAAATTTTATTGTCGGTGGGTATTGGAGTGGTGCTCATGCTAGCTGTGATTGTTGGAATTAGAGTATGGAACAACAGGCTGGAAGATGAGAAACGTTACCTGCCGGTTATAAAATCACTGGCTGAGGCGGCGGAGGATGAGTGTGAAGCAGATGTGCCTTCAGATTATTAAGACAATATTCTTCGCAAGGCAAGTGGAAAGGCAAGGGGACGGTTCCGTTGCCTGCAAGCTACGTGGCGGTTCGTAAGGAAAAGGCAAAGGAACCGTCCCCCTGCCTGCCCCTGCCTGAACGATTTTGCCTATTACCCCGGTAAAAAAATCAACTATATATCATTCCGGAGAGTTTTCCCTGTTGTGGGGATCGAGATGAACAACGCAGTGACAGCTGTTTTTTTCCCGCAGGTTGTTTTCTACCCTATGCGCAATGTCATGGGCTTCATGCATGCTTAAGTTGCCGTCTACTTCTATGTGAACGGTGATAGATTTGTGAGCTCCATAATCATGTATATGCAAATTATGGGCGCTAAGGACACCTTTTGTATTCAAAATGGAATCAAGTATTTGAGCGTGGGTTTCATCGCTGGGGGCGGCTCCCATCAATCTGTTAATGGAATTGTGGGCGATTTTGATTCCGGTGTAAATTACATAAGCGGCTACGCCGAAGCCAAAAATGGAATCCAGGTAACCCATGTTAAAGTAAGCGCCGGTAATGGCTATCAAGACTGCCAGGGTGGTAAGGCTATCGGTGCGGTGATGCATGGCATCTGCCAGGAGAGTATCTGAGTCAATTTTTTTAGCGGCGGCGATAGAAAAATGACATAAAAATTCCTTGAAGATAATGGTAAATAAGACCAGAAATATGGCAATCAGGCTGGGTTCCATGACTACGCCTGCCATTAAACGGTCATAGGCGGTTAAAATAAAAGAAACCCCTGCCCCTATGAGCATTAAGGCGATGATTAGACCGGCGAGATATTCTACGCGTCCGTGGCCGAAGGGATGCTGGTCATCTGCTTCCTTTTTGGAAACGCCAAAACCGATTAGGACAACGGCAGAGGTGGCGATATCTGAAATTGTATGCATGGCATCGGCCAAAAGTGAAATGCTGCCGGTAAAAAGGCCGCAGAGAACTTTTACCAGGGCAATGATCAAATTGCCTGACATGCTTACCCAGCCTTCAATAATTCCCACACGTGCCCGTTCATCAATTAATTTCAGGTTGCGCTCTCGTATGAATTTTTCTAAAAGTGCCTGGGCCGGCTTTTTCATCAATGCGTCATCCTTTAAGTTCTTTATCCCTATTATACATGATATTTGTTCACATGCTAATATTGATGTATTTATTACAATGATAATGAGGGATTTTTTAGGGAAATTCTTGAAAGTTAAATGTTTTATTATGACGGTGAGCACTTGACCTTTGTTGAAAAAAATTTATGCTTGTTTTGATAATGATGTCGTGTTACAATACGAAAAGAATTTAAAATGGAAATACCTCATCTCGCTTAGAGGTGGGGTAGAGGCGCGGCACGCCATGAGTATATTTAGGGAAGGGTAAGGGACCCTGATGAAATAAATGAAAGGGGCTGCCGCCGAAGTTCCCGGTTTCCCGGAGCCGGGTTCTGGGTCGCCATGCGAAGAGCTGGCGGACTGTCACTACGGGTTTGGCCTTGGGCCTGTGGTGGTGAGCTATCTCGCGTAAGCTGAAGAGAGGTGTAGGTATTATTATCATCATCGGCTAGCGCGTAAAGGTTAGCCGTTTTTATGTTTATGAGAGTTTTTTAGAAATTATTGATAAGGAGTTGGAAAAAATGATTTTTCAAGAATGGCTTCAGGTAAATGCTCAAAACCACCTGGAAGTAGAAAATTACGATCTGGTAAACCTGGCGCAAGAGTATGGCACTCCTCTTTATGTTTATGATGAGGAGCAAATTCGTCAAAGGTGCAGGGCTTATCTTTCCACCTTAAAAGATTCTTATCCCCAGGGAAATGGAGAGGTCATTTATGCAGGGAAAGCTTTTCTTATCGGAGCTATGTGCTGTTTGTTGGAAGAAGAAGATATATCCCTGGATGTGGTTTCCGGGGGAGAGCTTTACACGGCTTTGAAGGCAGGATATCCCATGGAGCGGGTTTATTTCCACGGCAACAATAAAACCCCGGAAGAGCTGAAAATGGCATTGGACCATGGGGTAGGTCGGATAGTTGTGGACAGCCTCATGGAGTTAGAGCTTTTAAGTGAAATTGCCGCCGCCAAAGGGGAAGTGGCGGAAATACTACTCCGGGTGAAGCCGGGAGTTGCACCTCACACCCATAATTATATTCAAACGGGCCAGATTGATTCCAAGTTTGGTTTGGGAATTGATGATGGACAGGCGATGGAGGCGGTGAAGCAGGCTTTTGATTCTTCTCATCTTTCTTTGCGGGGAATCCACTGTCATATCGGCTCGCAAATATTTGACTGGGAGAAGCCCTTTCGCCTGGTAGCCCAAAAGATGGTGGGCTTTTTGCAGGAAGTGAAGGAAGCTACCGGGGTGGAGCTGGGCGAGTTGAACACGGGAGGTGGCCTGGGAATACGCCATAATTCCCAAGATTTATTTGTCAAAATAGAAGATTTTGTGCGAGGACTCGCCGAAGCGGTGCGGGAGGAGTGTGAAAGGTATGCCTTCCCCCTGCCGCGTCTGATGATGGAACCGGGGCGTTCTATTATCGGAGAGCCGGGATTAACTTTATACACGGTGGGGACTATCAAAGAAATTACCGGTGTGCGGACGTATGTGTCAATAGATGGTGGGATGATGGACAACCTGAGGCCGGCGTTATACGGCGCGGTTTATGAGGGGGTTTTGGCCAATCGGGCGGGTTCCCCGCCGGAGCTTACGGTTACTGTTGCCGGGAAGGCCTGTGAGTCGGGGGATATTTTGATTAAGGATTTACAGATTCCCCGTCCTCAAAAAGGCGACATCATGGCCGTTTTTAGTACGGGGGCTTATACATTTTCCATGTACAGTGATTATAACCGAAATCTTCGCCCGGCGGTAGTGTTTGTTCGCCAGGGCAAGGCGGAAACGGTGGTAAGCGGGGAAACGTATGAAGAGAAGGTGCAGGGTGAAGTAATTCCACCTCATCTACGGAAAGGGAAATAGGAGGCCCGAGAATGAATTTTACGAAGATGCATGGGCTGGGCAATGATTTTATTATAGTAGAAGATTTGGACTTGCAGGTAAGCGATCCTTCTGCCCGGGCGCAGGATTTATGCCGGCGGCGCTGGTCGGTGGGGGCTGACGGTTTGGTGCTTATTCAGCCTTCCGCAGAAGCTGATTATCGCATGCGCATTTTTAATGCTGACGGCAGTGAAGCGGAAATGTGCGGCAATGCCCTGCGCTGTGTTGCTTCCTATATTAAAGAGCGGTTTGATACCGGTGAACGCCTGGTTATTGAGGTCGGCGGCACGCAAAAAAATACGCTGCTGCTGCCGGATGGAATGGTGAGGGTTAATATGGGGGTGCCGGAGTTGAGAAGTGATTTAGTTCCTGTTTCCGGGGCGAGCCGGCAAGTTGTTAATGAGGAAATTACGGCGGGAGATGACACTTTTTATTTCACGGCGGTGGGTATGGGAAATCCCCACTGCGTTATTTATCCTGATAATGCCGATACTATCTCCCTGGAAACGGTGGGGCCCTTGTTGGAACATCATTCTATGTTCCCCCGGCGAGCGAATGTAGAATTTGTAAAGATGATAAACCCGCAGCGGATAGAGGTAAATGTGTGGGAAAGAGGTGCCGGCAGAACCCTTGCTTGCGGAACCGGAGCTTGCGCGGCAGTGGTAGCAGGGGTGCAGTTAGGCAGGTTGGATGGCAAGCATCCTGTGGAGGTATTTTTACCGGGAGGGATGCTGCGGATTCAATGGAAGGAAGATGGGGAAATACTAATGGAAGGGCCGGTGAAAAAGGTATTTGAGGGGGAAGTGCATGGAGAGGAACAATAAAATGAGAAGAAGTGGGGATAAGGGAGGATAAAAGAGGAATAGAAAGATAAAGAGAGTAAAACCAGATGAAAAAAGAATAATCCAGTAAGTAAGAGTTAAGCAAGAAAAAATTAAGTAAGTAAGAAAAGCAAGAATGGGGCAGGGGATTTAATGCATTTTGTTATGAAAAATAAAGAATTAGTGAAATATTAGTAAAAAATAAGTGAAAAATTAATGAAGAATTAATTGAGGAGGTTGATTCAGTTGATTGAACCGGCAGATAGAGTTAAACAGTTGCCCCCCTATTTATTTGTAGAGATTGATCGGAAAATTCGGGAAGTCCGAGAAAAAGGGATGGATGTTATAAAATTGGGTATTGGTGATCCGGATAGCTCCACTCCTGAATATATTATGGAGAGAATGGTTCAGGAAGTGCGGGATCCCAAAAATCACAGCTATCCCCCCGATGAGGGACTGCATGAGTTTAAAGAGGCAGTAGCTCAGTATTACCGGGAGCGGCATAATGTGAAGTTGGATCCGGGTGCCGAGGTATTGCCCCTTATTGGTTCCAAGGAAGGGATTGCTCACGTGCACTTTGCGTTCGTTAACCCGGGTGATATAAACCTGGTGCCTGATCCGGGATATCCCGTGTATGGGATAGGCACTCTTTTTGCGGGCGGGGAGTCTTACCGCATGCCTCTGCGGGAAGAAAACGATTACTTCCCGGCCCTGGAGGAAATCCCGGAAGAAGTTTTAGAAAAGGCGAAGCTGTTATTTATTAATTATCCCAATAACCCCACGGGGGCAGTGGCTACGCCTGAATTTTTAGAGCGGGTGGTAGCTTTTGCGCGCAAGAATAATATTCTCATCTGCCATGATGCCGCTTACTCGGAGCTGGCCTTTGACGGATTTCGGCCCATGAGCTTGTTGGAAGTTGAGGGAGCAAGGGATGTGGGCATAGAATTCAATTCCCTTTCCAAAACGTTTAACATGACCGGATGGCGTATTGGCTATGCGGTGGGGAACGGTGAAGCCCTAGAAGCCCTCAGCCGCTTTAAAACCAATATTGATTCCGGGTTTTTCCAGGCCGTGCAGTATGCCGGAGTGGAGGCATTAACTAACCCCCGCCGGGACAGTTTTATTGAAGAGCTGCGGCAGTTGTATCAGGAACGCCGGGATGTAGTAGCTGATGGGTTAAATAAAATGGGCTGGAACATAAGCCCACCCAAAGCCAGTTTTTACTTTTGGGCGCCCGTCCCCGAGGGTTATACTTCCCAGGGTTTTGTGAGTAAGGTGCTTGAAGAAACCGGTGTGGTGGTAACCCCGGGAAGCGGTTTTGGTAAGTATGGGGAAGGATATTTCCGCATTGCCCTTACCGTGGAAGTTTCTCGCTTGAAAGAGGCTATGTCACGCCTTGGAGAAGCTATAAGTTTTTAATATAAATTAGGTGCAAAAGGGGACGGTTCCTTTTGACACCTCAGGGGAATATGTGAGATAGAAAAAGCAGCCGAAAAAGGTGTCAAAAGGAACCGTCCCCTTTTGCACCCCAGAGGGTAATAAGCAAGATAGAAAAAACAGGAAAAAAGGTGTCAAAAGGAACCGTCCCCTTTTGCACCTCAGGACAAAGGAGGGTAAATGATTATGACAAAGTATAGTGTAGCTGTTGTGGGTGCTACCGGTATGGTAGGCCAGAAGATGGCTCAGGTCCTTGAGGAGAGGCAGTTTCCGTATAAAGAGTTAAAGATGCTGGCATCTGCGCGTTCGGCCGGTTCAAAAGTGAAGGTGGGAAAGAGGGAATATGTGGTAGAAGAGCTTAAGCCCGAGGCTTTCAAGGGGGTAGACTTTGCTTTTTTCAGCGCCGGCGGGGATATTAGCGAGCAGTATGCCCCCGAAGCGGAAAAGCATGGCGCAGTGGAGGTAGATAATAGCAGTGCTTTTCGCTTAAATGATGATGTGCCGCTGGTGGTCCCTGAAGTTAA
>CAZWVJ010000018.1:0-32713 GCA_964636865.1 uncultured Syntrophomonadaceae bacterium
GGTAATCTTTACCTGGCTGCCTTTTGTCACCAAAGAAAAAACCTGCGCAGTTTTCGTGTAGATCGCTTTATTTCTCTGGTAAAAACCGCCCATAAATTCGAACGCAGTGATAATTTCGACTTGGAAAATTACCTTGAAAATAGTTGGCGGGTCTATCGGGGCATGAAAGAAATAGAGTTGAATTTACTCATTTATCCGCCTACATCCAGACTTTTTAGAGAGTCGAGATACCACAGTACTCAGAAAAATTACGAATTAGAAGAAGGTTGCCTGGAATGTGTTTTTGAAGTAACCGATACTCCTGAACTGCGAAGCTGGCTTCTTTCTTGGGGAAGCCAAGTAGTTATTCAAGAACCAAAAGAACTTAGAGCAAACGTAAAAAAAGAACTTCAGAAGTGCCTGAAGAATTACCATGATATGTAATTACTTGAGTTAAATTAGATAAATAACTTTCAAATTTAAGCCAAAGTCGTTAATTCAATTACAAGATTTTGCCGCATAACTTGGTTTTCAAAGTTTCCCATATAAAATAGAAATCCTCAAATTTATTAAAAGAAGATTTTTATCAAATTTCGTTATATAGAGGTGCTGTAAACCCGCTAACATACTAAAAAGTATTTTTAAGTAAAATATGATACTATTAAGTATAAAAATTTTAAATATTAGAAGGAAATAATATTTGAGCGTAGAATCATATTTTATGCAGTTAATTATTTTTATTTATTATTTTTTGAATAATATAAGCACTTAATTATTTGTAGTTCTTTTATTTGATTAAGAAAGGAGGAGGAAATATTTTTAAGCTTTATCCTGAATTTATACTGTCAGTAGTTTTGTAAAACATCATTTTTATTTTTAAGGAGGAATGAGCAATTATGAAACAACCATTATGGGAACCAAGTGAAGAAAGAATTAAAAATGCGAATATGACGCATTTTATCAATTATGTTAATGAAAAACTTGGCACTAACTTCAAAGATTATGAAAGCTTATATAACTGGTCGGTAGATGACATTAAAAGCTTTTGGAGCATTATGTGGGAATATGGAGAAATTATACACTCACAAGGATATAATGAAATTGTAGATGATACGGAAAAAGTGTTTGGCCGCAAATGGTTTGAAGGAGCCAAACTAAATTTTGCCGAAAATCTGCTGCGCTTTAAAGATGAAGATAAAGTGGCTATGATTTTTAAAGGTGAAGCTAGTGAACCTCAAAGAATTACTTACCGCGAGCTTTATGACGAGGTTGCCCGTATTAGGCGTTCTTTGGATGATATGGGGATTAAAGAAGGAGATCGGGTAGCCGGCTTTATGCCTAATATGATTGAAACAGTGGTAGCTATGTTGGCAGCTACCAGTATGGGAGCAATTTGGTCTTCATGTTCACCTGACTTCGGTGTTCAGGGTGCTTATGATCGCTTTGGACAAATTGAACCCCGGATATTGTTTACTGCTAATGGGTATTCTTATAAAGGGAAGCCTTCAGATTCTTTAGGTAAAGTAAAGGAATTAAAAGAAAGAATACCTTCCATTGAAAAAGTTGTAGTAGTTCCTTATACGGAAGAAAGGGCGGATATTAGCAGCATATCAAACGCAATACATTATCAAGACTTTCGCTCCACGGAAGATGGTCTTTCAATAGACTTTACACAGCTTCCCTTTGATCATCCGGTTTATATACTTTATTCTTCCGGCACTACAGGAGCACCAAAGTGTATTGTACACGGTGCCGGCGGCACGTTGATCCAGCACCTGAAAGAATTAATCCTTCATACTGATTTAAAGAAGGAAGATACCATACATTATTTTACCACCTGTGGATGGATGATGTGGAACTGGCTGGTGAGTGCGCTGGCTGTTGGATCCACTGTATTTTTATATGATGGCAATCCTTTTCATCCCGATGCGGGTTCCCAGTTCCAGCATATTCAGGATTTTGGAATTAATATTTTCGGAGCCAGTGCGCGTTACATAGCTGCCGTAGAACAAGCGGGCGTTAAGCCCGGTGAATCCTATAAGCTTGATCATTTGAAATCTATATTGTCAACGGGATCACCATTAACATTGGAAAGTTTTCACTTTGTTTATCGGGACATAAAAAAAGACCTGTGCCTCTCATCTATTTCAGGGGGAACTGATATTGTGTCTTGTTTTGCTCTGGGTAATCCTATTTTGCCTGTTTATCCTGAAGAGTTACAATGCCGTGGCCTGGGGATGAAAGTAGAAGCTTATGATGATTATGGCAACCCGGTAATTAATGAAAAAGGAGAATTGGTTTGTACCAAACCTTTCCCTTCAAGGCCTGTTTACTTTTGGAATGATGAAAATAACGAAAAGTATCACAAGGCTTACTTTGAAAAATTTCCCGGGGTATGGTCTCACGGAGACTATGTTTTAATTACGGAAAATGGCGGTGTAATTATATATGGGCGTTCTGATGCAACTCTTAACCCCGGGGGTATAAGAATCGGAACAGCCGAAATATACACACAAGTTGATACTATTCCCGAAGTAGTGGACAGCTTGGTGGTTGGGCAAAAAGTAGATGGAGATGAAAGAGTAGTACTTTTTGTGAAACTTGATGAGGGAGTTACTTTCGATGAAGAGTTAGAGAAAAAGATAAAAACCACTATCAGGCAGAATACTACACCCAGGCATGTTCCGGCTAAAGTAATCCCTATAGCTGATATACCCTATACTATTAATGGTAAAAAAGTTGAAGTGGCTGTACGTCAGGTAATCCACAATGAGACAGTGAAAAATAAAGAGGCTCTGGCTAATCCGGAAGCTTTAGATTGTTACGAAAACCTTCCTGAACTTCAAGAGTAGTCATTAAAGCTTAAAATAATTGGAAAGGGGAAAGGTAATGGATTTTAATTTGAGTGAAAATCACCAAATGATCAAAAAAATGGTCGGTGATTTTGCCCGTAATGAAATAGCTCCCATTGTAGAAGATTTGGAAAAAGAAGAGAAGTTTCCTCGGGAAATATTTGATAAAATGGCTGAACTTGATCTTTTTGCTTTACCTTTTAGCGAAGAATATGGAGGAACCGGGGATGGTTATCTCGCTTATGCTTTAGCTGTAGAGGAGATTTCAAAAATCTCTGCTTCTATTGGTATAACTTATGCGGCTCATTGTTCCATAGGAAGTGGTCCTATCTATCTATTTGGCACAGAAGAGCAAAAACAAGAGTGGGTTCCTCTTCTTGCCCGAGGAGAAGCTGTTGCAGCTTTCGGCCTAACGGAGCCTGAAGCCGGTTCTGATGCCGGCTCTACGAGAACTACTGCTGTTTTAGAAGGGAACAACTGGGTTATTAATGGAAGTAAGTGTTTTATAACTAACGCTTCTGTAGCCAATGTAGCGGTAGTAACAGCATTAACGGAACCGGGCCAGGGAAGAAAAGGTATCAGCGCCTTTATAGTACCTACTGATACTCCCGGCTATAATGTATCCAAGGCATATGACAAAATGGGTTTGAAAGCGTCGGATACAGCGGAGATGGTTTTAGATAATGTTAAAATTCCAAAAGAAAATATTTTAGGTAAAAGAGGAGAAGGTTTTAAGCAGTTTTTGCAGGTTCTTGATGGTGGGCGTATCAGTATTGGCGCGTTGTCATTAGGGATTGCCGCAACTTGTTTGGAATCTTCTTTAGAATATGCCAAGCAGAGAGTTCAATTCGATCAACCGATTAGCAAGTTTCAAGCTATTCAGTTCAAGCTTGCCGATATGGCTATGGAAGTTGAGCTTGCCCGATTAATGGTTCATAAAGCTGCCTGGCTTAAAGATAATTCTTACCCTTTTAGCCAGGAGGCTGCTATGGCAAAGCTTTTTGCCTCGGAAACAGCAGTGAGGGCTGCGTTGGAAGCAATCCAAATATACGGGGGGTATGGATACGTAAGAGATTATCCCATGGAAAGGTATCTGAGAGATGCCAAGTTAATGGAAATCGGGGAAGGGACCTCGGAAATACAGCGCCTGGTGATTGCTCGTCAACTGGGATGTTAATAAAACAGTGCAATGTAATAGTGATACTTATTTTATTAGATAATATGTAAAATATAATAAGCTATTTATTATGCCGGTAGTAGGTAAAGAAATAATTTTTAAATATTATCATAAATTTTTAATCCTACTGCCGGCTTTTTTATTAACATGAAAAAGCTCTTCGTCAATACTTTTTGTGAATTCCCGGTAAAAATTAAGAGGAATATAGAAACTATTGAAGAAATTGTTATAATAATTATAAGGAAACAAATAAAGCTCTATATAATTATTAATTTGGTTCCCATAAAAAAAGGGGGGGAGTAAAGTGAAAAGAAAAATATTTTTGGTTATTTTAGTTTTATTATGTATTTTATTTATGACCGGATGCGTAGAAGGAGATTTTTATATTTCTTTTAACCTGGACGGAAGCGCCGATCTGGAATTTACTTTACTGGCAAGCTCTCAACTTGATATGCTTGGAGATACACAACAAATTTTCGGCTCAATGGAAGAAGATTTAGAAAGAGACGGTTTTACGGTAGAACCTTTAGAAAGAGGCGATATGAAAGGATTTCAAGCTAAAAGGCATGTTGAAGATGCGGAAGAATTAAGGGACATAGAGTTTTTAGGCGAGATGGAATCCCCTGAGATTCAAATTGAAGAGGGCTTTTTTACTGATAAATATGCCGTAGATCATACTTTTTCTATGGCCGGAGTTGATATCGGAGCAAGAAATGGTGATATGCTCGCGATGTTAGATCCCGACATGACTATCAGAATGGAGTTTCCCATTTCACCTGCCAGCCATAATGCAGATGAAGTTAGTGAGGATGGAAGGACCTTAGTGTGGGATTTGGACTTTGAAGAAGCAAATCATATGGAGGTAGCCGTAAACGTGCCTGATATATTTACAATAGTTATGTTAGTTTTGGCAATAGTGGTTGTAATAGTTCTAATTATAGTGTTTATAAAAAGAATGAAAGATCGTGATAAGGAAGTATCGAATAATTAAAACTCCTTCAGGAGGCCTTTCTTTTTGGAAACGATATATGGATATTTAGAAAGAATTACATTTTATAATGAAGAAAATCATTTTATAGTAGCAAAGTTAAAAGAAAAAGGAAAAAGAGAACTTACCACCATTGTCGGGAATTTGGCCGGGCTTAACCCTGGAGTTTTTTTAAAGCTTGAAGGCAAATGGGAGCATAATAAAAAATATGGCGAACAATTTAAAGTAGAACGTTATGAAACAGTACTACCGGCAACGGCAAAGGGCATAGAAAAGTATCTCGGTTCAGGGCTGATTAAAGGAATCGGTCCTGTAATGGCCCAGCGCATGGTTGACAAATTTGGTGCTGATACTATTGACGTTATTGAAAAGGAACCGCAAAAGTTGCTTGAAGTAGAAGGTATTGGCCACAAACGAATCGAGATGATAGCTGAAGCATGGGAAGAACAAAAAGATATCAAAGACATAATGCTTTTTTTGCAGGAGCAAGGAGTAAGTGCCACCTATTCGGCTAAAATATACAAAGCATATGGAAAAGATGCCATAAATATTGTAAATGAAAATCCGTATAGGCTGGCCTCTGATATAAAAGGGATTGGTTTCGTTATAGCTGATAAAATCGCTCAAAAAATTGGATTTAAACCGGAATCTGTTGCCAGGGCAGAAGAAGGTACAGTTTATACTCTCCAAAACCTCACTAATGAAGGTCATGTATATTACCCTTATGAATCTCTCATCGACAAAACAAAAGAAATGTTGAATGTAGATAGGGAGGTAATAGTTAAAGCTATTTCTAATTTATTTGAAAAAAACAGGATTATAGTGGAAGATTTGGTTAACTCGTTTGAAGAAGATTTAGCTACCAATCAGAAAGCGGTTTATTTGCCGTTCTTACATGTTGCCGAAGTAAATCTATCATACAGGCTTTTGCAGCTTCGCGATCAACAGAGCTTGTTTAGCGATATCGATGCGGAAAAATTCCTTTTTCAAGTAGAAAAGGAACTAAATATAAAACTGGCTCCCAAACAGAGGGAAGCGATTTTATTGTCATCAAAGCGCAAGGTGATGGTAATAACCGGAGGTCCGGGGACGGGAAAAACAACAATTATCAAATCGATGATTAATATGTACAAGTCGAAAGGATTAAAAATACTCCTGGCTGCTCCCACCGGCAGGGCAGCTAAAAAAATGGAAGAAACCACCGGTTATGAAGCTAAAACTATTCACCGGTTATTGGAATTTAGCCCCCAAAAAGGCGGATTTCAGCGAAATACTGATTATCCTTTAAATGCTGATGTGGTAATAATTGATGAAGCTTCCATGATTGATAATCTGCTTATGTATAACCTGGTTAAAGCAGTTCCCCCGGAAGCCAAGTTAATTTTGGTGGGAGATGTGCATCAACTTCCGTCAGTGGGTCCGGGGAATGTTTTACGCGATATTATTAATTCCAATGTTATAGAAGTAGTAACACTTACAGAAATATTTCGGCAGTCTAAAGAAAGCAAAATAGTCCTTAACGCACATCGTATTAACAGGGGAAAATTCCCGGATATACGCCATCCGCCTGCCGGCAGTACTTCTGATTTCTATTTTATACAATCTGACGAACCCGAAGACGTATTGAAAAAAATTTGCGGGCTTTGCAAGTCTCATATTCCTCAGAAATTTAACTATGACGCTTTAAAAGATATACAGGTTTTAACTCCCATGAATAAAGGAGTTATAGGGGTAGCTAATCTTAATGTAGAACTTCAAAAACTTTTAAATCCCGGTAAAAAGAAAGAAGTAGCTCATGGCAGTAAAATTTTTAAAGTTAAAGACAAAGTAATACAATTAGAAAACAATTATGATAAAGAAGTTTATAATGGTGACATAGGTTGGATCACTGACATTGACAGAGAAGATCGGGAAATTATTATTAATTTTGACGGCAAAATTGTAAAATATGATTTTATGGAATTGGATGAATTGTCGTTAGCATATGCGGTTTCAGTACATAAATCTCAGGGGAGCGAATATCCCGTTGTCATTCTTCCGGTAATGGTGCAACATTTTATTTTATTACAGCGCAATCTTATTTATACCGGAATTACCAGGGGTAAAAAAATGGTAGTTTTAATTGGCACCAAAAAGGCATTGGCCATTTCTATTAATAACAATAAACCTTTTGAGCGTTATACCCGCTTAAAAGAAAGGTTGAGCAATGTGCCTTTACAAAAGAATAAAATAATGAAGGGTGGATAAAATGGCTTTATTAGTAAAAAAATACGGGGGAAGTTCTCTGGCAACAATCGATCACATTAAAAAAGTAGCGCAGGATATTTCTGCCGATCATCAAAAAGGAAACATGGTGGCAGTCATTCTTTCAGCTATGTCAGGGGAAACCGATCGTCTAATCGAACTTTCTCGTTCAGTAAGCGATATGCCTCCTATGCCTAGAGAGCAGGATTCCATCGTGTCTACGGGAGAACAGATCAGCACCGCACTTATGGCTATAACTCTTGAAAATTTGGGGTGTCCGGCACGTTCTTATCTGGGGTGGCATATCCCGATGATTACAGATAGTTCATATCAAAAAGCGCGTATTTTAGAAGTAGGCAAGGATAATTTAATGCAAACGTTAAATGAAGGCAAGGTAGCGGTGATTGCAGGTTTTCAAGGCATTAACGATAAAGGAGATATAACTACCCTGGGGCGAGGTGGCTCAGATACAACCGCAGTAGCTGTTGCAGCTGCATTGAATGCAGATGCTTGTGAAATATATACAGATGTAGACGGGGTTTACACTGCCGACCCCAATATTTGTTCCCGGGCACGCCATCTTAACATGGTAACTTACGAAGAAATGTTGGAAATGGCCGGCTTGGGAGCAAAAGTTTTACAAATAAGAGCGGTAGAATTAGCACGCAAATATAAAGTGCCTTTATTAGTAAAATCCTCTTTTGGAGGAAATAGATATACATGGATAAGGGAGGAGGAGAGCAATATGATGGAAGATGCTGTTATTTCAGGGGTTACACTTGATCGTAATGAGGCTAAAATTTCTGTTATGAATATACCTGACGAACCGGGTGTTGCCCATCGTATTATAAATCCGTTAGCTGAATCAGCAATAAATGTGGATATGATCATTCAAAATGTGAGCATTGACGGTTTTACAGATCTTACTTTTACTGTGCCTTCTACGGATTTGCACCAAGCAACCTCTTTAATCGAAAAAGTGGCCTATGATATTGGAGCCAAAGAAGTACGCACTAATGACTCCATTGCTAAAGTATCGGTGGTAGGTACGGGAATGAAAAATCATCCCGGTGTGGCAGCCCGCATGTTTAAAGCTCTGGCTGATGAAAATATAAATATTCAGATGATTAGCACCTCCGAGATACGCATTTCCTGCATTATAGATTCCAAGTATGGAGAACTCAGTGTAAGAATTTTACATGATGTTTTTGAGTTAGATAAATCTCAAAAATAAATAAAAAAATTCGCAAGAAAGGAATGATTAAGATGGAACATTTATTTACTCCAAATTATATCGGAAATATGGAAGTAAAAAACAGGATTGTGATGCCGGCAATGCATCTAAATTATACTCCGGAGGGAGAAATAAATTCTAAAGTAATTGAGTTTTATAAAGAAAGAGCTAAAGGTGGAGTGGGGTTAATTATTGTTGGGGGATGCAAGATTGATGATGTGGGATCAGGACCTATGATGATAGATGTCAGTGATCGTCGTTTTTTGGAAGGGCTGAAGCAGCTAACAGGTGCAATCCACAATGAAGGAGCAAAGATTGCCGCTCAATTATACCAGGCAGGAAGATATGCCCATTCCGCTTTTAGTGGCAAGCAACCGGTTGCCCCGTCTCCAATAGCTTCCCGTTTAACTCGAGAGGAACCCCGTGAACTCACAGTTGAAGAAATTAAAGAGCTTGTAGAAACTTTTGCCAATTCAGCCCTTATTGTTAAAGAAGCAGGCTTTGATGCTGTGGAAATTATAGGCAGTGCCGGATATATTATTTCCCAATTTCTCTCGCCTATTACCAATAAGAGAGAGGATGAATATGGCGGTGAACTGGCGAATCGCATGAAATTTGGTTTAGAAGTAGTAAGCAGAGTTAGAGAAGCAGTCGGCCCCGATTTTCCCATAATAGTTAGAGTGGGTGGGAATGATTTTATGCCAGGCGGCAATACTAACGTAGAAATCCGTGAATTTTGCCGTAATCTTGATCAAATAGGTATCGATTGCTTAAATGTTACCGGAGGATGGCATGAAACTCGTGTACCTCAGCTTACTATGAACGTTCCGCCTGGAACATTTGTCTATTTAGCGGAGAATATAAGAAAAGAGGTTTCCGTTCCCGTTATTGCCTGCAATCGTATTAATAATCCGGAATTAGCCGAAAACATTATTGCTGAAGGGCGCGCTGATTTTGTGGGGGTAGCTCGCGGTATGATAGCTGATCAAGAGTTTCCCCTAAAAGCCAAAAAAGGGCGTCCGGAAAAGATTCGCAAATGCCTGGGCTGCAACCAGGGTTGCCTGGACAATGTTTTTAGCCTACAACAAGTTACATGCCTTGTAAACCCCAGAGCTGGCAAAGAAGAAGAAACACCTATCGTGCCTACGGATAACCCCAAGAACATTTTGGTTATAGGCGGCGGGGTTGCAGGTATGGAAGCTTCAAGAGTAGCAGCTTTACGGGGACATAATGTGAGCTTATGGGAACAAGAAGAAAAGCTGGGGGGACAAATTCATCTGGCGGCAGCACCACCCGGCCGAGCTGATTTTCTAAATCTTTATAATTACCTTGAGCAAGAAATTAACGAACTTGGAGTTGATATACATCTTAATTGTCGGGCTAATTTATCAAAAGTACAGGAAGAAAACTTTGATGCTGTTGTAGTGGCTACCGGCGCAAAGCAGATAAAACCTGATATACCGGGAATTGAAAATTCTAATGTAGTCATGGCCTGGGATGTTTTGGAAGGGAAATCGTTTGTAAAAGACAATGTAGTAGTGTTGGGCGGTGGTGCTATAGGAGTAGAAACCGCAATGTTTATTGCCGATCAGGGAACAATTTCCGCAGAATCATTAAAATTCTTATTTGCTCGTCAGGCAGAAGATACGGATGTATTGTATGAATTGGTAACTAAAGGTCAAAAAAATGTTACTGTGGTGGAAATGTTAAAGAAAATAGGGAAAGACATCGGTCTTTCAACCCGCTGGACCATGATTGATGATCTGCGCCGCAGTAATGTAAAAACGTTAAAAAATACCACTGCCAAAGAAATCACATCTCAAGGTGTGATTACTGAGAATGAAGAAGGAGAAGAAAATTTAATTCCGGCAGATACTATAGTAGTGGCTGTCGGCTCAATAGCAGAAAATACCCTTTATAATGAGTTAAAAGAAGCATTAACTAAAGATACATATGTTATTGGTGATGCAGCCAACCCTCAAAAAGCTATGGAAGCTATGCACGAAGCTTTTGAACTGGCAACGCAATTGTAAACTATTAGTTAATTATTTTGGAGGAGAGGTATTATGGACAATCAAGGATATTATGACATAGATAATTCCCCTTTAATTAATTTTCTTTTTTATCCACGTAAATATTTTAGACCCGGTCCGGATAATTCCTTTGATTTTATGGTAGAAGTTGAAGAAGGTATAAATATATCATGCCGATTTTTTTACAATAATCAAGAAGACCCCTGGATTCTTTATTTTCACGGAAACGGGGAAGTTGTGAGCGATTATAATGATATAGCTCCTTTTTATACCCGGAACGGATTAAATATTGTAGTGGCAGATTACCGGGGCTATGGCACTAGTGATGGTTCTCCTTCATTTTCTTCTTTAATAAGTGATGGACATGTTTTATTCCACAATATAGTGGAAAAACTCCAAAATTTAGGGTGGAGCAATGATATATGGATTATGGGAAGATCCTTGGGCAGCATTTCAGCTCTGGAATTAACTTTTCATCATGAATCTAAAATAAACGGTTTAATAATAGAAAGTGGATTTGTGAGCCCTTCTAATTTATTAAAACATCTGGGGCTACCTTCTTTTGGTTTGAATTTAGAAAAGCTGGAAGAAGAATCTTTGCAAAAAATTAAAAACATAAATCTCCCCACATTAATAATCCACGGGGAATATGATTCCTTAATACCTGCTCAAGAAGGTGAAAAGCTCTTGCAAAATATAGGCAGTGAAGACAAAGAATTAATTATTATTCCGGGAGCTGACCACAACGATATTATGTTTGTAGATCAAGCTCGTTATTTCGGAGCCATTAAAGATTTTATAAAATGATTATATTAAAATAAACAAAACAATAAATCCTCTCCCGCCTTTAGATGCAGAAGAGGATTTATTGTTTTACGATTAAAAAAGCTGTAAAACCAAATAATTAACTTTAATGATTTTCTTGGTTTTCAGTGATCCCCTCACTAATAGCATTGTTGATGTTCTCCATCACTTGACTAAATTGTTCTTGAGCTTTAAGAAAAGATTGAATGGTAATATTTCCTTGCATCTGTTCTTTTAATTGGTTAAATTCATTCATTTGCTCATCGCTGGGTTCTACACCTGATTTTTGAGCAAAATTGATTTGATCTTGAACTTCGTTAATCTTTTCTACCAACTGAGATGCATTTGAATCTTCCTTAATACTTTCATTTGCTCTTTCAAGCTCTTGGTATTCGGGAGTTTTTTTAATCTCCCGACCAAGTTCTCTTGCCTTTTCCATTAAATCCATTAAACATTACCTCCTGCATCAAATTTAATTCCAAAAGCATAATTTCTTTAAATCAATTAAAAATCCTTCATTCATTTAATATTTTTTTTATAAACTTTCTTACCAGTTTTTTAACATAATAGTTTATTAAGCAGGGATTAGATAACAGCATGTGGAATAACTGAATGGTTATTAATTTTTTGAAGTGGTATTTTGTAAATTTCATTTAAAGAGGAGAAGATACCCATGCATGAAAAATTAATGGTAGGCGGAGAACCTTTTTTTTATAAAGCAGGAAAAGTCGGTTGCTTGTTGGTACATGGTTTTACCGGCACACCTTCTTCACTTCAACCTATGGGAGAATTTTTGGCAAATAATGGTCTAACTGTTCTGGGGATCCGTCTGGCAGGTCATGGGACGAAGGTGGAAGATATGCATAATTGTACTTATAAAGATTGGATTACTTCAGCCGAAAAAGGCCTGCAAGAGCTTAAAAAACATTGCCAATATATTTATGTAGCGGGTCTTTCATTGGGAGGCTCAATATCTTTGCACCTGGCATATCATTATCCTGACACGGTTAAAGGTGTTATTCCTATATGCGCTCCAGTGTTTATGAATGATCTTAAAATGAAGCTGGTACCCATTTTAAAATATTTTGTAAAAACCGTTCCCGCTATTGGAGGTAATTTAAAAGATCCAGAAGCGGAAGAAATAACCTATGATAAAACCTCTGTACCGGCCACTCATCAATTAATAAAATTTTTGAGGGTGGTAAAAAACGAACTGCCTTATATTAATCAGCCCGTTCTAATTTTTGCCTCTCAAGAAGATGCTGTGGTATCTCCTCAAAATGCATTATATATTTTAAATAATATTGGTTCACCTTCAAAGGAACTGGTATGGTTGGAAGACTCTTATCACGTGGCTACGTTGGACTATGATAAAACTCTAATATTTGAGAAAGTCCTCAAATTTATTAATGAGGGGGTTTAAAACCCTCGAATACATTTAAAAGTACACTTTTAGTTCTTGCAATTACAGGCGCACTATGTTAGGATTTTAGTGAGTACTTATTATTGAGTGCAAAGAGTGGGGGTGCCCACTCTTTCATTTTAAGCAGATTTTATTAGCAGGTAGGAGGTTGACACTATAAGTGTACACGAAAAATGAAATATTATCTAAAATAGAAGAAATAATAACTCCAATTATAGATAATTATGAAATGGAGTTAGTAGATTTGAAATGGTCGCAAAAGAGCGGTAATTGGGTTCTATGTATTTATATTGACAAAGAAGAGGGTATTACCTTAAATGATTGTGAAGTTGTCAATCATGAAATTTCCGATTTATTAGATCGCAAAGATATAATAAGCCATCATTATGTATTGGAAATTTCTTCTCCGGGGTTGGAAAGGCCATTAAAGAAGAAAAATGACTTTGATAGATTTACAGGTCATAACATAAAAATATCTACCCATGAACCTTTACAGGGGCAAAAAAATTTTAAAGGCCGCTTGCGGGGTATTGATACAGAAGATAACATTTTGCTTCAATTTAATGACAGTGGCAATGAAGTCCAAATACCTTTAAGAAAAATAGCAAAAGCCAACCTCATATTTAAGCCGGAATTCGGTAAGAATTCGAAAGGAGGAAAAAAATAATTGAGAGAAGATCTGTTAGCAGCCCTTGATTCTATTGAGAAAGAAAGGGGTATTGATAAAGAAATCCTTTTTGAAGCTATAGAAGTAGCTTTGATGTCAGCTTACAAACGTAATTTTAATCATGTTACAAATGCAAAAGCAGAAATAAACCGTGATACGGGAGAAATGAAAGTTTTTAGGAGTTATGATGTGGTAGAAGAAGTTAGCAATTCTCAAACGGAGATGAATATTGAGGAAGCTCGTAAATATAATCCGGAAGTTAATTTAGGAGAAATAGTGGAAGTTGAAGTAACACCAAAAGACTTCGGCAGAATTGCTGCTCAAACTGCAAAGCAGGTAGTTATCCAGCGTATTCGAGAAGCAGAAAGAGAAATAGTTTATGAAGAATATGTAGATCGAGTAACTGAAGTTGTTACGGGTGTAGTACAACGGTTTGAACAAAAAAATATTTATATTGACCTGGGCAGAGCAGAGGCAATTTTGCCCCCGGAAGAACAAATACCTTATGAAAGACCCAAACAGGGGGAAAGAATAAAAGTTTTTATTCTTGATGTGCAAAAGACTACCAAAGGTCCGCAAATTATAGTATCCCGAGCCCATCCAGGTTTAATGAAACGACTTTTTGAGGTGGAGGTTCCGGAAATCTACGACGGAATTATCGAAGTAAAAGGAGCAGTCAGAGAACCGGGAAACCGTTCTAAAATAGCGGTATTCTCTTCAAATAGCGATGTGGACTCGGTGGGATCATTAGTGGGGCCGAAAGGCTCACGTGTTCAGTCTGTAACCAATGAATTAAGAGGTGAAAAGATTGACATTATACAATGGAGTGAAAACCCCGAGGAATTTATAAAAAATTCATTAAGCCCGGCACGCGTGAGTTCCGTAAAAATTGATTATGAAAACAACGGTGCTCAGGTAATAGTACCCGATAATCAATTATCACTGGCTATAGGCCGAGAAGGGCAAAATGCCCGGCTGGCTGCTAAAATATGCGGATGGAAAATAGATATACTTAGCGAATCACAGGTAGAAGAATTAGAAGTTGATAAAAATACTTCTTCAGAGGGTGAAGAGACTGATCTTATAGATAAAGAAGTAAAAGATTCCTTAAAAAATTCTTCATTTAGTAGCCATTCTGAAGAAGAAGTAGAAGAAGAAGAACAAGAAGAAGTGGAAGAAGAGCAGACTGAAAATCTTATGGGGGAAAATACAGAAAAGGAGGACAACGAAGTTGACCAAACTTCGTAAAATTCCCCAAAGAGTGTGCGTGGGGTGTCGAGAAAAAAAACCCAAAAAAGAACTAATAAGAATAGTCCGGACACCTGAAGGTAATGTAGATGTAGATTTTACCGGCAAGAAATCTGGCCGGGGTGTTTATATTTGTCATCAAAAGGATTGTTTGCACTCAGCCACTAAAGGGAAAAAGCTAGCAAAAAATTTAAAAACTTATATTCCGCCTGAGGTTATAGAAAAACTATTTGATAGTTTTGAGGAGATACAGTAAAAATAAATTACTCTAAAGTCGATAAAATGAAATGGGAGGTGAATTGAGATGAAAAAAATGAGGGTATATGAACTGGCTAGAGAACTGGGCACTACCAGCAAAAAATTGATTGAAGTTTTAAAGGATATGAATATACCCATTAAAAACCATATGAGTTCTTTAGATGAAGATACAGCAAAGAAATTAATTTCAGTATTAACCGGGCAACAAAAAGACCAGGAAGAAGAGTCAATTAAAAAGGGTGAGGAAAATATGCCTTCTACTGAAGAGAAAGATACCGTAGAAACTGCTAAAACATCTTCCGGAGTGGAAGTTCAAGATAAAGATTCTGATACTCGTACGCTTGGTAGAAAAGCAAGAAAAGCCAGCATGGAAAAAGCCAGAAAAGAAACTAAAGAAGAAAAGAAAAAAATAGTATTGGAAGGAAATGTTAGCGTTAACGAACTTGCTTCTAAATTAGAAGACTCATCTACAAATGTTCTTTCTATTTTAATGGATTTAGGCATTCATTCTCATATTAATCAAGATCTTTCTCCGGATGTTATTGAACTTGTTGCTTCTGAATATGATGTAGAGGTTTCATATGAACGCGACATGGAAGAAGAAAAACTTGGCGATGCTGAAAGTGAAGAAGAGAGCGAAGAAGAAAAAACCCCTCGTTATCCGGTTGTTGCTGTTCTCGGACATGTAGATCACGGTAAAACTTCTTTATTGGATTATATTCGTAAGTCAAATGTAACAGACAGTGAAGCAGGGGGAATAACCCAACATATAGGAGCTTACAGAGTACTTATTAATGATAATGGCATTATCTTCTTGGATACACCGGGCCATGAAGCTTTTACTTCGATGAGAGCAAGAGGTGCTCAGGCTACTGATATTGCTATAATTGTAGTAGCGGCTAACGATGGAATAATGCCGCAAACAGTTGAAGCCATAAACCATGTAAAAGCTGCAGGGGTTAATATTATTGTTGCTATAAACAAAATAGACAAAAAGAATGCCAATATAGAAAGGGTAAAACAACAACTTGCCGATCAAGGGCTTATTCCTGAAGAATGGGGTGGAGATACAATTTGTGTGCCGGTTTGTGCCTTGAGCGGTGAGGGTATTGATGAATTATTAGAAATGATTGTGCTTGTTGCTGAAATGAATGAGTATAAAACTAATTTACATAAAACGGCTAAAGGTATTGTCATTGAGTCAAATCTTGATAAAGGAAAAGGCCCCTTGGCCACAGTTTTAATTCAAAATGGAACTCTTAAAATCGGAGACCCGGTAGTATGTGGACATACACATGGCAGAATAAGAGCAATGGTAGATGATCGGGGTGAAAATATTAAAGAAGCAGATGCATGCACACCTGTGAAGATTGTGGGATTAAACAATGTCCCCCAAGCCGGTGACCAAATGTATAAGGTAAATGATGAAAAATTTGCCCGTCATTTAGCGGAAAAAAGAGCGCAAAAACATAAAGAAAAATCAAGACAAGCTTCACCGGTTTCTTTCGATGATCTTTTTGAGCAAATTACAAAGGGAGAAGTTAAAGAGCTTAATTTGATCATAAAAGGGGATGTTCACGGTTCAGTAGAAGCGTTACAAGACTCTTTAATGAAATTAAGTATAGAAGAAGTTAAAATAAAAATAATTCACAGCGGTGTTGGTGCCGTTACAGAATCTGATGTCATGTTGGCAGCTGCGTCTAATGCTGCCATCATTGGGTTTAATGTAAGGCCGGATGCAAAGGCCCGTAAAATGGCAGAAACTGAAAATGTGGACATTCGCTCTTACCGAGTCATATATGAGGTAATAGAAGATGTGAAAGCAGCTGTGACAGGAATGCTTGACCCTGAATATAAAGAAGTGGTGCAAGGAGTAGCCGAAGTAAGGCAAATCTTTAAATCTTCTCGTGTAGGAAATATAGCCGGGTCTTATATTTCAGAAGGAAAAATTTCCCGTAATAGTTCCATAAGAGTAATACGTGACGGCCAAACTTTAAAAGAAGGTAAAATTGCTTCTTTAAAACGTTTTAAAGAAGATGTCAAAGAAGTCTCCAGTGGTTATGAATGTGGGATACTTATAGATAATTTTAATGATTTTAAAGAGGGTGATATTTTAGAAGCATATACGATGGAAGAAGTAAAAATAATTTAGCAATTCCTTTTCTTTTAGATTGATAGGAGGAACAAACATGAGTAGTTCACGTTTATACCGTGTTGCAGGTCAAATTAAAAAAGAAATAAGTGAAGTCATAAGAAATGAAATTAAAGATCCGCGGGTAATACCTGCTAAAACTTCTATTACTGAGGTACAGGTTTCCAGAGACTTAGGTCATGCATGGGTTTATGTGAGTATCTTTGAAGAAAATGAGGGCGAAAGAAATGCTGTTCTTGAAGCTTTACAAAAAGCATCGGGTTTTATTCGCACGGAAATAGGGAAAAGAATTCGACTACGCCATATACCGGAGATACATATTATTTCCGATCATTCTATTGAATATGGCTCTCATATTGATAATGTTTTAAAATCAATTATGCCTGAAAAGGATAATTAATATGGAAAATGATATTTTTGCAAGGGTGTTGGATATTTTTAAAAAAAAAGAATCATTTTTTTTGGTTTCCCATTATCTGCCTGATGGAGATAGTATTGGATCGTTAGTAGCCTTAGCCAATGCTCTTTTAAATAAAGGCAAAAAAATAACTGTTTTTTGCCGGGATGAGGTTCCTGCCATATATAAATTTTTGAATGAACCGGCAATTATTTCCAATGATTTTGATGCAGAAACAACAGAAGGGAACACTTTAATTGTTCTTGATTGCAGTGATACATCTCGCACAGGAATTTCCTTAGAGCAATTGAGCAAGTTTGAAGAAATTGTTAATATAGATCACCATGTAACCAATGAGTATTTTGGCGATGTAAATCTGGTTGATCCGGGAGCCTCTGCAACCGGAGAAATCATTTATGAATTGATCAACAGAGGAAATATTGATTTAGATGTAAAAGTGGCTCAAGCACTGTATGTAGCCATATCTACTGATACAGGTTCATTTAAATACGAAAATTCAACTCCCCGGGCCCACCAGGTAGTTGCCGATTTAATGGTAAATCATAAATTAAACCCTTCTTTAATTTCCCAAAAAATTTTTGATGAAAAACCACTGGCATATTTTTTACTGCTAAACAAGGCTCTCTCTTCATTAGAACTATTTGGAGATGGGAAAATAGCCTGTATGACGTTAAGTGAAGAATATTTATTTGAAGTAGGCACTACTTTGGAAACTATTGACGGCATAGTTAATTACGCTAAAAGCATTGATACTGTGGAAATTGGAATACTTTTTTATGTAAATGGAAAAGGAGAAGTAAAGGTGGGTTTAAGGAGTAAAGAAGTTGATGTAAGCCAAATAGCCGCAAATTTTAACGGCGGCGGACATAAAAAAGCTGCAGGATTTCGTTCGGAAGATATTTATTCACATACGAAAAAGAAAACTCTGGAAGCTGCAGCCAGCCTTATTTCAAATCATTACCAGAAGGCACATGCCTCCGATTTTAAATGAAATTTATTTTGCATTAAGAATTAAGCTTAAAAATGATGGTGGTTTGCAATGAATGCTATATTGAATATATTGAAACCAGCCGGTATGACCTCCCATGATGTGGTAGCATTTACCCGCAAAAAATTGCCTGGAATTAAAATTGGGCATACGGGAACTTTAGATCCTGCCGCAGCAGGGGTATTGCCTGTATGTTTGGGTAAGGCTACACGTATTTCTTCGTATCTTTTAAGGGGTAAAAAGGCCTACAGAGGGGAAATTACTCTGGGAATAACTACAGATACTTTGGACGGGGAAGGTGAAATACATTCTATTCATACTGTACCTGAATTATATATAGATGCTATAAAAAATATCTTGTCCAATTATATAGGCGAAATAAATCAAACGCCGCCTGCATATTCTGCGGTTCACTATCAGGGTAAAAAGTTATATAAATGGGCACATGAAGGGTCAACAATTGATTCCCCTTCACGTAAAATAAATATCTTTCAATTAAAACTTGTGGAGTATTTTAAAAGTAAATTTTCCAGGTTAATTCTTGATATTGAATGTTCACACGGTACTTACATTAGAACTTTAGCCCAGCAAATTGGAGAAGAAATTGGCAGTGGAGCACATTTATCTTTTTTAGTGAGGACTAAGGTGGAAAATTTTAACCTTGAAGAAAGTGTTACTTTAGAAAAACTAGATAATGCTGTTGCGAAACAAAATATTGATAAATTATTATATCCTATGGATTATGCTTTGCAGGAATTGGATTGGGTAAAAATAGTTAATGAAGCAATTCCATATCTGGCTAGCGGCAATTACTTATTTAAAAGTCAAGTAGTGTGTGATAAAAAATATACTGCAGATGAAAAATTATGGAGAATATATGATCATAAAAACAACTTTTGGGGCATCGGACAGTGGGAAATTACTTCTCAGGGACTAATGTTTAAGCCGCAAAAGATATTACGTTAGTATAAAAAGGAGTTACATCAGATGCAGATAATCAATGGTATTGACAATTTGCCGGTTAAATGTAAAGAAAATATCTATTTAGCCCTAGGTAATTTTGACGGGGTTCATCGGGGGCATCAATCAGTAATTAAAAAAACAGTAGAAATGGCCAAAGAAAAAAATTTTTTTAGTGGGGCTCTTGTTTTTGAACCTCACCCGGCTAAAATTATAAACCCTAATAGTAATTTGCAAATTATGACTAATGTGAAAATGAAAGCCGACATTTTAACACTTCTGGGAATAGATTACCTTATTGTTGAGCCTTTTACCGGTCATATTGCCCAAATTCCCCCTCATAAATTTTTGGATATTTATTTAAAAGATAGGGTAAATCCAAAGGGCGTAGTAACAGGTTTTGATTATACTTTTGGTAAAAACGCCGATGGAAATACGGAGAGGTTAATTAAATGGGGACAAGAAAATAATATAGAGATAGAAATATGTCCGCCTATAAACATAGAAGGCAATATAGTTAGCAGTTCTATTATTCGAAATATGCTTTTAGAAGGGAAAGTAAGAGAGGCTTCAAAGTATTTAAATTATTATTATTACCGCTATGGAGAAGTAGTAAAAGGCGACGGCAGGGGAAAAAAGATGGGTTTTCCAACTGCCAATGTAAAAATTTCCAAAGAACTTATTTTACCGGGTGAAGGTGTATATTATACTCTTATAGAAAAAGATGAAGAATTGTTTTGTGGGGCCGGCAATATTGGAATGCGTCCTACATTTGGCAGTGGAGAGTTAACCTTAGAGGTTAATATCTTAAATTTTGAAGGTAATATTTATGGCAGTGAAATCACCGTTTATTTCATTGAAAAAATTAGAGATGAATTTGCTTTTGCCACTGTAGATGATTTTAAAAAACAATTGTCCAAAGATGTTGATATCATACGTAAACTTGCACAAGAACCTTTGGACGGTTTATTGCCCAAGATCAATAATTATCGGAAAATATCTACCAATTAATTATAAGTTAAACCTTAATTTACTTTACTTCGTTGAAGTATAAATTTGAAAGGGCTTCAATTTTGTTTACACCTACAAGTAGATATGATAAACTATTTTATGTGGATGAACCATAAGCTAGGTTTTGCGTTCCCCGGCGTATTACTTGGCTTATGGGGATAAATACAACGAGGGAGGTGTGTAGCTATTGATTACCCAAGATAAAAAAAGAGAGATAATCAATAATTATCAGTTACACGAAAATGATACAGGCTCGCCGGAAGTACAAATAGCTATTTTAACCGAGCGTATCAATTATTTAAATGAGCATTTAAAGAAACATAAAAAAGATCATCATTCACAGAGAGGTCTTTTGAAATTAGTAGGAAAAAGAAGAGGTTTGCTGGATTATTTAAGAAATAATAATCCAGAGCGTTACAGAACGATTTTGCAAGAACTTGGTTTAAGGAAGTAATTAAAAATTTATTATTATATTTTAATTCAAAGCGGGGTGGACAACCCCGCTTTGTAAATTAAAGGAGGAATTTAATGTTGGAAACATTTAAAGTAGACTATGGTGGACAGGAACTAATTCTTGAAACAGGGAAACTTGCCAAGCAAGCAAGTGGTGCAGTAAAAGTTCAGCATGGCGAGACAGTTGTGCTGGTAACAGCTACTGTTTCAGACGAGCCTCGGGAAGGAGTAGATTTTTTTCCTCTGACTGTTGATTATGAAGAAAGATTATATGCTGTGGGCAGAATACCCGGCGGTTTTATAAAACGAGAAGGACGTCCTACTGAAAAGGCAATTTTGGCTGCCAGATTAACTGACAGGCCTTTGCGTCCTTTATTTCCCGATAAATTCCGCAATTCTGTCCATATTGTTTCTACAGTTATGTCTGTAGACCAAGACTGTCCTCCAGAGCCATTGTCGATAATTGGTGCTTCGGCGGCTCTTTCCATCTCAAAGATACCTTTTGATGGACCGGTAGCTGCAACAGTAATGGGAGTTGTAGATGGCCAACCTATAGTGAATCCATCAGTAGAAGAACAAGAAAAAAGCAGTCTTCATTTACTTATTGCCGGCAGGAAAGATTCTACTATGATGGTTGAATCAATAGCGGAGGAAATCAGTGAAGAAAAGTTGATGGATTCTATCGAAAAAGGACATGAAGAAATTAAAAAAATCATTTCTGCCCAGGAAGAAATGATGGAAAAATTAGGAGAAGCGAAAATGGAAGTGGAGGTTTCGGAGGAATTTCCTGCTGAAGTATTGGATAACATGTATGGGGAAATAGAAAATAAAATTAATGAAGCACTGCGCATTTCGGAAAAAAAAGAAAGAGAAGCTCAAATTGATCAGGTAAGAAATGAGTTTTTAGAAAAATACCTGGAATTGTATCCAGAAGAAGAAAACAAGATAAAAGAAGTATTTGATGGAAAACTAAAAGAGGCATTACGGCAAATGATCTTGAATGAAAAATTAAGACCGGATGGCCGAAAACCGGAAGAAATTAGAGAAATAACTTGTGAAACCGGTATTCTACCAAGAACTCACGGCTCCGGATTGTTTACCCGTGGACAAACCCAGATATTAACAGCATGTACACTAGGGGCCTTAAGGGAAGTTCAAATTCTTGATGGATTGGGAATTGAAGAATCAAAACGATTTATGCACCACTATAACTTTCCACCTTATAGCGTTGGAGAAACCGGTTTTATGCGAGGTCCGGGAAGAAGGGAAATCGGCCATGGAGCATTGGCCGAGCATGCTTTAGAATCTATAATACCCGATAAAGAGAGTTTTCCTTATACCATCAGGCTTGTTTCGGAGGTTTTAGAATCTAATGGCTCTACTTCCATGGGTAGTGTTTGCGCCAGTTCTCTGGCATTAATGGATGCCGGCGTAGCAATAGAAAAAGCAGTTTCCGGAATAGCAATGGGAATGATTAAAGAAGGTGAAAATATTGAAATCCTTTCTGACATCCAGGGTATAGAGGATTTTCTTGGAGATATGGATTTTAAAGTTGCCGGCACCAGAGAAGGTATAAATGCTTTGCAGTTAGATACAAAGATAAAAGGACTCTCAAGGGACGTTATGGCTATGGCTATTTCCAAAGCCAGAAAAGGATACCTTTATATAATGGATATTATGGATAAAACCATTGCGAGCCCCAGGGAAGAACTTTCACCTTATGCACCCCGCATCTTTACTATGTATATTGATGTGGATAAAATTAGAGACGTTATTGGCCCGGGAGGCAAAATGATTAATAAAATAATTGCCGATACCGGAGCTGATGTAGATATTGAGCCTGATGGCAAAGTATATATTGCAGCAACAGACAAGGAAGCAGGAGATAAAGCAAAAGAGATGATAGAAAATTTGGTGAAAGATGTGGAGCCCGGTAAAACCTACCTCGGTAAAGTAACCAGAGTCGAAAAATATGGAGCCTTTGTTGAAGTATTGCCCGGGAAAGAAGGTCTTGTACATATTTCAAATTTAGATTATGGTCATGTAGATAAAACTGAAAATGTAGTTAATCTTGGCGATGAAGTTTTAGTGAAGGTATTAGGTATTGATGATCGAGGTAGAATAGACCTTTCTAGAAAAGAAGCCATGGATAAACCTACAGGCAATGAAGATAAAACATCTAAAAATAATAATAGTGAAAAAAATAAAGATTTTAAAAAGAAACGATAAAATAGTTTTGTTACTTTAAAAAGCGTTGTCTTTTTTATAGTTTTGGATTATTACTTAGAAAGCGGCGCATATCTCAATAAATATGAATTGGTATGCGCTGTTATGTGAATTACAGGAGAACAATATTATGATGGAATATTTAAAGGTGTACCTCCAGAAAATAGAAGGAAACGAAGATCTGCCCCTTCCTTCATATATGACAGAAGGAGCTGCAGGAGTTGATCTATGTGCTGCTATAAATCAAAAAGTTTTATTGGAAATAAATAATAGAATGTTATTTCCCACAGGGATTAAGGTTGCCTTGCCTGTAGGATATGAAGCTCAGGTTAGGCCTAGAAGCGGGCTGGCATTAAAACACGGGGTTACCGTTTTAAATACTCCGGGAACCATTGATTCAGATTACAGAGGCGAAATTAAAGTTATTTTGATTAACCTGGGCGAAAGAAGTTTAGAAATTAACCGCGGAGATCGTATTGCTCACATGGTTATTCAACGTTACCAAACAGTACAATTTATAGAAAGTGGTGAATTACCCTCAACAGAAAGAAACGAAGGAGGATTTGGACATACCGGCCGGTAATAACTAATGGCATTATTTTGCTCTGGCGTTTAATGGTATTTACTTCTTCTAAAAGGATTAAAATCTTTGAATTTTTGTGAGGAAGGAGTGATCCAATTAATTATAAGTTTCTTAAAATAACTGAAAAATAATTAATCAATGAATAAATTATTTGGAAGGATTTGCTATAATATTAGTATAACCTACATTAAGTAAAGAAAATTTTTTAATATTAACGATAAATAATAAACTATTAAGTAAACTATGCAGGAGTTGTAATAATTTGGCGTATAAAAAAAGTAAAAATAAAAACAAAAAAATTCAAATTATCCCTCTAGGCGGAGTGGGGGAAATTGGCAAAAACATGTTTGTCATAAAATATGAGGATGAAATGTTAGTTTTAGATGCAGGGTTGTCTTTTCCAGAAGATGAAATGCTGGGCGTAGACGCAGTTATTCCGAATATATCATATCTGTTAGAAAATAAAAAAAACCTAAAAGGAATTATTCTCAGCCATGGTCATGAAGACCATATTGGTGCTCTGCCATATATCATAAACGATTTGAATGTGCCAATTTGGGGAACCAAACTCACATTGGGAATGGTAAAAGCTAAGCTATCGGAGTTTAATCAAGTAAATAAACCTGAGTTAAAAGAGATAACTCCGCGGGATAAAATCACGTTATCAGATAATATTCAACTTGAATTTTTCCGGACAAATCACAGTATTCCTGATTGTGTGGGGGTGATCATTAAAACACCTGCCGGTATTGTGGTTTATACAAGCGATTATAAATTTGATCAAACCCCGGTTAATTCAGTCGTTACGGATTATGATAAACTTGCCAAACTGGGGAAAAGTAACGTTATGGTTATGCTTTCCGACAGCACTAATGCCGGGTCTCCCGGCTTTGCCGGTTCAGAAAAAGAAGTAGGTAAAGCCCTAGATGACATATTTCGCCTGGCCAAGGGGCGTATTATTGTAGCCACATTTGCCTCCAATATTCATCGTGTACAGCAAGTTGTCAACTCTGCAGTTAAATATAACAGAAAAATAGCAATTACCGGTAGAAGTTTATTTAATACTACTAATATTGCAAGAGAGCTAGGTTATTTAGATATTCCCGATGAATTTCTGGTAGACCTGGATAAATTAGAAAATTTGCTTCCCCACGAAGTAACTGTTATTACTACAGGAAGCCAGGGAGAACCTATGTCTGCCTTAACCAGACTGGCAAACTCCGAACACAGGAATCTCAAAATTACTAATGGTGATACTGTTATTGTTTCTGCTTCACCTATTCCGGGAAATGAGAAAATGGTGTTTCGAACCATAGACAATCTTTTTAAACTAGGAGCTGAAGTATTTTATCACCAGATGTCAGGAGTTCATGTATCTGGGCATGGGGCCGAAGAAGAAATAAAAATGATGTTAAACATGGTCCAACCAAGGTACCTTATTCCGGTACATGGGGAATACCGTCATATGGTTCACCTGGCAAAATTAGCAGAAAAAGTAGGAATACCTCAAGATAACGTATTTTTTGCAGAGAATGGGTCAGTGATTGAGTTTTCAGCTAAAGGCGGAAAAAGGCTAAAAAAGGTAAGTGCCGGTAAAATTTTATTGGACGGCCTCGGTGTGGGAGATGTGGGAAATGTAGTGTTAAAAGATAGAAAAGTATTATCCGAAGATGGTATTGTTATAGTGGTGGTAGTTTTAGATAATAAAAAGGTAGTGGGCTCTCCGGAAATTATTACTCGCGGCTTTGTTTATGTGCGCGAATCTGAAGAACTTCTTGATGAAGCTAAAAATATGATCATTAAATACTTCAAAAAAACAACCCAAGATAAAAAGAAAGAAAAAGATGAAAATGTGATCAAAAATGAAATAAGAGACAAGATGAGCCGTTTATTTTGGGATAAAACCGGTAGAAACCCTATGATTTTACCCATAATTATGAAAGCAAACAAGTAAAATATTCTATTTATAAAGGAACTATTATGGAAAACAAAGATATTATAAAAGCACTGGAAAATAGCCCTTATTGGAGCCTTTTAGGCTTAAGAGTAAAAAAAATAGAAGAGGGAGTTGCAGAAATTTACCTTCCGATAAAAAAAGAACTGGGGCAAGTGTTTTCAATTGTGCATGGAGGCGCTGCAGCTTCCTTGCTTGATGCAGCAGGTGCTGTAGCACTATTTAACTGGATTAATGTGGAACGAGAAAGTGTTACCACAGTCGAACTAAAAATTAATTATCTAAACCCGATTAAACTTGAAGAAACAGGTATTACCGCCAGGGGAAATGTTATTAAAAAGGGACGAAAAATATCTGTGTGCAAAGTAGATATTAAAAGTGATTCCGGGAAAGATGTGGCTTTTGGTATTGGCACATATACTATTGTTTAGTAAATTATCTTTTATAAAGCAAAAAATTAAGAAAAACTCCCCTTACTTTTCCTCAAATATTTATACATCATATTTTTATGATAATTAAATAGACATAAATTGGCTTCATTAAGGCTTCTTAATAGTTAAAGGATTATTTGAATTGCTAACGAAGTGTTTTGTAGAAATATTTTGATGAGGTGAAAATTTGAGTAAAAAGAGCGAATTCAATAAAGAAATTACCTCTCACATAAAAGGAATAGGCTTGATTGCCTTCGGAATTCTTTGTATCGTAGGACTTCAAATCCCGGAACAAGCCGGTACAATAGGTGTTTTTGCCCACAATCTAATGAGGGCAATAGCCGGAGACATGGCTATTCTTGTACCTCTGGCGATTATAACTGTTGCGCTGCATTTTGTGATAAAAAATGAAAAATTTATGCTAAAAAGCAGGCTTTTAGGGATATTATCTTTCATGTTGTTGCTAGTAATGACATATCATTTTAATTTTATGCTTGAACACTTAGAACTTATAGCAACGGAAAAAAGTTTTTTCTCCGAAAGTTTTAATATGGGTTATCAGCATGAAGGAGGAGGTTTATTAGGCGCTGTTTTTTCAGTTATACTTTACTATTTATTCGGAGAAGTTGCCAGTTATGTAATTATAATTACTTTGGCAATAGTAAGTATACTTTTAATTTTAAACATTTCATTAACGGAAATTTGGGAATTTATTAAAAGCCTGGGAAAAGGTTTGTTTAAGGCTGTAAGCTCTCTCGTTCAAAATATAGTAAGCCGGCGGCAGAAAGATAATATTAATGAAGGTAAAGAAGATAAAAATAAAGAACCATTAGCTTCGAGGGGGGATAATAAAAACATTATAGCTAGTGACTACGCCAGCAATAAGCAAACTCAAGAAGCTAAAGAGGAAGATAAAGACTTTTCTCAGGTAACATCAAATAATGCAGACACAACAGCATCTATCAATCAATTAAATAAAAAGAGTCCCAAATTTAATGAAAATTATAATTGGCCTTCTTTAAGTTTATTAAATCCTGTTACAAGTGATAATGAACATAGTGCGACCCAAAATATTAAAGAAAGGGCAAAATATTTGGAAAGCACACTTCAAAATTTTGGCGTCCAGGCAAAAGTAATAAATTATCAATCAGGCCCCACAGTTACCAGATTCGAAGTTCAACCTGAAGCCGGAGTTAAAGTAAGCAAGATAATTAACTTAGCAGATGATATAGCCCTTAACCTTGCTGCTCCCGTAGTTCGTATAGAGGCTCCTATACCGGGAAAAGCAGCTTTGGGCATTGAAGTACCTAATGAAGTAACTGTTCCGGTTTATATTAGGGAAATGCTGGAATCTTCCGCTTTTCAAAATTCCAACTCGCCTTTAACTATAGCTCTAGGGAAAGATATTACCGGTGTGCCCATAGTAGCCAGCCTAGAACAAATGCCCCATTTGCTCATTGCCGGTGCTACAGGTTCGGGGAAAAGTGTATGTATTAAATCAATTATTTGTAGTATACTTTTTAATGCCACTCCTGATCAAGTAAAATTTTTGTTGATTGATCCCAAAATAGTGGAATTGAATATCTACAGCGGCATACCTCATTTACTTTCTCCGGTAATAACTGATCCTCAAAAAGCAGCGTCCGCTCTTAAAAATATGATCAAAGAAATGATAAGAAGGTATGATATTTTTGCTGAAACAGGAGTAAGAGATATTGATGCTTATAATGAAAAAGTGATGTCTAATGAATTGGATGGAGAAGTTCTGCCCTATATAGTAGTTATTATAGATGAACTTGCCGATTTAATGTTGGTTTCTCCCGCAGAAGTGGAAGATTCAATATCCCGGCTGTCTCAGATGGCTCGTGCAGCGGGAATACACCTGGTAATTGCTACACAAAGGCCTTCTGTAGATGTATTAACCGGAATAATAAAAGCGAACATAACCTCACGGATAGCGTTTACTGTTTCCTCACAGATAGATTCGCGAACTATACTTGATATGGCCGGGGCCGAGAAACTTTTAGGAAAAGGAGATATGCTTTACTATCCCATGGGCATGGCCAAGCCAATAAGGGTGCAAAATACATTTATAAGCACTGAAGAAATTAAAGCCCTGACAAATTTTTTAAATCAATATAATCAAAATCAATATAATAATGAAGTTGAAGGAGAAGTAAATAATAAACTGGACTATACCGAAAAAAATCCTGAAGATGATATAGACTCCCTATTTGCAGACGCTTTAGAGTTAGTTTTAAAAAGCGGACACGCTTCCATTTCACTACTGCAAAGAAGATTTAGAATAGGTTACACCAGAGCTGCTCGCCTTATTGATGAATTGGAAACCCAAGGTGTGATAGGAGAGCATGAAGGAAGCAAACCTCGTCAAATTATTATGCCTGAAGGTGAGATTACCAGCTTGATAAATAAATATAAAAAAAATCGTTATTAATATAATTTTTCTATTTTATCTTTATAATAAATATAAAGATTTAAAGAAAGGAAAATTAAAATGGATGAACTTACAAGTTTATTGCAAAATGCTCGTAAAGAAAACGACATAAGCTTGGAACATATTTCTGAAAAAACTAAAATTCAAATAAAACTGCTTCAAGAACTGGAAAACGGCAACTACTCTGCATTTGCCGGAGAAATATATGTAAAAGGAGCCATCAGAGCTTATGCCAAGGAAGTAGGAGTTGACCCCGATAAAGCCGTGGAACTTTATACTCAGTGGAAACAACCTCAAAGCAAAGATAATTTAACAGATGAACCACAAAAAGAAAGTCTCGAAAAAAGGGAAAGAAATATTAAAAACCTTAAAGTAAATAAAAAACAAGCTAAAAGTGCTGAAATAAAGAATCTCAACACTGCCGTATATGTCATTATTTTTACTGTTCTTTTTTTGTTGCTGTTTGGGGTAGTGCTGCTGTTATTAGGAAATGGCAATGCAATAATTGGGATTGACGACAATGATCTTGAAGAAGAAGCCCCCGAAGTTGTAGAAGAATTGCCTGATACACAAGAAGAACCGGAAGAAAAAGAAGATGAGGAAGAAGAGCTTGAAGCTGAAGAAGAAGTAGAAGATGTTGAAAAGCCTGAACTTGAATTAATAGAATCTAATGATTCGGAAACTGTTTGGAATTTCAAAGGTGAAGAAGAGATGGAGTTATTATTGGAGTTTGAGGGTAATTGTTGGACTCATATTATGGCAGATAATGAAGAATTACATAGTGAAACTTTTAGCAGTGGAGACAAAGTAAACGTGGAAGCTGAAGAAAGAATAAGAGTAAGGCTGGGGGCTCCTCCTCAGGTTATTATGTTTATAAATGAGATAGAAATTGAAAATTTGGACGAAAAAAATAGACCTCATAATTACATCTTTGAACACGCAGAAAATAGTTCATAATTAAGGGGATGAAAATGCATGAAAAATTAACTATAGGCGTCATTACACTGGGTTGCCACAAAAACCGCATTGATATAGAAGAGGTACTGGGAAAATTTAAAAAACATGGTTACTTTATCAGTTCCAGGCTTGAGGAATCTGAGATTATTATAGTAAACACTTGTGCATTTATCGAAGAAGCTCGCCTGGAGTCCATTTATACTTTGCAAGAGACAGTTAAGTATAAAAACCAGGGAAAATGCCGTATTTTAATAGCTACGGGATGTATGCCTCAAAAATACAGCCACCTATTGAGAAATAAAGTTCCGGAAATTGATATACTGGTAGGAGTGCACAGTTATGATTATATTATAAAATTACTTAATGCGGCATTGAAAAATAAGGCTCGCCCAGCCTTGTTAAAACCGCCTCCAAATGAATATAGATCATGGGGGGAACGCGTTCTTACCCTACCTGAGTACAGCGCGTATTTGAAAATTGCAGAAGGCTGCAGCAATAGATGTAACTATTGCGCCATACCATCTATACGTGGTCCATACAAAAGCCGTCCTTTAAAGTCAATTTTAGATGAAGCAGAAATGCTTGCCAAGAAAGGCGCCAGAGAAATAAATCTGGTTGCCCAGGACACTACATATTATGGAAAAGAAAACGGGGGAGAGAAAATGCTTCCCCTGTTACTAAATAAAATGTCTCGTTTGAAGGGTATAAAATGGATAAGGTTGTTATATGCTCATCCAGCTCATCTTGATGATGCTGTCATTGATATTTTGGCAAAAGAAAATAAAATATGCCCTTATATTGATCTACCATTGCAACACGTTAATAATCGCATTCTTAAGGATATGGGGCGGGGTTATACCAAGCAGCATATAGTTAATCTTTGGCGAAAATTAAGGCAGAGAAGAATAACTATTAGAAGTACATTTTTAATAGGTTTTCCCAGTGAAACTACAGATGATTTTAATGAGCTTATTTCATTCATTAAAACTTATCCTCTGGATAATGTAGGTGTTTTCCTATATTCTCCCGAACAAAATACGCGTGCTTATCATTTTAAGGAACAAATTCCCCTAAAAGTTAGACAAACCCGCTATCACAAATTGATGAGCATGCAAAAACAGATTTCTTGCCGGCTTAATCAATATTTTAACGGCCGGACAATGCAGGTGCTGGTAGAAAGAAGAGAATATGCAAATGAAAATAAAATTATTTATTACCGCGGCAGAAATGTTTACCAGGCTCCGGAAATTGACGGAAATGTTTTAATTTCTTCAAAAACGCAGTTAAGCCCCGGTCAAATGGTTCCGGTATATATTTACGGTTTTACCAGTTATGATTTATTAGGTTATCATGTACTATAATAATTATTTTAAAATGGTATTGTTTAGAGATGAGGGATAAAAGTGCGATTATTTATTGCTGTGGACCTAAGCGAGGAACAAAAATCTTATTTAACCGACCTACAAAGTGAGCTAAAATCAAGTCTCAATAACGTGAAGTGGGTAGATGTTTATGCACTGCATATCACCTTAAAGTTTTTAGGAGAAGTGGAAACAATACCTCATGAAAAACTATTTTCTTTGTTGCATCAAGCTGTAGAAAAGTTCAGGCCTTTTGAATTTAACCTTAAAAGATTGGGGGTGTTTCCAAATAAAAGCCGTCCTCGGGTAATATGGACAGGTGTGGATAAGGGAAATGAAAGATTAATTGAGCTAAGTACGAGAATTAATCAAGAACTAAAGAAAGAGGGGTTTGAAGAAGAGAAAAAAGCATTTATACCCCACGTTACGTTAGGCCGTATTAAAAAGTTTGATAGAAATGATCCGCTAAACCAAATTTTAGACATTTATAAAGATTTTAGTACACCTGATGCACAAGCCACTTGTGTAAATCTTTATCAAAGCATTCTTTCACAAAAAGGGGCCAATTACGTTTCTTTACAGAAAATTAAGTTTTGTGCAGGAGAAAGTGATAAATAAACAGAACTTAATGATATCCGGGTGTTTAAAGAAGAGGAGGTTTTGGTATGGAAAAACAAAAAGCCCTAGAATCAGCATTATCACAAATTGAAAAACAATTTGGCAAGGGCTCTATTATGAAGCTAGGGGAAGGAGCAAAAGGTGGTTTTGAAGTAATACCCACCGGTTGTCTATCAATAGACGTAGCTCTTGGAATAGGTGGCTTTCCCCGCGGAAGGGTAGTAGAATTATATGGGCCGGAATCTTCCGGTAAAACAACAGTAGCTTTACACGTGATATCCGAAGCTCAAAAAAGCGGAGGCAATGCAGCTTTTATTGATGCAGAGAATGCACTGGATCCCTATTATGCTAAAAGGCTGGGAGTAAATCTGGATGAACTTTTAGTATCTCAGCCCGATACCGGTGAACAGGCCTTAGAAATTGCCGAAGTGCTTGTCCGCAGTGCCGCCGTTGATGTTATTGTAGTAGATTCGGTAGCAGCTTTGGCTCCCAGGGCAGAAATCGAAGGAGAAATGGGTGACACTCATGTCGGTTTGCAAGCAAGGCTTATGTCGCAGGCCTTGCGAAAACTTTCTGCGGTAATAAGTAAATCTAATACTACGGCAATTTTTATTAATCAAATTCGAGAAAAGGTGGGGGTAATGTTTGGAAACCCCGAAACTACTCCCGGCGGAAGAGCCTTGAAATTTTATTCTTCAGTTAGGCTGGAAGTTCGAAGAACCGAACCACTTAAACAAGGTGATGAAGTTATCGGGAACAGGACCAAGGCGAAAATAGTTAAGAATAAGGTGGCGCCTCCATTTAAAGTTGCAGAATTTGACATTCTTTACGGGTATGGAATTTCTCATGAGGGCTCTTTAATTGATTTAGGAACAGAAAAGGATATTATTCAAAAAAGTGGCGCATGGTTCTCTTTTGAAGAAGAACGGCTAGGTCAGGGTAAAGAAAAAGCACGAGCATTTCTTTATGATAATCCGGAAATTAGTAAAAAAATTGAACAGAAACTTAGAGAGATATATGAATTACCTCATAAAGATGGAGAACCAACCTCGGATGAAGCTAAAGAAAACGGCTCAGAGAATAAGGAATAATGCTAGACGATTATTGTGAGAATGAAAAAATATTTAAAAGTGCCTGGGGGAAAGCTCTTAATTTTCTTTCATATCGAGCAAGAAGTATAAAAGAAATGGAGCAATATTTGAGGCAAAAGAATTTTGACGATACAGTTATAAAAGAAGT
>CAZWVJ010000019.1:0-31373 GCA_964636865.1 uncultured Syntrophomonadaceae bacterium
TTCCATGCCCCGTGAAGAAGCGCGACGCTTGGTGGAAGAAAAAGGAGGCCGTGTTGCCGGCTCCATAAGTGGAAAAACCGACTATTTGGTAGTAGGTGAAGATCCGGGCAGTAAGGTTGAGCGGGCCCGGGAAATAGGGGTGAGTGTGTTAAATGAAAATCAATTCAGGCAAATACTGGGAATATCTTAAATAATCATATGTATGTTAGGTATAAGGGCAATTATTTTTCTTCCCTGTGTTTTCTTTTATTGATGAATAGGGTATGTTATAATACTCATGATTTGAGCGAAGGAGGGAGTTAAATGAAGATAAGCCGTGAGGAAGTGCAAACTCTCTTACAGACGGTAAAAATAGAAGAAAGCGAAAATGAAATAGAAAAGATGATTGAAGATATTTATAACCTGGAAAGTTGGCTGGAGCCTTTATTTTCCATTGATACTACTGGAGTGTCACCAACTCTTTACAATTATCAAGGAAATAATGTGCAGAGGGAAGATAAGGTCCAACAACGCGAAAACCAGGATAAGTTATGGGAAATGGCCGAGAATTTTGAAGAGGGCTTTTATCGGGTTCCCCCCATTATTGAGTATTGAATTACGCTGTGTGTTAACTTGTTAACTTATTCTTGAGTTCGAAGGTCTGGTTAACCGGCCCAAGCCTTAACCGGCTACTTTACCTTGCTTATAGAGAGGAGGAATGGGCGATTTCTCTCCCAATTATGCTATCGCTTAGAAGTGGGAGTATTTTCGTCTAAATTAAGATGAAAAATAATCTAATGTCTGCCGTTGAAGCAATAGAAGCTATAAAGAAAAAAGAAATTAAAGCGCGAGAATTGGTGGAAAATGCCATATCACGCCTGGAATCTTCAAATGATCAATTAAATTCTTTAATCACGATGACAGGTGATTATGCTTTACAGCAAGCAGACGCAGTTGATAAGAAGGTTTCCGCTAATGAAACTTTGCCTCCTCTGGGAGGCATACCCCTGGTGATTAAAGATGACCTTGCCCTGGAGGGTATTCCTACTACTGTCGGTTCAAAGGCTCTGGAGAATAATTATTCACCTTATTCGGCAGAAGTAGTGCAGAGAAGCGTTGATTCCGGAGGAGCAGTTGTGGGTAAGGCTAACATGGATGAGTTTGGCATGGGAGCAACAACAAAAACCTCATCCTATTTCTGGAGCCGGAATCCCCTGGATCTGGATAGGACTGCCGGTGAAGGCGCTGCCGCAGCTGTTTCAGCCAATCAAGCAATGTTAGCAATTGCTTCCGATACCGGAGGTGGGTTGAGAGAAGCTGCTTCTTATTGTGGAATTAAGGGTTTTTGTCCCACCCCGGGGGTAATTTCTCGTTACGGACTGTCTTCTTTTTCTTCTTCTATGTCTGAGGTAGGGCTTTTGGCTCGGAAAGCTGAAGACTTTTTGCTGATGATGGATGTAATAAGTGGTTACGATCCCCGGGATTCTGCCACTTCAGCTTTTTCTAATGCTTCTCTGAAAGATGATTCAATGGAAGATAGAACTTTAACTGCCGGGTACCCCACAGAAATTTGGAAACAGGTTGAAGCACCTCTGAAAAAGAACGTGGAGAATAATAATGAACTTTTCAAGAATTGTAATATGGAGCTTAAAGAAGTCTCTTTGCCTTATTTCAGGGCAGGACTTTTGGCTTATTACATCCTGGTTATATCAGAGTCTTTTTCTAACCTCTCACGTTTTGATGGAATACGTTATGGCTATCATTATGAGGGGGCAAACTTGGAAGAATGGTATCAAAAAACCAGGAGCCATACTTTCGGAGAAGAAGCCAAACGGCGCAGCGTTATAGGGGCATATCTCTTAAACGAAGACAATTTTAAAAAGTATTATGAAAAAGCTCTGCAGGTATGGACGCTGGTTAAAGATGATTTTAACCGTGTATTAGAAGAATGTGACTTGCTTATTTTACCTGTTACCCGTTCACCGGCGCCTTTGTTGGAAGAAAACAAATCTTTCACGGAAAATTATGAAATAGATGAGTTTTGTGCTCCGGTAAGCCTTGCCGGGCTTCCTTCCCTAAGCCTGCCGGTGAGCAAGAGCAATGATTTGCCCGTAAGTGTCCAGATAGTAGGTAAGCCTTTTATCGAAAAGTCTTTAATTAAATTAGGTATGCGGCTGGAAAGTGAAGCAAATGTGTCTTTCTTGCCGGCAATATAATTTTCCGAGGATTATTACAATATTAATGCGGGAACTTCAGCACAAAACTCGATTACTTTAGAAAATCTATTAAATTGAATATATTTTTAGAGAATGGGGGAGCACAATGGAATACGAAATAGTTGTTGGGCTGGAAGTACACGTGGAATTACACACGGAAAGCAAATTATTTTGCAGCTGTCCCAATTCCTTCACCGCAAATCCTAACCTGAATGTTTGTGAGGTTTGCCTGGGTTTTCCGGGAACATTGCCTCTATTAAATAGTTATGCAGTTACACAGGCATTAAAGGCTTCCCTGGCTTTAAATTGTGAAGTAGCCCTGCATAGCCGCTTTGACCGTAAGAACTATTTTTACCCGGATATACCCAAAGGCTACCAAATTTCCCAGTATTACATTCCTATAGGCAGTGGAGGATTTTTAGAAATTGAAAGTGAAGATGGTGGGAACAAAAAGGTGGGAATAACACGGGTACATATGGAAGAAGATGCCGGTAAACTTGTACACGCCCCTACAGGAGAGTATTCTCTGGTAGATTACAATCGAGCGGGAGTTCCTCTTATTGAGATAGTGTCGGAGCCTGATATAAGATCCCCTCAAGAAGCCCGCCGCTATCTTGAAAAACTTAAAAGTAAAATGCAGTATGCTCAAGTTTCTGATTGTAAAATGGAAGAAGGCAGCTTGCGCTGCGACGCGAATATTTCCCTGCGTCCACAGGGTGCTACAGATTTTGGCGCCAAGACGGAGTTGAAAAATATGAACTCTTTTAAAGCTGTAGAAAAAGCTCTGGAATTTGAAATTAATCGTCAGGCCGAATTGCTGGAAAATAATGAAGGGGTAAAACCCCAAACCAGAAGGTGGGAAGAAGACAAGGGTAAAACCATAGTCATGAGAGATAAATTACAGGCTCATGATTACCGGTGTTTTGTGGATCCTGAATTAGCGCCAATTGATTTGACCACAGAAGAAGTGGAAAAAATTCGGGCGAATTTGCCTGAATTTGCCTCGCAGAAAATAGAACGTTATGTTAATGATTATAATTTGCCCCAATACGACGCGGAAGTAATTACAGCCGATCCTAAATTGGCGGATTACTTTGAAAGCTGTCTCCAAGATTATCCGCACCCTAAAACAGTGAGCAATTGGATTATGGTCGACTTTATGGCTTTGATGAATGCTGAAGGAAAAGAACCTGACGAAGTTTTGTTTATGCCTTCTTACTTGGTAGAACTTCTCAATCTTGTTGACGAGGGGACAATCACCGGTAAGATGGCCAAGGAAGTATTGGAAAAAAGTTTTAATTCAGGCACTAACCCCAGGCAGGTAGTAGAGGAAGAAGGCATGAAGCAAATCAGCAACGAAGATGAACTGGCAGAAATAGTAAGCAGGGTCATGGCAGATAACCCTTCGTCAGTTAATGATTACCGGGAAGGAAAGAAAAAGGCCATGGGATTCCTGGTAGGACAGGTAATGAAGGCTACTTCCGGAAAAGCCAATCCACAAGTAGTTAATGAAATTTTAAAGAAAAAATTAGAAGAAGAATAAGCAGCGCTTTTTATCAATAATTTTAAATAGATGACAATATAAATCCCTATTATCTTTAAAGGTATAGGGTCAGAAATTGCTATATAGTTCTGAAATTTGAGGCAGGAGGTGTTGATGCTTGAGAGAGATTGATGCAGAGGTAATATCTGAAAAAGTAGCAAAAATGTGTCAGGATGCCAACCGATACCTGGGAGAAGATGTAAATAAAGCTATTGAGGAATCGGTGGTCAAAGAAGAATCACCAACCGGCAAGGCTGTTCTCGAGCAACTTGAGGAAAATATTAAAATCGCCCGGGATAATGATATTCCTCTTTGTCAGGATACAGGTTTTGCTGTTTTTTTTGTGGAATGGGGACAGGAAGCTGTCTTAACCGGAGGCACATTAGACGAAGCAATTAATGAAGGGGTAAGACGTGGCTACGCGGAAGGCTACCTTCGAAAATCTATAGTGGAAGATCCCCTCCAAAGAATTAATACAGGTGATAATACTCCGGCAGTGATTAACTTAGAAATGGTTGCCGGAGATCAAGTTAAGATTGCTTTTGCCCCTAAAGGAGGGGGAAGCGAAAATATGAGTACCGTCCAAATCCTCAAACCTTCTGATGGATATGAAGGAGTAGTTGATTTCGTAGTGGATCATATAAAGAAAGCCGGCCCTAACCCCTGCCCACCTATTGTGGTGGGGGTAGGCATAGGAGGGACCCTGGAAAAGGTTGCTTACCTGGCCAAAAAAGCTTTAATCCGTCCACTTGGCCAGGAAAATCCCAACAATTATTATGCCGAAATGGAAAAAGAAATTCTGCAAAAGGTAAATGATTTAGGTATCGGGCCGCAGGGTTTTGGTGGTAGGATTACCGCTCTTGCTGTGCATATTGAAACTTATCCTTGTCATATAGCCAGCCTGCCGGTAGCAGTAAATATTAATTGTCATGCAAGCAGGCATGGTGAAGTAGTAATATAAATAAGTGATGGAGTGGGAGGTGTAATACGTATGGATTTTAAACATCTGCAAACTCCCCTGAGTGATGAAGATGTTTTATCTCTGGAAGCCGGTGATAATGCTTATATTAACGGAATTATATATACTGCCAGAGACGCGGCTCATAAGAAACTGGTAGAATTGATGGAAAAAGGGGAAGAACTTCCATTAGACTTAACTGGCCAGGTTATTTATTATGTGGGGCCCACCCCGCCAAAACCAGGGCAGGTAATTGGATCGGCAGGGCCCACTACCAGCGGACGCATGGATGCTTATACTCCCCAGATGTTAGCTGCAGGGATGAAAGGGTGTATAGGTAAAGGTTCACGCAATCAAGCTGTTAAAGATGCTTTAAAAAAGTATCAAGGAGTCTATTTTGCTGCTGTAGGAGGAGCAGGCGCTTTGCTTTCTCAAAGAATAACAAAATTTGAGGTTGTAGCTTATCCCGAACTGGGGCCGGAAGCAATTCATCTCCTGGAAGTGGAAAATTTTCCTGTAACGGTAGTCAATGATGCGCAAGGCAGGGATCTTTATGAGATTGGGGCTAACAAATACAAGCGAGTGTGACTTTAGATAAACGCCGCTCAACCTTGGCGAAACGAACCCGGAAATATAACCGGCTTTGAATGTCTTTATGAGATAAGCAGGCCGGTGAAAGATTTTTTAAGCTTATCTCCCGGTGGGTTTATTCTCAAGCTGTGGCAGAAGATATTTGGGAGGAGGTTTATAGTGAGTAATAACTCGAAAGTGAATATCTACATAATGGGGAAAAAATACGCTGTTCCCGAAGCATTGACAATTATGGATGCAATGGAGTATGCAGGCTACCGGCTGAAACGAGGCTGTGGATGCCGGGCGGGCTTTTGCGGCGCCTGCGCCACCGTTTATCGCATAGGTGGAGATTATGAATTGAAAGTAGGGCTGGCATGCCAGACAAAAGTTGAGCCGGAGATGTATTTGGCTCAAATACCATTTTTCCCGGGACGTAAGGCTTATTATGACCTGGAAGAGATCAACCCTTCCACAGCAACCCTAATGACCCTTTATCCGGAAGTCTTTCGCTGTTTGGGGTGTAACTCTTGTACTAAAGTTTGTCCCCAGGATCTTAATGTGATGCAGTATATTGCTTATTTGCAGCGCGGTGATTTTGAAAAGGCCGCTCATGAATCTTTTGATTGCTTGATGTGTGGACTTTGTGTTTCGCGTTGTCCGGTCAATATTGTACACTATAATGCCGCCATACTGGCGCGTAGATTATACGGCAGGCATATTTTGCCACCTTCGCCTCACTTGAGGGAAAGAGTTCGAGAAATAGAAGACGGCAAATTCGATACAGAATTAGAGGAACTTATGAACGCAGATACTGAAAAACTTAAAGAACTTTACAACAGCAGGGATATCGAATAGCTGTTAAACACAACAAAGTATCAGAGGAGGAAACTCACATGGCCTACACCCCTGAAATGAGGGAGTTAATAAAAAAAGTAGAGGAAACACGCCCTTCACGTGTAAATAACCCTTTTCCGCGCATGACACCGGAAGAAAAAACAGAAGTATTAAATAATTATCATCCCGATTACATTGAAGAAGGTTTTCAACCTTTAAAATGTGGGGTAAATAAAGGAGATAGAGTGCCGCTGGAACTGGCTGCTTTGTTGGAAGCAGAAAGTTTTTTGACGCACCATAGGCCGAATCTTAGTAATTTCGACTACGATGTAGATGTCCTAGTGGTGGGAGGCGGAGGAGCCGGAGCGGCAGCGGCATTGGAGGCACATGAAGAGGAAGTAAAAGTACTGCTTGCTACCAAGCTACGCTTTGGCGATGCAAATACCATGATGGCCCAGGGAGGCATACAGGCAGCGGATAAATCCAATGATTCTCCGGCTATTCATTATTTGGATGTAATCGGCGGTGGTGGTTTTAGTAATTTGCCCGCATTGGTTAAAGCTTTAGTATCGGATGCACCGCTTACTATAAAATGGCTTGAAGAAATGGGGGCTATGTTCGATAAATACCCGGACGGAACTATGATTACCAATCACGGAGGCGGCACTTCCCGAAAAAGGATGCACGCGGCGCTGGATTATACCGGCGCGGAAATAATGCGCACTCTCCGGGAAAAGGTTTTTAACCGGGGAATTGAAATATTGGAATTTAACCCGGCGGTAGAGTTACTACTGGATGATGAAGGGAATGCTGCCGGAGCTGTGCTCTATAACTTGGAAACAGAAGAATTATTAGTGGTTAGGGCAAAAACAGTTATCTTGACTACCGGCGGCTCAGGTAGGCTGCATTTTCAAAAATTTCCTACTACTAATCATTATGGGGCTACCGGTGACGGCCTGGTTATGGGCTATCGGGCCGGCGCCCGTCTGGCCTTTATGGATACCATTCAATACCATCCCACCGGGGCCGCTTACCCACCACAACTTTTAGGGCTTTTGGTTACAGAAAAAGTGCGTGGTTTAGGAGCTATGTTCCTTAATGTTAAAGGAGAACAGTTTGCATACAGCTTGGAAACAAGGGATGTAGCTTCCTCGGCAATAATCCGTGAGTGCAGGGAAAGAAAATTAGGCATTACCACTCCTACTGGTGTTCCGGGAGTTTGGCTGGACTCGCCTTTAATTGAATTGGTTCAGGGAGAAGGTGCTATAGAAAAACAACTGCCGGCTATGTTAAGACAGTTTCAACGCTTTGATATAGATATCCGGAAAGACCCCATACTTATTTATCCGACCCTGCATTATCAAAACGGAGGGTTATTGATAGATGAAAACGGCTGCAGCAGCGTTAACAATCTTTATGTTGCCGGAGAAAACGCCGGGGGTATCCACGGTCGTAACCGCCTTATGGGTAATTCTTTACTTGACATTCTTGTTTTTGGGCGTCGGGCGGGTCGTCATGCCGCCGCAAAAAGCAAAAATATTAAAGCTGCCCAAAAATTAAGTTTAGAGCATGTAGATACCTACAATAAGCAAATAAAAGAGACGGGAATTAAAAGCGACATTACTTCTCCTCAGCTGTTGCCGCATTATACGCATAAGGAGGATTAATCATAATGCAAATTTTAGAAGGGATTAAAGTTATGGATCTTACCCGTCTTCTTCCCGGTCCGGTCTGCACCTTAATTATGGCTGATTACGGGGCAGAAGTCATTAAATTGGAAGATCCCTGGACTGGAGACCCTACCAGGTACTTCGGTCCCGCTGTTGATGCAGATAGTTCTTTTTTTTGGCAGTTAAACCGTAATAAAAAAAGTTTGGCTATAGATTTAAAATCTCCGGAAGGGGCTCGAATATTTAAGGAACTGGCAGCAACCAGTGATGTAATTCTGGAAGGTTTTCGTCCCGGAGTTATGCAGCGTTTGGAATTGGGTTATGATGTTATTTCGCAAATAAATCCTGCTATTATATATTCTTCCCTTTCGGGATATGGCCAGGACGGACCTTATGCTTATAGGGCCGGCCATGATTTAAATTATGCTTCGATAACCGGGTTGTTGGAATTAAATCGGGAAAATAAACAAAAACCGCCGGAGGTACCTCCCATACAGGTTGCTGATATCGGCGGAGGTTCATTAATGGCTCTTGCCGGAATTATGATGGCCCTATTCAATCGAAGTCGTACCGGTAAGGGACAGTATATAGATGTTTCTATGGCAGACGGTTTGATCCCATGGCTTTCCTATGCCGCCTCTTATTATTTTGCTGGCTCAGAGTCGCCACGGGTGAATAAAGGGGAAATTACGGGAGAGTATGCCTGTTATAACATTTACCAAACTTCTGATGGCAAGTACCTTTCCCTGGGGGCATTGGAGCCTGTTTTTTGGCAAAAATTTTGTCGTTTTGCCGGGAGAGAGGAATGGGTGGATAAACAATATAACCTTGAGGAGCAAACGGCACTAAAAGAAGAAGTGAGTGAATTTTTCCGACAAAAAACTCGTGAAGAGTGGGTAGAGCTTTTTACGAAAGAGGATTTTTGTTGCGAACCGGTTTTGGATATATCAGAAGCTTGCGAACATCCACATTTAGAAAAACGGAACTTTTTTATAGAAGTAAGCCGTCCTGGCGGCGCATCAGCCAGGCAGGTAGGATTTCCCTTAAATTTTTCCTCTGACTTCGGCAAGCTTCGTTTGCCACCTCCTAAATTGGGAGAACATACTCAAGAAGTTTTAAATGAGGCCGGATTTTCCCATGAAGATATAAATGATCTTATAGAAAAAGGAATAATAGCAAAATCTTAAGTGGTTTTGAAAACTATCTGCAAGATTAGTGGGCAAAAATAATATGAGCAATGCAACCAATGTAAAAGAGGTTTTACGTCTTTTAGAAATTTATTATCCTCATGCTGCTACATCCCTACAATATAAAAGCGTCTTCCAACTACTGGTGGCAGTAATGCTCTCTGCCCAGAGCAGCGATGAACAGGTTAACATAGTTACACCGGATTTATTTGCCAGCTTTGGCAGTGCACAAAAAATGGCCGGAGCCTCTTTTGATGATATTGAAAAACTTATTAAAGGCTGTGGATTAGCTAAAACCAAAAGCCGTAATCTGGTTCAAATGGCGTGTATACTCCTAGAACGCCATAATGGGCAAGTTCCTGATGAATGGGAACAACTGATGGCATTACCGGGAGTGGGAAGAAAAACTGCTAATGTGGTTATAAGCACTGCCTTCAATAAGCCGGCAATAGCTGTTGACACTCATGTTTTTAGAGTTTCCAAACGTTTGGGTTGGGCAGTGGGGAATAGAACTGAAGAAGTAGAAAAGGAATTAATGCAAATTATACCCCGACAATTATGGACACCAACCCATCATCGTTTAATTGCTCATGGAAGGAATTTATGCCATGCTCGGCATCCTCGCTGCAATGAATGTTTTTTGCGTTATTTGTGCGCAGGTGAAATTTGTTAAAGGATAATTAGGGAAATTGTAGAATAAAGAAAGGCACAAAATTTTAAAGAAAGGAGTAAATTATGAGCTGGAGTAAATTAACCTCGGAAGAAGTAACGCTTCATTGCGATCCCAAAGATTTTGAATTTGAAACTACAGAAAATGTGCCCTCCATAGAAGATATAATCGGGCAGGAAAGAGCCGTTAAAGCCATGGATTTTGGTTTAAGGATAAAAAAACTTGGATATAATATTTATATATCCGGCCTCACGGGCACGGGAAGAAACAGTTATGCTCGTTCTTTAATAGAAGATATTGCCTCACAGGAGGATGTTCCTGATGACTGGCTATATGTTTATAACTTTAAAAACCCTGAAGAGCCAATGGCTCTTAGTCTTCCACCCGGCAAAGGTGCAGCTTTTGCCGATGAAATGGACAATTTTTTAGAAGAACTTAAAGAAGCTATTCCAAACGCTTTTGACAGTGAAGATTATGAGAAGAAAAAGGCGGAGTATGTGCAGGAATTTCAAGAAAAAAAGTCAGCCTTAATGGAAGAACTAAACCGTATAGCTTCGGAAAAAGGCTTTGCTTTAAAGAGAACAAGTTCCGGTTTTATGACCATTCCCATAGTAGACGGTAACCAGGTGAGTGAGGAAGAATACGAAAATTTAGACCCACAGTTAAAAGAAGAGCTGGAAAAAAAATCAAATGAAGTCCAGATGAAAGCTATGGAAATACTGCGGAAGATACAAACAGCCGAACAGGAATTGAAAGAAAAAATACAGCAGATGGATACCCGCATAGCTTTAATAGCAATAGGGCATTTGTTTGAAAAACTAAAAGACAAATATAGCGACTATCCTAGAATCATTGAATATCTCGATGATTATCAACAAGATATTTTAAAAAATATAGATACTTTTAGAGGAGGCGACGAACAACAGCAGCAACAAAATCCGTTGGCCTGGATGCACAAACAAAGCAAAGAAAATATTGAATCTCGTTACCGGGTAAATGTAGTGACCGATAATTCTAAAACAGAAGGGGCTCCGGTAATAGTGGAACATAATCCATCGTATTACAACTTGCTTGGCAGAATAGAGCACGAAAATCGAATGGGAACGGTGGTTACAGATTTTACCATGATTAAAGGGGGAGCCTTTCATCAGGCTAACGGTGGTTATTTAATTTTGCAGGCCCGTGATGTTTTAACCAGCCTTCAATCTTGGGAGGCGTTAAAAAGAGTATTAAAAACTAAAGAAATTCGAATCGAGAATATCGCTGAGCATTACGGGTTAGTTGCTATGTCCACTCTTAGGCCGGAACCTATACCGCTAGATATAAAAGTAGTGATGATCGGCAGCCCCTTATTTTATCACCTTCTTTATTATTACGATGAAGATTTCCGCAAGTTATTTAAAGTTAAAGCAGATTTTGACGTTGAAATGAAGCGAGAAAATCTTAATATGTCTAAAATGGCCAGTTTTATTTCTACTCACTGCCGCAAAGAGGATATTAGGCATTTTGATCGGTCAGCGGTAGCGCGTATTTGCGATTATGGTTCCAGACTGGCTGAACACAGAGAAAAAATGAGTACACGTTTTAATGATATTGTGGAAGTACTTTATGAAGCAGATGCTTGGGCCGCTTTAGAAGATAAGGATTTGATTACTTCTGTAGATGTGGATAAAGCAATTGAGGAAAAAAAATACCGTTCCGGCAAGTATGAAGATAAGCTCCAGGAAATGGTTGAAAATAACCAGATTTTGCTCCAGCTTGAGGGAACAATGGTGGGGCAAATAAACGGATTATCGGTAATAGACTCGGGAGATTATCAATTTGGACGCCCAAACCGGATTACTGCATCCACTTTCCTTGGAAGGAGGGGAATAGTGGATATTGAAAGAGAAAGCAGGCTCAGCGGCAATATTCATAACAAAGGTGTTCTAATTTTAAGCGGGTTTATAGGAGAGCGTTACGCCCAAAAAGAACCACTTACCCTCTCGGCAAGTGTATGTTTTGAACAAAGCTACGGCGGAATAGAAGGAGATAGTGCTACTGTTGCAGAATTAATGGCTATTTTGTCCAGCTTTACGGATACACCTATGAAACAAGGAATTGCGATAACGGGCTCGATTAACCAAAAAGGTGAAATACAACCGGTAGGAGGAGTTAATAAAAAAATTGAAGGATTCTACCGAGCATGTAAAAGCAAGGGGTTAAACGGAGAACATGGGGTAATTATACCTCAATCAAACCGGGATAATTTAGTTTTGGAACAAGAAGTTGTTGATGCGGTTAAATCAGGAAATTTTTCTGTTTATATTGCCACAACTGTCGATGATGTAATTGAATTATTGACGGATATGCTTCCTGGAGAACGTAATGATGACGGCACCTTCCCTGAAGGCACTTTCAATTATCTGGTGCAAGAAAAATTACGCCTTAATAATGAATTATTTAAATCCAAAAGGTATGGAGAAGAGGGTGAAAAAGAAGATACTTCTTCCGGAGATTCAGGTTGCCAGGGAAGCTGTTCCTAAAATTAAAATCATGAAAATTTTAATGGTGGATATATAATGATGAGCGTTGTGCTTGTAGAACCGGAAATACCTCAGAATACGGGCAATGTTGCCCGCACTTGTGTCTTAACCAATTCCAGGTTGCACCTTATAAAACCCATGGGCTTTTCTCTTGATGATAAATATTTGCGGAGAGCGGGTCTGGATTATTGGAACTTGCTTGAATATTACCTTCATGAGAGTTGGGATGATTTTATTAATAAATACGATGAAAGCCGTTTTATTTACTTTTCTACCAAAGGGGACAGATTATATACAGAATTAGAGTTTAATAGCGATGATTTTCTGGTATTTGGTAGTGAAACAAGCGGTTTGCCCGATAATATTCTGTCTAACTCAAATGATGTTTTCCGCCTTCCCATGTCTGCCTCTATAGAACGTTCTCTCAACCTTTCCAATACGGTGGCCGTGGTTCTTTTTGAGGCTCTCAGGCAACATAATTTCCCCGGGATGATTTAAATATTATATTACATAATATGGAATTTCTTTGTCACTCATTTGCGTTTTCATCGGCTGCTTGGGATGATTCTGCATAAAGTTTTTCTACATAAAAATGATAAAACAAAACTTTACCAATGGCAGCCAGGGGAATAATCACAATTATACCAAATACTCCGGCAAGTTGCGCGCCGATAAGAACAGCAAGTATTATGGTGAGGGGGTTTAGATCTACCGCTTGGCCTAATAGAAAAGGAGTAAGGATAACTCCGTCAATTATCTGCACGAGTATATAGATAAAGATGATAAGTAAAAAATGGGGGGTGTCGGGAGCAAACCCCAATAAAACAGCCGGCACAGCAGCCACAATAGGTCCGATGTATAGTATAATGTTTAAAATGCCGGCCAGGAAACCGAGGACAATGGCAAAAGGTAGATCTACAATCGCCAAAGCAATTCCGGTCAATAATCCTACAATGAAGCATTTTACTAAAGTTCCCCTAATATAAGCGCCGACCTTTTGATTTATAGTTTTAAAGATATAATATATTCTTTCCTGGTATATTTGCGGAAATACATATACAAGCTGGTTCCTTATCCTCTCAGCATAAATCAGCATGAAAAAGATAACAAATATTCCCGCTATAACTGCCCAAATGCCCGATAAAAGGCTTGCCGTAAACTCACTAATATTTTCCAATATGTTTTGGGTATATTGGGGTATTTGATCAATAAGCGAAAAGAAAAAATCTGTAATATTTTGACTTAAAGGAAGATCGAATCTTGTATCCAACTGTTCCATTTGCATGGTTATTTCGTCAATGAAAGGGAGAAAATCCTGTACCAGATAAGTTCCCATATATCTTAGTTCTTCTACCAAGCCGGGTATAAGTAAATAGAATAGAAGGGCAATAAGGAATATAATTAATACAAAAGCTATTATTGTAGATACAAAATAGGGTATCTTTTTGGTACCCAGATATTGAACCAATGGTAATATTGAATATACAACCAAGAAAGCAATTATTATCAAGGCTATAAAAGGAACCAGTTCGTAAATTATCCAGGCACCAAATGCTACAGCCAATGCAGCAATCCAAAACTTAAATGCGTAACTCCATTGTTCTTTTGATATATGATTCATATAAATACTTTCCCTATTTAAAAATATTTTGTATTTAATTTTGTTTTTCCAGGCAATGATTTAAAAACTTCTTACCCTCATTTTATCGAAAATGAAACTATTTTGGAAGTTTTATTTTTAAGTATGCTAAAATTAGTAGAATAGATATTATTTATGATTTTAAAGAAAGGAAATATTTATACCTAAATAGAAGCTTATAAACAAAACTCCAAATTAAAAAGGTGAAAAAGGTGATTAAGTGATGACTTCTTTTGTACATTTACATGTGCATTCAGAATATAGTTTATTAGACGGGGCTGCACGAATTGAAAATTTAATTTCACGAGCTAAAGAGATGTCAATGCCGGCGATTGCTTTGACTGATCATGGCTCTATGTACGGGGTTATTGATTTCTATGAGAAGGCTACAAAAGCCGGAATAAAACCTATTATCGGCTGTGAAGTTTATGTGGCTCCCAGGTCACGATTTGATAAAGATTCTTCTTATGATTCTTTCCAGCATCACCTGGTTTTATTGGCCAGGAATGAGGAAGGTTATCGCAACCTGATGAATATCGTTACCAAAGGGTACCTGGAAGGTTTTTATTACAAACCCCGTATAGACCGGGAGTTATTGGAAAAATACGCAGAAGGGTTAACTGCTTTAAGCGCTTGTATAGCCGGAGAAATTCCCAACCTAATTCTTCAGGAAAATATGGAAAAAGCTGAGGAATTGGCAAATTATTATAGTTCTATTTTTGGAGAAAATTATTTTTATCTGGAACTTCAAAATCATAATCTTCCCGAGCAAGAGAAAACAAATGAAGGGCTCCTGCAAATTTCAAAGAAAAAAGGAATTCCCCTGGTAGCTACCAATGACATACATTATCTTTATAAAGAAGATGCTATGGCACATGACCTACTGCTCTGCATTCAAACGAGTAAATCAGTAAATGATGAAAATAGGATGAGTTTTAAATCTCAAGAGTTTTATTTAAAAAGCCCTGAAGAGATGGCTGAATTATTTTCTGAATATCCCGGTGCTTTGAAAAATAGCTTGAAAATTGCCGAAGAATGCCAACTAGAATTTAATTTTAATCAAACGCATTTACCTGATTATGCTTTGCCTCATGATACTACTGAAGAAGAGTACTTAAGGCAACTTTGCACGGAGGGCCTTCATCAGCGCTACGATAACTTAAATGCAGCTATTAACGAAAGGCTTGAATATGAGTTAAAAGTAATTAAGCAAATGGGTTACTGCAGTTATTTTCTGATAGTGTGGGATTTTGTGCGCTATGCAAGGGAAAAAGGCATTATGGTAGGGCCCGGAAGAGGTTCAGCAGCCGGCAGTTTGGTAGCTTATTGCCTGCAAATCACCAATATTGATCCATTAAGGTATGGACTTCTTTTTGAACGGTTCCTTAATCCCGAAAGGATAAATATGCCGGATATAGATATAGATATATGCGATGAAAGGCGCGAAGAAGTAATTGAGTATGTGGTAAACAAATATGGTGAAGATAGAGTAGCACAGATTATTACTTTTGGTACAATGGCAGCGCGTTCGGTAGTAAGAGATGTAGGCAGAGCTCTTGACATACCTTACAATGTAGTAGATCGTATAGCCAAACTTATTCCCAATGAACCAAATATTAATATTGATAAAGCCATGGAGCAAAACAATGAACTACAAGAATACTATCAAAACGAAGAGTATAAAAAGTTATTGGATATATCCCGCTCTTTGGAAGGATTACCCCGGCACGCTTCCACCCATGCCGCGGGAGTTGTTATTGCAAATGATTCACTGGTAAATTTTGTGCCCTTGCAGAGAGCTAACGACGGCAATGTTATCACCCAATTTCCTATGAAGAAACTAGAGAAGCTGGGGCTATTAAAGATGGACTTTTTAGGTTTAAGAACTTTAAGTATCATTGAAAAGACCCTGAATAATGTATATGAAAGACATAATTACTGGATAGATATTGACAACATTTCTTTAAAAGATGACTTTACTTATGAATTCCTTTCCCGAGGAGAAACAGACGGAGTTTTTCAACTGGAAAGTGCCGGTATGAAGAACGTATTACGAGAGCTAAAACCAAATAAGTTTGAGGATATAATTGCGGTGGTGGCCCTTTATCGCCCCGGACCTATGGAGCAGATTCCTGTATTTGTGAATAGTAAACATAATATTGAACCGGTTGACTACCCTCACCCTTCTCTGGAAAATATTTTAAAAGAAACTTATGGAGTCATAGTTTATCAAGAACAGATTATGCAAATTGCCGCCGAAATTGCCGGTTTTTCACTGGGGCAAGCTGACTTATTACGTAAAGCAATTGGCAAAAAAGAAAAAGAAATGATAGATGAACAAAGGGAAATCTTTATTAAAGGATGTAAAGAAAAGGGTTATACGGAAAAACTCGGCAAAGATATTTATGATCTAATCGAAAAGTTTGCTGATTATGGCTTTAATAAATCTCATGCTGCTGCTTATGCAATGATTGCATATCAAACTGCTTTTTTAAAAGCTAATCATACAGTGGAGTTTATGGCGGCGCTTTTAACCTCTCATATGTCTAATACCGATAAAGTAGCTTTATATATATCTGACTGCAATCATCAAGGAATAGAAGTAATGCCTCCGGATATCAATGAAAGTGAAATAAATTTTACTGTAAGTGGTGACAGGCAGATACGTTTCGGTCTGGCTGCAATTAAAAATGTGGGTATCGGCGCAATCGAGAATATTATGGAAGTGCGTCAAGAAAAGCCTTTCACTTCTTTAACAGACTTTTGTTCCAGGGTTGATCTTAAATCAAGCAACAAGAAAGTTATTGAAAGCCTTATCAAAGCCGGTGCGTTTGATTCCATTCATCAAAATCGCGCTCGCCTTTTGGCCGGTATGGATGAAGCTATTGTAGAAGGTCAGGCTATGCAGCGAGATCGTTTAAACGGTCAAATATCTATGCTTTCGTTGTTTAGCGAAGACGAGAAGGAAAAGCATGTGGAAGATCATTTTACTGATGTACCTGATTTTTCATTTAAAGAAAAATTAGCTAAAGAAAAAGAAGTTTTGGGTTTATATATATCAGGGCATCCTTTAGACCAGTATCGGCCGATTTTGAAAAATATACCTAATCTGGTACGTTGTGCTGAATTAACAGATTTACGAAAAGAACAAAAGATAGCTGTCGGTGGTATCATTAATAAAGTAAAAATTATTTATACCAAAAAAGGCAGACCCATGGCTTTTGCTACTGTAGAAGACTTAACGGGTACTGTAGAGTTAGTTATATTTAGTAAATTATACGAAGATAAAAAAGAATTAATTCAAGAAGACAAACTTATAGTAATTAAAGGAAAAACTGATATTAAAATGGAAGATGAAAATAAAAAAGAGGTTAAAATAATTAGTGACGATATTACTCCCTTACCTATAAAATCCAAACAATTATTTATTAATCTTCACCTGGATAATGAGGATGATATTTCCCGGTTGATTGAACTTAGAAATATATTATTTAATAAAAATGGTGATGGTGAAATTCCTGTATATCTAACATTGGAAAAACAAAATAAAATCATGATTTTGCCTGAGAAATACTGGGGGCGTGACGATAAAGTTTTTTGGGATAGGCTTGAAAGTCTAGTCGGGCCGGAAGGAATTGAAGTCCAGGAAATTTCTTCAGAAGGTGAATTTTAAAGATGGAGAAATGCTTTTAAAAACAGGGGGGAGGGTAAAACGAAGTGGTCATGGAGGAAACCCATGTAAGGGTTCTATATAAAGATACAGACCAGATGGGGATCGTGTATTACGCGAATTACCTGATATGGTTTGAAATAGGCCGTTCAGAGCTCTTTCGAACCATGGGAGCTCCATATTCAGAATTTGAAAGAAACGAAATCTATTTACCGGTGATAAAAGTTCACTGCGAATACAAAAAACCTGCTTATTACGATGACGAACTAAGAATTATAACCGAAATTAATTCACTGCAGGAATTGAGAATATTTTTTGTATACCGGATATATCGAGAAAACTTACTTGTAGCCAATGGTAGCAGTGAGCATGCCTTTGTAAACCGTGAGGGAAAGCCCTTACTTTTACATAAACACAGCCCTTTCCTTTGGAAAAGGCTTAAAAAAATTGTAGAAGGTGAAGACAACTAGCCAATTAAGAATTTGATTAGTAAGGAGGAGATCTTATGAGCGGTGACCCGGAAGTATTGGGTATAGTTTATCATCCTGATTATTTAATTCATACCGATCCTCATCATCCCGAAAGAAAAGAGAGGCTTGAGCACATTTGGCAGAAAATTGACAGTGGTAATTTAAAAGATAACTACACCGTAATACAACCAGAACCGGCAGATATTGATACCATTTCCCTGGTTCATGAATTGGGTTATATAGAATCTGTGGAAAAAGCTTGCAAACAAAATGTTTCCGGTTTGGATATGGATACATATATTGTTCCGGAGTCTTATGAGGTGGCTTTGTTATCGGCAGGCGGAGCAGTAAGAGGTTTGGAGGAAGTTATGGAAGGCCGCTTCCGCCGGGTTTTTTGCCTTAATCGTCCGCCGGGGCATCACGCAGAAGACAACCGAGCTATGGGGTTTTGCATTTTTAATAATATTGCCATTGCAGCCAGGGTAGCTCAAAAAAAATACGGTTTAAACAGAATTGCCATAGTAGATTGGGATGTGCATCACGGTAACGGCACCCAACATGAATTTGCCGCGGACAAGGAAGTGCTTTTCTTTTCTGTGCATCAGAGCCCTAACTTCCCCGGTACAGGAAGCATAAAAGAAACGGGTCGCGGTGAAGGCGAAGGTTATACCATAAATGTGCCTTTACCACCGGGATGCGGCGATAGTGATTACTTAAAGGCATTCAAAGAAATACTTGTACCTGTAATGCAGGAATTTCAACCTCAACTTTTAATGCTTTCAGCCGGGCAGGATGCCTATCACCTCGATCCGCTGGCCAGTATGAAACTAACCATTAGAGGTTATTATGAAATGGCTAGCATGTTAGGTGAAATAGCTGATGAATATGCCAACGGGCGGTTTTTGTCTTGCCTGGAAGGAGGCTATCACCTGGAAGGACAGGCAGAAGTTATATTGCAAGCGATGAATGCCCTGGGCACCTGGAACTTACCCGTTCCCAATGAAAACGGTGATAGTTATACCGGTGAAATGTCCGGTCGAAAAATTAATGAAGTGAAAGAAGCCCAAAAGCATTACTGGCGTATTTTACAATAGAGTAAGACTTTAAAGGATCAGAATAACATAAATTAATCTAACTTATTTAGGAGTAATCCGCTTACCAATTTTGGATAAAAATATGTTGATTTTTGAGGCAATCTCTGCCCTTCTTGAGCAGTAGCCATTACCTGCTCAATTGAAGACGGGTTCAAGAAAAAGGAAGCCTGTGCTTCTCCTTCATTAACAAGCCGCAGAGCTTCTTCTTCACTGCGGGTATATAAAATTAGTTCACCTTCGCGTTGTTCATCTGAGGTAATGTTCAAAGTATTTTCCAGGACATATTTTTGGAGAATATCTACATCATGCCTTGCTTCTTCTTCTTTATTATTAAGATAAAGTTGATAAAAATTACCGGAAATACACAGACCGATTATATAGCGATCATGGCTTTTTCCCTTAATATCTTCTATAAAGCCGGATAGATTTTCTTTTTGAGAGGGGCCGTAGTTTTTGACAGTGAAATACCTTTCAAGTTTGGATAAAAAATCATGGGCGTTAAAATTGCTTAGCCCTTTTATGGCGCGGTGAGTGGGCAAAATTAATAAGCCGGGGCTGTAGAAATTAAATAAAAATATTAAAACGTGATGATAATTTTCCGGCGCATCAGCTCCCATCATTTGAGAAAAGTGAAGGGCGGTTTCATATCGATGATGCCCGTCAGCGAGGAAAACAGGCCATGATTCAAAAATTTCTTCCAACCTTTGATGAATGTCGGTATTTTCAAGAATCCATATACGGTGTCTTTGATTGTCCTGATCCGTGAAATCAATGATAGGCTGCTTCTCTTTAACCTGGGCGCATTCGTTTTCCACTTTTCTTTGGGGATCGGGGTACAGTCCGAATATAGGGCTAAAGTTGGCCCGACAATGCTGAAGAAGCTGCAGCCTGTCTTCCTTTGGTTTAGATAATGTTTCTTCATGGGGCAGGACATTCCCGTCTTCATAGGGTTCTACCCGGAGAGTGGCAATAAGGCCTTCCCTGGTATAAGTTGTTCCTTTCCAGTTATATTGTTGCTCATACCAGTAATAAACAGGTGATTTCTCTTGAACAAAGACATCGGATTCTAACCATTCCGAAAAGGTTTGCGCTGCCCTCGTATAACGGTTATTGTTTTTGTCATCATCGGGATAATCGCTGCCATATTCTAAACGGATCAAATTATAATCACTTTTTTGATATAACTTATTTTGTTCTTCGGAACTTATAACATCGTAAGGGGGGGTAATTACATTTCTAAATGATACTTTTTCCGGGTTGTATCTAATTCCTTTAAAAGCTGCTATTTTTACCATGTTTACCTCCTTGAAATTTCTTGTATATTCAAAAAGCATTTTATTATATAATTAGATTTATTGCAAATCACAACTGGGGGTGTTATTATCTCTGATACAGGGTATGGGCTTTTCAGCCGTGAATTTTTCAAAATAAACAAGTATATGGGCAATGCCCTATAAAATTTTAGATAAGAGAGGGAATAAATGAATCGCAAATACCATATAAACTACAGTGTGAATGAAGAAGAATATAATGCCTGGTTGCTTAAATTGGAAAAAGAACTTAATAAATCTCAATATAATTTTGTGACCAGCAATTCTCGAGCCATAATGGGGCTGGCCGGTCCGGGTTCGGGAAAAACACGCGCTCTTATACATAGAACTGCCCATTTGATAAAAAGTGGGGTGCCTCCGGGAAACATCCTCCTGGTGACTTTTACCAATAAAGCAGCCGAAGTAATGAAAATGAGGTTGAAACAACTTCTGGGTTATTACCCTCAGGACCTTTGGGGAGGAACTTTTCACAGTATAGGTGCCCGCATCTTAAGGAATCATCCCCATTTTTTTGAAAGGAGCAGCCATTTTACAATTTTAGATGAAGACGATCGTTCCGTTATAATGAAAAAAGGGTTTGATGAGATTAAGAAAGGATTATCGGCGGAAGAACAAAAACTTTTTGTCAAGAGAGGTTTTGCCGGGAAAGCTATTAGCCAGGCCCGCAATTCGGGTAAAGGATTGGCTGAAATAATTGATACTTATTATCCTCAATTGCAAGAATATACCGAGTTATTACAGAGAGTGGCTGAAGACTACGAACAGCGTAAAAAAGAAATTAATGCTTTTGATTTTGACGATCTTCTAATTAAATGGCTGGAGCTTTTCAAAAACTATGATGATATTCGAGAAACTTATCAGCAAAAATTTCATCATGTATTGGTAGATGAATTTCAGGATACAAATGTAATTCAGGGAAATCTAATAGATGTTATGGTGGAAAATACCAACGTTTGCGTTGTAGGTGATGATGCTCAATCTATTTATGCATTTCGTTTCGCCGATATAGCCAATATTGTGCATTTCCCCAAGCGGCACCCCGATTGCGAAATTATAAGAATGGAAGAAAATTACCGAAGTTGCCCGGAAATAGTGGACATGATTAATGAGATTATTTCTGTTAACGAAAATCAGCTTCCCAAGAAGCTTACTTCCTTAAAGCCATCAAATGAAAAACCATGGGTAGTTAAAGCCAGGGATGTTACCGAAGAAGCAGCTTTTGTTACCCAAAGAATCCAGGAACTTTATCAACAGGGACTTCGTTTAAAAGACATTGCCGTTTTATATCGCAGCTCATATTTAACCCAAGATTTGGAAATGGAAATACTTAAAAGGCGTATCCCATACCGTACATTTGGTGGTTTAAAGTTTATGCAAAAAGCACATATTAAAGATATGTTGGCCTGGATGAGAATTTTATATAATCCCCATGATGAATCTTCATGGCGAAGAGTAGTGCCCTTGCACCCGGGATTGGGTAAATCAGCCACTGACCAGGTGATTTCCCAAATAATTGCTTCCCCGGCGCCCTTAAAAGACATTGTTTCCGGAGAAATAATGCCTTCTCGGGGTAAAAAAGGCTGGGAAATTATTAAGCAAACAGTTGCAGCCATTATGAATCTAAATCAAATTACTGAAATTATTTATCACATATTGGAAAATGGTTATTATGAATTGTTAAGCCAGAATTTTCCTGATAGTTGGGAAGAACGATATCGCAGTTTGGAAAGGCTTGCTTCCTATAGCCAAAAGTATGAAAATCTGGAAACTTTTCTGGAAGCTCTTAGTTTGGAAGAAACTCTTTTTTTTGAAGATGAAATGGGAGCACAGGGGGAAAATGATTATCTAACCCTTTCTACTATTCACAGTGCTAAAGGCAAAGAATGGGAAGCTGTATTTGTTCTGGCTGTTAACGAGGGGCATTTTCCCAGTGGGTGGGGAAATGTAAACCTGGAAGAAGAAAGAAGGCTTTTTTACGTGGCCGCATCTCGAGCAGCTCGTTATTTACACCTGCTTACCTATACAAACGATTATCGCCAGGGAAGTTCTTTTATAACTCGTCCTTCGCTTTTTTTAAGAGAACTATCTCCTGAAAAATATGAAATTGTTTACCTGGAATAGTTATACAGTTATACATAGGTTATTTCATTATGTTCTATGGTAGCAAAACCCGTTAAATTGAAGTATAATTAGTTTAAAGGTTAAATGTAAGAAAAGGCTTAAAGCTTATAGCATCATTAACGATGTGAGAATTTATAATATACAAAAATAGAATTCAGATACTTGACTTCAATATTTATAGAGTTTAAAATGATTATTGTGATAAATACTCCCTACAAAGGGTGAAAAAAGGGCCATTAGCTCAGTTGGCAGAGCACCTGACTTTTAATCAGGGTGTCCCAGGTTCGAATCCTGGATGGCTCACCAGAAATACCCCCCGCCACAAGGAAGCTGGCGGGGTTGCTTTTTTTAGCCTTTTTTCAGAAGAGACAGAATTAGATAAAAGCATAATATTAATTGACTTATAGACCCGTATTTGTTAATATTATTCTTTGGTATTTGATACATAGTGGGAGGAAAGGAAATGATAAACAAGTATTTAGAGAAAATGAATTTAAGCGAAGAATTAAAGCAAATATTTAGCGCTAATAATAAAATAACCGTTCCGGAAAGCCGGGATCATATAATGGAACTGGCAATGGGCGGAAAAGAAAAAGACTTGTTTGAGATATCATATAATATTCCCGGATACGGAAAAATTGTAGAAGCAACGGTGGCGAAATGCAAAAACGGACTTGCTGTTAATTATGTAGATACTTATATGAGAAGGCGCGACCCTGATTCAATGGTAATTGCTGACGACAAGGAAACTGATAAACCTACCTACAAAGAAACCTACAATGAAGATTTTGAACCTATAAGACAATTAAGCTTTGAATGGTTGAAAAAACAGAACCTTATTGTGATGCCCTTCTTAGCCGGTGGAAAAATAAATGATTTGCACTATCCCGCTCTATTAATAGGACCGGAAAATGCCGGTTTTTTTGCCGGAGGTCTTGCTGATCTTCAAGGTTTTGTCCCGGCGGAAGAAATTCCGGAAGGTTTCACACCTAATGCCGTAATATATCTTGTTCCACCTTTTAGACAAACTCATTTTGACGGCAAGCAGGTTGTAGTTCATAACCGCTTGGATGATATGCATGAGCTGTTTTCATATAATTTATATCCCGGCCCCAGTGCTAAAAAAGGAGTTTACGGCGTATTACTTAACTTCGGAGAACAGGAAGGATGGCTCACAGCACACGCATCTTCGGTAAAAATAATTACTCCTTACGACAACACATTGGTTTTAATGCATGAGGGTGCCAGCGGTGGCGGAAAAAGCGAGATGATTGGCCCTCTACATCGGGATCCTGATGGCCGCATTCTTTTAGCCAGGGGAATCATGAATGACGAACATATTTATTTAGATTTAAAAGAAACATCTGAACTGCAGCCTGTTACCGATGATATGGCTTTATGCCATCCCTCTTTCCAAAAGGATAATAAGAAACTGGTGGTAAAAGATGCAGAGAATGGCTGGTTTTTAAGAATCGACCATATTGATCAGTACGGCACTGATCCTTATTATGAGAGGCTTAGTATTCACTCCGAGGAACCGCTCATTTTTTTAAATATTGAGGGTGTACCTGGCGCAACCTGCCTTATCTGGGAGCATACCAGGGATGAAGAGGGGAACCCTAATCCCAACCCCAGGGTTATTATGCCGCGAAAGCTTGTTCCAGATACTGTGGATGAGCCGGTAGAGGTTGATGTAAGAAGTTTCGGAGTAAGAACGCCACCTTGTACCAGAGAGAATCCTACATATGGCATAATTGGCATGCTTCATCTTCTTCCCCCGGCTCTTGCTTGGCTCTGGAGGCTTGTCTCTCCCCGTGGACATGCTAATCCGAGTATTATTCAGACCGAGGGTATATCCGGCGAAGGTGTAGGATCTTACTGGCCTTTTGCCACCGGGAAAATGGTAAACCAGGCAAACCTCTTATTAGAACAGATGGTGAACACACCGGAAACCAGATATAATCTCATACCAAATCAGTATATAGGAGCATTTAAAGTAGGCTTCATGCCTCAGTGGATAATCAGAGAATACCTTGCCCGACGGGGCACAGTTTCATTTAAACCCGAGCACAAAACTCCTGCTCGCTGTCCACTGCTGGGTAATGCGTTGACTTCTTTAAAAGTTGAAGGTATTTATATTACCAGAAGACTTTTACAGGTGGACAGGCAAAATGCTGTAGGTGAAGAAGGTTACGATGCCGGAGCAAAAATATTAACAGATTTTTTCAAACAAGAAGTCGCCCGTTTTTTAACCCCTGATCTTTCTTACCTGGGAAAAACAATTATTGAATGCTGCCTTGACGATGGCTCTGTGGAAGACTATAAAAGTATTTGGGACAGCATATATGCTTAGTTGTAAAATTTGAAGCTTATTTTATTATATAAAAACAGTAATCATATATATTAATTTGTACGAGATCAATGATTTGGGTACTGTTTTTTACAAAAGACAAAATAAATGCATTATAAATTAGAATGTTTAGGGGTAAGTTTAATTGACATTATGGGAGCAATTTAATATAATAGGATTATTAGTAAATCAATAGTAACTTGTTGAGTGAGGCTCCTAAATGAACAAAGGCTACTGCCCGGAAATGTCCAGAGACGCCAACGGGTAGAACAGGCACGGTCGGATTAAGGCCTGCCTAAAGTAGCTGGCCTTAAAGGCCTACGTCATTTAGTGCCGAAGCTTGGACGAGGGGTAAAACTAAGCGGGTATTTGAATGCCGGTAAAAGTTTTCTGTGAATAAACAGCTCCTCGGAGCTGTTTTATTATTTCTTTTCAGGTTTAATTAATAAAACAAGGGGGTTGGACATCATGACATTATATGAAGAAGTAATGCAGTATCTGGAAAACAATAATGTGCAATCTCTAAAAGAAGTAGTAAATGAAGCTAATAATCTCGATATCATTCAGTTGATCGATGATATTCCCCCTGAACAGTGGATTGTTCTTTTTCGCCTTCTTAACAAAGAAAAAGCGTTGGAAGTTTTTGAAATACTTGACACAAATCTGCAGCAGAAACTGATTTCTATGTTCAGGGAAGAACGGGCAGTGGAAATATTTTCACAGATGGAACCGGACGATCGAGCCCGCTTGCTGGATGAACTCCCCGCTAGAGTGGCTAAAAAACTACTTTCTTCTTTGTCCAAGGAAGACAGGTACAAAACTTCTATTTTAATGGGTTACTCCCCGGAGACAGCAGGAAGAATTATGACTCCGGAATATGTACGCTTGAGGCGAGACCAAACTGCACAGGAAGCTTTGGAAAACATACGTCGCCAAGGAAAAGATAAAGAAATGGTCTATACCTTATATGTGACCGATGCCACCCGAAAACTGGAGGGAGTAGTTTCTTTACGGGAACTAATCATTGCTTCCCCGGAACAAAAGGTGGAAGAGATCATGACCGAAAAAGTTATGAGCGTTACCACCGAAACAGACCAGGAAGAAGTGGCTCGCCTCCTGCAGGACTTAGACTTGTTGGCTGTACCCGTGGTTGACAGAGAAGACCGTTTGGTGGGAATTATTACCATTGATGATGCCGTTGATGTTTTGGAACAAGAAACTACTGAAGATATTTTCGATAAGGTAGGTCTTACCTCTTTTGCCAGCCAGGAGTCGGGACGCAGCCAGCGACTGGTAAGCGGTTCCATTTTTGAGGTATGGAAAATCCGAATCCCTTTCTTGATAATTACCTTGATAGGAGGATTGCTGGCAGGCGCAGTTATCGATGCTTACGAGGAAACCCTGGAAGCAATTGCTGCGGTAGCCATTTTTATTCCGGTGATTATGGACATGGGAGGTAATATTGGCACTCAATCTTCTACTATTTTTACCCGTGCCTTTGTGTTGGGGCATATAAATGTTAAGAAATTCGCATCCCACTGGTTAAGGGAAGTAGCCATCGGTTTGAGTATAGGTGCCCTTATGGGAGTAGCAGCCGGCATAATAGCTTCCCTCTGGCAGCAAGAACCTAATTTCGGGTATGCGGTGGGCATTTCTTTAACCCTGACCATTACCCTGGCTACGGCACTGGGGTATCTGGTTCCTTTTATCCTGGTGAGAATGGGGTTTGACCAGGCTGCAGGTTCAGATCCTTTTATTACTACCATCAAGGATATCTCCGGATTGTTTATTTACTTTTTCTTTGTTAGTGTCTTTTTGGGCCATATGTTATGAGATGAAATAGTTTTTGGCTATAATCTAATGGCTTTCACTTTCCTCGTCAATCCGGAGTTCGAGCCCTTGCTCTTCCAGGGCCTTTTGTAGAGCTTCATTAAATACCCTGCCCGAGGTATGCATAATGGTATCTACTCCATGGTCACCTCGTTCTAATTGCATGGAAGCCAGGCACGGATAATGAAGGCACATCAACCCTGCCGAAGGAATTGACTTGTTTGCTTCCAGCCCAATGATTCTGTTTAAGGTATATATGGTGGAACCACAAGGAGAACCTCTCCTGGCAATAGCATTTTTAATGAAGCCCTGTTCGTCTATTTCTACCTCCAGGGAAGGAAACCCGAAATGCCGGGCAAACTCTTTGATTACTTCACTGGTATAAGGTTCCTGAGTGGATTTATAAAAGCCAACTTTTTCTTCATCCAAAGAACATAAAGGTTCCGGAAATACAATCGTTACTCCTTTTTGAGCAAGTTCCCGCCGCAATTGGACACGCAAACCTTGAGGAATCCAACCGGAATTATCAATAGAGGCTACGACTCCTTGCGCGCCTGTACCTTTTACCATATCAGGGATCAGTTGAGCGGCTTGAGCCTGTTCGCCCAGATGCAATATTAAATCTGCTTCGGGAAGTTCTGCCGGCAAGTTATTGGCAGGCTCCTCCACAATGGGCTCGCTAATATTGGGAAGCTTCAAGGAGTTAATTTCCCAATCTTCAGGAGCCCTGCTTTTTATATGCTCCACTATCCGATTGCCATATTTTCCTTGAAAAATTATTAGTAGTTTCATTTCTTACACTCCCTTCGTCCTACTTCTAACCATAAATCATTATCGAAATGAAATAAGATTTTATTAGAAGAAATTTTTCCTTTCTTGTCTGTTAGAAATAGTTTTTTTAAACCCCTTAAGATAACAATATTACTCTTAAAAGTTTTTATAGTTTTATACATCATAAATTATAATAATCCAGTTTTTGCATTCAAGTCAATTAAACCTTCCTTCCAATTTTTTATTAATAATTTCAACTTTATTCAATTTCCATTAAATAAATAACATTATTTTGGATTTTTTAATTTTGATAGGGCAAAGAATATATACATATTGCAATTTAAAATTTTTGTGCAGGAAAATAGTCAGCTATGATAGAATATGACAAATGTAAAGACTAAATATTTAAAAAACTGCCAATATAGCAAAATGGCGGTGAAACTCTAGTAAAAAATCTACAAGAGAGCAAAAAAAAGAAACTGTTGTTTTATGTTTGAATTTCTTTTTGGGAAGATAACATTATTCCTGAAAATATTTTTTTCAAGGAGGGTTAAAATGCAATTGAGTAGTAATTTAAAAATTATAATAAGCGTGTTCATTTTAATGGTATTTGTTTTTTCGCTCGCAATGCCGGTGATGCCGTCTGGAGGGACGCTAGAGGAAGAAGAAGAAGAGGAAAATGAGTTTGCAGGAGGTTCGGGCACGGAAGTTGATCCTTACTTGGTAGAAACAGCCGAACATCTTAATAACGTTAGGGAATATTTAGATGCACATTTTGAACAAATTGCCGATATTGAATTGGAAGATTACCTTGAAGGAGACTGTTGGGAGCCTGTGGGAAGTAGAATTTATCCTTTCGAAGGGACTTATGATGGTTCAGGCCATATAATTTCTAATCTTTACATAGAAAGCCCGGATCTAAACTATGCCGGTTTATTCGGGTACCTTGGCGATAGCTCAGAGCTATCAAATATGGGCCTGGAAAGTGTAAACATCCTTGGGAAAAGTTATGTAGGAGGAATATCCGGATATTCTGACGGAGCGAATATAATTAATAGTTTTACCACAGGGGAGGTTACCGGAGAATCTGAGAGTGTGGGTGGATTGATTGGTTATAGTGAAGGGGGAAGTTTTACAGATAGTTATGTTAAAGCAAATGTCACCGGTAAAAATGAAAATGTAGGCGGCCTCATTGGGTATAGTGAAGGGGAAAATATTATAGACAGTTTTACTGAGGGAGATGTAACCGGGTATGGTGAAAATGTAGGCGGCCTCATTGGTTATACTTTTAATAATACCATCGAAAACAGTTATGCTTTGGGCGATATTACCAGAAAAGATGCGGGGCGCCATCAAGGCAACGCAGGCGGTTTGCTCGGAAGAAGTAGATTCGGCTCAATTAAGGACAGTTTTGCTTCAGGAAAAGTTACATGTGATGGTTTTTATACCGGCGGGTTAATAGGGCGTAGTTACAGTAAATCTATTACGGATTGTTATGCCACCGGGGATGTTGAAAGCGACGACAATTTTGCAGGCGGTCTTATCGGGGAGAGCAGAGATGGGACTGTTACTGAAAGTTATGCAACAGGAAAAGTTACCAGCAGCGGAGACTATATCGGGGGTCTGGTTGGACGCAGCAGCGATTCTATTACAAGAAGCTGCGCCAAGGGAGCTGTTAGTGGAAACAACAGTGTAGGGGGATTAATCGGGCACGTTGATGAAGACAACATTGTGGAAAACAGTTATGCCAAAGGAGATGTTTCCGGCGATAATAAGATAGGGGGGTTGGTAGGACATAACGAAGAGTTGGTAATATACAACTATGCCATAGGTGAAGTGACCGGGACCGGTAATTCTATAGGAGGATTAGTTGGTGATAACGATGATGCTGTATATTATAGCTATTATGACCAAGAAAAAGCCGGCCATAGCGATACAGGAAAAGGCACCCCGAAAACCACGGAGGAGATGCAAACCGGCACTCCTTCAAATGATATATATATAAACTGGGATGAAAATATATGGGAATTTTCTCCCGATTATCATTATCCAAACTTCAAAAGATTTTTACCAGGTATATTAGCGTATAATTTTAAGGATGTGGAAGAGCTTGAACCTGCGAACATAAATTTTGCTCAAAATAATGTTTATGTGGAAGTTCCTTCGGGTACCGAATTAACAGAGTTAGTAGCCGAATTTGAACTTTCCGAAGGTGCTGTTGCAGAAGTAGATGGAGTGCCACAGGAAAGCGGTGAAACTGCAAATGACTTTACCGATCCGCTGATATATGAGATTCATGATGAGTTTGAGGACATTACAAGGGAATGGATGGTTACAGTTAAATTACCTACACGGAATGTAGACGTTTATGCCGATCCCGAAGAGGGGGGAGAAGTTGAAGGTACTGGAACCTATGAGTATGGAGAAGAAGTAACTGTTACCGCCACTGCAAATGAAGGTTACTATTTTGTCAATTGGACCGAAAACGGCGAGGAAGTAAGTACCGATAAAGAATATGCTTTTGAAATAGAAAATCATCGGGACCTGGTAGCGAATTTTGAATCGAGAGAATATGAGGTAGAATTATTCGCCTCACCTGAAGAAGGCGGTGACTTGGAAGGAGCAGGCACATACGAAGAGGGGGAAGAAGTAACTGTTACCGCTGTCTCGAACCTGGGATATTTATTCGTTAATTGGACCGAAGACGGTGACGAAGTAAGCACCGATGAAGCTTATACGTTCCAAATAGAAGATAACCGAAATCTGACAGCTAATTTTGAGGAAGATCCGGATCCCGATCCTCGATATGAGGTAGAGTTATCCGCCTCACCTGAAGAAGGCGGTAACGTGGAAGGCGCCGGCACATACGAAGAAGGTGACGAAATAACAATTACGGCCACCCCTAATGAAGGGTATTTATTTGTTAATTGGACCGAAGACGGCGATGAAGTAACTACCGATAAAGCTTATACTTTCGAGATAGAAGATAATCGGAGCTTGACAGCTAATTTTGAGGAAGATCCGGATTACGAACCCGAGCCTGAACCTGATCCGGAATATGAGGTAGACCTTTCTGCCTCACCTGAAGAAGGTGGTAATGTAGAAGGTGTGGGAACTTACGACGAGGGTGAAGAAGTAACAGTTACCGCCACTTCAAATGAGGGATATTATTTTGTCAATTGGACCGAAAATGGAAGAGAAATAAGCGCTAACAAAGAGTATGTTTTTGAAATAGCAGAAGATCGAGTGCTGGTAGCAAATTTTGAACAAAGAGAACATAAGAAATTATCAGACCTGGAGATCGGCGATAAAGTTGTGGATAATTCATGGGAATGGGAATACCGCACCGGCACATATTATACTTATAATACCGGGGATGTTACCAGGCCTGTCACATGGATTGTGGTAGCTAAAGATCATTACGGCGAAGGCGGAGTTACCCTTGTTTCCGAAGAACTTATCGGGCTGCATGTTTTTGATGATAGTTCCCATATCCACAGGGATGGTTACAATCATTGGGGAGAAAGTGGTACCCACCATACAGCTGATTATGGTATACGTCCCTGGTTAAACAACACCGGCATCCATGACGGCGAAGGTTTTTATGGCGCTTTTTCGAATACTTTTCAAAGTGCCGTTATTCCTACAAATTTACCCAATAAAGATCATGAAGGCATTTCATACAGTACTCAAGATAGGGTATTTATTCCTTCTACCACCGAATTGGGTGATATTACCCATGATTTTACATATTCAATAGGTAATGTTTACCCTTACTTTGATGGTGTCGGAAATGATTATAGGATTGCAGAACTTCCAAGATTAGGCACCAGGTGGTATTGGACACGTTCCCCCTTCTCTGATGGTTCCTCTTACCTCCGCAGTATTAATACAGGGGGAGGTTTTATGTTTAATTTTGCCGATAGAGGTAATGCCGGGGTT
>CAZWVJ010000020.1:0-31200 GCA_964636865.1 uncultured Syntrophomonadaceae bacterium
CTCACGACCCCTTGGTCCCAAACCAAGTGCGCTGCCAAACTGCGCTACGCCCCGACATGTAAAATATATATTCCCTTAGTAGCGAGTATATTCTAACATAGCCCCCGGTGTTATGCAATAAACAATTCTGCGAGGCGTGCGGCTTTAATAGCCGCACGAGGCTTTTTCTATCTATTGCGCCCGTTTACCTACTATAATATACAAATCCGCGAAAACCGTAGCCGTAATAACTTTTGTTGTATTGACTGTTTATTATGCGACATAATAATTTGTTAATCAATTATGATGTATTACAACTCCCGTGAAGTTTTGAAACATGCAAATAATGCTTACTATTCATTATTTTATCTATTTTCAGGCAGGATTTTTAGTTTTATCATAGAATAATACAAAGAATTTACATGGCTGATGTAAAGCGTAAGGTAACAATATAATATTAGGTTAACTATATTAAACGCAATAAAGGAGACCAAAACCCTCCTTCCAATGTCTTTTAAATGCAAAAAAATAATTGGGTATAATAAATGAGCAAAGAAAATTTACATGTATTATAAAATAATATAAGGTAAAAGTTTTTTAAGGAGGGGTTAATATCTCAAATTTCTTACTATTAGCCATCATAACACCCATGGTAATTTCACCTGCCCTTCTCTTTTTAAGCAAAAAATGGCGCTATATTTTAGTTTCTTTCTTGATCCTTGTTATGGCTTATTTAGTTGTTTATAACCTGGCAGGCATAGAATTGGGCAGGCTCACTTTATTCCCGGCAGAAGGAACTGTCATTCCTTTTGATTTTTGGGAGCATGAATACAGTCGTATTTTAGTGCTGGGCTTTACCCTCATAGGCTTTTTGGGCATTCTTTACGGACTTCCGGAGGCAAAGCCCAATGAACAGGTAGCTTCCTTCTGGGCAATATCGAGTGCTATAGGAATCGCCTTTGCCAACGATTTTATCACTCTCTTTATATTCTGGGAGTTATTGACTATTACCACCGCCAGCTTGATTTTTTTTAACGGCAAACAGGTTTTTCACATGGCATACCGCTTTTTATTTTTCCATTTGATAGGCGGTTTGATGCTGTTTGTGGGGATTTGCCAACAATTTGCCGCTACCGGATCTATATCCCTGACAACACCGGAGGCAGGGCTTGCTTTCTTTATTTTGGGCATTGGCTTTAAAGCTGCGTTTATTCCGTTTCATATTTGGGTAGCATGGGGATATCCAAATGCTTCATTATTTTCCAGTGCCATAATGGCTGCCTTAACTACTAAAATAGGGGTTTATGCGTTGGCTCGTATACTGCCTTCCCATGAGCTTTTTGTATATATGGGAGGTATTATGGCCCTTGTAGGCGTCAGCTGCGCTCTCATGCAGAAAAACATGCGGCGGCTGCTTACTTATCATGTGGTAAGCCAGGTTGGCTATATGGTTGCAGGTGTGGGATTGGGAGCTACTCTTGCCGTGGATGGAGGATTATTTCATCTATTTAATAATATGCTTTACAAATCACTGCTTTTTATGACTGCAGGGGCTGTACTTTTTTCCACCGGCACTGAAAACCTTCATGACTTAACTCATCACGAGGAAAACAATGATGATCATTCCGAACCGCCTAAACCTGTATGGAAGGCAATGCCACTGGTAACACTGGGAGCTATAATCGGGGCTCTTGCCATCGCCGGAGTTCCCTTATTTAACGGTTATGTGAGTAAATATATGCTTAAAGAAGCCATGTACGGCATGGGCCCTGTAGAATGGATGCTCTTAATCGCCAGTATCGGAACTGCTGCTTCTTTTTGTAAGTTTGTATATTTCGGATTTCTCAAGGCTCGCGCCATAAGTTTTAAGCCCCCTGGTTTTACCATGCAGGCTTCCATACTGCTTTTTGCTTTTTTCTGTATTTTGCTCGGAGTTAGGCCAGACTTCATATGGGAAATACTACCGTATACTTCTTCGCTTGATGTTTACTCCATGTCAGGAATTTGGTCGGCCATGCAACTTTTCCTCTCCGGAGTCTTACTTTTTGTCATCCTGGCAAACCCATTACAAAAAGGGTTACCTATACCCCCCTGGGTAAGTGTAGAATATCTCGTCATAAATCCTTTTGAAAGAGAAGGTAGTAAAGCAATCAGAACACTTAGACCTTATTTCAATAGGTTAGGAGAGGGAATTAAAAATATAACTACAGACCAACTGGTTTTAGGGGTAGTTCTCATTATTTTAATGATTATATTTTTCTATTACGGTCGGTTTGGGATCTAATAATTTTTCTACTAACTAAATTTTACTAAACTATAGAGGGGTATTAATTATGCGCGTGGCATTTATTACATTTTTAGGAATGCTAATAATAGCAATTATTATTGATTTTCTGGGAATCCAATCCTCATGGACGGTTTTTCTATTTGGTTTAGGCTGGCTAGGGTTATTAACCACCGCAATTTTCTGGGCAACTAAAAAAAGGACCTGTAGCGTATGCAATCAGACATGGTCCATTGCCGACATCAATGATTTTTCCACGGCAAAATTGAAATCACTTTTCACAGGCTGTCCGAAGTGCATAAAATCAAACAAATTCACTAATAACGGCTCTTAACTTCTGCAAAGCCTTGCCGCGGTGACTTACTTCATTTTTAACATCCGCTTCCATCTGGGCAAAGGTAAGGCCTGTAGGTTCATGAAAAAAAAGAGGATCATACCCGAACCCTTCATCTCCTTTAGGTGCAAACAAAATTTTCCCTTCGCAGGTTCCTTCAATAATTTTATATGCTCCATCCGGGAAAAAAAGAGCCAGGACACAAACAAACCTGGCATCCCTCTGGGATTCGGGCACTAATTTCAATTTTTCCAGTAATAAATGGTTGTTTTCTTCATCCGAAGCGTTAGAACCTGCAAAACGCGCGGATTTTACGCCGGGAAGCCCCTCCAGGGCTTCGACCTCCAGGCCGGAATCATCTGCCAGGGTAATTTCCCCACAAAATTGACTGATGACACGAGCTTTCTTTAGGGCGTTGGCAGCAAAAGTATCTTTGTCTTCTTCAACCGCGGGAACATTATCCCACTGTTTTAAAGATTGTATCTCCACGGGCAGGCCTTTAAGGAAGTGTTGTATCTCTCTTACTTTTCCCTCATTAGAGGTAGCTAAAACTAATTTTTTTGTTTGCATCTTGCCGGTTGCCTTTCCCTACTGATTTTATGATTTATATTGTTGAAGGCTTGCTTCAATCTCTGCAACTGCCGTTCCCATACTCTGGCGTTGACAGGCTATTATCTCCATAATGCCCTGCCTGGCAAGATCTAAAAAAGAGTCAAGATCTTTGCGGGTAAATGTTTGCCCTTCCGCAGTTCCCTGTATCTCTACAAATTCTTCACTTTCTGTCATTACTACATTTAAATCAACAAAAGCTGCGGAATCTTCTTTGAAGTCAAGATCGAGCAAATGCTCTCCCTCCACCATCCCAACACTAACAGCACCAAGGAAGTCTTTAACCGGCACAGCTTCTAATATACATTCTTTTTTTAAATAAAGCAATGCATCAATAAGCGCCACAAAAGCGCCGGAGATAGAAGCAGTCCGGGTTCCTCCATCAGCTTGAATTACATCACAATCCATGCGCACCGTTCGTTCTCCCAATGCCTCCATATTAACTACCGAACGCAGGGAACGCCCTATTAACCTCTGAATTTCATAAGTTCTGCCGGAAGCTCTCCCCTGAAGTCCTTCTCTTTGCACACGAACATCCGTAGAGCGGGGAAGCAAAGCATATTCTGCCGTTAACCATCCCCGGCCGGTACCTTTCAAAAAACCCGGAACATCTTCTTCAACCGAAGCAGTACATATAACTTTAGTATCTCCCGCTTCTACCAAAACTGAACCTTCCGGATGCTTCAAATAATTTCGGGTAAAGTTTAAAGGCCTTATTTGATCATTTTCTCTTTTATCGTGCCGCATAAGGGCCTCCTTAGTTTTTTCTTCTCACTTTCTTTCCGGGCAAATAATCAGGCATAATCTTATCCAAGTTCTATTATGAAAGTACTTTTACATCTAAAACATAACTCCTCTTGGGAGTTATTCATCAATTTTGCCCCAATATTAAAAAACCACCTGATAAGCTTTTACGGGTTCACCGAGAAACCTCTGGCCAATTTCTTCAAATATGGAAGGCTTTCCGCTTACGAAAAAACGATGATTAACTTTTACAGGATTTAAGGGGCGCAAGAGCCCTTCAGAAGTGAATATTTCTTTAGCTTCCCGGGCTATTTCTTCAGCGGAACTGATTAAGTTGACTTTATCACCCATAACCTCTCGGATTAAATCGGTCATAAGAGGATAGTGAGTACAACCCAAAATTACTGTGTCAACTCCTTCTTCTTTTAGAGGAGATAAGTATTCTTCAGTTACCCGCAAAGCTTCCGGCGTATTCACCAGGTTATTTTCCACTATCAATACCAGCAATGGGCAGGCTACACTGAATATTTGAACAGAAGAATCAAGCTTTCTGATATCTCTTTCATAAGCACCACTGGTAATTGTCCCTGTGGTGCCGATTACACCAATACGCCCATTTTGAGTAGCTTCCACGGCAGCCCTTACTCCCGGTTCAATGACCCCAATTACCGGAATATCCAACTGCTCACGGTAATAAGGTAAGCCGGCTGCCGTAGCAGAATTGCAAGCTACCACCACCAGTTTAACTTCTTGAGTTTGTAAAAAATCTATAATTTCAAGGGCAAAACGCCTAACTTCGTCATGTTGCCGGGGCCCGTAAGGCATTCGCGCCGTATCCCCAAAATACACAATGCTTTCGTAAGGAAGTTGGTGGAAAAATTCCCGAACTACCGTTAAACCACCTACTCCTGAATCTAATATTCCAACTGCCTTATACGGCTCAATATTAGTTTCATTCTTCAATTACATCAATCCTACGTTTTCAAATTTTTAAATCAGCCGAGTTCAATCGACATAAGTTTAGCAATTGTATTATACCCTGTCAATTTATTTAAACGGCAACGAAAGAGATGGCCTATTTAATTACTTACCGGCATGGCAACAAATTAAAAAACTATGGTATTTTTTTTGCTTCCATATTCTCTACATGCTAAAATTTATGTTGTTACTTTCCCCTTGACTTATGCTATAATAAAAAACTGATAGTAATAAAATTTTCTATCAATGTTTGTTTAAGTTACTCTAATTGTTGCTTCTGGCAAACAAAAAAAGGAAAAACCATTTTAAAGAATGAGGAGGTGTTTAATATTGGCAGATGACAATAACATTACCGAAATACGCTGGCATGCCCGGGGCGGACAGGGAGCTGTTACCGCATCTAAAACTCTGGTAGAAATGGTTTTGCCTAAAGGGATGTACTTCCAATCATTCCCGGAATACGGACCCGAGCGTATGGGGGCTCCGGTGCAAATTTTCAACCGCATCAGTCCTTCACCCATTTCTATTTACTGCGCTATCACGGAACCGGATATTGTGGTAGTAGTAGATGATACCTTGATGGATGTGGTTAATGTTACTTCTGGCTTAAAATCCGGAGGCACGATTGTAATCAATACCCATATGGAACCGGCAGAAGTAAATAAATTATACAAGCTTCAAGACTATCATCTCTATACGCTGGATGCTACACATATAGCCCTGGAAACCATTAAAAGGCCTTTTTCAAACATTCCCATGCTTGGGGCTTTGATAAGCATTACCAACCTGTTAGGAAAAGAAGAAGCCAGTGAATTCCTCAAGTCGTCTTTCGGTAAAAAATTTCCGGAAAAAATTGTGGAAAGGAATATAGAAGCACTTACCCGCGCATTTGAGGAGGTTAAATATGATGAAAAAGTGGGAAATTAAGGATATAAATAACTGGAGTTGGGAAGAACATCCCCTGGGAGGCATTATACCCAAAGCAGGTAATGCTTCTACTTACCCCACAGGGGGATGGCGTTCTCAGAGGCCAATACGCGATGAAGAAAAATGTAACGATTGTCTTATATGTTTTATCTTCTGTCCGGAAGCTGCCATTGCAGCTACCAGTGAAAAAATTGGAGAAACAAACCTTTATCACTGCAAGGGATGTGGCATTTGCGCTCGGGAATGCCCCCGTGAAGCTATTGAAATGGTAGATGAAACCGAAGCTCAAAACAATGAAAGAGGTGAAAATTCAAATGTCTAAGCCAGCTGCCGTAGTGGGCACCGATGCTGTGGCCGAAGCCATGCGCCAGATACAACCCGATGTAGTAGCCGCTTACCCCATAACTCCCCAAACAGCCATTGTGGAGGCCTTTTCCCAGATGGTAGCAAACGGAGAAGTGCCTACGGAATTGATTAACGTGGAAAGCGAGCACAGCGCCATGAGTGCTTGCATTGGTTCAGCTGCCAGTGGAGCAAGGGTGATGACCGCTACTTCATCTCAGGGCCTCGCTCTTATGTGGGAACTTCTTTACATTGCTTCAGGGCTTCGGCTTCCCATAACTATGCCCAACGTCAACAGGGCACTTTCAGCTCCCATTAACATCCACTGCGACCACGGAGACAGCATGGGAGCACGCGATTCCGGGTGGATTCAACTTTTTTGTGAAAATGCTCAAGAATCATACGATAATGCCATCCAGGCAGTAAAAATTGCTGAACACAGCAATGTGCTTCTGCCGGTAATGATCAATCTTGACGGGTTTATTATTAGCCACAGCATGGAAAGAGTGGAATTTGAACCCACCGAAAAGGTCCGCAATTTCGTGGGAACCTATGAACCGGCTTATACCTTGCTTGATGCCCAAAATCCCGTTTCTGTAGGCAATTTTGATTCGCTGGGTGGTTTTTATTTTGAATTAAAAAGAGCCCAGGAAGAAGCAATGCAAAATGCTTTTCCGGTAGTAGAAGAAGTAGGGAAAGAATTTTCTCAGCTATTTGGCCGGGAATATGGTTTGTTTGAGCCCTATTATCTGGAAGATGCTGAAGTAGCCCTGGTTGTTGCAGGTTCAGCTGCCGGAACAACCAAGCATGTTATATCACAATTACGTCAGCAGGGTCTACCGGTAGGAATGCTCAAAATTCGCCTCTTCCGTCCCTTTCCGGCTAAAGAACTGCGGAAAGCTCTTAAACATATTCCGGCTATCGGAGTTATGGATCGCTCTCTCATGTTTGCCGGAGGTCAGGGCGGGCCGCTTTTTAGTGAATTACGTTCTGCTTTTTACGAATTAGACAATAGGCCAAGTATTTACAGCATAGTTTACGGCTTGGGGGGTAGAGACCTTGGGCCTAAACAAATTGAAGGGCTCCTTCGGGACTTCCTGGAAGGAAATCCCCCCGAAGACATCTGTTACCTTGGATTAAGGGAAGGTGAAAATAATCAATGAAACTAAAAGAATTAGTCCAAAAAGAACAATATCTCAGCGGCGGCCATCGTATGTGCGCCGGCTGTGGCGCCCCGGTTGCTATTCGTCAGATACTCATGGGGGTCCCCGACGATGTGGAACTGGTTGTCGTAAACCCTACCGGTTGCCTGGAAGTTTCTACAACTATTTATCCCTACACCGCCTGGAAAGCGTCTTTTCTACACAACGCCTTTGAAAACGCCGCTTCTACCTTAAGCGGCATAGAAACTGCTTACCGGAGCTTAAAAAAACAAGGCAAGCTGACAGATGACTATCGCTTCCTGGCTTTTGCCGGTGATGGCGGAACTTACGATATAGGTTTTCAAGCATTATCCGGCGCATTAGAGCGGGGGCACCGTATGGTTTATGTCTGTTATAATAACGAAGCATATATGAATACCGGCATTCAACGTTCGGGGGCAACCACTTTTGGAGCATGGACTACCACCAGCCCGGTTGGAGACGAAAGCATTGGTAAAAATGAATTTCGCAAAGATCTTACCGGCATCGTCGCCGCGCACGGTATTCCTTATACCGCTCAGGCCTCAATAAGCCACTGGCGAGATTTAACCACTAAAGCTGCTAAAGCCTTCGAAACCGATGGACCGGCTTTTCTAAATGTTTTTGCTCCCTGCCACCGCGGTTGGAGATTCCCCATGGAAGAAACAATTAATGTGGCCCGCATGGCAGTGCAATCGCATGTTTGGCCTCTTTATGAAGTAGAAAGCGGAGAATGGACCCTTAATTATAAGCCCCGCAAAAAACAGCCCTTGGAAGAATACCTGAAATTACAGGGTCGCTTTGCTCACCTATTCCGGGATGAGCGAAATCAGGAGTACTTACAACAAATGGAGCAATTCGTAGAAGAAGAATGGGAACGCTTACTAAAGCGTTGCGGTGAAGCATAAATTATTTATTAAAACATTAACTTTATTATAAAAAAACAGGCATTTCCAAAATGCCTGTTTTTTAAATTAATTTATCTCCCACCTATAGAGCCGAGAGAATTCTTGGCGTTACAAGTTTATAAGTTTAGGAAATCCTTTTATAGATCTCTTCTTTAAATATAGGATTTTTAACCTTTATATAGGTACCTTTCATTCCTAATGAACGAGAGTCAATAATTCCCGCGCTCTCAAACTTACGCAAAGCATTAACAATCACGGAACGAGTTATACCCAGATTATCGGCAATTTTGCTGGCCACTACAATACCTTCACCGCCATCTATGGCTTTAAATATATCTTCCATTGCCTCCAATTCGGAATAAGACAAACTACCGAAAGCCACATCAATAATAGTCCGATAGCGAGTTTCTTCAATTTTTCTTTCCTCTCGATATCTCATCATTTCCATACTAATTATTGATGCTCCAATTTCAGCTAATGCGATATCATCAATAGAAAATTCACCTTCGAACCGATGCAGTAAAAGAGTCCCCAGCCTTCTGCCTTCACCCATAATAGGAACTAAAGCCAATACTTCCGGAGGGTACTTGCATTTAAAGGGATTGTCTTTTTCAAAAATACAATTCTCACTTTCTTGAACTATATTAATTTTCGATTCTTCCGTACCAAGTAGAAACTTTTCATTGTACCAGGACGGAAATTCACCTTTTTCCACTATGTTTTCTTTAAAATAATCACAGTCGAATTCTTTCAAAAGACTATTCCCTAATATTTTCCCTTTATTGGAAACGATGAAAATATTTGCTATTAAACCATCCCTTAATATATGAGCACCTTCTTCAAAGTTAAGGGCAGTAGAGGAACTCTGAATGGCTTTTTTCATATATCTAACTTTTTCCAGCAAAGTTGAAGTCTTCATATTAACCACCTTTCCATTTTGAATTTCTTCTTAATATTATGATTTAATTTAATTTTTGTCAATAGATGCTGCTCATAAATTTTATTGAAATATTATTTATTTTTTTTATTATCAAGCATCTTCTCTAAAAATACGCAAAAGGATTTAGGAAAAAGATCATTCACCTGCACTTATTCCCTTTCTTCAAGAGGAATATAACTTCTAACTTTACTTCCCGTGTAAATTTGGCGAGGACGCCCGATCTTAAAAGGTACAGTGTCATACATTTCCTTCCACTGAGCTATCCATCCCGGCAAACGGCCTATGGCAAATATTACCGTAAACATATCCGTGGGTATTCCTATAGCTTTATAGAGAATTCCACTATAAAAATCCACATTAGGATAAAGGCCTTTTTCAATAAAATATTGATCTTGCATTGCTGCATTCTCAAGCTCCATTGCAATATCAACAAGGGGCTCCTCTATGTTAATCTTTTTTACAAGATCTTCGATGGTCTTTTTTAAAATATTTGCCCGGGGATCATAATTTTTATATACCCGGTGGCCAAATCCATAAAGGACAAAATCATCATCTTTTGCTTTTGCTTTTTCCAAAACTTCTTGCACAGATAATCCTTGTTGCTGAATTTCATCCAGCATTTCTATTACCTGTTGATTGGCCCCCCCATGCAAGGGCCCCCAAAGAGCGCATATACCGGCACATATTGAAGTATAGAGATTTACCTTACTACTACCTACCAACCTTACCGTAGAAGTACTGCAATTCTGCTCATGATCAGCATGTAAAATAAGCAAAAGTTCCAATGCCCTTACTATTTCAGGATCAAGTTTATATGGTTTAACAGGGCTGTGAAACATCATATGCAGAAAGTTTTCCGAATATCTCAGATCATGCCGCGGATAAACAAATGGTTCGCCTATGGAATTTTTGTAAGAATAAGCTGCCAGGGTTCGCACCTTGGAAAGCAAACGCACAGCTACGAGTTCAAAAGTAATAGAAAAAAAATCTTCTTCTGAGAAAGTCGGATAGTAGATAGACAGGGCATTAACCATAGAACTCAAAATAGCCATGGGAGGCGCATTAGGAGGTATACCATCAAAAAAATGCAGCATTTCTTCATTAATAAGAGAGTTTTCCGTAAGTAACCGGGATAATTTACTAAGTTCTTCTTTATTGGGAAGTTTTCCATATATTAAAAGATACGCTGTTTCAATAAAGGTAGCTTTTTCCGCCAGTTCTTCTATAGGAATTCCCCTATAACGAAGTTTACCATTTTCACCATCTATAAAAGTGATAGCACTTTTACAACTGCCGGTATTTTGATAGCCCTCGTCAAGTGTAATTAACCCCGTTTCTTCCCTTAAGGTTGAAATATCAAGGCCAAGCTCACCTTCTGTGCCTTCGCATATATTTAAATCATATTTTTTTTGATCGATCTCCAACCGGGCTTTTTTCATTTTTAATGCCTCAATGTTAATTAATTTTTTATCTGGAAAATATGTGTATGTTATTACTTTGCAAAAAACTATTAATACTTGAATTTGTTAAGGATAAAATACTTTTTTGTAAGTTAACATCAATAAAACTACCCATTCTTCTATTAGATCATATAGCTCAGCTCAATACCCTCTTCTATTAAAAAACACAATAGCATAAATTCCCAACACTTGTCAATTTATTGAATTAAGTCGTTATATTTCTTAATTACTTTCCCTTTTTCTTTTTTGCTTTGATTCTTCGCAACTGCTCAGCTTTCCCTCTATTTTCTCGGAAGTTTTCCGCAAATAATCAGAGTTACTATTTTTGACGCACTGAGTTTTTAATAGTATTATATAAATACTATGATCATTGAATTTAATGGCAAAAAACCTCAAATTTCCCCGGGCGCATTTATTGCTCCTACAGCTACCATAATAGGGGATGTAACCATAGAAGAAGGAGCAAGCATCTGGTTTGGAGCTGTCCTTAGAGGCGACTTCGGACGAATTGTGATCGGTAAAAATACCAGTGTACAAGACAACGTAGTTATACATGTGCTTCCCAGTGGAGAAACCACTGTGGGAAACGAAGTCACGGTTGCCCACGGAGCTATTTTACACAATTGTACCATAAAAAACAAGGCGGTAATTGGAATGAACGTAGTGGTCCTTGATTTTGCAGAAGTTGGGGAATATGCCATGATTGCCGCAGGCAGTGTGCTCACCGACAAAACTCAAGTGCCCGACAAGCATCTGGCTGCAGGCATACCTGCCCGGGTAAAAAAAGAAATTACCGGTACCTCTTTATGGTGGATAGATCAAAGCGCACAGTCTTACCAATCCCTCTCCCAGCAATATCTTGCGGAAGAAATTGATAAAGAGGAAATATAGCTTAGGTAGCATTCACTTTATACCTCTGTAACTAACTCTAAAGTTTAATAAAAAAAGATAGAAGATAAACCGAGATTGATGCATAAACTTATACCTTCTAAAGCTATCTCCATTGAATCAAAGCCAGAACAGAATCTTTCATAAAAAGCTAAATTTATTAAACGCTCTAGCGATTAGTAAATAATACCTCAAACCTCGGCAGAGAAGGAATATATTTTTCCAAAACATTATGGAGGCCATCTTCTACACGGCAGAAAACTTCTAGCCGACGAACCTTGCCGCCCAAATTATTTAAATATAGAGAGAAACGGCGGGCTGCTTTATCAGAAGCAAACCTTACCCCTTCAGTATCTACCACCATTTTATAAGAATAAGTAGGAACCATTTGATTCAACTGCTGATAAAGCTCCTTTAAATTTGACTTGTTTACTATTCCTTTTACCCGTAAGTAAATAACATCTTTTTTTACTGAAACATTAACTTGCAAATTTTTCTTGTTAAGCAGTGATGTTTTTTCGCGAACCGCTAAAGAAGATTTCGCTTTTTGCCCTAATAAGGAAACAGAAGTTTCTTCGGGATTAGTAAATTTTTCTAAAAGGTATTGATAATTTTGGTTTTGCTTTTCCCAATGACGAATGAGCCACCACCCAAGAGCCCTGTACAAAGCTGTTTTTCCTCCCGTAACCAAAACATTTTGCAAAAAGTTTTTAGTAGCATAAAACCTTTTGTAGGCATGGGTCGTTTCCTGCTGTAACTGTTGAGGTGACATTTTATTGGGGTAGTGCACCACATGGTGACCATCATAAAACTGCCAATCTCTGGTCAAAAGGCGCCCTTCTGCTGAAAGGTTTTCGTATAAGAGGGTGCCCGGCAAAGGTACAAGCACCATGAATTGAACCGTATCAATACGGGAGTCCAGGGCAAAATCTACTGTTTCTCTGATAGTTTGAACAGTATCACCTTCCCCGCCAAATATAAACATTCCGTGCACAGCCACATTATGGTCATGCAGACATCGGACAGCTTCCTTTATTTCCTCTACATCTTGACTTTTATTATAACTTTTCATTGTTTCCGGGTTTATGGATTCCAATCCAATGTAAGCAATTTTACCGTTAGTACGCTGCATCAAATCCAGAAGCTCCGGATCACGAGCGACATCAACACGAACCTGTCCTCCCCAGTGACTGGGCAATATTTGCCTATCTAACATGCCCTGGAGCAGCTCTTTGGTTCTTTTTTTGTTAGCCGTAAAATTGTCATCTACAAAAAATATTTTTTTATCTTTATACTGAGCAAGTTCGTCCAACATCAGTTCGTTATCGCGATAACGGAATTTTTTGCCAAACATGGGCGTAACGCTGCAAAACGAACAATCAAAAGGGCAGCCTCGGGAAGTCACAACGGGATAATTACTCAATTCCAGGTAATCATCCATAAGAGTAAGGTCGGGGACGGGATGCGAATTTACATCGGCCCAACAAGTCTGCCCAAGATTATGCTGCATTTCTCCATTTTCCCAATAAGAAACACCGGCAATGCCTTCAGGAATTTTTTCTTTTTCTACAGCCTTCAAAAGCTCCAAAAAAGAAGATTCCGCCTCCCCACGTATAACAAAATCTGCATGAGGCAAGGCATCTTCAGGCAAAAAAGTAGAATGAATACCTCCTACGACCACAGGGATACCTTTAGACTTTGTATAACGGGCTATCCGATATGCTTCAGGAGCAGTAGAGGTAGTGGTAGAAATACCCACCAGGTCAGCAGAGAGTATATCAGCGGGAGATAAAGAATCACTGTCCCCCAATAATATATTTACTTTATATCCAGCATTTTTTAAAATAGTCCCCAGAAGAGGTAACCCCAGTCGGGGCATATTTATGGTCTTATATACGTGATCACCCGGCGCCTTGGGTTCTATTAAAACTATTTTGTTAATATTCATTTGGACATTTCTCCTTTTCCATAATTTATATTGAAAATATAGCTTAATGTAATTATTTCTAATAATTAGTTTAACCTTTTAAATTATAAACAAGGGAAATTATTACATGAACTATAGTAACACACCTCTGTAGTTGTTATAAATCAATACTTATTAATTAACTTACGCTTCAATCTTAAGTGGGGAAAAGGTTTATAACCCATTTACGTTGGAGAAAAATCATAAATTTAAGTAAAGAGGAATCTTTCAAAAATATACCACCTTATGCAAAACAATTTAATGTTGATTAGGTAATTCATCTAAAATTTATGTTTGGCTGAAGGAACATATTTTATAGATTCTCTTCTCTAAATTCTCTTCAGCCAAACTCTAAATTTTTTTCTTACAGAATTTTTAATTCTATAATTTTACCACTTTTGCCGCTTGAGGACCGCGGTTTCCCTCGACTATATCGAATTCGACTTTCTCACCTTCTTCCAGAGTTTTGAAGCCATCTACCTGAATTTCGGAATAATGCACAAATACATCTTTTCCATCTTCCACTTCGATAAATCCATACCCCTTCTGTGCGTTGAACCACTTAACATTTCCTTCCATTTAAAAAATAACCTCCTACCTTTCTTTGTTCCCTTTGCAAAGAGTTGATTAGAAATTATCACAAGATGGAGAAAAAAGCAACTAAATTTATTGACTTTTTTTTAATCTTCCAAAGTAGTCCAAGTTTCATAAACGGGGTTATTTTTATCATCCAATTCCCGCACGAGAACTTTAGAAGCTTCTTTTTTCTTTACCATTTTGTTCCTGTCATCCACGTAACAAATAACTGTTTTAGTTCCTCCGCTGGGAGTTTCCCCATAAACAACATCACAGTGCTTGTACTGGTTCATAGATTTATCTAAATTATTTTGATAGTGCTTGCGGCAGTACTCGCTATTAGGATCACGGGCACAAACTCTTTCCGTCATTGTTTTATAAGTAAAATATCTCAAACTTAAAATAATAACTATAAATATAACTCCTAGGGCTAATAAAGGTAACCAGGTTGACACTGTTTTAAAACCTCCTTAGATGTTTATATTAGTAATGCATCCATCAATCTACAATAACCTATTGTTTATTCTATCTTAAAAGAGGAATATAAATTATTTGTCTTAAAAAAGTTTAAAAAATTTATATTTCTCTCACCCCCGAAATATTGATCTTCGTCATTATTCTCTTAATCCTTTAAAAAATTGGTGGGAGCGGCAGGTTTCGAACCTGCGTCCTCCTGAATGTGAGTCAGGCGCTCTCCCCCTGAGCTACGCCCCCATAAATAATATATTATTTTAATGGGCCGGCATTATTTTAAACATTACCATCATACTCTTGTTGCCAAGTTAGCTTGCTCAAGTTGGTGGACGTGAGGGGACTCGAACCCCTGACCTTTCGGATGCGAACCGAACGCTCTCCCAACTGAGCTACACGCCCTTAATGCAATGACAACTTGGTATTTCACGTGATATTATAGCAAACACAAGTTGGTTTTTCCATACATACATGGCACTCTGACGTTCCTCTTAATACCACTACTCTAATTTCTCAGCCATTTTTCTTTGTATACTTCTTCCCGAAAAACTTCTCCAGCGGAATTTATTGATTTAACTATTGCTTTATCACCTTCTAATTCCACACCCAGGAAATGATAAGCATCTTCTTTATTTTCCGCTTTTTCCTCATCATCAGGATGCTGTTCTGCCGGTGACTGTTCACCATCATCTACATTAATTCCCCGGACCATCTGCCAACCAATAGCTTTTTCCAAATACCAGGTAGTGGCAGGATTATATACTTCTCTAATTCCCACTCCCCAACCACCGTCACCCCAGAACCTCATGCCACTATCTCCTTCAAATAAATATCCATCATCTAAGGAAACATAATTTTCTTCACCTTCCGGTAACTGCTCGGCATACTCAATAGGGACCGTTTGTTTGTAAGTATGATCGCAGGCTTCCATCACAATGCGCACCCCATGTTCATAAAAGGTGGGAAGCCACTCTTGCCTCATATCCTTTTTCCAATCCTCGAAAAAATATTTGTTTGTAGGGAATACTGCGCTATGATAAACAGGAATCACGTGTGTTTTCTCTTCGTCAATAGTTGCCTCCAACCATTCATCCTGTGTTCCAACCGTCGGTGCAGTATGAGCGCTATCCAGGATCAGTAACTGCAGGTAATCTCCGAACTCCAGGTTGCCGTAAAATTCATCTTCGGGGCCCAGCATACGGGGAGACTTAAAAATATTCCACATGTATCTTGCATCTTCCGGCTCATTATAATCGCCATTCTCCGGCCAACCGGGATCTACTTCATGGTTCCCTTGAGCCAGTATGTAAGGTATCATATGACCCTCTTCATCGACAAGGTCTTTTTCCAGCGCCTTTAAAAAATAAAGCCATTTCCGGGTATTTCGCGAACTGGCTAGCCCTTCACAGGCAACATAATCGCCCTTGCCCACCAAAACATCCGGGCTATACTCTCCTATTTGCTCATTAACATCTTCGAACCAGTACGAAAACTCCCGGGAATCTCCGGCAAATGCCAGTTTAATATTATGATCCGGTTCCCGGGGCATTGTGCGGAACGATCGAATTTCCGGGTCTTCTTCCAACTTAAACTCATAGGTAGTAGCTTCGTTTAAGCCGGTTATAGTATTCCAATGAATTAAATTATCCTCTGCGGCAGGCATTTCATGCACTGCATCTGCTTCCTGAGAGTTCCATTCTTCTTCACCTTTTTCCCTGTATTGCAAAAGCCCGGTGGGATTACTTTTGGACACCCATTGTACGGTCATTGTGGAAGTAGGATCATCTACCCAGGTTAAATAAACTATGGCTTCATCTTCCTGCAATGAGTGAAAACTGCCGGGCGCGCCGGTTACCCAACTATACATGAAGCGAAAGCGTTCTTCATAAGGCCACCCATAATTGATTATCCCCAGGGTATAAATATATAACCCTACCATAGATAGCAAAAATAAAATTACAATCGCAACAATAACTCTTTTCGGGGTTATAATAGGTGCATTTTCTTGCATTTCGATTTACTCCCTTCGTTAGATATTAATTTACTTTATAATAAAATTATATCGTCCGTCTATAAAAACAATTTTAAAAAATGCACTTGCACTGCTTAAAATTATCATAATTTATAAATTAATTTACGTCAAAGAAAAATTATTTTCACCTTATAATGGTTAATTCATCCAGTGAAGGTTGACAAGCAATCAACATTCTTGCTAGGATAACTTGAACGTTGTAAAAAATAAACTAAACAGAACAGGAGAATACTTATAATGGAAATTAAAGGGAAAAAAACGGTAATAACCGGCGCATCATCGGGAATTGGCCACGCCCTCCTGGAAATGCTTCTTGATGCCGGGGCCATCGTGGTTGCTGCTTCACGAAACATAGAACAATTAGGGCTTTCTCACGAACGGTTGTTTGTAAAAAATTGCGATGTTTCCAGAAAAGAAGATATAGATGCTCTGTTTGATTTTACCCTGGGCAAGTTGAATGATATTGATCTTTTCGTGGCCAATGCAGGATTTGCTTATTACGAACAAATAGAAGAACCTAACTGGAACCATATTCAGCATATATTTCACACCAATACTGTTGGCCTCATATACAGCGCCCAAAAAATGAAGCAGATAAAAGGAGATAACCCGTATAATTTTGTATGTACTGCCAGCGCCATGAGCTTTCTTTCCGTCCCGGGTTATGCCCTTTACAGCTCAACCAAAGCAGCCATTCGCGGATTCGCCGATGCTTACCGCTATGAACTCCATCAGGGGCAAATATTTCAAGTAGTTTATCCGGTAGCTACCAAAACTAACTTTTTCCAGGCAGCAGGAGAAGACCCACCGGTACCCTGGCCGACCCAAACTGCCGAACAGGTAGCCGGGGCAATATTTAAGGGAATCAGAAAAAACAAACTTCATATTTTCCCTTCTAAGTTGTTTCAAATCACTAATTTTTTCAATGGCATTATTCCACTTGTAGGCCGTATTTACGCCGGCATAGAAAATAAAAAACTCCAGGAATGGTCAAATACTAAATAGCATAGTAGTTTATTATTATAAAAGTAAAATTTTCTCGATTTATTCTTGACGAAGTTTCTGGAGCTCCTCCAGCAAATCTTTAATGCTGCCATAGATAGAATCCGGTTGAACATCTCCTTCTACGGCGTCTTTTCGGGTAGATTCCCCGGTTAAGACAAGAATAGAAGTTATGCTGCTCTCCGCTCCCAGAGCAATATCTGTGTAAAGGCGATCTCCTACCATGGCCAAATTATTTTTTTCCACTTTATTTCTATGCATAAGCAGTTCCACTACCAGGGGATTAGGTTTGCCCACAACTTCTTGCGGAGCCACTCCCGTGCTTGCTTTTATAAATTCAATAATAGCTCCGCAATCGGGCATATAAATGCCGTTTTCCAACGGACAATTAAAATCAGGATGAGAAGCCAGATAAGGCACACCATCTCTTACATACCGACAGGCAGCAAAAAGCTTCTCATAGTTAAGGCTGGTATCAAAACCCACCACCACATAATCTAAATCAACAGAAGCATCAAACTCATAAATTAAGTCAAAACCTGATTTAATCAATTCCTGCTCAAAATATCTGGTGCCCACAGGGAACAGGCATGCGCCGGGTTTTATTTTATTCAGGTAATGTATTAACACATCCGTGGAAGTAATAAGGTTTTTTCGTTCCACGGGTAAACCCAAATTTGCCAATTTTCGCATATAAGCGGCAGCGCTCTTAGAAGAATTGTTAGTTAGAAAACAAAATTCTTTTCCCTGGTTTTTTAAAAACTGTAAGAATTCTGCCGCTCCATCAATGAGTTGATTTCCCAGATAAACTGTGCCGTCCATATCCAAAAGAAAACATTGAATTTTTTCCAATTTATGATTTGACATATCCGTTTCCTTTCTAAGCATTAACTCAAATTACTTCCAGCCTTTTTTCGCAAAAAATCATGCAAAATATCCGGATGATCAGTAATTAAACCATCTACTCCCAACTCAAGCATTTTCTCCATATCATCTTCTGTGTTAACCGTCCAGGGAATAACCTTTACGCCCCTGCTCCGAGCCAGATTCAAATAATTGTGATTAACTTTCTTATGGTAGGGAAGCAGCAAGCCCGGGGAAACCATGGTATAAAAGCTTGCTTTTTTTAACAAAAAAGGCACTACAGGCACATGCAACAATCCCAGGGGAATATTTATGTCAATTTCTTTAATCCGATTTAAAATTAAGGGATTAAAAGAAGTTACTACTACCCGATCATAGAGACCATAGCTATTAATCACTGCAGCCACTGCTTTTTCAATTCCTTTGATGCCAAAAAAGTTAGTTTTTATTTCTATCATTATAAATGTCTCTTCATGCAAAAACTCAATTACTTCTTCCAGAGTAGGTATGCGCGTTCCTTCAAATTCTGAGGAAAAACATGAACCGGCATCAAAGGATTTTAGCTCCTTCAGGTTTTTTTTAGCCAGAAGCCCCTTCCCATCAGTGGTGTCGTTCAAAAAGTAATTATGAAACACCATGGGAAAACCATCTTTGCTCAACGCTACATCCAGTTCAATGCCATCCGCTCCCGATTCCCAAGCTTTTTTAAACGAAGGAATGGTATTTTCCGGGGCTTGTGAAGGAGCACCCCGGTGTCCGATATTCAGAAATTTTCCGGAAAGATGATTGTTTGCCACTTTATGCACCACCTTATTTCTTAGCTTGTGCCACTTACAGCCCCCGTCTCCATTCTTCTCGAAGAGCTGCCGGGTTTTTCTCCTCCATTATTTTCTCGATTTTCGCCATCAGCGCATCTTTATCCCTGGAAAGAACCGCTTTTAAAGGCAAATAATTTGACGCGTGATTGGCCCTGAATACACAGGAAGTTAAATTTAAATCCTTTACCATGAGCAATATTTCGGCAAGCACTTCCCATGGTTCCAGCATGGTTAGCTCACCCGCAGATATCCTGCGGTAAATGGGAAATCCCGGATAAACCATTAAAGTAAGCAACCCCAGGTACTCCGGGTCCATTTCGTTTAGGAGCCATGCCGTTTTGCGCGCGTGTTCTTCCATTCCTTCACGACCGGCCAAACCATTAATAGCTGTTATAGAAAGAGGTATTTCAGCTTGTTTGGTTTTCCGGGCGCCACTAATCATCTCTTCCGGGGTGGAACCCTTTTTGACATCCCGCAAAACCTGGTGGCTGCCGCTTTCTATCCCCAGGTAAATCATGCCCAATTTTAACTCGCGCATTCTAATCAGTTCGTTTACTTCTTTGTCCAATAAATCTTGAGGATTACTATAAACACTTACCCTTTCCAGATAGGGAAAATACTTGTTAAGAAGCTCCAAAATTTCTATGAGCCTTTCAGACGGCATATGCAGCGAATTCCCGTCAGCCAAAAATATTCTCCTAGTTCCGGAAGCCACACCTGAAGCATATTTTATGTCTCCGGTTAATTCTTCCAGTGACCTTTCCCGATAAGTTTTATTCTTATACATGGCACAAAAAGTGCAGCGGTTATGTGAACACCCTACCGTAGCTTGCAAAATGAGACTTCTTGCCTCACTGGGGGGTCTGTAAATATCTCCTTCGTAACGCAAAGGCGCTTCCTCCTTTTTACTCGGTTATTTTTCCCCGTAATTTATAATCATCTTCCCGCCTAATTTGCCTGCATAACCTTACATACATAATAGGATAACAGGATAAAGCCGCAATGGAAATAATATTTTTATATTTTTATTTAATAGAATGGATAGCTATGCGATAATCAGTAAAGAGTGATTCTTCCACCGAAACATCTATGTAATCAAGGTAATGTTCCTTTTGCAAATTATGAGCCAATTCTTCGGCAAACTCAAAAGATACTTTGCGGGAAGAGTGAGACAAAAGTACTTCACAGTTACCGGTTAAAAAATTAGCCAGCACCTTTTCCAGGTAAGGCAAAAGGCGTGGCTCATAGACAATGTCCGACCCCAAAACCAGGTCGTAATTCAAGTCCGGGGGAAAATCCCTCCAATCAGCCAAAAGTGTATCATACTTTTGTAATCCATTGCTACGGGCATTTTGGTCGCAATAATAGAGGGCCTGAGCGTTGAAATCGGAAAAAGTAATATGAGCGCCTTTTTGCCCCGCTAATACGCCGGGCAGACCTAACCCCGCTCCCAATTCAATGGCGGTAATATGTGTTAAATCCCTTTGCGCATAAATATAGCGAGCCAAACCTACAGAAGCAGGCCAAATCTCTGCCCAGCAGGGGACTTTATCCGGATCGGTGGGATCGGTAATTAATTCTTCCATGTTTTTTACCTTGTGCACTACAATATTTTGCCCGTCGAAATCAAAGTTTATTTGCTCCGATTTAATCATCATTTTTCCCCTTTAATACATCACTTTTACTTTATTCAGCATTTCTAAAAGTTATTTAAGATGAAAGGTTATGTTCACTTCTTTCAATAAGTTCTGCCTGCATATCCGAGTTTAATTCCACAAAATATGCATTATACCCTGAAATACGCACCAACAACCAGCTGTAGTCTTCCGGGTTATCTACAGCTTTGCGCAACGTCTCCGTAGTCACCATGTTAAATTGCATTTGCATGCCACCCATATCAAAATAGGTGCCGGCATAAGCAGCCACCCTGTCTACAAATTTCCGGTGACTATCCCCGCTTCCGGGAGCAATCTTAACATTAAAAGCTATGTTATTGGGCATTTTAACAGGATTTAATCCTGCTATGGAATGAACGCCCGATAATAAATCCTCACCGGCACCCGGTGAAGGAGTTATTCCCGGGGTGAATGACTTGCCTTTCTCCCTGCCGCTGGGAAGAGCACCGGAAAGAGTTCCAAAAGCCACGTGGTTTGACATACTCCAAAATCCACTGGTATAAGGTCCTCCCCGATAATTTTGGTGCCGCTGATATTCATCATAGATAAAATCAATTAGTTCTTGAGCTAATTCCTGCGTTTCCATGTCGTAGCTACCAAATTTGGGAATCTTATGCAAGATATACTGATGCAAGGCTTCACTTCCTGCAAAATTATTATGTAAAGCATCAAGTAGGGTGCCCCAATCTACTGACTTTTCAGCATAAACAAGCTTCTTAATGGCAATAAGGCTATCAATTACATCAGTTATGGATACCAGAGCTGCCCCGGATGTATTGTAAAGGGCTCCACCGTCAATAACATCTTTTCCCTTTTCCAGCGGTCCCTGGAAAAAAGATGAAAGAAGGGGAGTTGGGTGAAGGTATTGGTGCGAAATGCCAAGCATATTATTATAACTAATGGCATTTTCTATTAAGAAGCTCAATTGTTTTAGATAAGCTTCCTTAAAATCTGCAAACGTAGGGAAACTGTTATTTTCTCGCGGATCTCCTGTAGCCGGCCCAAGCTGCTGTCCAGTGAGTGGATGCACTCCGTTGTTCAAAGCCATCTCCAACGGTGCCACCGTGTTTAAAAGCATACAATTAGTATGCCCCATATGGCGCCCACAACTGGTCGGCTCTACACATCCGGTAGCACCCCATTCCCGGGCATCTTCCGGCGTAAAGCCCTGGTTTTCTACAGCAGACAAGACCGAGGCATCATTATGCAGAGAAGGGGTAGCCGTGGTAATAGTGTTCACCTCAACCAGGCGCCGCAAATACTCACGGGAATTAACAGAAGGATGGAAACGCGCGTTCATGTTGGGTTCTCTCAAGCTTAGCATCTCCGTGGCTTTTAAAAATATATAGGTCATATCACTTACAGCGCTTTCCCCGTTTCTCTCTACCCCTCCCAAGGTTAGGGCCTGATCAGATGAACTGCCCCCAAAAAGTCGATTGGCAATATCTGGAACCAGGGGTAAATGGTCGGAACACTTTAAATAAAAACAACCGATTAATTCAATAGCTTTTTCGATAATTTCTTTCTCTTCAGTTTTTGTTTGAGCCTGCTGCATTTCCTGCATTAAGTAAGGCTGCAGCCAACGATCCAATAATCCCAGGGAAAGGCCGGCATTCATGTTTTCCATGTGTAGGGCTATCCAGCAGATCCAAATGCTATTAACAGCCTCTTGCAAGTCTCTGGCAGGGTGGGCGGGAACCTGCCGGCAAATATGGGCCATATTTTCCAATTCCCGGCGGCGAGTTTCTGTAAGAGTCCCCTTTTTATGCCCTTCTTCAATCTTTTTCTCTGCTTCCAGAGCCAGGTTATCAGCATAGTTTAAAACCCCTTGCTGGGCTATTTGCATGGCTCGGTAAAAATCCCTTTTTGCCGCGGAAGTACTTTCTTGCTCTTTCTGCGCAGCTTCCCGTATAATATCCAGCAAACCCCTTTGAAGTATGGCAGGGAAATCCGGTATGGTATGCGACACTGCATAAGGCTTCCACGAAAAATAAAGCACCCATTTTTCATCAAATTGCTGACAAAGGGGATTTCCATTTTTATGACGCGTGTATTCCATTATATTTTTATCCATCCAGAACGGGAAAACCGTATTATTCAAAATTTCAATATCTTCAGAGCATATGCGATAAGAGTTCAACCGGCGTTCATCAATAGTGAGGAGCTCGGGCCACATTGTGGCTCCGCCAAATTCAGGAAACAACAAAACGCCCACATTTTTAGTAGTGGTTGTACCGGCTAAAAGATCATCTTCCCGGATAATAGCTTTGCGATTGGTAAGGATATAATTTAAAGCTTCTGCCTGCCGCAAAGCAGGATTTCTATCTTTACCATGGCGATCCCTAAAAAACCCTTCTTCCAAAAAGTATTCTGTGATTAGGCTTGCCCTTTCCGTGCAAATTTCTGCCGGAGTTTGATAAAGTGCCTCCCGGGCCTGGTACAGACGGGGGAAATCACTTAAGCTGTAACCGCTCAGAAAAGGCTCTTCCAAAAATTTAACCCCATCATGAGGGGTTGATTGCAGCTCTCCTTGGGAAAAAGGCTTATTAGAAATAATTTGCTCCAAGGGGGTTACCTTCGGTTCAAACTTATGGTTAGCCCGGCTCAGCTTCCTCTTCTTTTTCTTCCCCATAGTTAACTCTTTGGAAACATGTCCAAACCAGGCCAGGTAAATCAAGTTTCCTTCTACTTCCAGATTTTGTTCCAACATCATGAGCAAGGGGTCAGCCGGAGCATTCACAGAAAAAAGAGCCCTCATATAATAAGGGCTTTTAAAAATAAAAGTGAGATCGGGATTTTGGTCAATATTTTTTTGGACCCGCATTTTCCCGTTTTCAAATACGGCAGCAATTTTAACCGCATGATCCCTGGTCCTAAATAAAAAAACCGCATCAAGAAAACGTTTTCTCCCAAATTCTTCGGGTATTACCAGGTTTTCTTTAAAAGTAGGGTTAAAGCGAAAAGATAAGGACATGAAGCGTAAAATTGCGCTTACAAATTTCCGGGTAATATAATTTTCTCTCCAAAAGCTTAATTGCGTCTTTTCTTTTTCCATGCCCCACACCTTAAAGTAGTCTATTTTTTTATTAATCTTCTTCATTCTCTACCGGAAATTCATCAATTAACCCTACTACTTTTCTTAAAACACTTATGGCATCTCCTACCTTCACTTCATTATTTGCGCTGCCGGTAACATTGGCTGCCTGCTTTTGCACCCGATCAAATTCTGCTAAACCTACTATATACTGTAATATCTTTACCGCATCTTTTGCTTTTGGCTCCAAATCTTCTTGAGGGCCTCTTGAGGTCACAATGCCGTAACCGAAGAAAACATCTATAACACCTTCATCTTTTACATCTCCACCTTCTGCCAACACAGCAACATTGGCAGTTCCCGGCGACAACGCCCGAAATACACCCCAACTGGTATCCTCCCTGTAGAGTAACTCAATCTCGCCTATATCATTACCTGTATCAGAAGTTACCAGGTAATTGCCTTCACCTGTGGGCTTCACTTCTCCACTTTCCCCATTTGTCCAGTTCAAACCGTAATCGGTAGCCTCATCAGGTTCTATCTGAGGCACCATGGTCGCCGCCACTTGCGGGCTGCCTACCTGGTAAAATTTTCGTTTCAAAGAAACTTTGTCTACAAGTACTTCTTCTTCAGCAGTAGTAAACTCGAAACTGTAATCTTCCTCAATTTTGCTGCCGTATTTTTTGCACTCCACAGCCCCTTGAGGAATATATACTTCATAATCGGTATTATAGGCAAATCTCATATCATCTTCAGCTATCTTTAGCATTAAATTTCTTCCCTTCTCTATGTTCCTTTCTATGGCAATTTCCTCATCTTCCCCTTTAACGGTGAGGGTGATGTCTTCAAAATCCTCACTCTCCCGAATAGGAACATTAAAGTAAGCTCTGATGACTTTATTAACTTTTACTGAATCTTCTCCCCCAGCAGGATCGGTATCTTTAACTTCCAGGTAGTCATCTATTTCTCCGGTTACCTTTATTATACATTCTGCCGTGTATTCTTCACCACCAATAGTATCAATAACAGTTGCTCTTATTTGAGTTTCTCCGTCTTCCAGAGCATTAACTTTACCCAGGGAACCGTAATCATTTACTTCAGCCACATCTTCATCAGTTGATTCCCATTTAATATCCTGATTAGGAGCATCATCCGGGGTAATTTCGGCTTGCAGAAATCTTTCTTCCCCTACCATCAATTCAAGCTCTTCTTTATTCAGATCAATTGAGTCAACCGTTATCTTTTCAAAATTGGCTACCAACTCTCGGTCTTCTACTACTTCAAAAGCATATTCGTTTGCTTCGCTAACAACTTCATCATCTTCCGTCCAATTGATAAAAGCATAAGCAAATTCAGAAGTTGCCTTTACTTCTGCTTGCTCACCGGAGGTATAAATACCCGCACCCTCTACTCGACCGCCATCTTCAGGTGCAGCACTTAAACTTACTTCATATTCTTTTTTGAAATTGCCCACCAGTTCACGGTCTTCTTCTATTTCAAAAACATATTCTTTTTCCTCGCTAACCACTTCATCATCTTCCGTCCAGTGGACAAAAGTATAGCCATCTTCAGAAATTGCTTTTACCGATACTTCTTCCCCTGGTTCATAAAACCCTTCGCCTTTTACTTGACCACCTTCTTCAGGTTCAGCACTTAATTTTACTTCAAATTCATCCTTAAAATTAGCTACCAAAACAACGTCTTCTTCCACGTCAAAGGTGTATTCTTTTTCCTTACTTATTAGATTTCCTTCACCATCGGTCCATTCCACAAAACGATAAGGATCATTCGGCTCCGCTTTTACTGTTATCTCATCAAAAACATAAAGTTCATAATATTCGTATATATCAAGATATGCTTCTTCTCCATCCTTCTCTACCTCTTTTTTTATGCCTCCGCCTTCTGTAGAAAACAAATTCAGCTTATGAACTTTATGCCCTTTCTTTAACAAATCTACCGCATCATAAGCATTCACTATTCCATAGCCATAGCCATAATTGGGATAATGTCCATAATCTGAATCTGTTTGAGACGAAGCAGTGGCGTAAAGGGCTTCTTCCAACTCATCCACTGACAATCCCGGATCAAAAGACAACATTAAAGCTACAGCACCGGCAATATGGGGAGTAGCCATGGAGGTGCCGTTTTTTGTTCCGTAGCCAGAAGTACCCGACGTTGCAGAACGAATGCCTACCCCGGGGGCAGATATATTTGGCTTTAATTCATGGTAATATTCCGTCGGCCCACGGTTAGAAAAATCTGCTCTCTGGTCATCTTTATCAGTGGCACCCACAGCCACACTTTCCGGATAAATGGCAGGAATTAAAATTGAACCCGGGTCAGCACCGCCATCTGTATTTCCGGCTGCTACCACTGGCATGATTCCGGCGTCCCGCCAGCTCTGCACCATATCTCGAAACCATTCGTCATCATCTTGGTCACCTGATGTTCCCCCTCCCCACGAACAGTTGATTATATCCGGAGCTTTTTCGGCATCACCACCGGGTTCCAGAAGATACTCACCTGCCTCCAGGAGGTCACTCACGTACGCATCCCCATCACTTTGAAATGCATTAGCCGCTATCCATTGCGCTCCAGGTGCCACCCCGATCTGATTTTCCTCATCCGGGTCCGCACCCAAGGCAATACCAGTTACGTGGGTGCCGTGATCATTGAAAACATCCACCGGTTCATTTTCATAATTTACCGCATCATACCAACTGTAGGTATGTTCATGTTCCCCGTCGGGGCAGTAGCCCCGGTACTTTTCCTGCAGGGCTTCATGCTCCCAGTTAACCCCCGTATCCAGAACGCCCACCACCACACCTTCGCCTTCGGTATCGAATTCATCCCACACCTGGTGAGCATTTATTTGTTCAACACCCCATTCCACATTATCATTCGACTGGACATCAGAGTTGGAAACAGCGCTTCCTGCCTTTTCCCCCTCCTGAATTTCAAAAGTTCGGTTGGGCTCTATTTTTTCTACTGCAGGTTTTTGGGCAAGTTCCTTAATTATCGTTGGTTCCGCTTTTAAGTACAAGGCATTAACAATAAAGAAATCATTTATTTCCCGGACGTTTCCCTTGCCCTTTTCTTCTTCCAGGTATTCCAAAAGGGGTGCCTGAGCCTTTTCAGCCGTATCTTTAAGGGTATCTATCACTGCCCGGCGGGCTAAAGATTTGGCCTGTTTATCCGAAACAAAGGGGCGCACATACTTTTTCATCGACCGGGCTACCCCGGCAGTATCAGCCTTTTCTTCCAATATTACCAGCGCTTCTACAGGCTCATCACTTCGGGCAAGATCTTCTTGGAGGTCTTCATGAATAATATTTTCTCGCACTTTATCTCCTTCGTCCGTCACATCTTCTCCACCCAAAGCTCCAGATAAGGGGATAAATACAATAGTGCATATTAATATATAAAATATAATTTTATTTCCTATACCATTTAATAATGACAAGGTTTTACTCCCTTTCTTTTTTATATTCTAAATCAATTTAATCGAATATTCGAAAAAATTTTTGAGTGTATTTAATTATACCACATTTCGTAGCATCATTCAATAAGAGGCGAACTCGCAGAGATCCGCTTATCAACATTATCAACATTTAAGAGGTAGTCAATTTCCCCACTAAAATAATTTCTAAAAATAAGCACCCACAAATTTCCATTTATAAGGTTCGGGAAAATGTACAGCCTTATTCTTTATTTGGAGAATAATTATTTTAACAGTTAATATATGAGAAATAATTCAGGCATGGACAGTACTTCAGGCACATGGTATTATATGTTCATCTTTTGAAAAATTAATTTGGAAAAAATAAATGAGGTAGTTGAAAATGGGGCAAGCCGATAACTATTCTTTGTATTTTAAAGAAAAATTACAACCGGCCAGGTTTTGGAAACGCCATAATCGATTTTTAATAAGCTGCACCCTGGAAACTCCCGACAAAAATAATAAAGTTCCAAAAGAGGAATTAGTTGAAGTACACCTGGCAGATCCCGGGCGATTAAAAGAACTGTTGATCCCGGGAAAACAAATTTGGCTTCGTCCCGTAATGAATAATCCCCAGCGCCGTACCCGCTGGTCTGCCGCCCTGGTAGAAAACCCGGAGGGAAGCGGGCTGGTTTCCATTGATTCAACTTTGCCCAACAGGTTGATCTCCAAAGCCCTGTCAAATAATGTATTGTCTGAATTTAAGGAGTGGACCATACAGAAAGCTGAATATAAGACGGATAATTCCCGGTTTGATTTTCTATTAACTAATGGGAATTATTACTTAGCTCTTGAAGTAAAAAGTGTTACCCTGGTGAAGGACGGAACGGCTCTATTCCCCGATGCCATTACCACCAGAGGGAAAAAACATGTGCACGAACTAACAGAAATAGCATCACACGAAGGCTGGGAGGCTGCAGTTTTATTTGTTGTCCAACGGGAAGATGCTCATAGAGTTTCAGCTGCCCGGGAAATAGATGCTTCATTCGCTGATGCCCTCTCTTATGCTAAATCAAACGGCGTTAAAATATTAGGTATAAGATGCCGGGTAACTCCTCAAGCAGTGAGTATAGATAAATTTATCCCTGCAGGGTGGTCTTGACTATTCAACTACTCCCGGCATCTGTTTTATTCATTTAACAAAATTTAGGTAAAATTTCTCCCACCTCTAAGCGGAGTGTAGGTGAGAGATGAATTGTCAGTTGTGGTTATGAGTTATAAATCTAAATCCTTATAACCAATATATTTATAATTCTTGCCTGGCTTTGTGATACAACTATTCTCAATATCTTTCACATAAACTCCACCATTACAATAAGCTGCTTTGGATCATGTTTTTGCAGTACTTCCTCCACTTACAAAAATCTTGCTTATATCGGTAAGCCAACTCATCTCGCGAAACCAGGCCACAGTATCCTTGAGCCCTTCTCGCACGTCAGGGTACAAGTATTCGAATCCTGTTTGCAGGGTTTTCCGATTGCTCAACCAGTAACTTGAGCTAACGTATTCGGCAGATTGAATTTCGAACACTTTTACTCGTGGAATTCCAAAGTTCTGCTGCAGTTTGGTCCACAGGAGAGCTGCATTAGCCATAATCGGATAAAGCGCCGACATCGTAACAAAGGGAATATCATGCATTTTCCGGCCTGTGAGCAGGGCAATATAGTGGAGAAATTCGTGATATGAAATGATACTGTTATCCACAATATTGAAATCTTCCCCAATAAGTTCCGGGCGTTCACTGGCAAAGATAGCAAAACGGGCCACGTCTTCAACATGAACCGAGGCAGTTATATAATTCTTGGAATCTGCAGGAATAACGGGCAGTAGCCCGTGGGCAATAACGAGTATTATACCTCCGTGCCCGTAGTTACTTCCGGGGCCGTATATGGGGGCAGGACGAACAACAGTGACCGGAAAGTTATATTCATTATAATAGTTCCATATCATCTGTTCCTGTTCCCATTTCGTTATAGAATAGTCATTGACCAAGTAACTTCCTTCAGGCCCGTCACCTTCGGTATTTTTCGGGGAAGAACAATCCTCGTTAAAAGGTATATTGGCCTTCTTTCCTTTTGCCGCCGGGAAAGGTTTTCCAAAAACCCCGCAAGTTGACCAGTGAATAAAATGCTCCAGGGTATCACATTCCATGGCATATTTCACAAACTTACGTGTCCCTTCGACGTTGACACGGCGGAGCAGTTCATATTCTGCGCTGTAGTCATAAAGGGAGGCCGTATGGAAAATATGTGTAACGGGATATTCAAAAAGCTCTTTTATGGATTGTTCATCTAGGAGATCAGAGGGGATCAGTTCCAAATTAGGGTCGTTAAAATCAAGCCCAATCGATTCCAAAATTTCCCTGGTTTCTTGATCGTTCAAGTTAGAAGCCAAATCCGTCGCTAAAACCCGTTCTCCACGACGCAGCAAATTTCGTACCACATAGGAACCTGAAAAACCAAAAGCACCTGTAACTAAATTCAATCTCTCCATAACTTATTACCTCCAATTTTAAATAAGCTTCCAGCAATTTATTTGATTTACCAACACAGTTAAATATTACCACATCATGAGGAATAAAAACAACAAAATATAGGGGAAGGGATGAAGATAAATTAATTTATGAAGGAGGTTAAAATTGGTGGAGGCGGCGGGAATCGAACCCGCGTCCGAAAGTGCAATCACAGGAACCTCTACGAGCGTAGCCCTGATTTTCTTCTCACAATCCGGGTGCCATCAGGGCAGAGCCCCGGACTGCCAGCCCTTTTCAATTTCCCCGTTACGTGGAAGGGCTGCCACCTAACGGGTAGTCCGGTTTTATGACACCCCGAACCTTTTCCCCCGGACAGGGAAAAGTGGGATGCGCTGCTTATTTAAGCAGCGTATGCTACGTTATCGTTGGCGTCTTTAGCCATTCCATGTTTTTACCGGGCCATGGTCCCGGACCCGCAGTTCCTGTTCTTACTACTCCCGTCGAATCCAAACGCCCCCATATCTGACTGATAATAAACTATCTTAATTTATGCTGCTTTTCTTTAAAAGCTCTCTCAATCTCTCTTTGTGCCGTTTTTTCAGCTAAGACTTCTCTTTTATCATGTTTCTTTTTGCCACGCGCTAAACCTACCTCTACTTTAATTAAGCCCTTTTTAATATACATTTGAAGAGGCACCAAAGTATAGCCTTTTTCTTTTACCTTCCCAAAGAGGCGATTTATTTCGCGGCGGTGCATCAACAGTTTCCGCGTACGAAGCGGATCATGATTGTAGCGATTACCTTGCTCATAGGTACTTACATGAACATTATACAATAATAATTCACCTTTTTCAACCTTTATGTAGCCCTCCCGCAGGTTCACGCGGGAATTACGTATTGATTTGACTTCCGTTCCCATCAACTCAATACCGGCCTCGTACTTTTCTTCTATAAAAAAATCGTGGTAAGCCTTTTTATTTCTTGCTACCACTTTTATTTCTTCCGTCATTTAAAAAACCCTCTCCATATGTTAAATACTGCAAGCAAAAACAAGCACAATTTATTTTACTATAAAGAAGCGCTTGAGAAAAGGAAGATTATAATATTTGACGAACCTTGAACATAATACCTCCTCACTCCTTTCTGCGGGGAGTACGGCTTAAACAGCCGCCGGAGGTCTCTTTCTATTTATTACCCCCGTTTACCTACTAAAATT
>CAZWVJ010000021.1:0-29863 GCA_964636865.1 uncultured Syntrophomonadaceae bacterium
GGCAGCTGTGGGATCTTCCTGATCCCAGTGAATCTATTTCACAGAAGCAGGAACTGCCGGACAACTCTCTCGGGCATTTCCACAAAGAGTTACCAGTAGATCTGCATTATTTACTAATTCCATATCCACGGGATCTGAGCTATGGCCGCTTATATCAATCCCCTCTTCTTTCATTACTTCTGCTGCCCGCTGGTTAATTCCTGACGGCGATATCCCCGCGCTGAACACTTCCATTACTTCGCTGCCATAATAACGGGCAAAACCCTCCGCCATCTGACTGCGGCAGGAATTACCCGTGCACAGGAAAACTACTCTTTTTTTCATAAATTAAATTCACTACCTTTTCAAATTATTCTTTGCTCATTTTTTTGAATTTCAGTCATGCTTAATCAAATCTTAATCATCACAATTAATAATTAAGAACCCTTCTATCTTTCCCGCGACTACCGCCCCAACACCCACATTCCTTTCCTACGCCGGCTAAGGAGATTACAGAGAATATAAACTACCGGAAACTACTACAAAGCCCCCATTGCCATAATTGTCCCTCACTGTTTCCACGGAAATTATTTTTGAGGGCTCTTCAAATAACGTTTGACAGATTTGTATACTTTTAAACTCAAGCTTGTTTAACCATTCCAAGATATCTTCAACTGCATAAAAAGTAGCGTACCTATAAAAATCACTTTTGTCAGATTTCGCGGAAAGACTTTTTCCCAGCTTGCTGTTTTTATCAATGAAGCCAATTATTAAATTTCCACCGGATCGTAAGACCCTCCTTGCTTCTTGCAGAGCTTTAAAAGGATCCTGCAGAAAACATAATGTAGTGACAATAGTTGCATAGTCAAAAGTATTCTCTCCAAAAGGCAAATTTTCTGCCACGGCATTATATACGGTTATTCCTCTCTTTTCTGCCAATTTTGCCATAGCTTTGGCAGGTTCAATGCCTTCTTTAATACCAAAAGGTTGCGCAAATCTGCCCGTCCCCACCCCTATTTCCAATCCTCTTCCCTTTGAGGGCATATACCTACCCAGGGCTAGTAGCTCGGATTGATAAATAATCGGGTTATTATCGAACCATTCGTCGTATTCCACTGACTTCTTTTCAAATACCTTTATGGCTCCCATTTTCTTCACCTTACAGGGAATTTTATTGGTAGTATTTTTGCTTCTTGTAGTTCTTTTTTTGACCCTTATTCCCTTCATATTTCGGCCGGCTTTTCGGAAGTGCCCCCGTATAACGGTCTGAGCTCCTGTTCCTATCGTCATATTTTGGTCTTTTGGGCATCGGCGGAGTTTCTTCCGTTATTTTCACCGGCTTTCTATCAGGTTCTTTGGTCAGCAACTTTAAAGCGGCGGATAAAAGCGCTGCCGCATCGTTATTATGCAGCAATTCATCGGCAATACTTTTATATAAACAGGTGTCTTCCTCTCCCATGGTTGATCGAAGCTTAGCCACAGCCAGTCTCTGCTGGCCTTCTATGGCCTCATTCATAGTAGGAACAGGTATTTTAGCAATTTTCCTTTTTATAGTTTTTTCAATTAACCTTAGTTGCTCTTCTTCCCTTTGCGTAACAAAAGTTACGGCCATGCCTGACTGCCCCAGCCTTCCTGTCCGTCCAATTCGGTGAACATATCCTTCCGGATCTCGCGGTATATCAAAATTATATATATGAGTTACTCCCCCAATATCTAATCCTCGAGCAGCTACATCAGTAGCTACCAATATTTCAGTAGTACCATCCCTGAAATGACGTAATACATTCTCTCGCTTGGGCTGGCTCAAATCGCCATGGATTGCTTCAGCAGAATAACCACGTCTAGTAAGCCCCTCAAAGAGCTCATCTACTCGCTTTTTTGTCCTTCCAAATATTATGGCCAGATCAGGCGATTGTATATCCAAAAGACGACAGAGCACGTCAAATTTTTGCCTTTCCGGCACTTCCAGATAATTCTGTTCTGTGTTTGGAACTGTAACTTCTTTAGATCTAACACTTACAAATTCAGCCTCTGACATAAATCGCTTAGCCAAATCCTGGATAGTTTTGGGCATGGTCGCAGAAAACAGCATTGTTTGTCGTTCTTTAGGAACTTCCGAAAGTATGGTTTCTATATCTTCTATAAATCCCATATTTAACATTTCATCTGCTTCATCAAGAACCACTGTTACTATCTCCTGCAGGCGAAGGGTTTTTCTTCTCATGTGGTCCATTAAGCGGCCCGGAGGTCCTACAACTATTTGGGGTTTATTCTTAAGAGCCCTTATTTGCCTGTTAATATCCTGTCCTCCGTATATTGGAAGCGCCCGAACCCCTTTATGTTTACCAATGGTATTTATTTCTTCAGCCACCTGAACAGCTAGCTCCCTTGTGGGGGTAACCACAAGCCCCATAATTTTATCCTGTCCTTGATTCATTTTTTCAATCATGGGTATTCCGAAAGCAGCTGTTTTACCTGTACCTGTTTGTGCCTGTCCGATTAAATCTCGGAAAGACATAGCCAAAGGAATAGTTCGTTCCTGAATCGGAGTAGTTTCTTCAAAACCCATATCGATCACAGCCCGTAATACCGGGGCGCTTAGATTCATTTCCTCAAAAGTAGGCATTCATTTAATCTCCTTAATAATAATTATACTTGTATAAACCTTATTTTTCCAAACTTAATCTCCAACTTGATCTATAAAAAGACACCATAGAAAAGTTGAATATTAAATTAAGGGCATTCCCAATTAAACAGGAAATGCCCTTTTCTTTCAGCTTCTGCTATATATATTCTCCTTTATAGGCGAACAACATTAGCAGCCTGAGGGCCGCGGTTTCCGTCAACTACATCATATTGCACAGATTCTCCTTCTTCCAGAGTCTTAAAACCATCACTCTGGATTGCGGAAAAATGAACAAACACATCTCCACCTTCTTCGTTTTCAATGAAACCGTACCCTTTGTCAGCATTAAACCATTTTACCTTACCTTCCATATTTTGGAGGCCTCCTTAATTATTATTTATCAAAAAGCGGAATTGGGTCAAACTACTTTTACTTTACCCTGAAATCAGAGGCCTAAAAATCGTTTAACTTTTTCCTATCTTTTTAACAGATTATATAATCCTAACACATATTTTCTTAAATTGCACGCTTTTATTAAAAATATTTTTTCGCGCTGCATTATTTTGAAGCAAATCATAATCACCGGATTAATTTACAATTCTTCCTGGTAATATTTTTTCTTGCAAAGGCTCCTCTGTAACTTACCCGAACTAGTTTTGGGAACAGTGCCCGGAGGAACTATTTTTATATCTTTGGGAGGGATAGAGCAAACTTCCACGGCTTTTTGGCGAATATTTTTACATAGCTCTTCAAGATTTTCTTGCTCTTTTGTTTCCGCAACTACTACAATGCTCTCTTTGCCCCTGCTGCCCTCCATACCAAATGCTATAACATTGCCCGTTCTAATGCCTTCCACTTCACCGGCTGCTCTCTCAATGTCCTCGGGAAAAATATTTCGTCCGGAAACAATTATTACATCTTTTATGCGGCCGCATAAAACCAATTCCGGATTTTCTCCCTTAGCGGGCTCCACAAAATAAGCCAGATCTCCGGTGCACAGCCACTCGCCGTTAAATTGGGTCTCCTTTAAATCGGGCCGTTTATAATAACCTGTAGTGAGAGACTTCCCTCTAATCTCCAATTCACCCACTTCCCTGATATCTTTAAACTCACCTGTGTCAAGATCCCGAATCCGCATCTCCAGGCCGGGGAGAGGTTCACCCAACAAAGGAAGGCGCTTGGTAGTTTTTGCTTCCGGTTCAGCCGGTTGCGCTATTCTTTTTTCCTCCAGGGCAAACCGCTCCACGGTGTCACAAACCATCCCCCGCATTAGAGGGGAAAAGCTGCCTGCGAGGGTAACTTCCGCAATTCCGAAAGCACAAAACACCGCTTCAGAGGGAAATCCAAAATCTCTGCCTATTTCTACAAACCGATCTACCGCTTGGGGGTCAATAGGCTCGGCACCGTTTAATGCAATGCGCATATTAGACAGATCCGGCGATTCCCCTGTCTCTTTCATACGTTTCAAGGATCTGCTTGCCAACACCCAGGAAAAATTTGGCCCCGCAGTAATCGTAGCTTTATATTCATCAAGCCAGCGCATCCAATTAGCCGGCTTGGAAAGAAAATCCTGAGGAGAAGCCAAAATCAGAGAACAACCTAAAATCATAGGCAATGTAAGGAAACCTATCAAGCCCATATCATGGTAAAGAGGAAGCCAGGAAACCAAAGTATCTTCTAGCTTAACTTCCGCCGCCTGAATCATTCCATCCACATTGGCGCAAACGCAACGGTGTGGAAGCATAACGCCTTTCGGCTCCGAAGTGGCCCCGGAAGTAAACTGCAAAATAGCCAGACGTTCGGGATCTTCCGGTACTTCCCGGTAATCTTCCGGTTTAAACCCAGTAGAGCCCGGTTGAACCTGGTCCAGCTGAATTATCTGCGGATCTTCAGCATCCGGTTGATAATAAGCAGCCATATCAGGATCTAAAAGAAGCAAAGAGCAATCGCCATATTTCATCAGCCCTCTGCACTGGGAAATAAATTGCTCTATGGAATCCAACCGCATGGGAATAGGCAATATAGTTACACACGCCCCTGCCAGCCACGCAGCCTGGAGGGCAGTCACCAGGTTCCTGGTCGTAGGTCCTAAAAAAGCCACGTGATCTCCCGGGGAAATACCCTGTGCCTGTATAGCAGCAGCCACAGCCAGAGCATCCCGGTGTAATTCTTTCCACGTGAGCTTTTCCGGGCCTTTGCCCTCGCTGGCTGCCGATCCCACAAAAGTTATAGACCCAGACTCCCGGGCTGCTTCGCTTATACGTGATATTAATGAACTTCCTCCTTCTTTCAATTCCACATTGCGTTTAAAAATCATATTTGAACTCATTTTCATTAATCCCCTCCTCAAATCGTTCCAATTTATTTATCCATGTCAACCAAATTATGCCCATAAATATCTCAAATAGAAGTCGGTATAAAAAAATATATTCTACACATTGTATTAGCAAACCTTTTCAAAATTTTTGTTAAATTAAAAAATTGTGCTTGAAGATACATCAAACTCTGGCCTTAAGTATTAAGAACCAGCATATGCCTGGCCTAACATGACAAAATAACTGACGACAATTTTGTATCCATCATCGCCAAGTAAATAATAGTCGTCCATGCCCGATAAAAAACCAAGTATTATCCCAGGTATTATAATAGATTAATTACCCGGGATGGGAATTATTTCTAAATTTGCATAGCATTCCGGGTGAGGGTTAATTGTGGTTTTGAATCAGGAAACCGTTTTCACAATTTGCAGGAATTTATAAGCGGGTTGAAGAACACTACCCTACGTTGATAATTCACAAGAAATCCATAGATCATGCAAATTTATCAAAGCCGTTTACATACTACTATTAATCTTTAGGGGCATTTTCTTCATCAGCATTTCAGAGAAGTCTAGTTTTAAAGGAGGAACAAATAATGCATATGGGCGATTACCGGGGAGTATCAAAAGCACATCTGGAAGTAGCCAGGCATTACTCAAGCCCTTACCTCATGGGCCCTCCCATGTGCGATGAGCTTATAGCCTTGATAGAGCATATGTATACAGAAGAAGAAGCCGAGATAATAAAATACATGCCACCCTTGAGAGTGCGGACAGTGGAAAAACTGGCCCAAGAAAGCGGCAGGCCCATGGAAGAAGTAAAAAATATTCTTAACCGGCTTGCCCACGAGAAATATGTGATCTTTTCAATCAAAAAAGGGTCAAAAGAGTTATATTGCTTGCTCCCAATTATCCCGGGCACTTTTGAGTTAGTTCTTGTTAAACCCAACAGGGAATCTGTTACTCCCTGGCAAAAAAAATTTGCCGAACTACATGAAGCACTCTATAATACCGGTTATCTGGCCAATTACCATTTAAATAAAAAACCGGTAAATGCTGTGCGCTACTTGCCGGTTAAAGAAGCAATTCAAGGTGACCCCATGGCTTACCCTTCGGACTATCTTGAAGAAATTTTGGAACCTTTTCATGACTTTGCAGTGGGTACCTGCCAGTGCCGCCTCACCAAAAATACAGTCAACGAAGGATGTGGAGGAACTCTTGAGACCTGTGTAGTAATGGGTGAAATTGCCCGGCGGACAATTTCCCAGGGTAAAATGCGTTCCGCAAGCCGCCAGGAAGTAATAGACATTAAACGAGCAGCCGAGAAAGAAGGTCTGGTTACCTGGATGTTGAATGTGGAATCCAAACGGCTAAATATTAGCTGTTCGTGCTGCGGATGCTGCTGCGGAGCATTGCGGACCGTCACCCAGTTCAACGCCCCGGGATTCATTGCTCCCCCACATTTTATACCTCAAATAGAAGCTTCCAAATGTACAGCATGCAACAAGTGCGTAGATGCTTGCCCTATGGACGCATTCTCCATGATAGAAGACGAAATGGGCAAGAAACCTGTCCACTACCCCAAACGCTGTGTAGGATGCGGTCTTTGCGCAGTAGCATGCACTACCGGAAGTATCCGTATGAAAGCCGTAGCCGATTACGAAAAACCAAAGAATTTTTTAGGTTATCTGGCAAAATACGGTCCCCGTTACCTCAGCAACATGAGGCAGATACAGGTTAATAGGAAAAATCTTCAACGTTAGACATTAGGATAATTCAAAACAAAAAATAACTGCTTCCTAATCTTTTCTACCTCAAATAAAGCAACATAATTCGCTGAAGGTATTATTTAAAAAAAATCTTTTAGTTTCCAACTTGAAATTAGATTGAGGTTTTATACACCTCTGCATCCGGCGGAAGATTTTTTTCAAAATTTGTATACGGCAAGCTCCATAGGTACATTATTTAAACGGCCACAAGTTTTTCAGCCGTTTCCATAGCCCTCGCAGCCTCTTTGACTGCGAAGAAGTCGTTTCTTTTTCCCTGGGGCTTTTACGGGATTCTTCCTCCCACATCTCCTGATAAGCCATCTTTTCCACCCCGGACAGAGCTTCTACATGATGCCATACCTCGTGTTTAATGGTTTCTCGTAATTCTTCTTGCCAGACATCAGCACTTTCTCCTACCAGCAAAGCAACAAAGGAACCATAATAGATAACAATATGGTTGCCCATCTCATTAGATATGTACTCCCCCATGATATACCGGTCTTCATCATATTTATCCCGGTTTTCTTCCGGCAACACGATTATACCCATGTGCAATTCCTTTAACAACGGTGCCGGAACTTCTTCCTCAATAATACGCTCTGCAAAATCGCTAAACTCTTCTAACTTCATATACTAACCTGCTCCCAAGTCAAAAAGGTTTGATCCGGATGATTCAACCTGCCTTCTATCTTTAATTGTATTTTTTTAATTGAATTTTTCCTCCAGACAAAATCAGGCAAAAAAAGAAGCGATTTTTAATAGAATTCCCTTTCCCGCCATCTTCGGCCAAATTTTTAAACCTTTACCTTCTTTACATCTCCGGATAATACACCCATTCGCATCAGAGGTGCTCTTTGCACAACTGTAACCCGATCCATTAGCTTGGTCTCAATTAACTCCAAAATGATGCCGCAATCCTTTAAGGTGTCCAGGTAAGCAAAATGCGTCACCGCCCCTCCTTTGGTGGCAATATACCCTTCCTGCACTATATCGATGCCGGCATTTTTTAATTGGGCTTTTTTTTGCTCAATGTTGCTCACATAATACCCCAGGTGATGTAGCATGTTGCCTTGTCTATAAGCATCTGCATAAATCCCTTTTTCCGCAGAAAAAACCTCAATAATTTCCACCTGAAACCTGCCGCTAAAGGCAATATATAGCTCAAGTTCCAGCTCGATCTTTTCCCCTAAAAAATAAATTTCCTGTTCCTTTGTATTGCTCCTAAACCAGGGGTTAAGATTAAGAAGTTTTGCATACCATTGCATAGATTCCCCCTTGTTTCCGGCGACCATGCCTAGTTGAGTTATTTGGGGATTTCCCCATCCTTTAATAATCTCCTCTGCCAAAGCCAAACCCATTACCTCCTTCCCTACAATCTATTAAAAATCCGTATATTTATACCTCTTCTTCCCATTTTTTTAACTTAAACCCGTTATCATAGTATATTCTATCAATTAACACTATTACATAACCCAGGGCAATAAAAAATACCGCCATCCCCAGTACATATAAAGCTACCATCCCTCCATAAGCATCAATGTCAATAAAGAAATAGGGATACCTGCTGCCCACTTGGGGAATAACCCCGCCCACCTGGGCCCTGATCACCGCAAATATGAAATAAGCAAGGGGGAAAGACTCCCACAGGAGAGGGTCATACCTGGAATAAACTCCTTTTTTGTCAAACATCAGCCAATCCAAAATAAATAAAATAGGGGTGATGTAATGAACCGCTATATTAGCAAAACTGGCAGCATAATCCTCCATGCCCGCTTCGAAAAGGATGGGACGCAAAAGAAAGTGAAAGACCAAAAAAGTCACCGCTATAACCATTGTGGTAGCTCCCTTAAGCCGGGGGAACGCAGAGTTATATCCTCTAATGCCCGAGTCTCTGATTTTATAAACCGTATCACCGATGACCATGATCATGACCACCAAACACAGCAGGTTGCTCTGCATAGTATAGAAAATTAAAGCAGAGGCATTAAAATCACCGTTTTCAAAAAGGGAAACATAAATACCTGCAGCGCACAATATTACAAATATTATCCGGTAACATAAAGCTACTAACCTGTTGTCCAAAGACATAAACTTCCCCCTTAGATCCAACCGCACCTGATTTCAGCATCCCGCTTAACCGTTTTGAAAATCAAAATAATCAACAACCGGAATTGAATTCATTACTCTATTATCGTTAAAAACTACACTATATTTTGGAACTTCCCTATATTCAAATAAAACAAGCCTCAGCCGGCAAAGAAATATTTAGCATCTTCCCGGCACTTAAACTTAATGCCCTTTGTTTATTATAATAATATTAACTTATTTTTACTGCTTTATAAAGGACAATTATATTCAAAGTTAAATTTTTGCATCAACACATTATATGCCCTTTAAGTCTGCTAATTTCTGGATTGACATTCATGAAAAGGTTATGTATAAATTATGTTAAGATAACTAAATTCAAAGTTAAATTAATATCTTAGCCTATAAGTTTACCAATACTGATAAGGAGATTAAATTGTCCCTTAAAGATATCGATATAAACCCCCAATTTGCAAAAGCCCTGCATATGATGGAAGAAGACAATAAAAACGTTTTCATCACCGGAAAGGCCGGGACCGGCAAATCCACTCTACTTGAATATTTTCGTTTAATTACGCAGAAAAATGTTGTAACCCTGGCACCAACGGGAGTAGCCGCAGTTAATATCGGCGGACAAACAATTCACTCCTTTTTTAGATTCCGTCCGGACGTAACCCCCGAAAAGGTCAGGCGGGAAGCAAAAAAACAAGCGTCCTCCATTTACAAACGCCTCGATGCCATCGTCATTGACGAAATATCTATGGTGAGGGCTGATCTGCTCGACTGCGTGAACGAATTTTTACGAATAAATGGCAAAAAACCGGGCCTCCCCTTCGGAGGCATCCAGATGATACTTATCGGTGATCTATACCAGATTCCACCGGTAGTTACCAGGCACGATCGCTTTGTTATTGATGGTTACTATGATAGTGAGTATTTTTTTGACGCTCGGGGTTTTGCCGATATTGAAATCAAATACCTGGAGCTTGAGACAATATATCGTCAAACAGAGCAAAACTTTATAGATCTGCTGAACAAAATCCGAAATAAAACCGCCTCTGAAGAAGAACTTGCCCTGCTAAACAAACGTGTTATTGACCACAACACAACTCTGCCAAAAGATGTTATCTATTTGACCACCACCAACGCCATGGCCGAGGAGCGAAATAAAGCAGAGCTGGCCAAACTACCCGGTCAATCATATTTCTTCACAGCCGAAGTAACCGGTAAGATTGACAAGAAAAGTTTTCCGGCTGATGAGGTTTTGGAAATAAAAACAGGCGCTCAGGTAATGCTTCTGAACAATGATGCGGCAGGGCGCTGGATCAACGGCACCATCGGCACTGTCGCCGGGATTAATGAAGACAGCCTGGAAATCAAGTTAAATGACGGAGAAGTTGAAGAAGTAAATCCATATAAATGGGACCTCTACCGCTTTTTCTGGGATAAGGATTCACAGTCAGTAGGCACCGAAATTATCGGTTCTTTCCGACAGTACCCCTTAAAACTGGCCTGGGCAATTACCATTCATAAAAGCCAGGGCAAGACATTTGACAATGTGGTGATTGATCTGGGCAAGGGAGTCTTTGCTTCCGGCCAGCTGTACGTGGCTCTTTCCCGTTGCCGCAGCCTTGACGGCATCTTTTTGCAGAGGAAGTTAAACCCATCTGATATCCGCGTGGATTTCAGGGTGGTTAAATTTATTACCGGCTGGCAGTATCATTCTTCAGAAGAGAAGCTGCCGATGGATGATAAAGTGGAAATTATCAAGGACGCAGCCAAAAATGAAAAAGACCTGGAAATTGTTTATCTTAAAAAGACCGATGAAAAAACAAAAAGGGTGGTCAGACCCGAGAGGGTGGGAACAATAACTTATAACGGCAAAAGTTTTATCGGCATGGAGGCTTACTGCTTTAAAAGGAAAGAACAGCGGGCTTTTAGAATAGACCGTATCTTGGAGATAAAAAGCGGAAACACCGTTTATGAATCTGAAGAACCGGCCGCCGAGAATAGTCACGGGAAAAATTTTACGGGCATTGCCGGTTGCATAGACGTGGAAACTACGGGTTTGGATCCCTACAACGACGAAGTTATTGAGCTGGGATTGGTCCTTTTCAGGTATGATCAGAACAGCATTACCGACATTGTAGACACCTATTCCGGCTTAAGAGAACCTTGGGGCGAGATCAGCAGCGGTGCTTACAATGTGCATGGGTTGTCAAAGGAAGATCTTGTCGGCCATCAGCTTGATACAGAAAAAATCAACAACATGCTGGAGCAGGCTGACTTTCTTGTTGCCCACAATGCCTCGTTTGATAAGGGTTTTGTGGCAAAATTATTCCCCTCTGTTAAAAAAATGCGCTGGTACTGCACAATGAGAAACATCAACTGGAAAGGAAGACGCAGCCTCCAAGGGCTTTTATTCGAACACGATATATTGCCGGCTCATTCACACCGTGCACTTGATGATGCAAAATCTGTAATTTCCTTATTGTCTCAAAAAAACTCCCGAGGAAAAACCTACTTCGCAGAGATGCTTAAAAGGCTGCCTTTTAACTAAAAATACATCTTTCATGGCAGATAAAAACTGCCAGGGTCATCAGTATAAAAGTAAGAAGACAAATCTCTTTTAGGAATGCTTTGACCCTTCGCTTTCGCTCCCCCGGTTTCAATGTCCTGATTATTGTATTTTTATTGGAGACATCTCTATATTATTTATGAGCCCTGCGCAGAGCCATACGGGCATTAACTATGGGTACAGCAAGAAAAATAATACTCATAAGAATTCCTGCAGAGAATATGGTATAAATCATATTCGGGGTTTTAAAAATAGTGTAAAAATCTTGGGCGATAGGATCAAGCATCTCAGCAAGGAATATAGGCAATTCTGTGCCGGCAGTAGAAACAATAAAGAAAATGAAAGAAAGCAGCAAAGGTATAGTAAGTATCGTGCTATATGTAGTTACCCCAATTACTAACCCGCGCATAGCCTTGCCTTTCAGCGTAGTTGCCGTAATTGAAAATGTCATGATCCCCACAGCAATAGTTGCTATTAAGATGACATATTTAACTAATACATAATCTACATCATCTAAATAGCCCAAGAATTCCACATTAACCCATTCATTAACATAGGCCAGCGAAAGTAATCCCCAAATATTAAAAATTACACCAATAATAAATAAGCAAATCTTGATTACCAATTTAGATTTATCATTAAGCTGCATACCCGCTTAACTCCCCTCCATATTTTTTCATAATTAATAATGGCTTTTGTTTAAGTAATTTTAGCACTACTTGTCATCTATCACAAGCACTTAAGACCTATAAAATAAATAATTTTTATTGAATGTAAAATTAGAATACTCCGGGTTCTCCAAACTTTTCCTCACCTTTAAGCCTTATTATAATATTATTTTTTGTGCAATATTTACATCCAGCCGTGCATAGCTACCGCTCCCGTTGCAGTCTAAATAAATTCTTCTTCCAAATTAAAAACACACCTATTTTTCCTTATTAAATTATGACCTTGAGTTGATAATTTTTGCAGGAAAATTTACCCGGCAGTAGAAAAGATCTTTAAGTAATTGCAGGAATGTTGCTTTCTATAACCTGCCAAAAAATTACGCTAAATATTTAAATTGAGACTGCTTCTTCAATTCTGGCATGCTTGTTTTAAAAAAGAAATATCTTTCTTAAGCTTTTCGAAGGATTTATTCCCGAAACCATTTTGATAGAAAGGGATCTTTCATAAGTAGTATTCTAATAATTAGGTGATTGAAAAATTTTTTAAGAAAAGGACAACTCTGGAATTATGGGTAAAAAACTGCCATTATGGATTAAAATAGTTTATGGAGTTCCTCAGGCAGGAATATTTCTTACGGACCAGATAGTTATAGCCTGGGTGTTTTATTTTTTTACAACAGGCGCACTCGATGGTAGTGCGCTGGTACCTCCTGCCATTGTTGGGGGCATTTTTTTCTTCGGCCGCGTTGTGGATGCCGTTGCCGACCCGGTAATAGCACGATTTTCAGATAACTTTGATAGTCCTTGGGGCAGGCGGATTCCCTTTATGGCGGTAAGCGGCGTTTTAAAGATAATAATTTTTATTGCTCTCTTTCATCCTCTTCTATATGAAGAAACAATATGGAACGGCGTTTACCTTGCCGTATTACTTTTTTTCTACTTTATTTTTTTTACTGCTTATGTCTGCCCATATCTGGCTCTTATCCCGGCTTTGGCACCTACTAACTCCGAGCGGGTTGACCTCTCAACTTTTAAAGCAGCTTTCGGGATGCTGGGTGCGGGAGGGGCCCTAATAGGTTCGGGCATAATGATAGAAATATACGGTTTTCAGGGCATGGCCTGGATAATGGGACTTCTGGCTTTGGTTCTTCTTTATGTACCCATGTTCATTCGGGAAAAAGAATTTTCTCAAAGCGAACCGGCTACATTCGGGCTAATTGAAGCTGTAAAAAACACGTTACAAAATCGTCCCTTTATCTTTTACCTGGTAGGTTGCGTTTCTTTCTGGTTTGGGGGTAATATTGTGATGTTGAGCTTACCTTTCTATGTAACGGTATTATTGGGAGAAGGTGAAGCAACGACCTCATTATTTTTTGGAGCCGCCGGGGCCCTTGCAGCAATAGCTTTCCCTTTTATTAATCTTTATTCCAAAAAATGGGGGCTAAAAGCCATGATGATGTTTTCCATGCTAATACTAACTATTATTCTGCCGGCGGCATTCTTTATGGGTCAGCCTCTTTGGGGGATAGATCCTCTGATTATAGCACTGGTTGCAGTGAGCATAGCCGGTATACCTATTGCCATACTTTTTATTGTCCCTGATGCTTTGGTAGCTTCTATTTCCGATTTTGATGAAAAAAATACCGGGCAACGTCGTGAAGCTATGTACTTTGGCATCCAGGGTTTGGTTATGAAAATAGCCTTTGGCCTTTCTTCTGCGCTCATGGGAGGGCTGTTCCAGCTATACGGCCAGACACCGGAACAACCACTTGGCGTTCAGTTAACCGGTCCCGTTGCAGCAGTCTTTGTTTTAATAGGATTAATTATTTTTTCCCGTTATCCGGAAAAAGAAGTTGTTGCCTGCCAGAAGGCAGAAGCAGGGATAGAAGAAGAAAGCTTGGGAGCCTAAGCTTAACCGGCTTAGCCGGGTTTTATCCAAGGAAATAAAGGAAGTTAATGGCCCATAATATTGAATTTATGAAATAGGGTGGAGGTAGGTAAAAATGAATATTAAAAAGTTATTTGCGGTTCCTCACTTTCACTTTGATGTTGAATGGTGGAAAACCATTGAAGGGCATGCCGAAGATGCAAAGATAATTTTAGAAAAAGCCCTTGAAATGTTGGATAAATATCCGGAATTTACCTATGTGCTCGATCAGGCCCTTTCTGTAAAGCCGTTTTGGGATCAGTTTCCCGAAAAAAGGGAAAAACTGAAAAGATATATTTCCCAAGGTAGAATAGAAGTTGTGGGGGCCACGTACGCAGCGCCGGACCTTAACATACCCACGGGAGAAGCACTTGTGCGGCAGTTTATATACGGAAAAAATTTTTTCAGGGATCTTCTGGGAGCTGAAAGCAAAGTAGGCTGGCAAATAGACGAATTTGGCCATCCCCATCAGATACCTCAGATACATAAAAAAGCGGGTATGTCTTACTACGTTTTTGCCAGGGGTATAATACCTTATAACAGTATGCATCCTATAAATTTTTATTGGGTTGCTCCCGATGGTTCAAAAGTGCTGGCTAACTGGTTTGCTGCAAGTTACAGTAGTTTAATGCCTTTTTCAAAATCACCTTCACTAAGTAAGCGTCAGTTTGAGAAAGAAATTAATGCACGGTTGCATTATGAAGGCAAGCGCCAGGACGCAGAATGCCTCATGATTCCATTTGGCTCGGATTTTACCATACCCTCGGAAAACTGGCTCAGTTTCGTGGAAGAATGGAATGCTAAGAAAAAGCCTGTTATTGATTTCAGCCTTCCCGGGTATTACTTTAAAGAAGTAGAAGGGAACAATTTTCATGTTTACAAAGACAAAGAATTAAACCCGGTATTCAGCGGTTGTTACGAATCCAGGGAAAAGGTCAAAAAATACTGCCGGATTACCCAGCATAAAATATTATCGGCAGAAAAACTGAATGCTCTTGCCTATGCCATGGGCAAGGAATATCCTAATTTTGACAGAGCGTGGAAAAACCTCCTCGAAAATGATTTCCACGATACAATCTGCGGAACAGGAACTGACAAGGTATACCGCAAAACTCTTTTTCGCTATGAAGAAGCACTTAATATTATTGAAAACGCCCAAACAGAAGCACTTCATTATCTCTCTGATAAAATAGACACTCAGGAAACAGAGGGCCTGCCAGTTATAGTTTTTAACACTCTTGCCCATGAGCGTGAGGATGTAGCAGAAGTAATTCTGCAGGAAACAAATCCGGATGATAAAGGTATGCGCGTGTATGACAATGAGGGCATAGAAATCCCCTGTCAGAGGGAAGGAAATAAAATTGTATTTACAGCCTCTATTCCCCCTCTCGGTTATAAAGTATATTATCTAAAGGAAAACCCAAAAACGGGAGAAACCGCAAAAATTACGCCTTCTACCAATTTTACCCTGGAAAATAGCTTCTATACTATACAAATTGACAATCAAACCGGTGGAATTAAAAGCATCTATGACCGGGAAAACGGGCAGGAAATTTTGCATCCCCGAAGTTATTTGGGCAATGAGATTCTCATAGAAGAAGATGCCGGAAACCTGTGGACAGTTTCCAAAACAGGAAAAGAATATCGCTGGCACAATTATCCCGTCAAAATCCAAACTGAACAAAAAGGCCCCGTTAGAACGGTAATTAACATTGAAAGCCGGTTGCATCAGTCTCGGAGAATTCAGAAGATAATCGTTTATAATGATATAAGGCGAATCGATTTTCAGACAAACATAAATTTTCACGGGAAAGATAAACGATTCAGGGTAATTTTCCCACCCCATATAAAAGGAAAGGCTGTGCACGAAACTCCTTTTTACTGTGCCGATAATAGAGAACACGGCCACTGGCCTGTGCAGAACTTCGTTGATGTCTCTGACGGCAATTACGGTTTTGCGCTCTTAAATGTCGGAAACCCGGGATATGAGGTACGGGAAAATGAACTTTCATTGGTTTTATTTAGGAGCGTTTCTCTTACATCCACCGCTTTTCTTAAATACCTGGCAAAAAACAGTTTTGATATTCTAAAAACGCTGAGGTTATCCCTTAAGTATCAGTTATCGGGCCTTAATATTATTGAATATCCCCTTTATAAGCACCATAACCTTATGCTGCGTGAGTGGTCCACTGACGGCGGCCCCGATTGTTTTGGCAGCGGCGGTCTTTATAGCCACCTGGTAGCCAATTTAAAGGTTTTTGAAAAATTTGACTGCTGGGAACAGGGAGAACATGAATTCAAGTACTCTATCTATCCACATAAGGGAGATTATAAAGAGGCCAAGTTACCACAAAAAGGCCTGGAGTTTAATAATCCGCTTATTACTTGGGTTTCTTCAAGGCACAAAGGAGAATTACCGGGGGAATTCTCTTTCTGCAGAATAACCAATGACAATATTATATTGTCGTCACTAAAGAAATCCGAGAATGAAGACAGCCTCACTATGAGATGCTACGAAACAAACGGAGCAGATTCTACCTTAAACATGGAATTCTTTAAAAATATTAAAAAAATCAGAGAAACGTCCTTAACAGAAGATGATATCTATAAAAAAGAAGAGCAGTCCGGCAAAAAAATTAAACTTAATATGGGAAAATGGGAAATCAAAACACTTAAATTTAAAATGAATGACAGCACGGTTCTCTAACACATTGCCAGTAATCGTGGCTAACTATTCCCCAATAAAGCCAATTCTCTCCCGTTTGTTATTAGGCATAATTATAATAAAAATAACTTGTTATTAGAGTAATATTATTCTATACTTTTATTAAAAGATTTTTACTTAACTTACATTTTATTTTATTTTATTTAATTACTCTACATAAAATATTATTTAGAGGGGGAAGCATTCATGTACCTTTTAATACTGGTTTTAAATAAAACAGAATATCTAGATGAAATACTGCAGGAACTTTATAAAGCAGGGGTCAGTGGCGCAACTGTAATGGAGTCCAGGGGGATGGGGCGAGTAATTTGTGATAATGAGCCCTTGTTCGGCGGCCTCCGGAGAATGTTTCAAGATTGCCGCCCTGAAAATAAAACAATTTTTGTGGTAATAAAATCTGAAGAGATGATTGATAAAGCAGTAAACGCTGTGGAAACTATTATTGGTGATTTAGAGAAAGCAGGCCAGGGTGTTTTGTTTACTCTACCTCTTCATAGAATAAAAGGTGTTGTTCCCAAGCAAGAAAATTCTCCCGATAAAAAAGCTTAAAAACTACCTTATTGATCAATAAAACATACGTTATTACATACATTCCGAAATGCTTAATTTTTTACTTTATTATAATGTTTTAACCACTGCTTTTTCCCCTCATCTCACTTTTCCAATTAATCTTCAATGCCGCATTGTTTCTTAAACATGCGTTTCCGGGAGTCAATATCATAATTGTTTCGTATAGCAATTTTCTCCATGATTGGTGAACCACCCCCGTGCAATCCACCTACCTGGGACACGCCGGCAAAAGCTGAGCAAAGTATGTCAGACAAGGCGCGGAACAGCCGGTGCTGGTTTTCAGCCGAGATATCATCTTTTCGCATGATATACTTTTCCATAAATTCCTTTGTTTCCGGGGCAAAAAACTCGTCTTCATAAGGTAATGTTGCCGGCAACCCGCCAGCCACGTCGGCCACGGTTTCATATTCATGGTATAATTTAACACCGGCATGATAGCGTCCCACGTTCGTGTACAGTATGTTCGGGATGTAAGTTCCGGAATTAGCCATAGTCGCTTTTACCGAAGCAGCTATGCCGGCTGCATAAACCAGTTCACCAGTGGCAATAAAATCGGAAAGTTTATCTTTGATATGAGAAGCTTCTTCTACACCGTTGTATTCCGCAGAGAGGGCAGTTCCTCCCATGAGCAGGTCCGTAATGGCCGGTTTACACCCTGTATAACTGTGGCGGTGGAACGTAGCAAAAAGCATGGCCAACATACTGGCAAAGTAATACTCACCACAAAGGAATACCCGTTCCCAGGGGATAAACACATCGTCAAATATAGTCATGGAGTCAGCCACACCAAAGTGATTTTCCGTTTTAAGGTGCTTGCGCTCCCGGGGTGCCGTAACACGCACCACCTGCTTAACCCCGGGGTGATCGGCAGGCACTGCAAAAGCTACTGACCAATCAGCGTCCTGTTTCGTCATCAGTCGGGTGGGCACCACCACAATTTCATCACTGAATGGAGCGTTGGAATTATGAGCTTTACAGCCGCGCACTACAATCCCGTCTTTTTTCTCTTCGATTACCCGCAGGTAGAGGTCAGGATCGGACTGCTCAAAAGGACGTTTCGAACGGTCACCCTTGACGTCGGATTGGGCGCAGTTGCCCACCAGATCATTTTTTTGGAAGTTTTTCATGTATTCAATAAAACGAGAATGATACTCGGTGCCAAATACATCATCACAGTCCTTGGTTACCACGGAAACTGCATTAAGAGCGTCAATGCCCATGCAACGCTGAATACATCCTCCTGCTTTTTGACAAAGCAGACGGGTACACTCTTGTTTTTTAAGCAGGTCATCACTGCTCTGGTGAATGTGGTTTAGACGGTGGACTTTTTCTCCGGTCAGATGGGAAGTGGCAGTAATAACACCTTTTAGAGTGGGGTCTTCAACCTTGTCAAAAGTGAAAGAGAGCAAATCCAGAGCCGGTTTCAGGCGAGAATCGTCCCTGCCGATTACTTCACCTCCCATGTGAATATTATTGCGCATCTTAAACAACCGCTCACGATATTCCTCGGAAGTAACAATACCCATACAATTCATCTCCCTTCTTAAAGTGGGAAAGGGACAAACTCGCTGTCCAAAAATCCCTGCATTAACATGCAGATTACAATAATAACAGAAAAAAATGATGAACCATTTTTAACCTTTAATTGGACTTGGGCTTGGGCATGTAGCCATATATTTCTCCTACCATACATTGAATAGGCATGGTCTGTATCCAAACCTTACCCGGTCCCGTCAGTGTGGTTAGAAACATACCTTCACCGCCGAAAAACATATTTTTAAAGCCTTTGACCAATTCAATGTTCATAGACACAGTCTCTTCAAAAGCACCCACAGAACCGGTATCTACTTTAATGCTTTCTCCTTCATTTAACTCCTTCTCTACACACTCGCCATCAACCTCTATAAAAGCCATCCCACTGCCCGACAACTTCTGCATAATAAAACCTTCGCCACCGAAAAATCCCGAACTTAACTTCTGATGGAAAAACAAATCATATTCCACACTCTCCTGGGCGCATAAAAAAGAACGCCGCTGGCAAATAACAGTTCCATTGGACAAATCAAACGGTATAATTTTACCGGGATAAGTATGGCCAAAAGCCACGGTAGCTCCTTCTTCTTCAGCGGAAAAATTAACTACAAACATATCTTCCCCGCTGAAACTTCTCTTAATAGCTCCGAATAAGCCTCCTTTCATCTCCGTCTCCATGTTAATCGCGGTATCCATCCACTGCATAGCCCCGGTTTGGGCATAAATCCTTTCTTCTTTACTTAATTTGAGTTCCAACATAGGCATGGTACTTCCCAAAATTTCATAATTCATTAAATAACACCTACTTTCAACAAAGATTTTTTCAAGCTACAAAGAAGAAATGACCAAGGAACTTCTTGAAATTATAATAACTTGTTAATAAGTGCCTGTAAACACTAGAATATTTCAAGTTACAATATTAAGAATTTACTATTTTTTTTAGCCAGGGGAGGTCATTAACTGGGGTTCTTGTCACCTTTTGGCGGTAATAAACGTATTTCCTGCAAAAAAATTACCGCATTAAGGCAATAGTTTCCGAGTTAACATGCAGGAATATTTATGATTTTAGCGAATTTAATACTGGTAATCTTATATTATTACTTTGTTTCTTTAGTTCCAACTAATCTAAGAAGCTGAATTGGAGGTAATTGATAATGGAAAGATTGAATTTAGTAACAGGGGCTACCGGTTTTTCCGGTGCCTACGTGGTGAAGAACTTGCTTCAGCGCGGGGAAAAAGTTCTCGGGACAGACACAGCTTCAGCGTTGGATGATCAAGAAAATCGAGAAACGCTGGAATTGGTGGGTCTCAACTTTGATGATCCAAACCTGGAAATGGTTCCTTCGGATCTCCTTGATAAGAAATCATTGGAAAAATTGTTTGAAAAGCCGGTTACGCATATTTTCCACACAGCATCACTTTATGATTATAGTGCTGAATTTGAAATTTTGCACAAGGTTAACGTTGAAGGAACTCGCAATTTCGTTGATCTTGCCCTAAACTGCGACTCCCTGCAGCAATTTATCCACTGGTCTACCAACGGTGTTTTTGGAAAACCCTATACGTTGGCACAAGGGGGAGATAAGATGAATATCCCCTTTGATGAAAACAGTTCTTCACCTAAGAACACTCCCGGCGACCAACCTGAAGGCACTTTTCTGGTAAACAATTATTCAGTTACCAAATGGGAGCAAGAGCAAATGATCTGGAACTACTACGAAAAGTATAATTTGCCGGTAACAGTTATCAGGCCGGGGCCAATCTACGGACCCGGTAGTAGTTACGGACACGGGGGAATCATACTTACCATTGCCAACGGCTTGCTGCCGGCTATTCCCACAGATGCCAAAAATTACATGACCGCTTCTGTCCACGTTGAAGATGTCGCCCGTTTTGCCGTCTTTGCCAGTGAAAGGCCCGACCTCATAGGTGAAGACTATAACATTGTTGACAACAGTATTATCTCTGCATCAGAATTCCTGCATTATATCGCCTTGCTTACGGGCCGCAAAATGCACGATATTCCCTTTATTACTCTCAAAGCACTCTACCCTGTAATGTACCATGCTGCCCATCTGTGGACAACGCTGCAGAAGCGTTACGGCATTCCTCGGGTACGTGTTTTCGAAGTTCAGTCTGCAGAATACATCAGTTCCAGCTACTGGTTAAGCAATCGTAAAAGCCTGGAAACCGGATTTGAATATCTCTATCCGGATGTGCGGGAAGGGCTGAAGGATACTGTGGACTGGTTCCGCGAGGTAGGCTGGCTCAGAGATAAAAATATGGTTTTTGTAGGCGGAGGAAAAACCGCCAAAACTTAGGATTACGTAGAGACGAACAGGGACGCGGGGACAGGTCCCTTGTCCCAGTTCCCGCGTCCTGTTCTCCCTACATTTTTCTGGGACAAGGGACCTGTCCTCGCGTCCCTGTGAGTTGAAATATTTAGTGCTCAAAAAACCCATTTACCCTAACAATTGCAAAATATATCCGGTTATGAGAGATATGGCTATCACACTCGCTACATAACCCACAATAAATTTCTTGTAAAAAAGAGCGTTTAATAAAATTATTCCATTTATGCTGGTTCCGCTGCCGGCTATGATAAAAGCAATTCCCGGCCCCACAGCACTTGTAGCTTTGATCAAAGGCGCCACTACAGAAATCATGGCACAATCACCCTGATAAACGGGTATTCCCAGCATAGTTCCCAGAGGAACTCCCCAAATTCCACCTCGGGCAAGAAAAGTTTCCATAATTTCCGGTGGAATCAAGGATACCAGCAATCCCGCTACCACTGCCGCTGCCAGGATATACGGCAAAATTTGTTTGAGGGTGAGAAAGGACTGTCTCAAAGCATCCTGCAACATCATCACGGTTGTGGATTCCCTGCTCCCTCCAGGATTTCCTGTATCCAAATTAGTTTTCTCTTGCTCACAACCACATCCGCTATTAGAGCCGGTTGCCATAGTTATATTACTTGCAATCACTTTTGACTGCGAAACTGATGTCTCTGAACTGCAGCATGCTTCTGCACTTCCGGATGGCTGAGGGCCGTTCAATTTAACCACTCCGTGGCCCAACCCTACTTTTTCCAGGAACAGAGCTGCCGTGATGCCAGCTCCGAAAGTTACCAGGGCATAAATAACGGCAAAGGTAAAACCAAATAATCCACCCAATAGGAAAAAGGCGGGAACACTCAATACCGGGCTTATTAAAAAGAAAATCAAAACTGCAGAAACAGGCACGCCCCCTTTTATCAGGGCTATTCCCACCGGGAAAGCACCGCATTCACAAAAGGGAAGAAGCGCTCCCAACATTGCCGCCCGCAAACGAGCCCCCCAGACGCTTTTTCCGGCCAGCGCATAAGACAACTTCTCCTCGCCAAAATAGTAACGGGCTAACTCTACAATAAAAAGCGCACCAAAAAGAATTGGAATAACCGTTAACAAAAGTTCTCCTGCGTAAATAGCTACCTCTTCAACTATATCAAGCAATTAATACAAACTCCCCTTTTTGGTTAATTTAGATTTAAAATTTGTTCAGTTCAAGGATTGATATTTTTACCTCTTGCATAAATCATTCGTTCTTTCCTTTTCTCGCAGCATATCTAAATCAGTTCCCAACTCCTGATAATATCCAGCCTCCATGGCATCTTTTATATTCTTAAGAATATTGATCAGCAGGAAATTAGTTTCTTCTTTGCTGGATTTCCCTCTATTCAAATGATAAAAAACCCACTGGGCATGTGGAGAAACTTTAACAAAACCTAAACTTCTCAGCCTGGCAATATGCCTGGAAACTTTTGGTTGAGAAAGACCCAGGATGTCGCTAATCTCGCATACGCACAACTCCCTTTGATATAAAAGCATCAAAATCCTCAACCGGGTAGAATCAGCCAATACCTTGAACAAATCCACCAACGGCTCTACTTCAAAAGAATCCCTAACTTCCATCTCAGACATTTTGCCACTCTCCTTAGGTAATATTATAGTTATATACACATATACGTATATGTGTATATAACTATAAATCATTACCTAACCCCTGTCAAGAAATGGGACACGGGACGGGACGCGGGGACAGGTCCCTTGTCCCATTTGAAAGGCGCATGCATCGGGCTTGCAAGAGCATAGAAACGAGAAGCACGCGGAAAAAGCCCTCTTCCTTACTGGATTATTTTTGCAAGTTGTAGTATGATATACAAGGGTGAAAAAATGGCAAGACAGGCAAGAGAAAAAAGTAGCACCGGAATATATCATATAATGTTAAGGGGAGTAAATCGACAAACAATATTCAAAGACGATGAAGATAGGCAAAAGTTATTTGAAACATTTAATAAGTTCAAAGATATAAGTAACTTTCAAATTTATGGTTATTGTTTTATGGGTAACCATATTCATGCATTGTTAAAGGAAGACTCCGAACCTCTTTCAATATGTGTAAAGAGAATCTCCAGTAGTTTTGTTTACTGGTATAACTTAAAATACGACCGAAGAGGTCATTTATTTCAAGAGCGCTATAAAAGTGAAACTGTTGAAGATGATACATATTTTTTAACTGTTCTAAGGTATATACACCAAAATCCTGTAAAAGCGGAAATAGCAAAAAATGTTTCTGATTACAAATGGAGTAGTTATCAAGAATATGTTAGCAAACCAATAATAACCGATACAAAATTTGCGTTAAAACTATTTTCAAATGACAAAGAAAAAGCGATATCTTATTTTAAAAAATTCAACAATCATCAAAATGAAGATAAATGCCTCGATTATGATGAAAGAGAGCAATTAACAGATGATGAAATAAGGGCTTTACTTTTACAACAAGGGATAGACAATAATACTCACTTCCTCACCCTTAACAAAGAAACCAGGAATAAAATCTTAAAAAACCTAAAATTAGTTGAAGGGGTGACTATTAGGCAGTTATCAAGAGTTACTGGAATTTCAAAGAGTGTTATTGATAGATTGTAAAAAAATGGTGGGACAAGGGACCTGTCCCCGCGTCCCTATTCAATATCACGTCGCTGGTATCCCATCATTCCGATGACAACAAGTAGTAGGGCTATAGCCGGGAGGATAACAAGGGCAAAATAATTCATTTCTTCTATGGGCAGTTGAGGGATATGCCCAAAGGGAGTGATAGCGGCCATCTCTTCTGGTATATCTAAAAGTTCTCCCAGGTAGATCACCAAGAAAGAATAGCCCAGGTACAGCCAGGATAACCCCAGCAATTTAGGCTTAAAACCCATAAGGAAAACCGATAATCCGATCATGACCAGCAGCGCCGGGTAATACACCACAACGGCGTTGATAATGGTATCAAAGGAAAGAGGGGTCTCCATAACTACCGCAGCTGCTGTCCACATACCCATTCCAGCCAGAGCTAACATGACTGCCCCGGTGGCAAGAGCCAAAACCAGGTAGCTTCCCAGCAATTTAGTCCGAGATACCGCCCTGACCAGCAGATGTTCTTTGCGGTTCTTACTTTCTTCTCCCCGAAGTTTAGTAATCATGAGCAAGGCAGGGATAGCCCCGATGATTGAAAGAACAGACATCAACATGGGAAGAAATTGTTCCGTCAGGGTGAAGCCTTCCACATCCGGCAGCATTTCTTGCATCAATTCAAGGCTTCCCAGATAAGCTTCCATATCTCCCATTACGGAGCCATAGGAAGCACCCAAAATAAATAACCCCACCGCCCAGGCAATAATTCCATTGCGCTGCAGTCTCCAGGCTAACCCCAGAGAACTTTGTAGAAAGACAGAAGCTCGCCTACGGCCCGTTCTGGAAGGTAGGAAACCGGCTCCCAGATCACGGTTTGAGCTCAAATAGAAAGCTCCCGCAGTTACGGCCAAGCTTACCGCCAGGATAAGGACTACTGGCCACCAGTAGTTACTCACGTAAACTTCCGTGCGTGAGATCCAACCCAAAGGGGAACACATGGAAATGGTTTCGTTACTTACATCTCCCACGGCCCGGATCAAGTAAAAAAATCCCAGGACAGCAATAGACAGTCCCACAGTGCCACGAGTGCTTTCCGCAAGTTGGGCAAACAGCGCCGTAACAGCAGTGAAGAAGATCCCGGCAACCCCCAGAGCAGCTCCATACAACAGGGAACCGTTTAGATCCATGCCCTCAATCCCCAGGGCATAAAGTCCCAGCCCTGTCAATAAGGCTAGAAGAATGTTGGTTCCCCATAATACCAACGTAGTAGAGCCTAAACCAGATAGCTTCCCCACCGGCAGAGAACTTATCATTTCCAAACATCCGCTTTCTTCTTCTCCCCTTGTATAACGACCTACCAGCAAAATACTCATAATGGCTACTATCAGAGCAGTAAAAAGAAGCATTTGATGCCCCAGCATGGCCCCGTAAGTATAATCATCCAGCCCGTAGCCCGGGCCAAACATGGCTGTCATAGCCGGGTTGTTCATAGTTTCAGCCATCATGAGCCGTTCTTCTACCGTGGTAGTTAGCTCGGGATAAGCTGCGGCAACTACCAGGGTAAACAAAATAATTCCTATTAACCAGAAGGGAATGCGGAAACGATCCCGGCGCAGTATCAGAAGGACTTGCTGCCCTATGCCACGAAAGAATTGATCCTTCATTAAGCCTCACCCCTCACTGCTTCGTAGTGACGCATAAATAGGTCTTCCAGGGTAGGAGGGGCGCTCTCTATCTTTAAAATACCAAACTGGCTCACGTATTTGATTACGTGCTCTAATTCTTCAGCATCCACCTGGAAAAAATAATTTTGCCGGTTTTCCTGAAGGTTGTGGACACCCTTCATCCCGGCCAAATTATCTACCGGTTCCCGAGTTTCCAGGAGAACTTTGGTGCGAGTCAGGTGACGCAGTTCGCTAAGGGAACCGGATTCGATGATTTTTCCCTGGCGTATGATACTTACTTTGTCGCATAATTTTTCCACTTCAGATAATATGTGGCTGGACAAAAATACAGTTTTACCTTCCCTTTTTGCTTCCATGATGCATTCCCGAAATACCCGGTCCATTAAGGGATCCAGTCCCGTTGAAGGTTCATCCAAGAGGTATAGTTCGGCATCCGAGGCAAAAGCAGCTACCAGGGCTATTTTTTGCCGATTTCCCCTGGAGTAGGCACCGCATTTTTTGGTAGGGTCCAGGTCAAACCTTCGGATTAATTCTTCTCGGAGGTTCTTTTTATTAGAACCGTGCAGCCGGATAAAAAGGTCTATAACTTCTCCTCCGGTTAGCTCCGGCCAAAGGTTTACCTCTCCGGGAACATAGGCGAGCTTTCGATGAATTTCCACTGCGTTATGCCAGGCATCCATACCAAAAACCCTGGCTTTTCCACCTGAAGCTTTTAAGAGCCCCAGAAGTATGCGGATGGTGGTAGTTTTCCCTGCTCCGTTAGGACCGATAAACCCATAAACTTCTCCCGGATTAACTTCTAGATTTACGCCTTCCAGAGCAGTAAACTTGCCGAAATTCTTAGTTAAATTATCTGTCTGCACTACTCCCATTACCATTTCCCCCCTCATGTTTATAAAAGATTTTCCTTATTATATCCAGGTACTGGTAAAATTCCCTCCAGTATGGTTCCATATTCACGGAAGCGAGGTTTTCCTCCTCAAGTCGAGCTATTATTTCGTTCCCATAACCATCCATAACCCACTGAATCAGTTTGATAATCTTTTCCGATTCAATGTCTTCACGGAACAATGAATGGTCAATGTTCTTAAATAGTTTATCGTAACTCAGCTTTTTTAAATGATTAATACGCTCCACCCACTCCGGGGAAAGCTCTAAACTTTTGTTTATAAAAACAGCACCTAAAAAGTTAAATACATGGGGGTTCTTGGTGTAGGCCTTTAATTTGCATTGGGCAGCTTGCCTGTATCTAGCAAGGAAGTCAGTTTCTTGTTCCTCAATTTGGTTTAAATACTCTTTTTCGATAAAATCAGTTCCAAATTCAAGCAAATAATTAAACAATTCTTCTTTGCTGTTAAAATAGTAAAAAAGCATTCCCTTACCAATACCGGCTTTTTCCACAATGCGGTTGGTGGAAGCTTTCTCGTAGCCTTGCTCAGCGAATTCCTGGAGGGCAGCGTTTAAGATTTTTTCCTGTTTATTATGATCTAAACGGGTAAATTTATCCGTCACGGCAACTTCCTCTTTTTTCAATCTATTTTTCGACCACTTGGGTCGGTATTTTCAATATACACCTTTCCACCGGGATGATCAACAAAAAATTTTAGTTGATTTAGGATATTTTTTGCCTATTTTTTGCCGGCTAAAAAAGTCATAGGGAGTGCAAAATCTTAAACCTGTTATCAAATGAAAGAGAAAGAGCAATGCCACAATTTGAAAAATTTAATAATCAGCAAAATAAACATAAATGCCTCGATTATGAAAAAAAGCGATTAACAAATGAGGAAATAAGGGTATTACTTTTACAACAAAAGATAGACAATAATACTCACTTACCCACCCTGGATAAAGAAACCAGGAATAAAATCTTAATAAACCTTAAATTAGCTGAAGGAGTGGCTATAAGGCAATTATCAAGAATTACTGGAATTTCAAAGAGTGTTATTGATAGATTGTAAAAATATGGTGGGACAAGGGACCTGTCCCCGCGTCCCTAGGCGGTGGTTTGTGAGCCGTAGAGGTCTTCAATAAGCTGCTGGTAGCTTTTGCCGATTACATGGCGTTTTATTTTGAGAGTGGGAGTTAATTCTCCACTGTCTACGCTAAAATCGTGGGGTAAAATTTTCCACCGTTTAATGGTTTCGAACCCGGCCAGCTGGGAATTGGTTTCTTCCACTGCTTCACGGACAAGTTCTTTTACTTCCGGCAGCTGGGTCAGCTCGGAAAAGTTTTCGAATTTAAGTCCTTTTTCCTCTGCCCAGGGAACCAGGGTTTCTTCATCTAAAGTTATTAAAGCTATCAGGTAGGGCCTTCGATCGCCCACAAGGACCACATTGCTGATATAGCTTTGCATCTTGAGAGTGTTCTCAATAGGCTGAGGGGCAATGTTTTTTCCCCCGGCAGTTATGATTAAATCTTTTTTGCGGTCGGTAACAATTAAAAAGCCTTCTTCGTCTAACATGCCTACATCACCGGTATGAAACCAGCCATCGCTGAAGCTTTCTTCTGTGGATTTCTTATCTTTGAAATAGCCTATAAAAACTTGTTCGCCTTTGATTAAGATTTCCCCGTCCTCGTCAAATTTGATCTGAAGGCCGGGAAATGGCTTACCCACCGTTCCAAGTTTAATATTTTCATTGGGGTGGATGGAAGTTACAGCACAATCCTCTGTCTGACCGTATATTTCCCTTACCGGGAGATCGATGGCATGGAAAAATTCCAGGATTTCTCGGCTTATCGGCGCTGCTCCTGAAGCAATAACCTTGATGCGGTCTAAGCCGATGGAATCTTTGAGCTTGTTAAAAACCAGTTTTTGGCCCAGACGGTAGCGCCGTTCTAAACCTTTTGGAACCTTTTTTCCGTTTTGGACATAACCCATTCTTTGAAACCCTTTGCTGATGGCCCAGCGGGCAAGCTTAGCTTTAACCCCTTGCATCTCGTCAATCCGCTTGTTTATGGCTTCATAAAACTTTTCATACAACCGCGGCACGGCAAAGAAAACAGTGGGCCTAGTTTTTCTGAGATCTTCGGCAAGAGTATCCAGCCCCTTCCCGAAAGAGACCGTAGCACCAAGATAGGCAGAAATAAAACAGCTTAACATTCTTTCAGCAATGTGGGCCAGGGGCAAAAAGGAAAGGTTATACTCATGGTCCTCTTGATAAATGCCCACCGTCTCTGTCAGGGTCTGAATGGCAGATAACATATTTTTATGGGTGAGCATAACGCCTTTGGGAAAACCTGTAGTTCCAGAAGTGTAGACAATAGTAAAGACTTCTTCCGAGGATGTTTCCTCGGCAACCCGGTCCAGAATAATTTTATCTTTTCCTTCACCCAGACGGCGCACCCGCTCCTGAGAAATAACCTCTTCTGTATTCTTCTCTTCCTGAGATTCACCTCCGGGAATATCAGCGCACTCCATCACTATGACTTTCTCCAGTTGGGGAAGATCTCCTTTCAAAGACATTACGGTTTCTAATAATTCCCGATTTTCCACTACGCAAAATTTAGACTCGGAGTGCTCCAGGATGTAATGAATTTGTTTGGAAGGCAGGGTTACATAGATAGGAACAGAAATCCCTCCTGCGCAGATTGTTCCCAGATCGGCCTCCAGCCATTCGGGACGATTGCTGCCGATTATGGCCACCCTTTCTTCCTTATCCAAACCCAACTCATTCAGTCCCAGGGCAGTGCGAGCCACCCTGTCACCGTATTCACTCCAGTTAAACTCGGTAACCTCATCTCCATTATATTTACGCAGTGCTATTCTTTTATCTCCGGTAGTTTGCACCTGATTCCATAATGTTGCCGGTATATTTTGCCCCTGCATATTCAACCCTCCCAAGTAATTTAGATTTAAACAGGACTTTATTTTGTTTAATATTATCACAATTTTTAATTGTCTTGCAAGACTGAATCATGTGATAATTAAGCTGCCGGCGTCTGCAGCAAATATCTGAGGGTTGCTCTCAGGGGAAAGATAAATTTACAAGCTTTCTTTTTGCAGAAAACTCCTGATAAACTCTGTAATCACAGCAGGGTGCTCCATGGGTATTAGGTGCCCTGCCTCATCTACCTGGTAGTAGTAAGCATGCGGGAATAAGGATGCTGCTTTACTCAAGTCTATTTCGCTTTTATTCTCGCTTTGTCCGCCCTCTATGATTAAAACCGGACAGGATACTTCCGGTAAAAGTGGCCAGGGATTTCTTTTCAATCCGCCCATAAATAGGGCGGCTTCCGTTCTCGGGTGGCAGTCCAGGGTAAGCCCTCCGTTTTCCCCGGCTATCATGCAGCGGGAAATATAGAGTTCCAATACCTCCTCGTCCCAGCTTTTAAAGAAAGAACGGGAATACAAGTAATTTCTTGCCTCGGTGGTATCTTTCCAATAATTTTTCCGCTGCAGGGCCTTACCTGCCAGAGGATGTTATTCAAAACCTAAAAAGACAATTTGAAGATGAT
>CAZWVJ010000022.1:0-29203 GCA_964636865.1 uncultured Syntrophomonadaceae bacterium
AAATATATGACACCCGGGCGCAATATATAGGAGAAGTTCTCTTCAGCGCCGTGCTTGATGAAGCAGCGGTACTGGCGGGCAACTACGAAATCTCCAGCATGATACATGATGCTATCTTTGACGAAGAAGATGGTCTGCTCTACCAGGCTGAAAACCCAGGTGAAACCGTGGTGGCAATGCTTAAGAACTGGATGGAAGACGACGGCTTATACGAACTGCTGGAAGGCATACTGTGGGATTGCGTGGTAGACGATGAAGAATGTTCCCATGATGACAGGTGTGGTGAGTGTGAAGGCTACTACGGACGCTCCTCTCCGGATATGCCTTATGAACCGGAAGCTATGACTGTAGGCACCGCCGAAGAAACATCGGCAAGCCATAACTTCCTGACCAGCGCTATCGCGGATGCACTTAACTGGCTGGAGGCAAGAAGCGATGCAGATGAGGATGCCGAAACCGTGGATGTGCAGGACTTCGTATATACCCAGGAGGAGGAAGACCTGGTGCCCGATGATGCCCTGCGCAATGCCATTAAGGCGGCATTGATTGCCTTCGACCTTGATACCCTGGATCCGGAAATTACGGAAGCCAGGTTGGGTGAAATGCGCCACCTCTCAGCTGTGGACAGGGGCATCGAAGACCTTACCGGCCTGGAATATGCCACTTCGCTGGACTACCTGGACCTGCCCGGTAATGAAATCTCGGACATAGGGGTGTTAGGCGACCTGCCGCTGAGTGCCCTTTCCCTGGCCGACAACAATATCGATGATGTGGGAGATATCCCCGATGGGCTGGAGAAGCTGGACCTATCCGGCACGGATATAACCGATATCGGTGGTCTCGATGTGAGTGAGCTCACCAGGTTAAACCTCTCTAACACTGCAGTCAGTGATATTAGCGGCCTCGACACTGCAACTAACCTGGAGCGCCTCTACCTGAGCGGCACTGCTGTGAGCGAGATACCTGACCTCACAGGCTTGGATCTGAAGAGAGTTACGCTGGCAGATACTGAAATAGGCGCCGGCGACCTTGAAAACCTGCCGGATACTGTAGAAGTGCTGGACATTTCCGGTAACGAAATAGTAAATATCGATGGATTGTCAGAAATGGAACTGTGGAGGCTGAACGCCGCCGGCAACGATCTGGCAGAGGCAGATTTGGACAACCTGGATAATTCCACAGAAAGACTGTGGGAGCTCAACCTTGCCGATAATGATCTTACGGATCTCTCTGGTCTTCCGGACGTATACAGCCTGAGAGACCTGGATGTGTCCGGTAACGATTTAACCGAGCTTAATGTGGATTGGGGACAGTTCGATTCTCTCCGCACGCTGGATGTATCCGGAAGTGATTTGAGCGGCGAATTGACTGACCTTCCCGAGAGCCTGGAAGCGCTTTACGCAGCCGATGCCGTGCTTGCTGACGGTGATGTAGGTGATGTAGCTGCTCTGGAAAACCTCCGTAGGTTGGACCTCTCCGGTAACCCGGTGGCGGATGGAATTGATGCACTCAGTGACATGGCCCTGGAAATGCTGAATCTTTCTGCTACGGGAATCGGAGATGCCCATATGGGCGATGTGGCAGCCATTCAGCTTGATGCCACCCTTCAGGGACTCAAGCTGTGGGTACAAATGCTTCCCGAGGAGACCTTCCAGGATGTAGAGTTCATGGCCAAGCCCGCCGGAGGCGGCGAACTTTACCTGGCAGACAACGATATAACAGACGTAAATGACCTGGTAGGCAAGAGGCTGCATACCCTGGACCTCTCCGGTAATGCCCTTACCGGTGGTGCACTGGGTGCCTTTGTAGATAATGTAGATAATGACCGCATCTACATGGAAACTTATGAAGGCGGCGGCATCCTGGACCTCTCCGACAATGAAATTTCCAGCTTGGATGCGTGGTGGGACGGTGAGACGACAAGACATCCCGTTCTCCCGTACGAGCCCCATGAAGAACTGAAAGAAATGGATGCCATCTTCCTGCAGGCAAATACGCTGGGTGAAATCTACTACTATACCAAGGAGATGTCCGAAAATGAAGAACTGCACAGAAATTACTCCATAGCAACCAACCTGGCAGATTCCCTTACCTTCACCCGGGTATACCACCAGTACGAAATGAATTCGGATAAAGAAGAGGATGACTACATCAGATACACCAGCGAAGATTATTGGGCATCTGGCACAGTGACGGATGTAAACGGTGAAGTGGTGGAAGGCGCAACAGTGACGGTGTGGGCGGATGAAGACGGCGATGTTTCCACCAGCGATGCGGAGCCTTTTGATACTGCCACCACCGATGAAGACGGTTCCTTCCAGGTAATCCTGCCCGGTGAAGGCTACACGCTGGAAGTAAGCGCGGAAGGTTACCTGACGCAGGAAGTTGACGAATTTGAAGTGGAACTGGAAACTTACGATGTGGGAGTGCATGAAGTCGGTATCCAGGATGTGGATTCCCTGGAGATGGAGTTGGCCGGTGACGTCCTTAACTCCGGAAGCGTGGATGTAGCCGATGCGGTAAGTGTACTGCGGCATGTGGCCGGTATTGAAGAGCTGGACGATGATGCCATTCGCCGTGCTCTCGGAGTCAGCGACGGTGAGAATTTGAATTCCAGCGTTGCCGTGCAAATCTTGAGAAAGGCGGTAGGTTTAAACTAACTGCTAAGAATAGCGGCAAAAAGTGAATGAAAAAAATGGGGTTGCCCGCAAGGGGCAGCCCCATTTTAATAAATTAAGGACTATTTATTTGGAAAAAAGGTTTTGCCAGAGCCCTTAATATGATAGAATATTATTAAGTTATATAAAAAAGCAAAAAAATGGGAAGGTGGGTAATTATGATTAAAATAAAGAGCCGCTGGAGCGCTTTATCCATTTTGATTAGTGCCGTCTTGTTAATGGCTGTGGCCATACCCCCGGGAGTGAATGCGCAAGCCATTACCCCGGAAGACCTGGTAGAATTGCCGGCAGCGCAAACTTTAGATCATGACGGGGAAGATATTGCCTCTATTAGCCCGCAGGTTATTTATGACATAGAAGAAGTGTCTGCGGGAGGGCATCATTCCTTGGTCCTGCGGGGAAACGGCAGCATTTACGCATTTGGCCGGAATAGTCAAGGCCGGCTGGGTCTCGGTGATTTTGAACATCGGGATGAAGCCGTAAAAATACCCCGCGATGGGGAGGACGGAGAGGGGTTGCCCTATGCCATTAATGCTGTAGATATATGCGCCGGCAAAGAGCATTCCCTGGTGCTTCTGGAAAACGGTTATGTTTATTCATTCGGCTACAGCTCCGACGGCCAGCTGGGCCACGGCTCTTTTGGTGAGATCGTTACCGTTCCTACAAGGATTGAAAGAAACCTCCCCGCTGATGTGGGTGCGGTGGGGATTGCCGCCGGCGGAAGCCATTCTTTGATTGTCCTGGATAACGGTGATGTTTATTCTTTTGGAGGCAACGATGAGGGACAGTTGGGTTTAGGGCATAGCCACGATCGCAATAGCCCCCAAAAAATTCCCCGCGATGGTGAAGGGGGCGAGGGCCTTCCCGCAGATGTGGATGCGGTAGCGGTTGCTGCCGGAGGAGACCATTCCCTCGTTCTTTTGGAAAACGGCGACCTATACTCTTTCGGTTGCAATGATGAGTATCAACTCGGCCTCGGCCACAGCAATAATAAAGAAGTCCCCACCAAAATATCTCGCGGCGCAGATGGTTTACCCGCAGAAGTAGATGTGGAAAAGCTTTCTGCCGGAGAGGAACACTCCCTGGTTCTTTTGGAGAACGGCGAAATTTATTCTTTCGGCTACGGCATGTACGGGCGCCTGGGTCACGACTCTTCACGCAGTGAATCAATGCCCAGACTTGTGGAAGATCTGGAAGACAGAAATATGATTTCCATATCTGCCGGAAAAGAACATTCCCTGGTAGTTGAAGATGACGGTACTGTCTATTCGTTTGGCCGGAATAATTTTGGGCAACTAGGAGTGGGTGAAAAGGAACCGTGCGAAGATTATGACCCCGAGAATGGTGAATGCGATATATGCGATCCCTTGGAAGGCGAATACTGCGAAGAGGCATCTGAGATAGTAAGTGAGTTGTCGCCCCGGGAAATTGAAGCCATACCTCCAAAAGCCGGGGTAGTTTCTGCCTCCAGTCATTCCCTGGTGGGCATGGGCGACCAAACCCTTTACTCCTTTGGATTAAATAACTACGGCCAGCTCGGAGTGGGGCATGAAGACAATCTATATCTTCCGGAAAAAGTGATTCTGCCGGAGCCGGAGATTATCTACGGCGATGTGGACGGGGACAGGAAAATTACCGTAAATGATGCTGTCATGGTTCTTCGCGGCATAGTGGGCATTATAGACCTTAAGGACTGGCAGCTGGAAGCCGGTGATGTAACCGGAACGGGTGCTTTAAGTGTTGATGATGCTATTCAAATTCTCCGCCATGTGGTGAAAATAATCGACACCTTTCCCGTAGAAGAATGAGGTGCTAAAGAGGTGAAATTTGAAGGGACGCACTGTCATTCTTCCCTTAAAAATATGTATTGATACGAGTTTGAAGGGCGCGCTTTTCGAAAACGTGCCCTTTTTGCAAATAAAGTCGAGAGTAAGCTCTGTTTATGTAGATATAAAGAGCTATTGTAAATTAAGTGTCGGCTCTTTAAGGGTATTCCCGGCAGGGCAAAAAATAGGGTTTATCAGCCTGCATCAGTTGCTTTGACATAGAAAAGCAATCAGATTAAAATTAATTTTAGTGATTAGTTAAGGGAAAGGAGGATTTTATAATGAATGAAAAATCCAATGCGGAAATAACTAAAGGATATTATGACAGCCTGGCTAATGAACTTTACAAGGAATGCTGGGGTGGCGAGAACCACCACATGGGGATTTTTGACCACACCGATGATTTTTACGAGGCGGCCCAGAGAGCCAACGAAAACCTGGTGGGCAAACTCCGGGTCAAGGATGGCGACATCCTGCTGGATATCGGCAGCGGCTTTTGCGGATTGCCCCGCTATATTGTCGCCAATACCCCGGTGAAAAAGGTTTATGGCTTAAATATTTCCGAGAAAGAAAACGAGTACGCTCGGGAGAAAAACCGTAAGGAGGGCCTGGATGACCGTATCGAAGTCATCGACGGTGATTTTCATGATATGCCCTTTAAAGACGAGTCATTTGACGTCATGGTCAGCCAGGAATCCATGCTGCACAGCCCCGATGAGGCGAAAATGCTGCGGGAGTGCGCCCGGGTGCTGAAAAAAGGCGGACACTTTGTATTTAGCGATATCCTGGAGATGCCCGGCTTAACCAGGGAAGAGGCGGAAAAAGTTTACGCCCGCATCCAGGTGCCCTATCTTGGCACTTTCGATATATACAAGGAAGAATTGCCCAAAGCGGGTTTCGAAATAGAGGAAATTCAGGACCTGGGCAGCAGCAACATTGCCAAGTCTTACCAGTCCGTGCATGACAACCTCAAGGCAAAGAAGGAATACCTGGTCAAGGAGAAAAACATCCCCGAGGAAATGGTGGATAATACCCTCAACGCCTTGCAGTTTTGGGTAGATAAAGCCTCCGAGGGCAAAATCGGCTGGGGACTCTTCTCGGCGGTGAAGAAGTAGCTGCTTTGCTTTGGAAAGGGCTGCAAAATAGGCTTGGGCCTCTTCTCTTTTTTATAACCCTGTGTGTTAACTTGTTAACTTAATGGCTGCAAAATAGGCTTGGGCTTCTTCTTGGCAGTGAGGAAGTTACTGCTTTGGTGAAAAGGTGGTTGCCCTGGTGAAAAAGTTAGCTGCCTTGGAAAGCAGAACCCTGGTACGCTGTGTGTTAACTTGTTCATAGTTTCGAAGCTCTGGCCGACCGGCCTTACGCTGTAAGCTGTGTGTTAACATACGGCCTAAGCCTAATCATAGTAAGCTGGAACTCTTGTACGCTGTGTGTTAACTTGCTGGCGGGAGGGGAGTTAGGTGAGGGGGTATTTCACCCTCTCATAGTTGGGGAGCGTCCCCCTCGATTTAGTGTAGAGGATCCTTACCTCTGCCAAAGCGAAATGGTGTGTAACATCCACCTCACCAGTTAAGAAATAAGAAAAATTAACCCCTTTATGGGTAAGGAGTGAAAAATATTTCATGGTAAATTCTAAGTCTATCAGGGTTATTGGAGTGGGAAACCCCATCGTGGATTTACTGGCGCGGGTGGATGAATCTTTTGTGGAATCCATCCCCGGCGAAAAGGGAGGCATGGTGCTGGTTTCCCCGGATGAGATGGAGGGTTTGCTCAGCAAACTGGGCAGCGCCGAGATAGAGAAAGTCCCCGGCGGTTCGGCGGCAAACACTGTTTTTGCCATGGCCCGCCTGGGCGCCGAGGCAGCTATGATCGGTAAGATCCGTCGGGACGAGGCGGGTGAGTTTTATCAGCAGACTTTCCGCGAACTGGGGGGAGATACTTCCCGCTTCAAGTTTACCGATGAAACTCCCACCGCCCGCTGTCTGAGCCTGGTCACCCCCGATTCGCAGCGCACCATGCGTACCGACCTGGGCGCGGCGGCATTGTTGGAACCGGGCGAAATAGACAAGCAGGATTTTGAATCTTATCAGCACGCTCACCTGGAGGGCTATCTCTTTTTCAACAGTCCGGAGCTTTTTGAAAAGGCGCTGCACTGCGCCAAATCTGCCGGTTGCACAGTAAGCGTGGATCTTGGTTCTTTCGAAGTGGTAAAAGCCATGGGGCAGGATGCCACCCGCCTGTTGCGGGATTATGTGGATTTTGTGTTCGCCAACGAGGAAGAGGCGGAGCAATTTTGCGGCGACGGAAATCCCCAAAATGCCCTGCGCCGGTTTGCGGAAGTTTGCGACAATGTAGCGGTCAAACTCGGCGCCGAAGGCTCGCTGCTCAGTTGCGGCGGCCGGCAGTGCCGGGTGGATGCCCAAACCGTGGACAATGTGCTGGATACCACCGGTGCCGGCGATTTGTGGGCAGCAGGGTTCTTGTACGGCTACTTAAGGGGTTCTTCCCTGGAGGAATGCGGCCACTTAGGAGCGGCGCTGGGTGCCGAGGTAGTGCAGTGCATAGGCCCCAAACTGCCTCCGGATTCCTGGAATAAAATCGGAAATATGCTTTCCCCCTAAGAATTAATTTGGCAGATGACCTCAAATGGTTTTGGAAATGCGCTTTGGGAATGTGAAAGATAATATTGGGAATAAACTACAAGGAGTGATTTTAAGAATGAGTATGACCGGAAACGAAGATTATAAGGTAAGAGATATTAACCAGGCCGACTGGGGGCGCAAGGAAATCCAGATAGCCGAGCACGAGATGCCCGGCTTGATTACTACCCGCGAAAAATATGGTAAAGATAAGCCCCTGCAGGGGGTACGGGTAACGGGTAGCCTGCACATGACCATCCAGACCGCCGTTTTGATTGAAACTCTCACCGCGCTGGGCGCCGAGGTGCGCTGGGCTTCCTGCAACATATTTTCCACCCAGGACCATGCCGCCGCGGCAATCGCCGCTGCCGGCGTTCCCGTGTTTGCCTGGAAGGGCGAGACGCTGGAAGAATACTGGTGGTGCATCAAGCAGGCGCTGACCTTCCCCGGCGGGAAAGGCCCTCAGCTAATTGTAGACGATGGGGGTGACGCCACTTTAATGCTGCATCGCGGTTACCAGGCCGAGGACAATCCCTCTATCCTGGATGAGCCCACCGATAATAAAGAATTGCAGGAAGTCAACAAGAAGCTGAAGGAATCTCTGCAGGAGGATCCCCAATTCTGGCATCGGGCGGTGCAGGATTGTAAGGGTGTATCTGAAGAAACCACCACCGGGGTGAACCGCCTCTACCAGATGGAAGAATCCGGTGAACTGTTGATTCCCGCCATCAATGTAAACGACTCCATTACCAAGAGCAAGTTCGACAACATTTACGGCTGCCGCGAGTCTCTGGTGGACGGCATCAAACGCGCCACTGATGTAATGATTGCCGGCAAAGTTGCCCTGGTATGCGGCTACGGCGATGTGGGCAAGGGCAGCGCGGAAGCTCTGGCGGCGCACAAAGCCCAGGTGTGGGTGACCGAGGTGGACCCCATCTGCGCCCTGCAGGCATATATGGAAGGCTACCGGGTGGTTACCGTGGAAGACGCCCTGCCCTATGCCGATATTTACGTCACCGCCACCGGCAACAAGGACGTCATTACTACCGAGCACATGTCGCAGATGAAGGATCAGGCCATCGTTTGCAATATCGGCCATTTTGATAACGAAATCCAGGTGGATGCCCTCAACGAAATGAAGGAAGTCACCCATACCAATATCAAGCCCCAGGTGGATATGTATACTTTCCCCGGCGGCAATTCCATCTACCTGCTGGCGGAAGGACGCCTGGTTAATTTGGGCTGCGCCACGGGCCATCCCAGCTTTGTCATGTCCAGCAGTTTCACCAACCAGGTGCTGGCTCAAATTGACCTCTGGACCGAGCCCAAGGATATCGGGGTTTACCGCCTTTCCAAAGAACTGGACGAGGAAGTGGCTCGCCTGCATTTAGCCAAACTGGGCGCCCGCTTAACGGCCATGGATGATGATCAGGCTTCCTATGTGGGCATTCCCAAGGAAGGGCCGTTTAAGTCCGAACACTACCGTTATTAATCGGCGGGTTAACATGAATTCAATAACTCAGTAACTGCTCGGGCCGGGAAAAGACCTGGCTAGAGCAAGCTGTGCTATGGGGGTGGTTCGAGCGCCCCTGAAGCGCAGCGAAGGGTTTTATTGCATTTCCGAAGGGAAATGATGGAATCGCTCTCTGCCGCACATACAATATATAATTTAGCAAAACAGGGAGACCGGAGCGTAAAAATTTTTATTTCGGCTACCCTAAGGAACTGTGTGGCATTTTGCCCGCTGTTGGCTTCGGACTCTGGATGGAGAGGTTTTAGTGGTGGCAATATTTACTGCGTGATAAACATTTATGGTTGCGTTGAGACGCCAAATGAGATAAGATAGTGCGTTGGGAAAACGGATTACTTGTAAAAGATGGAAAAAGCCTTTTCCCCCTAACCCCTCCCGAAAGAGGGGGCCCGCCAAGGGCATAATTAAGGAGGAAAAACTATATGCATATACCTGATTATGTAGGCGCTTCAGCCTTCGGGCTTAAAATCGGCGTGGTTTTGCCGGGCAGTGACCTCAAAGAACTTATTATGGAGCGCGTCCGCGTGGTAAACAGGGATGGGCTGCTGGCGGATAACGATGTTCTTTGTGTAACCGAGTCTGTGGTGGCTCGTTCCCAAAATAATTATGTGACCACGGCGGAAACCGCTTCGGAAATAGAAACTAAACTGCAGCTGGGCGCTGGCAAAAAGGTGGGCGTCCTCTTTCCCATCGCCAGCCGGAACCGCTTTTCCCTCGTCATGGAAAGCATTGCCCGGGCAGTGCCTGGCGGTGAAGTCATAGTCCAGCTTTCTTTTCCCCGTGATGAAGTGGGCAACCAGATCGTTTCGGAGGAACTTGCCGACGAAATCAACGGTTCCTGCGGCGGCTGCATCAATGCCGAGGAGCTAAACAATAGCTTTGCCCACCCTATTACCGGTGTGGATTACGTGCGGCTTTATAAAGAGATTATCGCCGAGAACGGCGCGCGCCCGGTAATCCTGCTGTGTAACGACCCCCTGAAGATTTTGGACTACAACCCCGACGGCGTGGTGGTAGCGGATATTCATACCAGGAAAAAGCACTGCGAGCTCATTTCTTCCCGTCTCCGGAAATGTATTACCCTGCAGGATATTTTTAATGAAGATGACGGCAGTGGGAGGTCATGGTCGGAATGCGGGCTGTTGGGGAGCAATATGTCCAGCCGGAATAGGCTCAAGCTTGCTCCCTGCGGGGCGGATGATTTTGCTCTCCGGTTGCAGGAAAAAGTAAATGCGGAGACGGGCAAAAAGGTAGAAATCATTGTTAACGGTGACGGCGCTTACAAAGATCCCAGCAGCAGCATATATGAACTTGCCGATCCTTACCCCGCTTTCGGCGCGACTCCAGGTGTCAAGGAGGCGTTCCGAGAAGGGGTCAAGTATAAGTATCTGGTGGATGTGCACCATGATAAGGGAAAATCGGAAGCGGAGATTGAGCAGATGTTGGAAAAGGAGTCCACGGCAAAAAGGGCTCAGGATCATATCAGCGCCGAAGGAACCACCCCCCGGCGCATGGAAGATGTGCTGGCCAGCCTGGCCGACCTCATCAGCGGTTCCGCCGATGCCGGCACCCCCCTGGTCCTCATCAAAGGTATCTACAAAGAATAATAAGTTAACTCTTCAGCACACAGCGTTGATATTGTTAACTTATTAATGTACAGAACCACCTACTTGCTTACTGGTTCACCTTTTCTGTTCTGCAGGATGTTTTTCTTTAACCAGGGTTCCACGTAATAAACGCAGTTAATTTGGTCGATGCTCTTGATCTTTTCCTGGACCCGCTTGGAAAGAGGATCGTCAATCTGCAGGACCATCAGAGCTTCTCCTCCCACATTTTCCCTGCCCACTTGCATGCCGGCAATGTTTATTTCCTCTTCGCCCAGAATAGTAGTTAAGCGGGCGATTATTCCCGGCTGGTCTTTGTAAGTGCAGAGGAGTATATGTGAGGAGGGAAGCACTTCTATTTCATAATCGTTTATTTGCACGATACGTATATCTTCCTGGCTAAAAATGGTTCCGGAAAGGGTATTTACGCCTCCGCCGGATTTAACGGCCAGTGTTACCAGGTTGGTGAAGTTATCAACGCTTCTGGTGTATACCTCCTTGAACTTGATACCCCGGTTCTGGGCCAGCATGGGAGCGTTTACATGATTGACCTGATCTCCCATAAAAACTTGCAGCATTCCGGTAAGGCAGGCAGTAGTAAGGGGTGAAAGGCTCTTTTCGGCGATTTCCCCGCTGTACCTTATTTCCAGTTCGTCGATGGGGCCTCCGAAAAACTGCATATAGAAACTGCCCAGCAATTCCATGAGAGGCTGGTAAGGCTTAATTTCCGCCATTGATTCCGGCATTTCTGTGGGTACGTTTACTGCGTAGCATACGGCTTCACCTTCCAGAGCGGTAAGGACCTGTTCTGCAGCTTGGATAGCTACATTGGTTTGGGCTTCCGCGGTTGAGGCGCCCAGGTGGGGAGTTACTATCACGTTATCCATTTCCAGCAGGGGGCAATTTTCCGGAGGTTCAGTTTCGAAAACATCTATGGCCGCCCCCGCTATTTTTCCTTCCTGCAGGCCTTTGCAGAGAGCTTCTTCTTTAATCAATCCTCCCCGGGCGCAGTTTACGATATAGACACCGGGTTTCATGATCTCGATTTTCACTTCGTCTATGAGATGATGGGTGGAAGGTATATCGGGCAAATGCAGGGTGAGAAAGTCAGCTTCTTGTAGAAGGTGGTTAAGCTCTGCAATTTCTATGCCCATTTTTTTGCCTTGTTCCGGTGAAACGTAGGGGTCATAAGCAAGGACATACATTCCCATGGCCCGCGCCCGGCGGGCTACTTCCCTGCCGATACGTCCTAATCCCAGTATGCCGAGTTTTTTCTTGTAAAGCTCTATCCCCAGGAATTGACTTCTTTCCCATGAGCCTGACTTGGTGGATTGGTGGGCATGGGGGATATTTCGAGCCAGAGAAGTAAGGAGGGCAATGGTATGCTCCGCTGCGGAAATGGTATTTCCCTCGGGGGTATTGATAACCACAATCCCTTCTTCGGTGGCTTTATCAACGTCGATGTTATCTACACCGACGCCTGCCCGGCCGATAACCTTTAATTTTTTGCCGGCATCGATAACTTCCGGGGTAACCTTGGTGCCGCTGCGCACGATGAGAGCATCGTAGTCGCCGATGATGGATTCCAATTCTTCCGGGTCTTTACAATTATATTCTGTCACTTCTGCCTTTTCTTTAAGCATCTCAACCCCTTCAGACGGTAAAGGGTCACTAACCAGAATTTTCATTCAAGTTCAACCTCCTTGCGTATTTTTTAAACGTGGTAATTTTTGTCTGAAATCTTGCGATGCCTGAGTTGGTAGGAAACTATTTTAAGCCAGGTATATTTTTTATTTTGTTTGGCTCCGCCGTTTTTGGGCGGCGCCATTGACAGCGCCTTTATGATAGTATTTTTTTATATTATTTTTTGTTATTAATGTTTAATTAGTTTTTTAACCCCTTATATGTTATATTGTATATACTATATGCATGCAATCTAACTTTGTTACTGTTTATAAGTATATCTTTACATTTTACCTGGGGCAAGGAGCAACTAGTACCGATATATACAGCTATAACTAGATGATTTGTGAACTGGTTCTCTAATGCGATATTATTTCGAAAGATGGAATTATTAAAGGTATTATCATCATTCTCGCTATTTGAAATAAATAAAGAGAGATTATAACATTAACAGGTGCATTAAGTTTAAATTAAAGGATTTGGAAAAAATTAAAGATAGAAGGAGGAAAAGAATTGAGAACAAATGTAAAGACCAATACTACTACGCAGTTTCAAATTTTATCCGAAGATCAGTGCGAAGCCATTTACCACAATATTCTGGAGGTTATGCAGCGCACGGGGGTGGATGTATACCATGAAGAAGCCCGTCAAATGCTGCAGGATGCCGGGGCCCAGGTGGACGGGCCCAGGGTCTACATACCCCCTTATCTGGTGAAAGAGGCTATTTCACTGGTGCCGGATAATTTCGTGGTCCATCACTGGGACGGATCGGGTGTACTGCGTCTGCGCCGGAACGAGGTTTATCCAGGGACCGGCCCGAGCATGCCCAACTATATTGACCCCTATACGGAGGAACGGAGGCATTTTAAACGGGAAGATTCAGCAAACGTGGCCCGGGTATGTGATGCCCTGGAAAATATCCTCTTTGTGGAGGGGCTGGGGTCCATCAGCGACACGCATCGCAACCTGGCGGATCTTTACGAGTTTGTTGAGCTTATTACCAACACCGCCAAGCCCATTGCCGCCTGGTCGTTTAACCGCGAAAGCTGTGAAAACATCTACAAAGTGGCGGTCACCATGGCCGGCGGTGAAGAGGAATTCCGCCGCCGCCCTAATTTCATGTTCTACATGGAGCCTATTCCGCCTCTGGTAAGTAATTATGAAACCGTGGATAAGGTTCTTTTTACCGCCGAAAAACATGTTCCCACCATCTATACTCCCTGTTGTATGGGCGGCGCTACCGAACCGGCGACCTTTGCCGGACTTCTCACCAACGCTGCTGCCGAATGCCTTACGGGAGTTGTTATCGGCCAGCTTAAGCGCCGGGGAGCACCCTTCATTATGGGCGGAGTAATGACGGTTATGGACATGCTTACTTCCACCTATATATACGGTGGGCCGGAGCTAAGTATTATGTGCGCGGGCATTACCGATTTGGGCAAATATCTGGATATACCGGTGTTTTCCACCGGCGGCTGCACCGACGCCAAAGTAACAGAGCCCCAGTCGGCCCTGGAAAACGCCATGTCAAATTATACTGCAGTATTAAGCGGCGGGAATATAATTCATGACACCGGTTATTCCGAATCCGGGCTCACCGGTAACCTCTTTAATGTGGTTTTGAATAACGAGATTTTGGGCATGGCTTTCCGTATTGCCAGGGGTATAGAAGTAAACGAAGAGACCCTGGCCCTGGATGTCATTGATAAAGTCGGCCCGCAAGGGCACTTCCTTACTCATCCCCATACCAATAAGCATTTCCGTACCGAAACCTGGGAACCGGACCTGCTTAACCGGGTAGCTTTTGAAGCTTGGAAATCCGCGGGTGGCAAAACCCTGGGGGAAAAGGTGAAAGAAAAAACCAGGTATTTGATTGAAAACCACCGCGGCCCGGAAGTGTCAGAAGATAAAATGAAGGAAATCGAAAAAATCCTTGAGGAGGCCGAAAAGAAAGCCCGGGAAGACGACGCTAAAGAAACTTAAAAATAGTTAAGGGCAGCAGAGGTGAAGCGCGCCTGAAAGTGATGAATGGAAGGAAAGAGATGAAGGGCTGAAGGGCTGAAGTGATGAAAAGATTAAAAGGTGAGAATGGCTGAAGTTAACCTGAATTTTTAATAAGGCCATAAATGAACATTATTATAAAAGATTAAGGAGGAATAGGCATGGTTAAAGAAAAAATAGCGGAAGCATTGATCAATGGAGATGTGGAAAAGGGTAAAGATCTGGCAAAGCAGGCTTTGGATGAAGGAGTGTCGGCTAAAGAAATTTTGGATGAAGGTGTCCTGTCCGGCATGGAAGTCATTGGGGAGCGCTTTAAGAATTTTGAAGTTTACATCCCGGAAGTTTTGCAGTCCGCAGCTGTTATGAACGAAGTGATGGAAGTATTAAAGCCTGCATTGGCAGAAGTAGAAGAGAGCGAATCCAGTAGCAAGGGCACGGTGGTGTTGGGCACCGTGGAAGGTGATATGCACGACATCGGTAAAAATCTGGTGGCTTTAATGCTTGAAGGCGCGGGCTTCAAGGTGGTAGATATCGGCATTGACCAGCCCGCCAGCAAATTTGTGGAGGCAGTGGAAAAGGAAAAGCCGCAGGTGGTAGGAATGTCGGCTCTGCTTACTACCACGGCGCCCAAAATAGCGGAAGTTGAAGAAGCCCTGAAAAAAGCCAACTTGCGGGACAAGGTTAAAACTATGGCCGGCGGGGCTGTGATCGACCAGGATTTTGTGGATAAAAATGGGGTGGATGCTTATGGCCCCAGTGCTACTGCTGCCATTGAAATAACCCAAAAATTAGTAAGCGAGGTAAAGAACAATGCAAGTTAATCAGATACACAACGCCACACCGCAGTTTGCCGTTTTGAGCCGGGACGAATGCGAGATGATTTTCCGGGCTGCCCTGGAGATCATGGAAACAACCGGGGGGCGTTTCTTAAACGATGAGGCTATTGAGCTGTTTAAGAACAGCGATGCCATGGTAGAGGACGGCAACCTGGTGAAAATTCCTGCCTTTATGACCCGTAGGGCTTTAAACGATTCCCCGGAAAAGATCACCCTGTGCTCTCGCAACGGGGAGAGGTCGGTTCGCTTGGGGCGCAATGAGGTGCATTTTGGCACCGGTTCCGACTGCCCGTTCATCTACGACCGGGAAACGGGGAAGCGCCGGCGCTATACGCGTAAGGATGTTAATGACGCCGCCCGGGTGGTTGATGCCCTGCCAAATTACGACTTTTTCATGTCCCACGGGCTGGCTTCCGATGTGGAGCATGATGAAACTTATGACCGGCACCAGTTCATGGCCATGGTCAAAGGCACTAGCAAGCCCTTGATTGTCACCGCCGTGGATGGTGAGGGGCTGAAGGACCTTCATGAAATGGCTATTGCTTTTTGCGGCAGCGAGGATAACTTCCGCCTGGCTCCGCGTTTCGGTGTTTACATAGAGCCCAGTTCTCCTTTGGCCCATGGCGATACTTCACTGGAGAAACTGCTTTATTGTGCCGAAAAATCCATACCGGTTATCTATACCCCCTGCCCCAGCGCGGGGGCTACGGCGCCTGCCACTCTTGCCGGGATGCTGGCCCAGACCCTGGCGGAAACCCTGCAGGGCTTGGTATTGGCTCACCTGAAGAAGCCGGGGTTGCCCATTATAATGGGCGGAGTGGTTACCGTCATGGATATGAAGACATCTAATTACTGCTATGGGGCTCCGGAACTGAGCCTGTCTTCCGCCGCCCTCACGGATGTATCCAAATACTTGAATATACCCATGTTTTCCACCGGCGGATGCACGGATTCCCGGATAGTAGATGAGCAGGCTGCCCTGGAAGCTACTATTTCCCTGGAAACCGCCTTTCTTTCGGGGGCCGGCCTTATTCATGATGCCGGTTACCTGGATAGCGGGCTGAACGGATCCCTGGAAATGCTGGTGCTCTGCGATGAAATTATAGGCATGGTCAAGCACCTGGGGAGAGGAATCAAGGTGGATGAAGATCACCTGGCTGCTGATATCATTGACGAAGTGGGCCCGGGTAACAATTTCCTGAGGACCTCTCACACCTTTAAGCATTACAAGGACGAATTTTACTTTCCCACCCTCCTTGACAGGCATAACATTGAGACCTGGAAATCCAAGGGGGAGAAGATTTTAAACGACCATATCAATGCGCGGTTGGATGAAATTTTGGGCGGGCATGAGCCCGAGCCCCTGCCGGAAGATGTGGAGAAGAAGATGCAGGACATTATAGACCGGGCGGATAAAAAAGCCGCTTCTCAAAAGAGTTAAGCCATCAGACAAGCTATTTTGATTGAAAAGGGGCGCATAATATTTGCGGCGCGTAGGCGCGTAAAGTCTATAACAAGGCAACTCCTGATATGCTGATCGGCGCGCATGATGTTTGCGGTGCGTAGGCGCGTAGAGGGGAAGTGAGCACTTAATCAAGCGATCACCTGATGCTTTATGGTCTGCTCGTCCGGAAAATTTGAGGAAGTCTTTGAGGGTTTTAAATTAGGAATGCCAAGAATTCTCCCGTTTCCACAAGCGGGAGAATTCTTGGTAAGTCTTTAGCGAAAGCAAAGATGGAGCCGGTTGAAAATTGAGGCCGGCTGTGTGAATTGATAAGGCTGTTTTGAAGCCAGCTGTGTGAAGGGGACGGTTATTCATTGTCCCCGAAGCGTAGCGAAGGGCCGAAGGAAGCGAAGCGACTGAGGGGAGACAATGGAACCGTCCCCTGAAACACAGCGGAATAAGCCCAAAATAAGCCTTTGCAGTTACAATAAGGTTACCTTAATTATTTGTTTGCGAAAGACTGCGAATAGAGAAAATCTTTGAGAGTTTTTTTTGCGAAAGACCGTGTCGTGTTTGCAAATCCTTGACGGGTAATGTATAATTAGGGAAGCGTTAAGAAAACAATAAAATTTCATATGCGGAACAGGTGGCACCCCTAAGAGGTGCCAGAGGGAAGCTGGTGTGAAGCCAGCGCGGTCCCGCCACTGTGATGGGGAGCCGGTCGCATAAGTCCACTGGAAGAAATTCCGGGAAGGCGCGATAATCGGCGGTGAACCTAAGCCAGGAGACCTGCCTGTTCGGCGATGAATTTGCGCCTACGGTAGATGGGTGAGCATTTTGCTTGAGGGAAAACGTTGAGTGACAACCCCTTCCACCCTATCAACGGGGCGGGAGGGGTTTTTAAATTCCCGGGTGGAAGGCAATAGGTTTTGTCAATGTCGAGACTAGGCACCTTTTAAGTAGACATCTATTTAGCACTACAGCGAAAGATTATAGAATGAGGGGTGCCATGGCTTAGCGGAGCCTTGTTACCATAAAAGTTTCGCTGTAGTGTTAGTTAAATTGTTTATTTGTGTCAATGTCAAGGCCTGACACCTTTTTGGGATTACCAAAATATATAGAAAGGGTGAAAGTAAAAGTATGAGCAAGAAAGCAAAAATTGGTATTGCGGTGGTATTAGTAATTGTGGTGGCAGCGCTTCTGGTAGTATTATTTACCGATTTGCTGGGGCCGGAGGAAACGATGGAACCGGAAAATGATGTCATCGAGGAAGAACCCATGGATGAAGTGGAGCCTGATGACCCGGATGTGCTTGAGGATGAAGTAGAGTTTAGTGCCCACCTGCGGGTGGAAGGGATTAACGAAAACATTTTCGGAGGCGAGGTAACCGTGCCGGCGGATGAAGCATTTGCCCTGGATGTCCTTACTTCCACCCTGGATGAAGAAGGCATAGAGTATGAAACTGAAGACTTTGAAGGCAGCCCTATGCTCACATCCGTTGATGGTGAGGATGAGGGCACTTTTGGTGAAACCGATGGATGGCTTTTTATGGTAAACAATGAGATGGCGCCGGTGGGCGCCGGGGAATACCTGGTAGAAGAAAATGATGAACTGGTTTTCTTTTACGGCGATTACCCCCCGGAAACCCTTATCCCGGAAGTGGAAACCGATCCTTCTGTTGTTGAAGCGGGTGAAGATTTTACCGTAACGGTAACCTCAACCTATATGGATTTTGCCACAGAAGAAATGGTAACCGAGGAAATTGAGGACGCCACCGTGCTGTTTGAAGGCGAAGAATACACCACCGATGAAAACGGAGAAGCAGAAATAAACGCTGTGGATACTGACGGCACCTACGAACTGGAAGTAAGAAAAGACAGAGACGACAACTACCCGGCCATCGTCCGCACCGGCGACACCATCCAAATCGACATCAGATAACATGTAGCAGGTACCCCGTCCCCTTGCTACATGTGGTGCAAAAGGGGACGGTTCCTTTTGGCACCTTTTACCAAAATATGGTTAATATGTTTTTTAGGCTAATTATCACACAGCCTGACGCGTTATTTGCTACCTAACAAAGAAAAAGGTGCCTAAAAAAGGTGTCAGGTTTAGATATTGACCAAAAAACAATTCACCCACAGAAAAAAGGGGAAAAGGTGTCGGGCCTTAACATGGAGATATATTGAGAAAATGCTGTCAATTAGGGAAGGTGTTATAAAAGCTAATGGGAATTAAAACCGGGGTTACAGTCAGGGGTTATTGCCTACCGGTAAAGGTTTTTGCCATAGGGTTGTTGCTGGCTCTGGCGGCAGTCGCCGGGTTCATAGTAGGAGGCTGTGATGCCGGAGAAGATGCCGTAGGTGAAAATGAAATCCGCGCGGAAAGGGTGGAAAAAGCTCTGGAGGCTGCGGTAGATTATTACCGGGAGCATCGATCCTCGCCGCAAAGTTGGTGGGATCTGGTGGCTTTGCGGGGCGCGGAAGTAGATTTAAATGATGTGGATTGGGAGATAGAATTTTCCCGGGGGAGTGAAACTGCAAACTTATTTAAAAAGCTTCTGGATTCTTCTTCTCCCACTGATTATGCCGGAGCCATTCTGGGAGCAGTAGCTTTGGAAAAGGATCTCTCTATTGTTTTCCCGGAAAAAGATCCGGTGCAAGAATTACGCCGGATGCAGGAAGAAGACGGAGGTTTTGGCGGAACTGTTAATAACACTATTTGGGCTTTGATAGCCCTGGAGAGTGTTTCTGCGGAAGGTTTTGCCGCCGAAAGCGCTGAAGGCGCCGAGAGCGACGAAACCACAGCCACAAATACCGGTATGGGCAAAGCTGCGAAAGCGGTAGATTATCTTTTGCAGGAGCAGAAGGAAGATGGAGGATTTGCGCTGAGGGGCGATTCAGGTGATCCGGATGTTACGGCTATGGTTTTGCAGGCCCTTGCCCCCTATGCAGAGATGCCGGGGATGCCGGAGGTGAGCCGGAGTATAGATAAGGCCCTGTCTTTCTTGCAGGAGAAACAACTCCAAACGGGAGGCTTTGCCTCCTCCGGCGAGGAAAACGCTAACAGTGTCGCCGTGGTCATATCAGGTTTGCTGGCAGTGGATGAAGATCCCCTGGATCCGAAATGGCAGAAGGAGGGGCAAGAAAGCTTTATGGGCTTGCCCCGGCAAAAGGCGGCTGCTGCCGGGGACAAGAGCAGCAATAATATGGTGGAATCCTTGCTGCGCTTTCAGCTGGAAGACGGGTCTTTCTCTTACCTGCTTGAACCCCTTAATTCTAATCCCATGGCCACATCCCAGGCCCTGGTTACTTTGGGGGATCTGGCAGCCGGAGAAACAGTATTTTCCCGTATGTCCCGGGATTAAGGAACCGGAGAAGAAGTCGTGGCTGTAAACGGCCCCGGATAATCAAAGATGCCTGTTCTTGAAAACCGGCGCATATTTATCCGAGCATATTATCCGCCGAAGATCGAAGCTCAAAGGCCGAAGACCGAAAATCGGGTAAGAAAGGGGAACTTGAAGAATAAATGGTAGAGAACTTGCCGAAAAAGATAACTTTAACTTCTTTCTTTAAGATGTTTCTGGTAACTTGTTTGGCGGGGCTCCTCCTGATAGCTGTATGGGGATGCCAGGTGGGAGGAGGGACTGGCAGTGATCCCGCCACCGCCGGCGGCGAAGTCCGCCTAAAGGTTACCGAGAACTTTGGCCAAGAGGTTATATTTGATGAAAAAGTGGAAGCGGCACCCGGTGAAGCGGTGAGTTCCCTGCTAAACAGCCATTTGGAGGTAGAATTTGCTCACGGCGGCGGATTCGTTAACTCCATAGAGGGAGTAAAATCAGCTTATTCAGGAATTGGCGCCGGTAGCGAAAAGAAAGACTGGTTTCATTATGTGAATGGAATTCTTACCGAGGCCGCCGTTGATTCCATTTATTTGGAAGAGGGAGACGTGATCTGGTGGGATTACCACTCCTGGGACGAGGTGCTGTATGTTCCGGCTGTGACCGGCGCTTTTCCTCAGCCCTTTGTAAACGGTTACCGGCAGGAAAATCCCGGCACCGCCATCATGCACGGCGATGGGGCACTGCCCTCTGCGGAGAAGATGGCGGATTTTTTGAAGGAAGAGGGGGCGGCAGATCCGGAACCGGAACTTTTGCCATATAATGAGGAAAATGTGCGGGAACGCTCCCGCATAACCATGGTAGTAGCCACCTGGGAGGAGATTGCCGGCAGTGAACTATGGGAGGATCTGCAGGAAAACCGAGCCCAAACCGGATTGTTTGTGGAAATTCAAGACCAGGGGGTTATCCCCCTGGATGGCACCGGCGCAAAATTGCCGGAAACGCCCCCATTTGAGGGAGCAGTCCTGGCCACCGGCAGTGGAATGGGAGATTCCTCTCCCCTGTGGCTGCTTGCGGCTCGGGATGAAGAGCAATTGGAGCGCCTTGCGGATGCGGTGATTTCTTCTCCACGTGCCCTTGATGCCAAAGCGGGAGCAGTTTGGGACGGAGAAGAATTTTTGAGGGTGCCCGTTGATCAAGCTGAAGCCTTTGATCAAGCTGGAAGGGAATAAAATATGAACGGACTCATGAATTTGTCAATTAACCAAACCATGCGCGGCGGGAGTTTTTGGAACTCCCTTCACCCGGGAGTGTTTTTTGCCTATCTCCTGCTGGTAGTTGCGGCCGCAGTGCTGGCCAGCCATCCTGTTTTGCTTTTTATCCTGCTGGCTTCCGTGCTCGCCGCCCTGGCCAGCGCAGGCAGCCTCTCCGCCTGGCTGAGCAGCGTCAAATTATTCCTGGGTATGGTCTTGGTGCTTGTGGTGGTGAACACTTTGGTGAACCCGGGCGGGGAAACCGTCCTGCTTTCCGGCCCCATGGTGGCGGGCTTGGAAAGGATTACAGTCACCTGGGAAAACATCATATTTTCACTGGTCATGGGCGTGCGCCTGCTGGTGGTTTATTCCGCATTCATTCTCTTCAACCGCACCATGGATCAGGATCGGGTGCTGGCCTTTTTCTCCCGGCTTTTCCCCCGCTCGGCCATTATGGTAGCTATGTCTGCCCGCACCATCCCGGTTTTGTCCTGGCGGTTGCGGCGCACTTTCGAAACTCAACAGATCCGTGGCGTGCCCCTAAACAGCGGTGGTTTTTTCGCCAAAATAAAAAACCGTCTGCCCCTGGTGAAGGTGCTGGTGTTATCTGCTTTAGAGGATAGCTTTAACATGGGGGAAAGCATCCAGGCCAGGGCTTATGGCAGCGGCCCGCGCACCGGTTACCGGCGGGAAGCACCGGAACCCAAAGACTTTTTGCTTGCGGGCGTAATGATGGCGGCGCTGGCGGTTCTATTCTACGTATTTATAATGGGATGGGGAGGAATGCAATTTTTCCCATCCCTGGAGATGCAGAGCCTGAATTTAGTTCAGGCAATAACGTTTTTAATGTTGGCCGGATTGTTAATTTTACCGGCATTACTCTCCTGGGGGTGGCATAAGTGGGATTACTTGAGGTGGAAAATTTAAGTTATTACTATCCGGACAAGCAGGAACCGGCTTTGGAAGGCATTAACCTTCAGGTGTTTGAGGGAGAATTTATTTTCCTCACCGGTCCCTCCGGCTGTGGAAAAAGTTCTTTGCTCAGGGCCATGGGCGGCCTGCTCCCCGATTATTACGGCGGACACATTGCTGGGGAGGTCCGGTTTGAGAACACTCCTTTGAGGAACTGGAACAAGCGCCGGCTGGCCCGCAGCATTGGCATCATCTTCCAGGATCCGGAGGAACAGGCAGTGATGACAACCGTGGAGCAAGAAGTGGCTTTTGGCCTTGAAAACCTCGGCGTCCCCCGGGAAGAAATGCGCCGCCGGGTAGCGGAAGTTTTAGCCATGTTTGAACTGGGCCCCCTGAAGAAGGAATCCACAGTTCGCCTCTCCGGGGGGATGAAGCAAAAAACCATATTGGCTGCGGTGCTGGCCATGCAGCCCCAGGTGCTACTGCTGGATGAGCCCACCTCACAGCTGGATCCGGTGGCGGCGCAGGAGTTTTTAAACTACGTCCACCGCCTTAACCAGGAATGGGGTTTGACCATCATCATTGTGGAGCAGAGAGTAGATCGCTGTTTTCACCTGGCCGACCGGGTGGTGGTAATGGATAAAGGTCGGGTAGCGGGTGATTATGCCCCGCGGGAAATGGTGAGTGACTCCAACGGTTATGCTTCTTTCCTGCCACCTGTTTCCCGGGTTTTTGCCGCCGTCGGCGCCCCCGATGCGCCCCTTACCGTTAAGGATGGGAGAGAGGTTGTTCGCCGGATGCTGAATAATCAGAGCTCCGCCGCGGCCGAGCCTGACACTGCCGCGGCCGGGCCTGACACCGGCACAAAGGATGGCTCCTCCTCTTCTGAGATGTCGTCTTCTACAACACCCTCTTCATCATCCCCTGCCTCATCTTCTAAACCCGATTATGAGCAGCCTTCCGCGCCAAATTCAGGTCCATCCTCAAAGCCGGAGTCTGAACCGTCCTCAACGCCGCCTTCAATTTCAACCCCACCCAAAGGCAAAGGCCGCGCTAACACCACCTCCAACACCACTGCCAGCACCGCTGCTGCATCGCCTTCGTCCACCCATGAAGGCCCCACCGCAAATGCTTCCCGGCCCGTCTTAGAAACCCGCAACCTTTCTTATGCATATACCGGTAAAGATTTTTGTCTGCGCAACATCAACCTGCAGCTTTATCCCGGGGAGATCACCGCGGTTTTGGGGGAAAATGGGGCCGGAAAATCCACCCTCTTGAAAACCCTGTGTGGACTGCTGCAGCCGCAGCGAGGGAAGCTTTATCTGCGGGGAGAGAATGTTACGGGCAAATCCGTGGAGCAGATTTCCCGGGAAGTGGGCTTGTTAACCCAGAACCCCAACGATTACCTTTTTAACGATACCGTTTACCGGGAACTTGAGTTTGGTTTAAAGGCTCGCAATATCTCGGCTGAAGGGCGTGTGGAGGAAATTATGCGCCGGCTGCACCTGGAGGGTTGTGAGGATGAAAACCCCCGGGATCTCTCCGGCGGAGAAAGGCAGCGGGTGGCGCTGGGCACAGTGATGGTTACCAATCCCGGCGTCCTGCTGTTGGATGAGCCCACCCGGGGCATGGATGCCCGGCTGAAAACGGAACTGTCGGAGATACTACAAAAACTTGCCGAGCAAGGCATATCCATCGTAATTGTCAGCCACGATGTGGAATTCGTAGCCTCCATGGCCTCAAAAGTTATACTCCTCTCTGGCGGCGAGTTGATTGCCGCGGGCAGGCGGGATGAGATTTTGGCAAACTCCCTCTATTTTGCTCCCCAGGTAAGCAAGCTTTTTCGGGGCATCCTTGACAAAAATGTCATGAGCCAGGAAGAAGCAGTGGATATTATTCGCGAGATAATGCCGGGAAGGAGTGTCGGGGGATAATGGAGATCCAATCCATCTGGTCACTGACCACCTTGCTGGCGGCGTGTTTTATCCTGGCCGCGATTTTTTATGTTTACGAACGGCGGGGAGTTTCGGCGCGCGAGGCAGCCTTGATAGCAACACTGGCTGCCCTGGCAGGGCTGAGCCGGGTTCCTTTTGCCGGACTTCCGGCCATACAGCCCACTACCTTCATGGTAATTGTCGCCGGGCGGGTTTTCGGCCCGGGAGCGGGCTTCATGGTGGGGGCGCTGGCCTCCCTGGTATCTAATATGTTTCTGGGGCACGGACCTTGGACCCCCTGGCAAATGTTAGCCTGGGGCCTGGCGGGAGTTAGCGGCGGCCTCCTGAAATATTTATTCACCCACAACGACCGCTGGCCGCTGGTGATCATGTCCCTTGTATGGGGATTGCTTTTCGGCTGGATCATGAACACCTGGCACTGGATCACCTTTGTTTATCCCCTCACCTTTTCCTCCTTCTTGCTAACCCAGGCTACCAGCATATGGTTTGACGCCCTCCATGGCATTTTCAACGCCGCTTTCATGCTCATTGCCGGCGGCGAATTAGTGCGCATCCTTCACCGCTTCCAGCGCCGCCTCAGCTACAGCCGCCACTAACCCCCTGCGCCCCAAAAAATGAACCCACAATGTGCTAGAGGGGACGGTTCCTTTTGACACCTTTTGGGAAAATATGTCTGGTGCAAAGGGGACGGTTCCTTTTGGCACCTTTTGGGAAATTTTGTTTATTCTTTCAATTTGGGTTAGGCTTTTTGAATAATTCTTCTTCCCAAACCAGTTAAATCTGTCAGTTGCTTGATAGTAGCCCCTTTCCTTTTTAGCTCCCGGATAACGATATCCCTTTCTTGTATACTTAATTGTTTTAAAAAATCCAGGTTATCTGTGGATAAATTTTGTTTCAGATAACTTAAAACTTCTTCATCAGTTATCTTGATTTTTCTTCCAGTATCGTGGTCCAGAAACTTTTCTTCTGTGCTTTGGGCCATAAAATTTTTAAATAAGGGGATTGCATCTTGTTCGTTTACATGAAAAAGATCTAATATAAATCGAGTATCTGTTAAGCCAGTTCTCCTATTTAAGAAATCATTATAGCTGCTCCACCTGTAATCCCCAATATTTTTTACCATCCCCGCTTTTAGAGGGTTCTGATGGATGTACCTAAGAACAGATAGAAGATATCTATCATCCTCTACTGCCTCACTTTTAAATCTGTCTTGGAATAAAGGGCCGCTTCTTTCGTATTTTTTGTTGTACCAAAAGACGTAAGAGCTCCCAATTCTTTTCAAGGACTCTCCAATATACTCATCCTTTTCCTTAAAGAGAGAATGGGTGTGGTTATCCATTAGGCAGTATCCATAAATTTGATAAAAACCTTTGTCTTTATATAATTGTAGTGTGTCAATAAATTTTAGTTTATCCTCTTTGTCCATAAATATATTTTGTTTGTTAATTCCCCTGAGTATAATGTGATATATTCCGGTGTTACTTATTTTTCTTGGGCCTCTGGGCACGTTATAATCAGCTCCTTGTAAAGTTAATTTGTAATTATTTGAAACTCAAGGTGTCAAAAGGAACCGTCCCCTTTTGCACCCCCTTGGAAACTGTTTATGGCGTAATCACCTCCTTATCAGTTTTATTGTAATTAATAAAAAACTCAAGGTGTCAAAAGGAACCGTCCCCTTTTGCACCTCCTGAAGGTGTCAAAAGGAACCGTCCCCTTTTGCACCTCCTTGGGTGGGCTTGCCAAAGGTTGCTTCTTCGTGGGCGCGGTTTACTTCTTTTTCGGGGTAACGGGTGAAGAAGATAACTCCAACTAAGATGAAGGCTGCCGCCACGGGGCCGGTGAGTTGGATGCCCAGTGGCTGCTCCACGGTGCTGCCGAAGAATTCCAGCAGGCCGCCGGTAATAACAGTGGATATGCCCATAGCCAGCTTCATCACAAATCCCTGGGCGCCGAAGTACATGCCTTCGCGGCGCTGTCCGGTAAGTTTTTCTTCCAGGTCGGAGACGGCGGCTACTATGGCATCGGGCACCACAAAAATGGCGGCAACCGGTATGCCCATGAAGCCCATCAATATAAGGGCGGCCATATCTGCAGATATTCCGGGTATAAATTCTTGCCCCATAAAGAAGATAAAGGGCAGGAAGATCATAAATGTGACCAGGGAAACCATCATCATTGCCTTTAAGCCGAATTTTTTGCAGCCGAAGTTGATAAAGGGGAATAATATAAAGGCTACTCCCAGGACGGCTCCGAAAAATAGGGCGATGTCTCCTTCGCCTCCTCCCATGAGCACTTGTACATAAGCGGGAAGATTTAAAGTGACGATATTAAAGCCCAGCCAGAATGTTACGTTCGCCGCCAGGTATATGGAAAATGGTTTGTTGGTGAAAGTTGTTTTAAGCGCCTCTACCAACCCCAGGGTTGCCGGTTCGGTCTCGGCATAGTCCCTTTCTCTGATCAGTATGGGTGTGTAAAGCAAAAGCAGGCCCAGGGCGCCCATAATCCACACCATTCCGTGGGGGCTGAGAGCATCAATAATCAGCCCTCCCCCGATAAAAGCAACTGCCACCCCCAGGATGCTAAATACTGCTTTCCAGGTAGCCAAATCTACCCGGTCCTTGTGAGTGCGTGCAAGTTCGGGAAGGAGGGCCAGGTAAGGGCAGACATAAGCTGTAAACAGGGCAAAATAAAGCCCCAAGAATATAGCCAGGTAAACATCGTTTAAGGGGGATTTACCCGCAATCGGTGGATAAAAAAGGGCAATAAAAACACCCACGTACAAGATGCTGCTGTAAAGCATAAAAGGTATGCGCCGCCCCCTCGGACTGCTTAAATTATCGGACCAGCGGGCGATGAGAGGGTCGGCAATGGCATCTATGGTTCTCCCCAGGAACATGATAATGCCAAAAAGCAGTGGTGTAACCAGCACTTCTTCTCCCCGGATGGGATTGATCACATAATAGTACATCAGATAGGTGATTAAGATGCGGTCGATAAGGTTAAAACCCCCCGCTCCCACACCGTATATTATTTTGCCCCACAAGGGTAGTTGCTTGACCATTCTTTGTTATACCCCCTTAGCCGGGTTTTCCCCTAATTTCTCTTTTTCTCTTTACCTTCTTTACCTTCTTTACCTTCTTTCCCTCTCTGCCCTTTTACCTCATTAAGTCTTTGTTAAGTCATTGTTAAGTCTTTGTTTTTTTACTTCTTTGCCCTATTTCTCCTTATTTCCCCTCATTTCTCGCTCTACCACTATACTTTATCCCTTTTTCTAGGTATTATTCGCCGGTATATGATAAATTCCTCTTTACAGGCCTTTCATAGAATAAAGCTCAGCCGCTGAAAAACATAAATGGTCTACATATTTTATAGAAAAGGAATTTTATTCTTTTCTGCAGAAGAAAACCTGCCTAAGGGCACTAAAGTTTATAATTACTCGCATAAGTATAATTATTAATATTAAGTATTAGCATAATACATTTAGGAAAAAATATTCATCCAGAGCACCAATCATAATTATTAAAGGAGAACTGATGGGGAATACTACCGGCAATATAACTATGAGGCAAATTACCCACGCATTTATCTGGTCACCCCGTGCCCTGATAGGTGAGGAGCTAACTTTACAAAATAACATTCTCCTGGAGGTTAAAAATAACCGCATAACTAAAATCCGGCAGATTTCCCCGGAGGAATTATCCCCTTCCGACACCAATACGCCCCACCTCTATATTTTAGAAGATGATATAACCCTTATTCCCTGCCTCAAGGATGCTCATGTGCACATGGCTTTGGACGGTGGAAATTTTGACATTTCTCCGGCAAAAGGTGAGAAGGGCGCGGAGTGTGCAAATAATAAACAAGAAGAGCCAAATAATAATGAAGAAGGAAAACATCATAAAGATGCGAAAAAGGAGAACGCCCATAGAAATAAGGCATCAGAAGAAGCGCTCATAGAAGAAAATCAAAATGGACTGGGATACGAAAGAAGCAAAGACAGTAAGCAAAGAGAAAAAGAGTTCTTCAGAAAAAACCTGCAGGACCTGGAACTGTTTTGCAAGCAGGGAATAGGAGCCGTCAGGGATGGCGGAGATCTGCAAAGCTTGAATTTACGTTTAAAAAATTTCCTGGAGGCCGAAAACCTGGAAAACAGTGACGAAACTGCAGCAAGGGAAAATTTCGGAAGCACCGAAAAAAACGGCGAAGAATATTTTACCCCCGGGATAGTTGCCACCGGCCAGGCTCTTCGCAGGAAAGGGAAATACGGTTCATTTCTGGGAAACGGGTATTCCACTCCCCGGGAGCTTAAAGCTGAACTGGCCCGCCTGCTGTTGGCAGGAGTAGATCAGGTTAAAGTCATTGTTTCCGGAGTAGTGAGTTTTAACAAATATGGCCGGGTCGGTTCCCCGGCAATGTCAACGGAGGAATTGGAACATGTGGTAAGCCGCTGCCACTCCCGGGGATTAAAGGTAATGGCCCATGCCAACTCACAGGCAGCGATTGAACGGGCCATAAAAGCAGGAGTAGATTCCATCGAACACGGGTATTTTATCACTCCGGGCCTGTTGGAAGCTATGTCTGCCCGGCAAATAGCCTGGGTGCCCACATTAATCCCTGTGGCGGCTCAGCTCAGAGAACCCCGGGTTTCAAGTTTAAACCTGCAGCAGAAAAATAATATAGATAGAATATGCCGGGAGCACATGGATAAGATTGCTTTTGCCGCGGAAATAGGAGTTCCCCTGGGAATAGGAACTGATAGCGGCGCACCCGGGGTAAAGCACGGCAGCAGTTTATTTGAGGAGATGATGCTTTACCGTTTTGCCGGCATTGCCCCCCGGGAGATTTTGCGCGCCGCCACGATCACTAATGCCAAGATAATGGGAGTTCAAGATAGCATGGGCTGCTTGCAGGAAGGTAATAAACCTTGCCTCATTGGCGTCCGCGGCAACCCCATTGATGATTTTTCCGCGCTCCGACGCCTGGAATGGTTTTTCCGGGCGGAAGATGACTGACGGCTGTTTCGCCGCGATACAGTTTCCGGAAAGCTTCCCAACAGGTTCGCGAGAACTTTATAAAATTAATGCCCCCCGGGAGTAAAATCTTTGGGGATGAATTTTTTCAATAAAATAAGCTTGGAGAAGGAAATAGGAGCCCTCTTAGCTTGGGGAAGTAGATAGTAGCTCCCTTAGCTTGGAGAAGTAAAAATAGCCCTCTTAGATTAGGGAAGCGAATAGGAGGCATCTGAAATTGAGGAAGGGAAAAATACGAGCCATCTAAATTTTGGATTAAGGCCGCAAAATATGCTAAAGTATAATCAAGTTAATATGATATTATATAATAAGAATTGAACTCTTTAGCATACACCGGGAGGACAAAATTTGGAAGAACTGGGTGTTGAAACGCTACTATTGTTTGGTTACCTGAGCATAGCTTTGGCTGTGGGTGCTCTTTTTCGCAGCCAGCTTAAGTTTTTTCAGGACTATCTGATTCCCGGCAGTATT
>CAZWVJ010000023.1:0-27999 GCA_964636865.1 uncultured Syntrophomonadaceae bacterium
CCGGATGAAACTGAACCCCCATAAGATTTCCGTGGGCCACAGCGGAAGTGAACTGGCTCCCGTAAAAAGTTAACGCAAGCCTTACCTGTGGTTCCAGGGGCTGCACATAATATGAATGGGTGAAATAAAAGTAAGGATCCTCCGGTAAACCTTTAAATAGTGGATGACCTTTTTGCTGTAAATAAACCCGGTTCCAACCAACGTGGGGCACCGGTTGGCCGGCGGGTAAAAGCTTTACCTCACCCGGGATAATATTCAGCCCGGGTATCACCTTCGTTTCGCACTCAGAGCATTCCTCGCTACTGCTAAAAAGAAGCTGCAATCCTAAGCAAATCCCCAAAAAAGGCTTGCCGGAATCTATCGTTTCCCGGAGTATCTGAACCAGGCCATTTTTCTGCAGTATCATCATGGCATAGGCAAAAGAGCCCACCCCGGGGAAAACAACTCCCGCCGCCTTTTTGATTACATTTGCCTCATTGGTGACAATTGCCTTCCCACCTGCTTTTTCCAACGCCTTGTAGACACTGCCGATGTTGGCGATACCACTGTCCACCAGGGCAATATAATTACTGTTACCTTTTGGAGGCATTGATCGTTCATCCTTCCTAATTTATTACTCAAGAAAAAAATACCTCTTCCGTTTTGCATAAACCTACCTGTTTATAGCATTCTTCACCGGTTCCTGGCGGCGGATTTCCTGGAATATTTCACCGAGGCGGCTAATTCCCTTGTGGATATCCTCTACGGAAGGTTGACTGAAAGAGAACCGGGCAGTGTGAGTGCCCTCACCGTTGCTATAAAAACCCTGGCCGTGTACAAAAGCTACTTTACGTTCAATGGCATGAGTAAGGATTTCATAAGCCGGTGGATAGTAATCCGGGAAGGTTACCCAAACAAAGAATCCTCCCTGGGGCCGGGTATAGTTTATCTCCGGGGGGAAGGACTGTTTCATGTTGTAAAACAATGCATCCCTCTTCTGCCGGTAAAGACCAATAATGCGAGAAAGGTTTTCATCCACATAGCCGTCAAGGGCCATGCGATAAACAAGCCTTTGCCCAAGAGAGCCGGAGCACAAATCCGCCGACTGTTTTAACATTATTAGTTTTTCTACCAAGAGAGGCGCTCCCACAATCCAACCCACGCGTATGCCCGGGATAAATATTTTAGAATACGAGCCGATATAAATAACCCGTGATTCCGTATCCAGGGATTTATAACTGGGGGGAATAGTCCCTTCGTAACAAATTTCCCCGTAGGGATTATCTTCCAGGATAAGAAAGTTGTATCGCGAGGCCAGATCCAGTATCTTGCGCCGGCGGTCTTCCGTCGTAGTAAAGCCGGTAGGGTTTTGGAAATTGGGCACCGTGTAGAAAAGCTTGGGTGTCTTACCCTGCTTCTCCAATCTTGACAAAGCCCTCTCCATCTTCTGAGGGCAAGCGCCGTTTTTATCCACACCCACGCCCACCGGCTCTCCTCCGCAAGACTGAATGGCTCCCATACCGCCGATATATGCGGGTTCTTCTACCAGGACGGGATCTCCGGGATCAACCAGCAATCGTGATATTAAATCCAGCGCCTGCTGGGTACCACTGGTTACCACGATATCTTCCGCTTCACAACGCACTCCTTCCCGTCGCATTTTGCGGGCAATAAAAGTCCGCAACTCATAATTTCCCTCGGTGGGAGTATATTGAAGGGCATAGCGTCCTTCCTCTTCAATTAGTTCAGATATAGCCCTGGAAATATCCTCCCGGGGAAAGTAGTCACTGTCCGGGAAACCACCGGCAAAAGAAATTACTTCCGGTCGTTCAGTGAGGCTAAAGAAACCACGGATTTGCGAACCCTTCACCCGGCCTACACGACTAGCAAACTTTTCTGACCAAGAAAACTCCATAAGACCAACCCCCCGCTACTTAATTGTTTTAAACGCCTTTAAACGTTCCCAAGGCAAACTACGTAAAAAACCCGCCTCCTTTTACCAGAGACGGATTGCTTTCTATCCCGCGGTACCACTCCGCTTGTTCCCTTCTCCTTTGGCTGGAAGCAGGGAACCACCTCTTATTTGATAACGGTGGTTCAATATCACCGATACTGCTTACCATCCGAAAAAAACCGGGCTTCGGCAGCTAACTCCGGGGCGGCTTATCCTTGAACTATTCCGGGGCTCTTTCAGCCTTTGAAACCCCTCTCTGCAGGAAATTGCTCAAGCTTTTTCCCCTTCATCGCAAACCTATTAAACTTTGTTTCCTTGATGTTTATATTATAGATAAGCACATTTGCCTATCAACAATAAACATAATCAATTATTAAAAAAAAATTATCTCCACAATGTGAAATCTGATTTAATAATATGATAAAATAAATTTAATGTCAATACCAAAGTGCATATTTAGCAATAATTCCTTATTTCTTATTTTTTCCCCTGAATTAATCAAAATTACTAAAACCCATACTGCTTGATATCTTTAAAGCTGTATCCTTTACCAATTCCGCCAGTTCATTTTTAATATAATAACTGGTCATTCTATTGCTTGGCCCTGAAATACTAATACTGGCAATTACCTCGCCTGTATGATTAAAAATGGGAGCAGCCACACAGTGTACGTGTTCTTCCATCTCGCCCCAGTCAAAAGCATAACCTTCTTTTATTATTTTCTCTAATTCTTTATTTAAGTAATATATGTCTACTATAGTTTCATTGGTATACTTCTCTAACTTTATTTTTCCCAGCACCTCCTCCAATTTGCTCTGGGGGAGATAAGCCAGTAGGCACTTACCCGTAGCAGTACAATGTACCGGTGCCCTATTTCCTACTTGAGCTAACATGTTTACGATAATCATGCGTTTTGATTCTACCTGATCAATATACACGACTTCAGTTTCGTCGAGGACTGCCAAATTGGTGGTTTCATTACATTCTTCTACCAAAGCTTCCAGGTAAGGCCTGGCAATTGTGCGAACATCGTAATAATATTTAGAAGCATTGCCTACTTCTAAAAGTTTTAAGCCAAGCCGGTATTTACTCGTTTCAGCCTCTTGTTCTACATATCCGCGATACAACAGTGTAGCCAGCAATCTGTGAACCGTGCTCACCTTTAATCCAACTTTAGAGGCCAATTCAGAAATAGATATGGGCTCCCCTGCATTAGCCATTTCTTCTAAAATTTTCAGTGCCCTTTCAACAGACTGAACACTTTTAAACTCTTTTTCCTTATTGTCATTATCAGCCTTAACATCATTTTTCGTGGAACCATTTTTCATTACTATATATCTCCTCTACAAATAATCCTCTTGTTATTCCAAAAGAATAAATTTATTTTTAAGTATAATGATTGTAAATTTTTTTATAATTTTTGTCAACGCACACCACCAATATATAGCGCTAACAGGTATAATCAATAAATTATTTTTTCTCTTCATAACTATGGCATATTTATATTCTTAAAGTTATAATCATTAATATAAGAAATTAATTAAATAGAATTTTAATTTTATTTCAATGTCAAGGCCTGATACCTTTTATTAGGGGGAATCAAGATGACGAAATATGTTTTTGTAACAGGCGGAGTAGTTTCTTCTTTGGGAAAAGGGATAACAGCAGCCTCGCTGGGTTCCTTACTAAAGCAGAGAGGTTTTAAACTCACGATTCAAAAATTGGATCCCTATATTAATATTGATCCGGGCACTATGAGCCCTTATCAACACGGAGAAGTATTTGTTACCGAAGATGGTGCGGAAACAGATTTGGATCTGGGTCATTACGAAAGGTTCATCGACGAGAATCTTTCCAAGGCCAACAATGTTACCACAGGTAAAATATACTGGTCGGTCATCGAGCGTGAACGAAAGGGGCTATATAATGGAGCCACTGTTCAGGTAATACCCCATATTACCGATGAGATAAAAGAACGCATTCTCCATGTAGGGAGAGAAAGAGATGCGGATATTGTAATTACCGAAATCGGAGGCACAGTAGGAGACATTGAAAGTTTACCATTTTTAGAGGCCATTCGTCAGATGAGAGCCGATTTAGGCCGCGAAAACGTGGCTTATTTGCATGTTACCCTGGTACCATTTCTTTCTACTACCGATGAATTGAAAAGCAAGCCCACCCAGCATAGCGTTAAAGAATTGCGCAGTATCGGCATCCAACCTGATTTAATAGTTTGCCGCACGGAACATAAACTATCAACAAGCATGAAAGACAAAATAGCTCTTTTTTGCAATATAGCCCCCGGCGAAGTTATTGAAAACTTCAGCGCAGAATTTTTATATGAGGTCCCCCTTCAACTTCATGATCAGGGAATGGACTCCATAGTTTTAGATAAGCTAGCATTAAACAGCAAACCTGTAGATACAGCCCCTCTCACCAAACTTGTGGAAAATTGCCGAAACCAGGAAAAAGAAATCAGTATCGGCCTGGTAGGAAAATACATATCTCTGCGTGATGCCTACATCAGTATTTACGAAGCTCTTATTCACGCCGGATTGCATTTCTTAACTAAAATTAATGTCGAAACCATCGATGCAGAAAAGTTGGAAAACGAAAACGCGGAAAAAGAACTGCAAGGATTGGATGGCATACTGGTTCCGGGTGGCTCCGGCAATCGGGGTATAGAAGGTAAAATTAACGCTATCCGGATAGCGCGGGAAAACCACATTCCTTACCTGGGCATCTGCCTGGGTATGCAGTGTGCCATAATAGAGTTTGCCCGAAATGTAGCCGGTCTAAAAGATGCCCATAGCACCGAATTTTCTTCCGATACCAGTACACCGGTTATCGACTCTTTAAACGGACAATATGAGGACACAATTCTTGACAGTACTTTGCGCCTTGGTTCCTACCCGTGTAAATTAAAGCAAAACACCAAAGCTTGGGAAGCATACGGAACCTCAGTTATTAGCGAACGACACCGCCATCGTTACGAATTTAATAATCAGTTTCATTCTCAACTGGCCGAATACGGCCTGGTTTTCAGCGGTGTTTATGAAGAAGCTGATCTGGTAGAAATAATTGAAATGACCGATCATCCCTGGTTCGTAGCAGTGCAGTTCCATCCCGAATTCAAGTCACGCCCCCACCGCCCCCATCCTCTTTTTCGAGATTTCGTAGAACACGCCATCCAAAATGCAAAAATAAAAAATCATAACCTTCAGGGATTTTAAAAGTTTGAGGGTTAGTTTGTGGTTTATTATCTAATGCCTTCGGGCAAGGACTCCAATGGTAGAGTCCTTATCTATATTCCCCGTTCCTGCATCCGGTCGGATATTTCCAGAGTAGAAATTTCTACCCCCGGCATTGCGATACCAATACCATGCGAAATCTTGGCCAGCAAAGCAGCATCATCATAATACATTGCACCTTTAACAATAGCTTCCGCCCGTGCCTGCGGATCTGTTGATTTAAAAATACCTGAACCGACAAAAACTCCGTCAGCACCTAATTGCATCATTAAAGAAGCATCCGCTGGGGTAGCTACCCCCCCGGCAGCAAAGTTAACTGCCGGCAATCTTCCTTCTTCTTTAATCGTTCTCAAAAACTCAACAGGCACCCCCATTTCCTTGGCCAAATTCACCAGTTCTTCCTCCGGGGCCTGGAATACCTGCCTCAGGTCCGCATTAACACGCCTTATGTGACGCACTGCTTCTACTATGTTTCCGGTACCGGGTTCTCCCTTGGTACGAATCATGGCTGCCCCTTCTGCTATTCGGCGCAAAGCTTCTCCCAAGTTCCTAGCCCCACAAACAAAAGGTACTTTAAATATACGTTTGTCGATATGATATGTTTCATCCGCAGGGGTTAGCACTTCACTTTCGTCAATAAAGTCCACCCCGAGTTCTTCAAGAATCTGCGCTTCTGCTATATGGCCAATCCTGGCCTTGGCCATTACTGGAATAGTAACAGCATCCATTATACGTTTGATTATATCCGGATCAGCCATCCGCGCTACCCCGCCTGCTGCCCGGATATCTGCAGGCACTCTTTCCAAAGCCATTACTGCCACAGCACCGGCATTTTCAGCGATACGGGCTTCTTCCGGGGTAGTAACATCCATGATAACGCCGCCCTTTTGCATCCGGGCCATTCCTTTTTTTACCCTATCAGTTCCTTCTTCTTTCATGCAGCTTTCCTCCTTCAAACATAGATCACTTTCATTAAAATGTATTTGTATAATGCTTCATAAATGCTTTTCCGATTATCCCTCAAAGATATGAGTAATAGTGCAAACAAATCATAATTTTTCTAACCCGGCAAAAACTTTCAATATCCTACGACCTTATTTTAACACAGGGCTTTAACTATTTGTAGATGAAATAAATGATATACTATAAAAATATTTTCGAAATCACAATTGTTTATAAGTCTTTTATTCCCCTAAACTGTAAATACTCAGCCATATACTACTGTGGGACAGGGGGACAGGTCCCCTGTCCCATCGCCAGGTTTTTTTAGCAGGTAACCGTTTATAAAGGTAAACGATGTGACATGGGACCAGTCCCCGCAGTCCCACAGCTTTTAGACATAACTCACCTGCCACACCCGCATCGGCGGCGTTTTTCCCTCCTGTCACTCCTGAGTAGTTACCCTAAACTACCCGGATAAAATCAATAATAAATAAGCCAAGAAGGATTTTATTCTACCTTCAACGAAAATACCATATGTATTTTATAACAAATATTATGCAGCAAAAGCAAGTATAATCAAGTAAAAAATCCCCGCCATGGAACCTAAATAACTAATTGCTCATTTTAATTTGCAAATGGCACCTTAAAGACTGGAGGTATATAGCATTAATGGATAAAATTGCTCTTATCGGGGGAACCGGGCTTTATAAGCTGGATTTCATAGATACCGTGGAAAAACTGAAAATTGAAACCCATTATGGGGAAACAGAAGTTAGAAAGGCAACCTTACAAGATAAAGAAATATATTTTATGGCTCGCCACGGCAGTGACCACCGCCTTCCTCCCCACTTGATAAATTATCGCAGCAATATAGCCGCCCTCAAGGTATTGGAAGTAGAACTGGCCTTATCAACAGCGGCTGTGGGGTCATTATGTGAAGAAATGCACCCCGGCACCCTGGTTGTTATTGATCAATTTATGGATTTAACTAAAAGCCGCGATATAACCTACTACGATGGTTCTAACCTGCCCGTGGTTCACACGGATTTTACCCAGCCTTACTGCCCCGAACTCCGCCAACTTTTAATAGATGAATGCCAGAGAAACGGCGGAGAATTCAGAAAGCAGGGAACCTACGTTACAACGGAAGGCCCTCGTTTTGAGACTCCGGCAGAAATAAAAGCCCTCTCTTCCCTGGGCGGAGAACTGGTGGGTATGACCAACGTTCCAGAGGTCATCCTTTCTCGGGAAGCAGGGATATGTTATGCCACTTTGGCCCTGGTAACCAATTTCGCTGCCGGCATATCACCTCACTTTCTTACCCATGAAGAAGTTCTACAGGTAATGAAAGAGCAAAGCCGGCGAGTCAATGATATCTTCCATTCCTGCATTTTAAACTCCCCCCGGCAAACGAATTGCCGTTGCCGAGATGCAGGTAAATACTTTAAAATAGACGGGAAGGTAACTAAAGAAGATTAAATACTCCTTAATAATTTATTTAAGTGTAATACCATTTTAAGCTGTCATGGAAGGAACGCATACGATGTCTGATTTTATCATATATAACACCACTATATTAAACATGGATGAAGAAAAACCCCATAACGTAATCCAAGGCAACCTCCATATTAAGGATGGCATAATTACCGGCATTGCTCCTCCATCGGCACACATTTCCACCGAAAACAATAACCGGGAAACCTCTCTTATTGACGGAAGCAATTTCATCATCATGCCCGGACTGATTAACTGCCACGGACACGCAGCTATGTGCCTTTTTCGCGGCATTGCCGATGATCTCCCCTTGCATGAATGGCTCATAAAAAATATCTGGCCGAAGGAATTTCGTTTAAAGAAAGAAGATGTTTACTGGGGCACCATGCTTAGCATTGCAGAAATGATTCGCAGCGGAACCACTACCTTTACAGATATGTATTTTCTTATGGAAGAAGTGGCAAGAGCAGTGGAAGTAAGCGGTATACGGGGTGTCCTATCACGTGGCATGGGCGGCATCGGTATCATGAAAAAAAATGCCTGGCGAGAAACCAATAATCTCATCAATAACTGGCAGGGTGAAGCCAATGGGCGGATTAAAATAATTTTAGGCCCCCATGCGCTTTATACTTGCTCTCCGGATTATCTAAAAAAGATTAGAGATTTTGCCGCCAAAGTAAACTTGCCGCTCCAAATTCATTTGAGCGAAACAAAATGGGAAGTAGATCATTCCATGAAAAAATATGGATTAACTCCGGTGGAAATGTTAAACAAGCTCGGTATCTTCGAGCACCACGTTATTTGTTCTCACTGTGTTCACCTGAGCATAAATGACCTTCGAATTTTTGAAAACAAAAAACCCGGTATTGTCCACAATCCCAGCAGCAATTTGAAGTTGGGCAGTGGAATCGCGCCGGTAAAAAAACTGCTGGAAGCAGGATTAAATGTTGGGTTAGGAACCGACGGCGCAGCCAGTAATAACAACCTCAATATGTTCGAAGAAATGCATATTGCCTCCCTGCTGGCCAAAGGTATAAATAAAGATCCTACACAGATTCCGGCCCGGACTTCCCTGGAAATGGCTACACACAAAGGAGCCGAAATATTGGGCATACAAAAAATCGGGCGCATTAAGGAAGGTTACCGCGCCGATATCATCGGCATTAATAAAAGACGTCCGCACCTTTCCCCCCTTCACGAAGTTGAAGCCCAGCTAGTTTACTCTGCCACCGGATCTGATGTAGAATTAGTAATGGTAGACGGAAAACTATTAATGAATAAAGGGGAACTGCTTACCCTTGACGAAGAAAAGATCATGCATGAAGCTGAAAAACGCGCTTATCGTTTTAAGCATAAGGGAAATACAAAATAAAAACATCGGAGTGAAAACAATATGAGCAAAACCATACTTATAACCAACGACGACGGCATCCAGGCGGAAGGCATTCAGGTATTAAGCCAAAAAATGCACGAAACATTCGGCGAAACTATTAATCTCGTTATTATCGCCCCGGATCACGAACAAAGCGCAGTTGGTCATGCCATTACCATGCACCGTCCCCTGCGGGTGGAAACAGTAAAGTTTTTGCACAACAAAGATCTTAACGGCTGGACTGTAAACGGCACCCCCGCCGACTGTGTTAAACTTGCCGTGGAAGCTCTTCTTCCCCAAAAGCCGGAGCTGGTTGTCTCGGGGATAAACCGGGGAAGCAATCTGGGCACAGATGTTATTTATTCAGGCACCGTATCCGCAGCATTAGAAGGCGTTATTTTAGAAATCCCCTCGATTGCCGTATCTCTGACGGAAGTGGGAGAAATCGGCTTTGAGCTTGCTGCCGATTTCACCTGTTATTTTGTTTCTTACGTGTTAAATAACGGGCTGGAGCCGGAACATCTTCTTAACATTAACGTCCCCCCCGTCAATCGAGGGCAGCTCAACGGCGTGCGCATAACCAAGTTGGGCGATCGGCGCTACCGCAATACATTTCAAAAACGCACTGATCCCCGCGGCAAAAACTATTACTGGCTGGCCGGGGACGTAGTTGAAACCCAAAAAGACACAAGCTTTGATGTAGGCGCAATTAAAAACAACTGCATATCCATTACTCCCATTCAATTTGATCTAACCTGCTATGAACTATTTGAATCTTTGCAGGAAACCGCCCATAAATTGGAATCTTCTTTTCTTGAATATTAATAAGACAGCACAATTAATTGCAGAGGAGAAATAAAAATGCATAAACTGCAGCCAATGGGGCCAAATTGCTATCGCATTCCCAAAGAGGGGAACATGCGGGTAGAGGCCAGAGTTTATCTCAAAAATGAGATGCTGCCTTCCTTTGAAGAAAGTTCAGCCAGGCAGCTGATGGATGCGGCTTCCTTGCCCGGAATTTACAAGTATGTTATCGGCATGCCCGATATCCATACCGGCTTCGGGCTTCCCATCGGAGGCATTATGGCCATGGATGCCCAAAATGGAATTGTCTCCGCCGGAGCCGTGGGAATGGACATAAACTGCGGGGTGCGGCTGTTGAAAACTAACATTCCTGCGAACCAAGTCTCTTCTTCTGTCCAACAAAAGCTTATACAGGCTATAACACATTCTGTTCCCTCCGGCACCGGTAAAAAAAGCAAGCATGCCGGGAGCTCCGGCCCGAAGTTAAAAAATATCCTTACCGATGGTGTGCCGGTTTTGCTGCAAATGGGCATTGGCAGGCCCGAAGACCTGGAATATATTGAAGAACAAGGAGCTTTCCCCGGGGGTGACCCCGCAGCTGTCAGCAAAGAAGCGTTATCCCGAGCCGATCAATTATCTACCCTCGGAGGTGGAAATCACTTTATCGAGATCGGATACGTGGCAGATATTTTTGATCAAGATATTGCTCGCCTCATGGGCCTTAAAGAAGGAAATTTAAGCGTCCTTATTCATACCGGCAGCCGCGGTTTTGGTCACCAGATTTGCACAGATTATTCCGAGTCTATGAAAAAAACAGCCAAACGAAGCAAAATCGAGATTCCCACCGCCGGCCTTGCCGGGGCATTTATCAATTCTAAGGAAGGAAAAAACTACCTCGCTGCCATGGCCTGTGCTGCAAATTTTGCCTTTTCTAACCGTCACTGGATAACCCACGACATCCGGAATGCCTTTGCGGAAGTTTTGGGTGGAAAAGATACCGATTACGATCTGGGCGTCGTTTACGACCTGGCTCATAATATTGCCAAGTTTGAAAAAATAGACGGGAAGAAGCTGTTGATCCACCGCAAGGGAGCCACCCGCGCCCTTCCACCGGAACACCACCTTAATCCTCAGAAATATCGCTCTACCGGACACCCCGTTATTATCCCCGGGAGTATGGGCACCTCTTCATACGTAGTTACCGGCACCCAGAAGGCAACCGAAACCTTTTACTCGGTAAATCACGGCGCCGGCCGTAGATTATCCCGCAAAGCCGCCAAAAAAGAAATTCCCGTAGCTGAAATGCAGGAAAAAATGGAAGGAATTATCACCTCGGGAAAAAGAATTCAAACCTTTTTGGACGAAGCTCCGCAAGCTTATAAAGATATCGAACAGGTAGTAGACACCCTTTCCGAGATAGACATCATCCGCAAAGTTGCTCGCTTACAACCTCTTGCCGTGATTAAAGGCGATTAGGAGAAAACAAAGAAATATGGGTTCACCATTCCTTCCTCTTGACGTATGAACTCCCTGAGCACATTGACATCGAGATCTCTATAAGCTTATAATAACATTACAAAATATTCAGCCAATTTTTACCCGGACTAACTGGAAAAAGGATGAAATAAATGGCTTTACCCTTGACTGAGACCGAAAACAAACGTATCATCACCATTTTGCAGGACATGCAAAATAAAACCTACTCCATTTGTCTGGAACGCCCCACCCTTCTGGAGCAATATTGGCAATCTAAGCAGGGCAAGGGCAAACATCCATATATTCAACGGGCAGAGGCCTTGGCCTATGTTTATACCCACCGCACACCTCGCATATATCGCGAGGAATTAATCGTAGGAAACATTTCCTCTAAACGCATTGCCGCTAACTATTATTCAGAAGGAGGATCGGTACATATCCTGGAGGATTTATTCCAGCTGGAAAAAAGGCCGACCATCCCCATTCACCTTAGTTCCTCAGAAAAGAAAAAACTTCTTTCTATAGGCCTGCGTCATTCAAAGCACGCCATAGCCACTAAAGCCCTTCTTCGGCCGGGGCGAATAAATCAGTTTCTAGAATTTTTCCGGGCCAAAAGATTTTTTATCACCGAAGAAGCCGGAATTTCACACCTCGTCCCCGGTTACCATACTATCATACATAAAGGATTGAGCCACGCAGCCGAAATTGCTCGTTCCAAGCTGGAAGAAGAAACCCTGGATGATGATCGGGAAGCTTTTTATCAGGGCATAATAATTGTAGTGGAAGGCATCAAAAAAATGGCTGAAAACTTAGCCGACACCGCTGAAACAAAAGCCGCCAGAGGCCAAAACCCCACCCGCCGCCGTGAACTTTTGGAAATTGCCGAAATTTGTCGCCACGTGCCCTATCATCCGGCCCGAACCTTCCGTGAAGGGCTGCAGTCAGCCTGGTTAATTCACGTGGCTTTAAACCTGGAAGATTTTGAGCAGGGTATTTCTTTTGGGCGCCTGGATCGCTTCCTTTACCCCCTTTACAAGCAAGACCTGAAAAGAGGGCTCATCACCGAAGATAAAGCTCGAGAACTACTGGCCTGCTTTTGTCTCAAATGCGGCGAAACAATCCCCCTTTATTCTCGGCGCATCAACAAATTTTTCGGGGGCAACGCCGTGGGACAGGGCATTACGCTGGGCGGAACCGATGAAGAAGGCAACGATACCACCAACGAACTCTCTCGCCTTTTCATGGAAGCGTTTTCTCTTGTGATGACCAGAGAACCAAGCCTGCATGCCCGCATTCATGAGAATACCCCGGAGTGGTTTTGGGAAGAATGTGCAAGTTTAATCCAAAAAGGAAGCGGCAGGCCATCTCTGTTCAACGATCATGCAATTACAGAAGCACTGGCAGAAGCGGGTATTAAAAAGAAGCATGCGCGTGATTATGCCGTCATAGGTTGTGTAGAAATGGGAAGCCAGGGGCGCACCTATAATTCCTCCGATGCCGGCCTTTTTAACCTTCCCCTCTGCCTGGAATTAGCCCTTAATAGAGGAAAACGCTTTCAGGGAGGCTCCCGCATCGGAGCTGCCACTCCCCCTGTTGAATCCATGCAGTCATTTGATGATGTTTTGGAGGCATTTCGCAAACAGATAGAACACGGAGTAGCCGAAATGGTAGATGTTATTACCGCGTTGGAAAAAACTTATCGTATTCACCGCCCCACTCCACTGAACTCCATACTTACTGAGGGGTGCCTGGAAAGAGGGAAAGATGTTACCCGGGGAGGCGCCATGTATGATTTCACTTCTGTTCAGGGAGTTGGCCTCGCCGATGCAGGTGACTCTTTATACGCCCTTAAAGAACTTGTTTTCACGGAAAAATCCCTAACCCTCCCTCAGCTGGTAAACATACTTCGGGTTAATTATAGAGACCATGAAACTTTACAAGCTCGCTTGCAGAGCCGTTTTCCTCGATACGGGAACAACCACCGCGGGGTTGATCATATGGTGCAAATAGTTGCAGATATTTACACCGAAACAGTTAACAAGCACATTAATACAAGGGGTGGACAGTATATACCCGGTTTCTACTCTATGACCTGTCACCAGGGATTCGGTGAAACTACCGGCGCACTTCCCAACGGAAGGCCGGCCGGTGTCAGGTTTTCTAACGGTATTTCTCCAAGCGATGGCGCCGACGTTAACGGCCCCACCGCCGTATTAAATTCTGCTGCCAGCTTAGACAACCGCCATTTTGTTAACTGCTGTGCCCTTAATTTAAAGTTTGAAAAAAATACGGTCCTAAATAAAAAAGGAAGAGAAACCATAGCCTCCCTAATGAAGACATTCTTCCGAATGGGTGGAATGCAAGCTCAAATCAACGTCCTGGATACCAAACAATTACTAGAAGCTCGAGAAAACCCGCAAAGATATCCCGGTCTGCTTGTACGCATCTCCGGATATTGCGCCTATTTCCATGACTTATCCCCGGAAGTCCAAGACGAGATAATTGAGCGTACTACTCACTGCGCCAATTAATTTACGTATTCCCTGTTTTCACAAAAACGTTCCTGCAATTATTCGCTAATAATTTAACTCCATAACCTTTAAAGATGCCTAAAATACCCTACTTTTTGCAATTGACAAAGAAAAAATAATAAATTACAATAATTGTGTAATAGGGGAGTAGCTCAATAGGCAGAGCAGCGGCCTCCAAAGCCGCAGGCTGCGGGTTCGAGTCCTGTCTCCCCTGCCAAGATAATGAGGGTTAACACCCCCTAACCCTAAAAATTCAGACAGAACCCACCGTTTTGTTTTTTGCAGATGTTTGCGGTGGGTTCTTGACGTACTCTTTCTGTGAATTTCTAACCGATTCAGCCTAAATTTTTGGCTATCCGGTAAATTATAACTTTATTTCCAAACATGGAAAAAGCAAACTGGCAGGCACATACTACCGATGTATTTACTTCTGGGAGGAGCTAGAAAGCTTGCGGTGTATTTTATCTTCGTACATGGAGAGAACTTCTTTTTTTATACCTCTCTTTTCCGCCAGCATGTTAAATCGAAGCTGCAATTCATTCCACCTTTTACGTAATTTAGCTTTTTCTTCTTCTTCATAACAGCATGCAATTAGCCTCTCCAGTGAAATAAGTTCTTTCTTTAGCTGCAGCTCTTCAGGAAGTACACCGGCATTTTTAAGAATAATAAAACTGGCCCGCAAATCCTCCGGCACATGAGATAGATCATCTATCTTCAATGGCTTTCCTTTACCGGGCAAATCATCCAATTCTCCGCTATCTCTAGCCTCTTTAATTTTTTCTTCAGCAATTAAAGCAATAACATTCATCGAACCCCTGCTTTCGTCTTTATGTAAACTGCCAAATCGCCATATTTAAAAGTTCAATTTGCTTAAATTCTCAATGCAATTATTGATGCTCTGCTCGCGAGAAGATTTGGACCAGATAACAACTTCTGTACCCAATACATTAGCTCCTTTTGATATACAAATATCTTTCATCTGGTTCACGGCTCTATTCCCGCCCGTCCATTTTAAGGGCAGCTGTTTGGTGACAAAACAGGCAACATTCTTTCCCGATAGCGATGGAAGCTGTTCTAAATAAGATTTCATCACCGTTGCTAAAGAAAACGCATGCACCGGAGCGCCAAAAATAATCGCATCATAATGATCCACTGCGGGCGTGTTGGTAAACTGAAAGTTGCTCTCTCCCGGTTTTGCTTCGCTGTTGATAGTCACTTGCTCAAGTGTCGCTGAATATTTTTCCCCATCAAGAGTTTCATTTAATTTTTGGGCAACAGAATAGGTGTTACCCGTATGAGAATAAACAATGATACCTATATTCATTTTTTTCCTCCTGTCTCTGAAAAGTGAGCGCATTTTTTCTTCACGTTAATGTAAGGAGACTTTAGCCCGTGGGCATATGCACGTCCATCTGGGGATAAGGAATATTTATGCCTTCATTGTCAAAAGCGACTTTAACTTTCTCCATCAGTTCAAAATACAAAGGCCAGTAGTCAGCTGCCGCACACCATACCCGGTAATAGATTATTAGGGCATGGTCTCCGTGTTCGCCGACAACAATCATGGGTTCCGGCTCATCGAATATAAGGGTATGTTCATCGGCAATACGCTGCAAGACCTCTCTAACTTTATTAATATCATCCTCGTAACCAATACCGAACTTAAAATCTATGCGGCGGGTTTCATAAGCAGAATAATTTACAACACTGTTGTTAGAAAGAGCGCCGTTGGGAATAACTATTTTACGATTATCGGGTGTATCAAGCACCGTGTAGAAAACTTGAATATCTTTAACAGTTCCGGCATAACCGGCAGCTTCAATATAATGTCCTGTTTGGAAAGGTTTTAGCAATAAGATGAGCACACCGCCGGCAAAATTAGACAAACTTCCTTGAAGAGCTAACCCCACAGCAAAACTTGCTGCCGCAAGCACGGCTATAAAAGCCGTCATTTCCACACCCAACATAGAAACCACAGAAATGATTAACAAAACTTGCAATGCAACTTTTATCAGAGATACTAAAAAGGACTGAAGCGATTCATCTAATTTACTCTTGCTCATATTGCCGGCAATTAATTTGGCTATCCATTTGATCACATAAAGACCCGCAATTAGAAAAACTATGGCAAGAACAATTCGTTCTGCATAAGTGATTAGAAGATCTACTGACACATCCATAAGCTATCACTTCCCATGCATAAAAATAATTTTTATTTAAGTGCACATTTTATCCGGCAGCTGTCTAAAGTTTATTTCCGTATGCAATTGGTTGATGAAATCTTCTTTATCTACCTGTCCCATATCTCCTTCATCTCGGTGGCGGACAGCCACCCTTCCGGATTCCACTTCTTTTTCACCCACAACCAGCATATAGGGAATTTTCTGGAGCTGGGCATCGCGTATTTTTTTATTTAAATTCTCGCTGCGTAGATCAGCCTCTACCCGAAATCCTTCATTAAATAATCTGTCTTTTAGTTCAAGGGCATGGCTGTGCTGATCATCGGTAAGAGGCAAAACCATCACCTGCACGGGCGCAAGCCAAGTGGGAAAAGCACCGGCAAAATGTTCTATGAGCAGGGCAAAAAAACGCTCCATGGCCCCATAAATAACCCGGTGAATAATAACCGGCCGATGTTTTTCTCCGTCACTACCCACATAGGTAAGATCAAATTTCTCCGGCATCTGAAAATCCAGTTGGATGGTACCGCACTGCCAGGTTCTACCCAGACAATCCCGCAGGTGAAAATCGATTTTAGGCCCGTAAAATGCTCCCTCTCCTTCGCTGATCATATAGTCCAAATTTCTATTTTCCAATACAGTTTTTAAAATTGAAATAGCTTTATCCCATTCTTCAATGCTTCCCATTGACTTTTCCGGGCGCGTGCTTAGCTCTATTTTGTAATCAAAACCAAAAACACTATAAAAGCGATCAATCATATCTATAATACCGCCCACCTCTTCTTCTATCTGTTCCGGCAGCATAAACAGGTGGGCGTCATCCTGGGTGAAACTTCTTACCCGCATTAAGCCGTGCAAAGTCCCGGAAAGCTCATGACGGTGCACCTGTCCCAGTTCGGCAATACGCAGGGGAAAATCACGGTAACTGCGCATTTGAGAGAGATAAATCAGCATTGCTCCGGGACAATTCATGGGCTTGATAGCATAGTCTTTTTCATCCAAATTTGAAAAGTACATGTTTTCCTGATAATGATCCCAGTGCCCGGAACGTTTCCATAAATCACAATCAAGTAATATAGGGGTTCTAATTTCCTGATAACCGGCTTTTCTATGTTCTTCCCGCCAAAAATTTTCCAATTCATGCCAAATAACCATTCCATTCGGATGGAAAAAGGGGCATCCCGGCGCTTCCGGGTGTAAGCTGAAAAGATCCAGCTCCCTGGCCAATTTGCGGTGATCCCTTTTTTTGGCTTCTTCTAACAGCTGCAGATGTTTTTTCAAGCTTTTTTTATCCGGGAATGAAACACCGTAAATACGCTGCAACATGGGGTTATTTTCACTGCCGCGCCAATATGCTCCCGCCAGGGCAGTTAACTTATAGGCCTTCACATATCCGGTAGAAGGTAGGTGAGGCCCCCGGCACAGATCAATAAATTCACCCTCCCGGTAGCATGTTACTTCCTCTTCCGGAGGCAATTCTGCAATTAATTCTAATTTAAACTTTTCCCCTTTTTGGCGGAAAAATTCCTCCGCCTCATCACGTTCCATAATCAATTTTTCCAGCGGAATATCTTCATCAATCACTTTCTGCATTTCCGCTTCAATGTCTTCCAGATCATTTGCAGAAATAGCTTCCGGAAACTCAAAGTCATAATAAAAACCGTTTTCTATAGAAGGCCCGATACCCAGTTGGGCATCGGGGTAAAGACGCTTTACCGCATGTGCCAGCACATGACTGCTGGTATGCCAGTATACCTGCGCCCCCTCAGGGTCGTCAAAGGTGAGAAATTCCACTTTGCTGGAATTTTCCAATGAAGAGGTCAAATCCATTACTTCCCCGTCTACGCTAGCAGCTACCACTTTGCCGGAGTTCTTAGGGGATACTTCATTGAGTAATTCTGACAATGTAATACCTTGTAAACACTGGTGTGAAGAATTGCCTTCTATTTCTACATTTATATATGCCAATTAATGCTCCTCCAAACTATTTTAAAAAAATTAATAAAAGCCTTTAAATGTTTAGACCATTTAGTCTTCTCGGACTTTAACGCCTCTCCGTGATAGCTCTTTCAAAAATTTATCAGTATTAACAGCTCCATCAGCTTCCGGCGCGAAAACACCGGTGCGCTTTATTTCGCCCCTTCCCAGCATCAGTGTGCCAATAGCAAATGGCAGGCCGGTTAAATTGTTCATATGATCCACAGCTTGATAGACTAAGCTTTTACGTATACCATCCTTTTGTCCGTGCACATCTACCCGAATAGAGGAAAAACTTTCTTCAGGCCCGATATTATGCAGCAAGGGCATGGTTTTTTTAAACATTTTCCCCAGTATCTCCTTCTTAGCAGGGGAATTGGTCATCCCAATTTTGGACATTCCTTTGACAAAATTACTTATAGGAGTTTCTTTTAATCCCCCTTTAAGGGTTACTGTCTTAACCTCGGTAAGGTAGCGAGGAATGGTTATAGGTTCCGGATGGCCTAAATTAAACGTTTTTACTTTTCCCATGGGTTTCATAAAATAAACCGTCTCCGGCTTACTGCCTGCTTTTATTTGCAAAGATTCTCCATTTTTATAAGTAGGAACATAACCGTCAAAAATATGTAAGGTATGAAGAATAACCGCCATCCCCTCCGAATCATTTGCGCTTCCGCCCCAGTAGACGTTGATGACATCTACTTCATCAAGCTCTTCATAACCTTTGCGAGCCAGCAGGTTGCTTAATCCGGGAGTCCACCCCATACCCGTCATTATTTTTACACCTTTTTTCTTTGCCTTCTCATCAAGGGGTAAGGTTGAGTAAACAGCGTCATGATCGTCGCAAATGCTTGTATAATTTACCCCTGCTTCAATACAGGCATCAACCACCTTCTTTTCAAAACGGTAAAAAGGACCTATTGCCCCGGCAGCCACATCATAGTCCTTTAAAGAATTCACTAATTTATCATGCTCCAGGGCATTTACACTTTTTACATCTATTCGATGACTGCCCAAACTTCCGGCAAAATCTTTTGCCGCCTCCGTATTTATATCCGCTATCGTCAGTCGCTCTACATCCTCCTGTTCGGCCAGATCCCTTACGCACCTTTTGGCCATATCCCCGGCTCCCCCTAATACAATTACCTTCAATCCATCTCCCCCTAATTTATTATTATTTTTAAATAATACTTCATTTCAAATCAGCAGTTAAATACTTCTTCAACTCAATTAAATTAAAGTTTATTAATTACTTTATCTATATTCTCATTTACTTTTCTTTATTCCTGCCCAAAATAATTTACATTTGCAGTTCTACTATATCCTGATCATGTAAAAGATAATCACGGGCAACCGCCTGCCCATCAAAAAGGGAAGATCCCCAAACATGGGCACTCTTTAGATTGCTGGCAAAATCTTTATGAATATCTTCCGCCAGGTCAAGAACCGTGCTGCCTTTTTTCAAGATAAAAGGCCTTTCCATATCTGCGGGCCTGCCGGGAGCTTTACCATATATCCTTATTACTCCCAACATCCGGAATATTTTTTCTTTCAACTCGGGCAAACCGATGCCTTCTACTGATACCCCGTGAATTTCCCATTCCGGTTTTAATTCTCGGATTAAATCCAAGTTCTCCGCAGCTTCGGGCATATCAATTTTTCCGGCCACAATCAAAAAAGGCTGCGAGGCTACCACCTCGTCTTCTTCGGCTGAAATGTCAATTACTTTCTTCTCCCATAAAAGGGAAAGAGTCCCTTCCAATTGCTCCAGGCAATCTCCCGAAGCGGCATCAATAAGAATAATGAGCGCATCTGCCGCCTTAATAGTACCCAAAAAACCCGACGGTAAATTTTCAGGCATAACCGGCGGGCCATCCACAATTTGCACCTGGGTATCTTCATAAGGCATCATTCCGGCCTGAGGCATGGAAGTGGTATAGGGATTATCGGTCACCTTGGCTTTTGCCCGGGAAAGAGCCCCTAAAAGAGCCGACTTCCCCGTATTAGGATATCCCACCAAAATTACCTGCCCGGCGCCCTGCTTTTCCACATTAAATGGGTCGTAGCCTTTCGAGGTTTTTTTCTTCTTACTCTCCTGCCGCAGCTTGGCCAGGCGGCTTTTTATATCCGCTTGAAGCTTTTCCGTTCCTTTGTGCTTGGGAATGGCAGAAAGCATCTCCTGAAGAGCAGCTTGCTTTTCCTCAACAGTTTGAGCTTTTTTATAAGCTTCTTCTGCCTCATAGTACTGAGGTGTTAGATTTGCCGGCATGGCTTTATCCACCTCACTTATAATGATTTGTATTTTAAAAAACCCCTACTTGGTAATTGTAGGGGATAAAAAATGGTGCGCCCGGGAGGTTTCGAACCTCCGACCTCCTGCGCGTCAAGCAGGCGCTCTCCCCCTGAGCTACAGGCGCTAGATTTATTGATTTTGTCTATATAATAGTCATTTTGGTTTACTCTGTCAAGCGATTCTTTTTTCACCATAAACACTCATGCTGTCACTTAGCTTTAATCTCCCCATAATATCTTTCAATCTCATATTAATGAACCCATAATCCATATCAGATATTGTATGCGTTGCTTTGTAATTCGTTACATCTACATATAGCCGCCATCTTAATTTTAAGCAAAGTTTACACCCGGATTCCCATCCCCATTTTTTCTCTCTACCTTTCCTCTAAAAGAGGCCCCCAAATTTTTTCTCCTCTGTCCTCAAGTAGTAATTCAGGGTTTATGGGAGTATCTTTAACATGCACAGACCAGTGCAGGTGATTGCCAGTAGAAAAACCAGTCTTACCCACTTCTCCAATTTTTTCGCCCTGAGATATTGTTTCTCCGGCTTCCACTTTTATTTCAGAAAGATGATGATAAGTACTGATAAGGCCTAAACCATGATCGATGACCACCGTTTTTCCGGGAGAAAGAAATTCCTCGGCCAGGACCACCTTTCCACAATTAGGCGCCACTACAGGCGTGCCTCCTTCAATCGCTATATCTATACCGTCATGGCGCCGGGGCTCTCCATGATTAATAACTCTTTCCGCGCCGTATTCGGAAGAAATGTAACCTTCTTCCTCCCAATTTTCCACAGGCCAAATAAAAAAATCTTCAACCATAAGCTCCCTGGTGTGGACCCGGCGAGTTTCTTCTAATTTTTCACGCTCTCTTTTAATTCGTTCTGCATCCCATCCAGCAGTAACCGAAGGAGGAACTGAAAATTCTTGCCGGGGGTAATTGCCTTCTTCCACTTTTAACTCCAGAGGTAATACCATCCTGCGGTGGCCCATAAATTCAATTTGTAATTTTAAATCATAAACTGCGGCTTCATTGTGATAACTTACTCCCAACAAGACATTAATCTCTTTACCATTCCAGTAGAACTCACTTACGCTGCCGTCGTAATCCTCATTCTCTAACTCCAATGCTAATGGAGGGTATGGAAACGGACTAATTTCCACCCGCGCTACTCCACCCTTTACCGGTTTTTGAGGCAAAACAGATACATTCTCACCAATTGCATCATGGGAAATATCTTCCTGGTTTTCAATAATTTCATTCTCTGCTTCCCGGCTATATTCCTCACTCCAAAAAGCCGGAAACACACAACCTCCCGCAAGGAATAAAAGGCTTATCCAAATTAAAAAGAAAAATCCAGGTTTACAGTTATTCATAATATTCCCTTGTCTAAAAAATTTTTTTGAATCCACCTTCTCTAAAAATACGTAAAAGTGGGAAAACGATCTCATTTTTCCGTCCCCGTGTTTCTTTCTTTGAGGTTTATGCCCCCTTCAATTCCTTTATTGTAATCATAATACTATTAATTGTTTCATCAAAATTATTTCTTATATCATGCTCCCATATTCTTAGTATAGTCCAACCATTATTAATGTAATAATCATTTGTTTCTTCAACTATTTTCCTGTTTCTTTCAATCTTACTATGCCAAAATTCTTTATTTGTGGAAGGTATCTTACAATGTAATTTACAGCCATGCCAAAAGCAGGAATCTATAAAAATGACTAATTTTAGCTTTTTAATTGCAATATCCGGTGTTCCGGGTAAGTCTTCCACATTTCTTCTAAATCTAATGCCTTTCCGCCAAAGTTCTTTAGCAACTTTTAATGCTAATGTGGTGGTTTCTGTCTTAACTGATTTCATAGTTTCTCGTCTAAATTCTTTTATGTCCTCGTCACTCATGTAATTTAACCACCCTTATCTTTATGTCAAAATCATATTACCTTTTATACTATGGGTAAACACCGCTTTTTAGCTATGTTTATACCCCGGTATTATTATCTTTGAGCATGCTTCTTATTTTTTCAATAATCTTTAAGTCGTTTTCAAAAGCCATATCCGGCAGGTCATTTAAAGGAAAATAACCCACTTCATCAAGGTCGTCTTTTGCCTGAAGTTCGCCGCCAATGCGCCGCGCCAAAAACCATATACCCACACTATGTTTATCGGGGTAGAAAAAGTTTGAATGCACATCCAATAAGCGTTCCACCTCAACATCAAGGTTGGTTTCTTCTTTAAATTCCCGCACTACGGCATCATAAATATCTTCTTCATAGTCCACGTACCCACACGGAATGCACCACAATCCACTTTTTCTCCCCCTGTTTCTGAGTCCCAGCAAAATCCGGTTATTTTCATCTAATACCACTGCTGCCACTCCTACCGCAGGATTTTCGTAATGTATGTACTGGCAGTGGTCACAAATCGGTCTTTTCTTCTCACCGTCATGCCGATAAGAAAATTTTGTGCTACACATGGGGCAAAAGAAAACCCTCTGCGTATTTTTTATTTTCTTTTTAATTTCCTTTTTAACTTCCTTTGCCTCCATAATGAATTATCACCATGCCTTTTCATTTTTCAAACAAATACAGAAAACCACACGACAAAAGCCGCGAGGTTTTCTGCCAAAGTTCTTATCAGCAACGTATGGTTCTTATTGCTACCTTTTTTTATTTTTACCGTTACATTTTACTGGTCTTCCAACAATCTTATTATAATTCTTGCTGCTACCTATAATAATTCTTATCGCCATCTTTTTACAGTTCTTACCGCTAACTTTAATAGATAAAAAACCAAGCTGCAATTTTTTCTTAAGTTCTACTATAATAATTAACTAAATTTGCCCTCGCGGTAGGCCTTCAGATAATTCATGCACATTTGATCACGGCCAAGAATAGCTTGAGTAGCCAAAAATGCCGCCATCGTTCCTTTATGGAGCGGATTGAGGAAAACCGAGTCTAACCCCATTGTCATGGCCGAATTAAGAAAACTCCGGTTCAAAACGCCTCTATTGGGCAATCCGTAAGAGACATTGCTCAGCCCTACCGTAGTTTGCCATTGCTGTTCTTTGATTAAACGGATAGTTTCCAGGGTGATAGAAGGGTTTTTATGGTTAACGCTCAAAGGAAGCACCAGAGCGTCAAAATAAATTTTTTCCGAATCAATCTTATACTCTTGAATTTTTTTAAAAAGGCTCTCACATAATTTGAACCTTTCTGCCGCAGTTTCGGGAATACTTTCCTGTACCGGTAACACCACTACCCGCCCATCATATTTAGCAGCCAGCTCCAGCATAGGATCTTGCCTGCCGGGTTCGGCACTTACCGAATTCAACATAGGCTGCCCCTGATGAACTTTCAAGCCTGCTTCCATTACCCGATAATCTGCGGTATCTATGGACAAAGGCTTGTCTACTACATTCTGAACTTCCTGAACAATCCATTCCATATCTTTTACTTCCTGCTCCCAGTCCTGACCGGTAGCCACATTAACATCCAGATAATCTGCCCCTTCTTCTGCCTGCTTCCGTGCTAAATCCTTAATATAATCCGTGTCATGATTCAAAATGGCCTCCTTCACAGACTGAATTGACGCGTTAAGTAATTCTCCGATAACTAAAATTTTTAACTACCTCCTTGTGATTATATTTTAGTATGGTGTTTTGCGGGTGAAGCAATTCGACAAGCCTCACCTTTGTCTAACTAATGCAATTTTAATTGCAAACAACCACCTTTTATATAATACTTGTTTGCTTCTCTTTTAACAAATGTAAAATAACGCTCTCACATCTGCTCATCATCTCTCTTAATTCAGAAGATCAATTAATAACCCTTCAATCCCTTTTTACCTTCGTGTAGCAGAAGTTATCTAAGTTATTTTTAATTGCCGGGCATAATTATATCTTTAATAAGTGCTTATTTTATTGATTCAACCAATCACGCCTTACAATGATAATTAATTTATTTTTTTCAGCAGGATTTTACTAAAAAAATAAAGAATACCTAACTTATTATTAATCACCACAATGCAATAAATTACATCACATATCACATCCGGGGAGAAAATTAAAACATGGTAAATAAACCTCATAAAAACTTCTTTCTAAAATGGACAGGCATTGCGATTCTTGCTTTAATTATAATGGCTGCAGGCATTATATCCGTTGAATTTAGCGAGCCGCAGGTAGAACCCATTAGAAATGACACTTCGCCCCCTTCCGAAGCCCGGGCAGAAAATGTTTACCTGCTGATTGTTGACGGATTAAGAGCCGACTACTTAGATGATATGCCTTATCTAAGCAAATTGGCAGAAGAAAATAGCAGCGGTATCATAGAAGTATCAGAGCCTACTTATTCCAGGCCGGCTTATGCCCGCATCATCACCGGAGCCTCTTCCCCCATAACCGGTATCAACAGCAATTTTCAAGAATATGAGTTGAAAATTCCTACTTTGTATCACCTGGCTACCGATGCAGGTTTTAAAACCGGCACCTCTGTTTATAAATGGATTTATGAGCTGGTTGTAGAAGCTCCCTTCCCCCACCCCGTTGATGAAACGATTATAGAGGAAACACAGCCTATACAAAAAGGTTTTTATTATGGTGAATACGATGATGCTGAAATCTACAATCAGGGAATTAGCATTATGAAAGAATATAACCCTCAATTGTTAATATTGCTTTCTATGGAAGTAGACATCATGGGACATGACTACGGGGCCGATTCCGATGAGTACCGGCAGGCTGTTCTTTTAAACGATGAATATATTAAAAAGTTCGTCGAATCAATACCCGACCCGGATGAAAGCGTGGTTATTATCACTTCCGATCACGGCATGTACGACTTCGGCCATTTTATTCAAAGAGGGGGGCATGGAGGCCCGGAAGAAGAAGTTGTGCAATCCCCTCTGGTTTTCACCGGAAAAGGCGTCACCGATAATAATATAGAAGGTTATACTCAATTAGACCTTGCCCCAACTGTCGCTGGCATCATGGGTCTTCCCTTTACAGCCTACATGGAAGGCGACATTATCACCGAAGCCTTTGATTGGGGCCAGGAAACCATGCAAGAAAAAGAAGAACTCTTGCAGAGCACCCACGAGCCTTTTGTCAAATACATGTACGAAAAACAGGGCGTAGAATATCCTGCCGACGGCGAGGCCTCCATATCTGCCTTGAGCGAAAAGGTTTATAACAATGCGGTAACCTCCAGAGCTTATGTAGTTTCAGCTTTGATTATTTTAATAATTATTGCTGCACTGCTCATTTTTAGAAGATCGGGCAAATCTCTCCGCGCTGCTTTTAAGGAAAAGAAAGGCTTCATTGCCAGTGCCATTGTTTCTACTGCCGTTTATTTTATTGTGCATCAGCTCTGTTTTCATCTTTTGTTTGATCTATCTTATTCATACAGCATCATTTCCCCTGATCTTATATTTCTTTTAGGCATGACTGTCCCGGTTATTCTGGCATTTATTTGCTTCTACGTATCCTTTGCGATGATGTCTACACATGGGCCGAATTTTGAGAGTTTTTCCCGTCACTGCAATTTTTTGGCTTTAATTATAATTATTGTAATCGCAGCAGCATTTATCCTTCAAAACGGAGGAGAAGTATTTCTACCCAACTTTACTTATTACCTGATATATATGTTTACCCTTTTTCACCTGGTAATCACCGCCATAATGGTCATGATATTTGGCAAAGTTCTCTTGCCTCGGCATTGGTAATTTGGCTTATTCATTTTGAAAACAAACACCATTTAATTTTATATTCCATATATTTGATTTAACTTAATTTTTCAGCAAGCGCACGATATGATATTATTAATTTATAAATATTAAATTAAGGAGGCTCTCGAATGCAGGTAATGGCTTTTTTCCCGTGTGAAAGAGTAGTTAACAGATGGAATGGCAGCAAAGATATTATGAATTACGGTTTAAGGAAAGTGTATATAAAAGCAAAAGAAGAAGGTGAAGAAGCAAGTGGAAAAATAGGCATAGTTTGCCGGTTATCTTATACCGCGGCAGAAAAAGGGAAAAAAGGCCTTGATTTGCACTTAATTTCCATGGACGGCAAAGTTATGGAAAAAGTAAACTTTGAATTTGAAGTGCCGGAATCAACGGGAGAAATTGATATAATCGGCACTATGCCCATTAAGGCCAATGAATCAGGTAAATATGTTATAATCGCCACCCAGGATGGCTTCGAAATTGCCCGCTGGCCCCTTGGCATCCAGGTTATCAAACAGCAATCCGGGCCTTCTTCCGATCAAAATCAAGACCAACAATAATATTTTGCTTACAAGCTTTTATATTTTAATCATAGTTTGCCGCAAACAAACATCATTCACCCTCAAACATTATCTATAGTTTAATCCTGCATTAAAGCCTTACCATCAAAAAAGAGAAGGCGCTTTTCACCTTCTCTTCCATTAATTACATTCTTTTCATGTGGTGCCGGGAACCGGACTTGAACCGGTACGGGCAAAGTATTGCCCGAGGGATTTTAAGTCCCTTGCGTCTGCCAGTTCCGCCATCCCGGCAATAAGTGAATCTGGAGGCGACACCCGGATTCGAACCGGGGAATAAAGGATTTGCAGTCCTCTGCCTTACCACTTGGCTATGTCGCCTGAAATAATGTGAACAAAAAATGGAGCGGAAGACGGGATTTGAACCCGCGACCCTCGCCTTGGCAAGGCGATGCTCTACCGCTGAGCTACTTCCGCACACTATTGGTGCCGAGAGACGGAATCGAACCGCCGACACGCGGATTTTCAGTCCGCTGCTCTACCGACTGAGCTATCTCGGCACAATGGCGGAGCTGACGGGACTTGAACCCGCGATCTCCGGCTTGACAGGCCGGTATGTTAACCATCTACACCACAGCTCCACGCCACAAATAAGTATAACTGAACAATAACTAAAAGTCAATTGCCCGGTGAGCTTTTTTCTATGCAAATTATAACATCACGTTAAGTCTATGACAATCATTACAGAAAAAATTTCTAAACTCTATTAACCCTATTAACCCTCCTTTAACCCTCTATTAATTCTTTATTAATATTAAACTCACTAAGATTATTTACCAGTTAGATACCCTTACTTTATAATTTTTCTACGGCAAATAACTCCGGCGGATTATTAATTTGATTAACGAAAGCGTAATGCACCACCTGATACTCACTTTGGCTCAGATGAGCGAGTTCACCAAGCAAAGCATCCCTTTCTTCACCACCGCCCTCATGACCGGTGTAGCACACTATAGTAATTACTCCGCCCCGGCGAAGAATATCCAATGCCTTGTAAACAGCGGCAACAGTTGTCCCCGGTGAAGTTATAAGACCATGATCTCCGCCGGGAAGGTAACCCAGGTTAAACATTACGGCTCCCACACCGCTTTCCACATATTGATCCATTTTTTCATGGCCGTCTCTTATTAACTCCACCCTCGAACGCATTTCATTATCTACTAATAAACGGGCGGTGTTATCCAATGCTCCCTGTTGAATATCAAAAGCATAAACACTGCCGGTTTTGCCCACCAGCCTTGCCAGTTTAAGGGTATCATTTCCGTTCCCTGCAGTAGCATCAACAGCAATATCACCATTCTGCAAAGTATTAGAAACCAGAAAATGAGAAAACTCTACCGCCTGATACAATATCGCTTCCTTTACCCCTTTATACTTAAAGATTTATAATATGTAGCAGGTACCCCGTCCCCTTGCTACATGTAGCAAGGGGACGG
>CAZWVJ010000024.1:0-16113 GCA_964636865.1 uncultured Syntrophomonadaceae bacterium
CACAGCTTACTTCAATCCAATTTATCCTTCACACAGATTACTTCAATCTAACCTTATCGGTGACACAGCTTGCTTCAATCCAACCTTATCTTGGCCTGAGAAATTATGGCTAAAAAAAACAAAATCGGCTTCAGAAACACGCCCCACCTTAAACATTAAACGCCCTTATGGGCTTTATTATACAAGATTTTATTCCGATTGGCTAAAAATCACATCCACTTTTTCTCCGGGCTCTACTTTTGAACCGGGGCGGGGATATTGATCTAACACCACACCGTTTCCTTCCGATTCAAGCGTTAGCCCGAACCAGCCCAATATTGTTTCTGCATCTTCCATTGTTTTCCCCTCAAGGTCGGGAACCTTTACTTCACCACCGGGAAGAATTTTATCTCCTACATAAACAATAATATTGGCTTCCTTAGAAACATGGCTTCCACTCTCGGGGGTTTGTTTTTTTATTAAATCACCGTCGCCCATGAGCTCTAAATCTAACCCTATTTCCGCTAATTGATCTTCCGCCTCTCCCGGAGAAAGCCCCTTTAAATCGGGTGCCTCGATAACTCCTCCTTCAGGCAAAACTCTTTCATCTCTGGGTTCCATTTCTTTATACTCTATAACATCCGTCATAACCCGATGAAAGATGGGGGCGCTCACAAAAGAACCCCACTGCGAGCCTTTCCGGGCATTATCAACGGCTATGTATAATATAATTTGCGGTTCTTCCACCGGCATAAAACCTACAAAAGATAATATAAATTCCCCGGCAATATAATTTCCATCCTCTCCTACTTTTTGAGCTGTCCCGGTTTTACCTGCAATACTGTGGCCCTCAATGTGGGCATTTATGCCGGAGCCTTCTTGTACGGTCTCTTTCATTATATCAGCAACCTCCCGGCCCGTTTCCTGGGAAACTACCTGCCTGATTTTTTGAGGTTCGTTTCTTTCCACTACATTACCCTCCATATCCTGAAACTCTTTGACCACGTAAGGCTGCATTAAGTATCCCCCGTTAGCGACGGCTGAAAAAGCCGAAACCTGTTGTAAAGGAGTAACCGAAACCCCCTGGCCAAAAGCAGTAGTAGCAAGTTCCACAGGCCCTGTCTCCTGTGGGCTAAAAATTATTCCCCTGCTTTCTCCGGGATAATCCACCCCCGTTTTACTACCAAAGCCAAAACTTCGCAGGTAGGACAACAAGGTATCCTTACCCAATCGTTCCCCCAGTTCCATAAATCCAACATTACAGGAAGCAAGCATTGCTTCCCGGAAATTAATTTCTTCATGTCCTCCGCGATCAGATGTCCAGCAGCCGATTTCTGCATCGGCAACTTCCCTGGATCCCTTACATTCAAAGGTCTCTTTCCCGTCATAAATCCCTTCTTCAACAGCGGCCATCAGTGTAGCTATCTTTAAAGTAGATCCGGGTTCAAAAGTCATGGTAAATGGATCCAGACTCATTTTACTCTGGTCATATTCCCTATAATTTTCGGGGTCAAAATCCGGCTTGCTGGAGACCGCCAATACTTCACCGGTTTGCGGATCCATAGCCAGTCCCATTACCCGGTCCGCTTTATATTCTTCTAAAGCGAGCGATAACTCTCTTTCTAAAATGTATTGAAGGGTACTATCAATGGTTAGAACAAGATTCGTCCCCTCTTCCGGAAGAGTATAACTGTTTGCTTCAAAAGGAAGAGGTCGGTTTTTTCCATCAGAAGAAAAGAAAAAGTTGCCTTTTTCTCCCCTCAACACTTCTTCATATTTACTTTCCAATCCCATCAAACCTTCATCCATTCCCTTAAAACCAATTAACTGAGAAGCTAATTTGCCCTGGGGGTAAATACGTTTTCTTTCCATTTCAAAAGTAATTCCGGAAAGATCAAGTTCCCGAATCTTCTGTGCCACTTCCGGTTCTACTTTACGTTTAAGATATATCAAATCACGGGAGCTAGTTAGTAAACTTTTAAGACGGTCAACTTCCATATCTAAAACGTGGGATAAAACCCTTGCAGTTTCTTCCGGATTTTCCACATAACCCGGAATAGCAGCCACGGTTTCTCTCGGACTGCTACTTGCTAAAAGGTTGCCATTGCGGTCGTAAATAGAACCGCGGGGCGCTTCGGTGAATATGTTTCGGTTCCACTGCTCCTGAGCTTTGTTTTGCAATTCATCGGCCTGTATAACTTGAATCCAAAACAACCTGATAACCAATAAAAAAACAATAAATAAGAATAAACCAAGAAGCACTCTCAATCTATTTTTAATTTGACCTTGTGAATTCCAAAAAACTGACAAGCTTCCGCCCCCCTCGAAAAAAGCTTATCATTAAAAGTTTGCCCCGCAGGTTTTTATAAAAATAGACCTACGGGCCCATTATTATTATAATATGTTTCTTCTTGTTATAGTATCAATAACGGGTTATATATGGCTACTCTATTAGCGATTCTTGAGAAACTGTCCGGATGGGCCGATCTTCAAAATCTTCCATTTCCAATTCATTACGAGCAATTTTTTCAATGCGTTCCATGGATTGCAGGCTAGAAACTTCCAACTTCAATTCCCTTTTTTCTTCCTGAAGAGCAGCCAATTCCCCTTGAGCTCTGGAAATCTCAAAACTTGTGGTTACTACTTTACTATACAGGGCAACTGCTGCAAATGCAAGAAATACACATAATATCGTTACTATCATAATGGAAAGTTTTTCTTTTGCTTTGGGCTTATGCTCCGTGTTTCGGGAAAAATTATTAGACCGGGGGGGGATATATTCTTTTTGCTGTTGTGCAGGCATTTTATAAGCCTGTATCATTTTTATCACCCTCTTTTTCTTAAATCTTTTGAGCTGCTCTTAACCTAGCGCTCCGGGCACGAGGATTATCCATTATTTCTTGTCCTGAAGGGCTTTCAGGTTTTTTGTTCATAATTTGCAAGGTAGATACTTTACCACAAGCACACTCAGGCAGTCCCGGGGGACAAACGCATTTTTGTGCCTCTGATTTGAAAAACTGTTTAACCCGGCGATCCTCCAGAGAATGGTAAGAAATAACCACCAAAACCCCACCTTCCTTTAAATAATCAACGCATTGAGGCAAAACTTTTTCCAACTGGCTTAACTCCCGGTTCACTTCAATCCTCAAAGCTTGAAAACAACGTTTAGCCGGATGTCCTCCCTTTTGTCTGCCGGCAGCGGGAATGGCTGATTTAATTATTTCTACAAATTGCCCCGTAGTTTTTATTTCTTGCGATTTTCGATAAGATGCCACAAAAGACGCAATTCTTGGAGCCCATCGTTCCTCGCCGTATACCTTAAATATCCGACTTAAATCTTGTGCGCTTCTTTTGTTTAGTATATCCGCCGCTTTCACCGGTAAATTTATATCCATTCGCATATCTAAAGGCCCGTCTACCTGGTAAGAAAACCCCCGTTCACTTTCTTCTAACTGATAACTTGACAATCCCAAATCTAAAAGAATGCCATCTACCCGGAAAATTTCTAAACCTTCAAGAACGTCTGCCAGGCTGCCAAATTCATTTTGAACAAGGGTAAATCGGCCTTCATACCCTTCTAAATTAATTCTGGCCTGTTGTAAAGCATTATGATCTCGATCTATGCCCACCAGCAGTCCTTCCTCTCCGAGATAATCACAAATACCCCGCGCATGCCCCCCACCACCGACAGTAGCGTCAACATATATTCCTGAAGGGTGAGGATTCAGATATCTCAACACTTTTTCCGGCATTACGGGCTTGTGAACTATATAGCTACCTCCCTTTTCCCTTACTTTCCTCAAATATATTTATTTCTTATAGTAGGGCTTTATTTCAAAGATCAAAATCTACCAGCTTTTCGGCAATCTCTTCATAAGAAGTGCTTGCTTCCTCGCTGTATTCTTTCCAGGTTTCCTGCGACCATATTTCTACGTGATCGGAAACACCGATAATCACGGCTTCGCTTTCCAATTTTGCATATTCGCGTAAATTTTGAGTTATTAATATCCTATTCTGCCTATCTCTCTCTACTTCTACAGCTCCGGAGAAAAACAACCTCTTAAACGCTCTCGCGTCCGCGCGGGTATCGGGAAGATTCTTGAGCTTTTTCTCCATGACTTCCCATTCATCCAAAGGATATGCAAAAAGACACTGATCTAACCCCCGGGTGACAATAAACCTGTCCCCCAAGCCCTCCCTTAATCTTGCAGGGATAGTCAGGCGCCCTTTCTCATCGATAGTATGGACAAATTCCCCCATGAACATAGCTTTTACCTATCTTTCTCTTAATATGTTCTCCACTTTATACCACTTTTCCCCACTTTTATGCATTAGTTCTCCCTTTTAACCCAAAATCCTCCTTTTTAAATCAAAAAAATTAAAAAATCGGTTAAATTTTTTTAACCGATTTAAAATTGGATTTCTAAATTATTATTCTTATGCAGTCGGAGTAGGGCATCAAGGCATCCGAAGAAAAAAATACCTTTATAGGGAGCAAAAAAAAAATATCCCCGCTCTGCCGTGAGCCGTGTGTTTTGAACTTGGCTTTCCTCAGGTGGGTACCCTCTTACGATCTTTGTATGTCCTTTTATCCATCATTTCAAAAAGGCCTATACGCCGACCGTAAAGCCCGGGTTCCCTTTCAAATCACTGTTGGCTCAAAACTTCAACGGCCTACACGCGCAAAGCAGGGCTATTTTTGTCTTCGCTTCTTTATTTAAATGTAACACACCAGTCATCCTAAAGCAAGAGCAATTCAAAGCTTTCTAAAAAACCTATTCATCGATTTTTATTTTAAGCTCTTGTAGTTGAGCCGGAGCCACCGGAGAAGGAGCCCCGGTCATCAAGCAGTTTCCGCCGGCAGTTTTGGGGAAAGGTATGATGTCTCGAATACTCTGATCCCCTGCCAAAAGCATAATCAATCTATCCAATCCGAAAGCTATGCCCCCATGAGGTGGAGCGCCGTATTCGAAAGCTTCCAAAAGGAAACCAAATTTTTCTTTGGCCTCATCCGGGCTAACTCCCAGCAAAGAAAACATTTTTTCTTGAATATCTCGCTGAGAAATTCTGATGCTACCTCCCCCTATTTCAACCCCGTCCAATACCAGATCATAGGCCTGCGCCCTGGCTTCCCCCGGCGCCTCTTCTAATTTGGGCATATCTTCCTCCAGGGGGGCGGTAAAAGGATGATGCATGGAGTAATAACGATTATCCTCACTGCTGTATTCTAATAAAGGAAAATCAATTATCCACACAAATTTGCTTTCTTCTCCTAAACCCATCTCTTTCCCCAAATCTAAGCGCAGTTGCCCTAACACATAGCAGGTTGTATCCCAATCTTCAGCCACAAAAAGGAGGAGGTCATTTTCTTCTGCCCCCATCTTATTACCTATTTTTTCCACGAGATCAGGGGTAAAAAACTTCGCAATAGGCGATTTCCACCCTTCGGAAGTAATAACCACCCAGGCTAATCCGCTTGCTCCTAATTCCTGTGCTTTCAAGGTTAAGTCATCAATCTGCTTGCGGGAATAACTTCCCCCTCCCGGAACACGTAAACCCTTCACCACTCCTTCTTTCTCCACGGATTGAGTAAAAACCCGAAATTCGCTTTGCGCAGCCAGTTCCGAAATATCAATAAGCTCCATCCCAAAACGCAGGTCAGGTTTATCCACCCCAAAACGATTCATGGCATCATAATAAGTTAAGCGGGCGAAAGAAGGAATCTTTTCTCCTTTAATCCTTTCCCAAACTTCTCCCAGCATTGTTTCTACGATCTGAAATATTTTCTCCCGGTCCGCAAATGAAACCTCCATATCTACCTGGGTAAATTCAGGTTGCCGATCGGCCCTTAAATCTTCATCCCTGAAACAGCGGGCAATCTGGAAATACCTTTCCAAACCTCCTACCATCAACAGTTGTTTAAAAAGCTGCGGTGATTGCGGCAGAGCAAAAAAGGAACCGGGTTGATGCCGAAACGGGACCAGGTAATCCCGGGCCCCTTCCGGGGTACTGCGAGTTAAAATGGGAGTTTCTACTTCCACAAAATCCTGCTTGTCTAAATTATCCCGAATGGCTTTGATTATATTATGCCTTAACTTCAATCTTTTCTGCATTTCCGGCCGGCGTAAATCCAGATAGCGATAACGTAACCTGATATTTTCATCCACGTTGACGCCATCTTCAATGTAAAAAGGTGGAGTTTTCGACTCATTTAAGACCTGCATTTCATCTATCCTTATTTCTACTTCTCCCGTTTTCAAATTAGGGTTAACGGTATCAGCAGAACGGCGGTTCACCGTTCCCCGAAGGGCTATTACGTATTCACCGCGTAAACGTTCGGCCGTCTCGAAGATAGAGCGATCACGGTCATAATCAGCTACCACCTGGACCAAACCGCTCCGATCCCTTAAATCGATAAAGATGAGCTTACCGTGGTCCCGCGTTCGTTTTACCCAGCCGGCTAAAGTTACCGATTTGTTTTCATCTTCCAGGCTCAGTTCTCCGCACCCATGAGTCCTTTGAAACTCCATTATTTGTCCTCCCTTTGCATACAAGTTGTTCTCTTTAATGTTTCCACAACTTCCTGCTCCGATAATTCTTCCTGGTCTCCAGCCTGCATATTTCTCATTGTTATTTTATCCTTTTGTTGCTCCCGTTCTCCCCATATTAACACGTAAGAGTAGTTATGTTTATCGGCATATTTCATTAAAGATTTAAGGCTCCTACCCGTATAATCCACTTCTACCGTTATATCATATTTACGTAGTTTCCCGGCCAATTCCATCGCCTTAAATAAAAGCTTTTCACCCTCTGCGCTTATCAGCACCTGTAAATTATCATGGGGCGGGGAAAATTGTTTTTGTTCTTGCAGGGACGTTATTATTCTCTCCATGCCCATAGCCATACCTACCGCCGGAGTTTGTTTCCCTCCAAAAAATTCCACAAGATTGTCATAACGTCCACCTCCCCCTATGGAATTTTGCGCACCCAGAGCCGAGGAAATAAACTCAAATGCGGTGCGGGTATAATAATCCAACCCCCGCACCAGGCGGGAATTAATTTCATATTCAATATCCAAATTTTGCAAGTGCCGCTGCACATCGCTAAAATGCTTATGGCATTCTTCACAGATCACAGCGGTAATTTCCGGGGCATATTGAAAAATCTCTTGGCATTCCGCCTTTTTACAATCAAGCATTCTTAACGGATTACTATCAAAGCGCTGATGGCAATAATTGCACAGCTGCTCGCGATAAGGAGCCAGATACTCAACCAGTTTTTGCCTGTAAATGCCACGACATTGGGAACAACCTACACTGTTAATCTGCAGCTCTACATCTTCCAGCCCAATTTCTTCCAGAAAATCAGTGGTCAAAGCAATTACCTCCGCATCCGCAGCAGGATGATCTACTCCGAAACACTCTACCCCAAATTGATAAAATTGACGATAACGCCCTTGTTGGGGGCGATCGTAACGAAACATGGGGCCATAATAATAAAGCTTTACCGGGGGTGGCTGGGCATCAAATCGATGCTCAAGGTAAGCTCTGGTAATTGCAGCCGTTCCTTCCGGCCTCAGCGTTATATGTCTATCTCCGCGGTCCCGGAAAGAATACATCTCCTTGGTTACAATATCGGTATCTTCCCCTACACTTCGGGAAAATACTTCCGTGTGCTCGAATACGGGAGTACGAATTTCTTTATAGCCATACCTACGGGAAACTGCATGCAGTTTGTTTTCCAAAAAATACCATACCCCCATATCAACAGGCAGAATGTCACGAGTGCCCCGTGGCAGTTTAAAAGACATCTAATTTCCTCCTCCGAGATTTTAAAATGATTTCCGACTATCGAGCATTATTGTCACCGGGCCATCATTGTTTACTTCTACCTGCATCATGGCCTGAAACTGCCCCGTAGCTATATTAAGGCCTTTGTCACGCAAATAATCACAAAATTCCCGGTAAAACGCCTCGGCCTTTTCCAGTTCGGCAGCTTTTATAAAACTGGGTCTATTCCCCTTGCGAGCATCTCCATAAAGGGTAAACTGAGAAACGCAGAGCACTTCTCCCCCAATATCATGCACAGAAAGGTTCATTTTACCCTCTTCATCTTCAAATATGCGCAGGGCAGAAACTTTATTGCCCAGGTAACGTAAATCGTCCTGTTCATCATCTTCCGTTACCCCTAAAAAAACCACTAATCCTTTACCAATCTCACCTACGGTTTCTCCGTCAACTTTTACTCCGGCTGAACTGACTCTTTGTACTACAGCTCTCATGGTTCACCTCTCAGTTATTCTGTGTTATTGTTTGAGAACGTCGCACCTCATATACATCTTCCACCTTTTTAATCCTGTTCATCACATGGTGCAGGTGATCGAGATGCTTAACCATTAATGTTAGGTATATTGTAGAGTTGCCGCTTTTATCTGTACTTCCTTTTACAGCAGTTATATTTACCTTGCTCTCGCTTACCATAAAAATAACATCTGCCAACAATTTTGGCCTATCTTTAGCTAATACTTCAATTTTTACCGAAAAGTATGTATCGGGAGTTTCCACCCAGGAAACTTGAACCAGGCGTTCGGGGTCAACATTTTGATTTTTTAAGTTAGCACAATCCTGCTGATGCACCGATACGCCGCGGCCCACTGTAACTACTCCCAGTATTTCATCACCGGGGACCGGATTGCAACACTGGGCAAAACGCAGCATGATATTATCCATTCCGTATATACGTACTCCTTGCCTGCTGGAAGGTTCCTGTTTCCTTGTTTTTTTAATTTCAGGAATTGCGGGTTCTTCTTCATCACCATACTTCTTACGGTAATTTTCTTTTAACCTGCCGATAACCTGGTGGGTGGTAATGCCGCCGTACCCTATTCCGGCATATATATCTTCAATAGAAACAAAGTTAAAGCGCTGGCAAACATCCTTTAGCAGGTCGTCCTTAAGCAGCTGGCGCGGATCTGCTTTTTGCCGTCGAATTTCCTTTTCCAGCAGCTCCTTTCCTCTCTCCACATTTTCTTCCCGCTTTTCCTTCTTAAGCCAGGAACGAATATTACTTCTGGCCGTAGAAGTTTTTACCATATTCAACCAGTCACGGCTGGGAGAGCCGTGCTTGCTGGTTATAATTTCTACAATATCACCTGTTTGCAGCTTATAGTCCAGCGGCACCAGACGCCCGTTTACCCGGCACCCAACACATCCATTGCCCACATCTGTATGTATGCGATAAGCAAAATCTATAGTGATAGAACCTGCCGGCAAATCAATTACATCACCTTTGGGAGTGAAGACAAACACTTCATCCGTGAAAAGGTCCAATTTAATATTATCCATAAATTCTATGGCATCCCGGGATTCCTGCTGCCATTCCATGAGATGCCTCAGCCAGGTTAGTTTCTCCGAAAATTTTTGATCGTCTTTATTTTTCTCCTTGTAAGTCCAGTGGGCAGCAATCCCGTATTCCGCAGTTCGATGCATTTCCCAGGTTCTAATTTGTATCTCTATAAGTTCATTTTCCGCCCCTACTACCGTGGTATGCAAAGATTGATACATGTTTGGCTTGGGCAAAGCTATAAAATCTTTGAACCTGCCGGGAATAGGCCTCCAAATGGTATGCACTACTCCCAGGGCAGCGTAGCAATCTTGAACACTATCTACAATAACTCTTATAGCCGTAAGGTCATATATTTCCGACAGCTCCTTGTTCTGCTCTTTCATTTTCATGTAAATACTGTAAAGGTGCTTGGGCCTCCCTTGAATCTCAGCCGGAATATTTGAATCCTGCAGGTTCTTTTCCAGGGTTTCGATGGCATTATTCAAAAAATCTTCCCGCTCCCGCCGTTTTTTAGCCAGTTTTTCCACCAGGTCATAATATTCCTCTTCCTGTAAATGGCGAAATGCCAGGTCTTCCATTTCCCCCTTTATCTTGTAAATACCCAAACGGTGGGCAAGGGGAGCATATATATCCAATGTTTCCCGGGCAATTTCCCTTTGCTTGTAAGAATTCAGGTGGTCTAAAGTCCGCAGATTGTGGTTACGGTCCGCCAGCTTTATTAAAACCACCCTGATATCCTGGGCCATGGACAAGAACATCTTGCGCAGAGTCTCAGCCTTGCGTTCTTCTTTGGTTTTAAATTCCAGCTGCCCCAACTTGGTTACCCCGTCCACTAATAAGCTTATTTCCGAGCCAAACTCCTTCTTTACTTGTTCAATGGTCACATCAGTATCTTCTACTACATCATGGAGAAGACCACCTACTACCGTTATGGGGTCAAGTCCGAGTTCTGCGAGTATACCGGCTACCCCCAGGGGATGATTAATGTACATTTCGCCGGAAATGCGTTTTTGGCCGGAATGAGCCTGCAGGGCAAAGTCATAGGCACTTTTCACCAATTCCCAGGCTTCCGGCTCCGGGTAATTTGAAGTTACCAATGATTTTAATTCTTCCAGTCCCTTTGCTTCAACTGTCATTGGTTATCACCCACCTGTACAGTTTGCTTATCTTTGCCCTGCTCTGCCGACCTTAAATCTTGAATATAGTTCAAAAGAGATTCCGGGTCGGTTTTTAAAAGATATTCCTCAAATTTTTCGCATCTTTTTTTCAATTCCCGGCAATCATAAAAAACTTGTGATTGTTCGAGTTTGCCGGAACTGCATTTTTCATCTTGAGATAAAAAGCGCCATCCCTCATTGACTTTTTCCAAAAAGCCTATCTCTTCCAAGATCTGCAAACTAAGCCGGCGCATTTTGGAAGAAAGCTTTGCCGCTTCCGGCGCATTATCCAGATCCGCTTCCTGTAAAAACCACTTTTCTCCGGCTATTTTTTTTATTAAGGCATAAAAATCTTCTATCTCCGAAACAGTTGTAGGTAATGTTGCTTCCATAATTTTTTGGTTGAATAAAATATCTTTCTCGTGATAAAGTAAATGCACTTTTAACATTTTTTCCGGTAAGAATGTGCGCATAATATTTTCCATGATCTCCGGCCTCAAAGGCAGATGATAAAAAACCAGGTTACAGCCGTCACTTATTTTCAAGCTTTCCAATTCTTTGAGGCGGGGAAATATAAACCCGACTCGCTCTGCTCCCGGTATATTGTTCATGATTAATTCCTGTTGCTGTCGGCTTCCCACATATACAAATAGTTCCTCACCCGGGGAAAGCATTTCCTTTAAGTAATTTAACTTATTTGCTTGATTTCGCCGATCAATCAGCTCCACATTTTCACCCCGGAGGCTATCTGCATAAGAAATATCTTTTATTTCCATATTTAAGATAGGACGATCCTGCCATGTACCATTGCTTAATGTAAAAACCAGGTCAACTTCCCGCCCTGCAAAAATCTTATCTTTATAAGCTTCCGCAGAGAAATAAATGGGCTCTACTTGTGTATTTCCCTTCTTTAATTTCAACTTAAGGTGCCTTTTATCACTTCCTACCATCCGCCAGTTTTGAATTTCCCAACTGCGGCTGGAAAAGCGGGGATATTCATTCCCCTCCCCGAAAGGACCTATCTTTTCCAACTGCCGGGCAAGCTCCATATTTATCTCCGGCCCCTCCAATTCAGCATCCAGCTTCATCTGCGGGACCAACTCTTCCGGCGTTAACCATTGCCTGGTTAACGCCCCCAGCTTTTCCCGAAGTTCATCCAGGTAAGAGCTTTTTATGGTAAGCCCTGCTGCCTGCTCATGCCCGCCGAACTGCATTAACAAATTACTACATTCACTCAAAGCCTTCGAAATATTGAACCCGGGAATACTCCGGGCCGAACCTTTACCAATGTCATCCTCAAAAGCTACCAGCACTACCGGGCAATAATACTCATCTACCAACCTGGAAGCTACTATGCCGATTACCCCATAATGCCAATCTTCTTTGCCGAGCACAATGGCACCGTCCGGCTTTCCCCCGTATAACTCTTCAATTAATTGTTTGGTTTCTTTATAGATAGAGCTCTCCAAATTACGCCGGTTTTGATTTTCGTTAACCAAAAAAGTAGCCAGTTCCCTGGCCTCCTTTTCAGTATCGGCCATAAACATACCCGCTGCCGGATCTGCTTTCCCCATTCTACCGGCAGCATTTATAGAAGGCGCCAGGATAAAACCCAAATCCCTGGCAGACAATTTTTTATCTCTTACACCTTGAACCTCCGTCAGGGCATTGATTCCGGGGCCCGGGTTGTTATTTATTTTTTCCAACCCATAGACAGTGAGCACCCGGTTTTCCCCTTTTAAAGGAACGATATCCGCTACAGTCCCCAATGCTACCAGGTCAATATAATCTAAGGGATCTACCCCTTCTTTTGTTTTGTCTACCAAAGCGCAAAGGAGTTTAAAAGCTATACCCACGCCTGCCAGAGACTTCCAGGGATAAGGGCAATCACGCTGCTGAGGATTGATTACAGAAACAGCGCCTTCCAGCTCGATTAAAGGATAGTGATGATCGGTGACTATAATATCCATGCCGCAATTACTTCCGGCCAAAACTTCGGCATGGGCGTTAATGCCGCAATCAACTGTTATCGTCAGGGAATAACCTTTCTCTCGGTATTCTTCAAGGACCTTTTGCTGTAAACCATATCCTTCGTCAAAACGGCTGGGCAAATAATAGTCAACATTTCCCCCCATTAAGCGCAAAGCAGAAGTTAACAGCACCGCTGCGGTAATACCGTCAACATCATAATCTCCAAAAATAAGTATCTTTTCATTTTTCTCCAGGGCGCTGATTATACGGTCTACCGCTTGCTTCATCCCCTTCATATTATGGGGCGTGTGCAGTGATTCCAGGGAAGGATTTAAAAAAAGCCTCGCTTCTTCTACCGAATCTATACCTCTGTTTACCAGGACCCGGGCTACAGGAGGAAGAAGGTTCAATTCCCGGCATATCTCCTCTGCCACTTCAGGCCGGGAATCCGGATAATGCCATTTTCCGGCTCTCTCCAGCATAAGTTTATCCTCCTGTATGAATTATAATAATTACTTGGCTTTAGCTTTGGCTTTGGCGGCAAGCCTAAACTCCCGTTCTTTTAATGTCAGCCATAACGGGCTGGCCACAAAAATAGAAGAGTAGGTGCCCACGACCACCCCAATTATCATAGCTGTAACAAAAACAACCAGATCTAAACTCCCCACAAATACGTAAAAACCTACCATAAGCGCTGCCAATACCATTAAAGTAGTCAAGGAAGTATTGATGGAACGGGTGAGGTTTTGCAAAATACTCGTGTTTACCGCCTCCGTATATTCACTTTTCCGTTTGTACCTGGTATTTTCCCGGATGCGATCCATTATAACAATGGAGTCATTGATAGAATACCCCACAATGGTTAACAAGGCAGCCACAAAGGGCAGGTTTATCTCCAGTTGCAAAATGGAAAAAACGCCTAACACTATGAGCAAATCATGGAGGAGAGCCGCAATAGTTGCCAGGGCAAAATTTATCTCGAATCGAGCCGCTATATAGATGACCATTCCTATTAACGCCACAACTACCGCTATTAATGAGTTTCTCGTTTGTTCTTGTCCTATAGCCGCCCCGGTGCTTTCAACCATCATTTCTCCCTCAGGAATAGTCCAGCGTTCTCTAAAAGAGTTGATCACATTACTCCGGGTATCCTCGTCTAAAACACCTGTCTGGACCATTACTCCTTCTACGATAAGGTTTCCTTCATCGTCCCTGTCTCTCACCTGTTGAAGCGTGGCGTCTTCCAATCCGTGTTCTGCAAGTATTCCTCTTACTTCCGTCATTTCAAACTCTTCTTCTATGTTCATCTGAATAAGGTTTCCCCCGGCAAATTGGTGCCCGAGGTTTAATCCTAAAGTACCCGCCCCGGAAACGATCATATTAAATACCAAAGAAATAACAGCCGCTCCGATTAATATTGCCGACAAAATATAAGCTTTTTTCCGATGTTCGATAATCATTTAACGTTCACCCCCACAGAAGGGCCGGTGCGCAATACTTTACCGCTTGTCGCCAGCCTTAATAACAAGCGGGTTATAATGAGTGCTGTTATCATGCTGCAAATAATACCAATAAACAGAGTAACAGCAAATCCCCTTACCGGGCCCGTAGTCATTGCAAAAAGCACTATCGTCGCAATTAAAGTAGTAACATTGGCATCCAATATAGCGCTAAGGGCATTGTTAAAGCCCGATTCAATAGACGCCATCATACTCTTTCTTTCCCTTAACCCTTCCTTGATTCGTTCAAAAATCAACACATTTGCATCAACAGCCATGCCGATGGATAAGATTAAACCTGCTATTCCGGGTAAAGTCAAAGAAGCATTAAGCCACGTCAAGGCACCCAGAACCAGGCCGAGATAAAATATAAGAGTTACCGCCGCTAACACTCCCAACGAGCGATAGTAAATAATAATAAATAACAGCACAGCCAAAAGCCCAACAGCAGCGGCCCAAATTCCAATCTCTTCCGTACGTTCCCCCAGAGTAGGGCCTACCATGCGAAACTCCCGTTCTTCCAGGTCCACCGGCAAAGCACCGCTGCGCAGCATGGTGGCCAGATATGACGCTTCATCTATATCCCCTATGCCGTCAATCCGGGCGGTACCACCGGGAATAACTTCTTGCACCACAGGAGCAGATAACACTTCTTCGTCCAGCATTATAGTGATTTGCTCACCCAGATGCCTTCCCGTGGCTTCTTCAAATAATTCCGCCCCTTCGGAGTCAAATTCCAACATCACCATTGGCTGATTATCACGGGGGTTCCTTTGAGCACTGGCATCATCTAGGTGCTCGCCGGTTAATAACTCTTCACCGTCCGGACCTTGAAAGCTAAGCCGAGCTGTCCTCCCGATAACATCCCTTGCCGTTTCTTCATCTTCATATCCCGGAAGTTCCACCCGGATACGCCGGTCACCCTGCCTCTGGATCAGGGGTTCCACTACTCCCAACTCATCCACGCGGTGCTGTATAATGGTTATGGCCCTATCCAGCGCTTCATGAGGCTCTTCTTCTTCGTCAATATCCACCGCCTCTAAAAGGACATACACCCCGCCGGCAATGTCTAGCCCGCGGTTAATTTCTCTTTCCGCATGCATGAAAATAGCATAGCTTGCGCCGAGCAGCAGCAAACATACACCCACTAACCCGGCTACCCATCTGAAATCAAGGTTTTTCATAACTCAATGACCCTTTCTTTTAATCAAAGTAAAATTCCGTAAAACTTTTCTCTATAACCCATCGATTTGCATTTTATCAGTTTTTTACTTCTATAACAACTGCGTTCCGTTAACAATTAAGCAAAAACGGGTATCTAAAAACTTGGCCGCCCTTCGCGACATAATCATCCTGGTAAGAAATATTTCAAAGTATTCCATAACCTGGCTTATGGATTTATCAATATTTAAATACAGTGAGATCGATTTATTTTCCCGATCAATAACAAGGGAAGATTCGTCCACAGCGTAATTTACCCGGTCATGGATGTCAAAAGTAGAAAAATCGGTGTTTCGCACCCTACTGCGGTGCATATCGGCTTTATCAGCTAAAATCAGGGCGGCAGATACCCTGTTAACTACATGAACTTCCGTATCATCATGATTACCGATAGCCGCAATTACTTCCGCTATTTCCGCATGAGGCATACCCAAGCTTTCCAGAACATCCATGGCAATCATTACACCTACCTGGGCATGTCCTTCCCGTCCGGCTACATTCCCGATATCGTGAAGATAACCGGCAATAGCGGCAAGTTCTGCTTCTCGCTCGGAATAACCCAGCTCCAGCAGTATTTTTTGGGCAAGATCCGCCACCATCTTGGTGTGGCGAAAGCCATGTTCGGTATAACCGATTTGCCCCAGGTAATCATTCGCCTTCTCAATAAAAACCTTCACCTTATGGTTTTGTCGAACATCTTCTAAAGTTACGGTAGACAAACATGTATCCTCCTGCATCATTTAACCCATATTTATGGCTTAATATTATTTTACCGAAATTGCTTGAAACTAACAAGTAGATAGAAGCCTCTTTTTTCTTCGCCCGCCTTAAAATGGCACATTTTGCATTATTTCCCGGATCTTTTCTTTGTGGGACAGGGGGACAGGTCCCTTGTCCCACCGCTTACCTTTAGGGACAGGGGGACAGGTCCCTTGTCCCAC
>CAZWVJ010000024.1:16213-26254 GCA_964636865.1 uncultured Syntrophomonadaceae bacterium
TGTCCCACATCCTTCCGGCCTACCTTTGGGGGGCTTGTGTTTGTTAAGCCTGTTTAACTTTAAGTCCGGGCATACGGTTAATTGCCGCCGCAATTTCATACTTGCGGGGCATAGCTAAATAACCGGGGTGCTGATCCTTGTAAGGGGATAAAATATCCAGGCTGTTTCGTTCCAGGTCAGCAAGCAATTTTTCTATTGCTTCCTTCAAGGAGTAGCGGCCATCCAGGTATTCTTTGCGATAAAGGTAATACAAAATTTCTCCGATAGCCCGTGTCTGACTGTAATCCACCAACTGCTCCACAAAGGCCAGACTAATATTTTGCTGCCCATATTGAATAGCATCCATGCTTCGGGCCGCTATTTTAATTTTTTTTCCTTTTCGCGGCTCCATCCCTTTAGAAAGGGGCATCCTCCGCGGCAGGGAACCGAAAGATTCACTCTCTTCTTCCCGGCGATGAGTGCGCATTTCGGCGGCGATGCGCCTGGCTTCCTCCGTAACTTCCACCGGTTTATATTCCTCCATCATAATTACCCTATCGGCCACATCGAAATAATCACCGGAACCACCTACGACCAAAACCGTGGAAACTCCCATCTCTCCGGATAAAAGCTTAACTTTATCGATAAAAGGGGTAATGGGCTCCTTTTCCTTGGAAACAAGCGCCTGCATGCGCCGGTCGCGGATCATAAAATTAGTAGCCGAAGTATCTTCATCCAGAAGCAGGAGGGATGTTCCCACTTCCAGGGCTTCCATGATGTTGGCCGCCTGGGAAGTCGAACCGCTGGCATCTTCACTACCGAAGTCTTTGGTTCCAATTCCCTGGGGTAGGTTACTTATAAAAGGGCTGATATTAACATTGGCTATGCGCCGCCCGTCTTCCGCTCTTATTTTGACCGTATCGTCCCGCGAAACTACGTAATCCCGGCCGTCTCCGGGAATATGATTGTAAACCCCTCTTTCCAGGGCGCGCAGTAAGGTCGATTTACCATGATAGCCGCCGCCCACTACAAGGGTAACTCCTTCCGGCACAGCCATACCTTTTATCTTCCCCGCATGCGGCAGCTCCACTTCTTCTTCCAAAGATTCCGGGGAATTAAAAAGTACCAGCCCCGGCGCATTCAAAGGCTGATCGCTCACCCCGCTTCTACGCGGTAAAATAGCCCCGTTTCCCACAAAAGCTATCCATCCGCGTTCCTGTAAAAGCCGGCGCAGATAATGCTGATCTTCGGCAGTATCCACATGCGTTCGAACCTCCCGGGCATCCAATGAAGAATATTTCAAAGCCCCTTTGACTATAGCCGGTATTTCTCGGGAAAAAATTTCAGCTGCTTCTTTGCCAAGCACGGTGCGGCCGCGGGCAGGCAGGCCCAGGCTAAAACGAGCTTCTACATAGTCGGAATTTACCACCATGGCCGTTCTTTCTAAAATTTCCTGGCCGCAAGTATCGATAAGCAGTGCTCCGCTTTTACCGCTTCCTCGATTTTGTCGGGGGAGCTCTTTTATTTGGCGGGCAAAACACCGCGTCAGATAATCCTGCAATGCTACGCGGCGCACATAATTGTTAAAAAGATCCTCCGGAAAAGCAGCTTCGGTTGCAGGCACCCGCACCCGCAGTAATGATGGCGCGGCGAAGGGATCCCCCTGCACATGATCCACGTAGAGGCGAAAATCGGAGAACTTATACTCTCCCTGAATATCTTTATAAGCCTTATAACCTTTCCCGTCAATTCTATGTAATGTCTGCATTAACTGCTGATCGCTTGCCAAATTTAAAACCCTCCTCAAAAGCTATCTAAATTTCTTTATATAAGAATCTACTACTTCCTCAATCATTTGCTCCGGGGGATCTTGATAAATAACAGCTTCCCCCGAGTTATCCGGAAGGACAAACACATTTGTTTGCCCCTCTCTTTTTTTATCATAAGTCAGTCTAACCATAACATCTTTGGTAGTCAACCATTCCGGAGGTGACTTTATCCCGGTTAAATTTAAAAGTTCCCTGCTCCGAGATGCCGGGGACGGCTTGAGCAACTCCAGTTTTTCCGCCAGGGAAACAGCCATCTCCATGCCGGCAAGCACCGCTTCCCCATGCAAGTAATAACTATAGCCAGTGGCAGACTCCAGAGCATGGCCAAAGGTGTGCCCCAGGTTTAAAATACGCCTCTGCCCTTTTTCTTTTTCATCGGCTTCTACCACCCCAGCTTTGTCTTTTACCGCAGTGGTAACAGCCCATAATAAGCTTTCCTCGTCCCGCTTTAACAACTTGGGCAGATTTTCCTCCAGCCAGTGAAAAAATTCCCGATTTCCTATAAACCCATACTTAATCACTTCCGCCACACCGGCTCTGTATTCCCGCTCCGTCAAGCTTTCCAGCGTCTCGGGATCGATAACTACCAGCTGAGGTTGATAAAAAGCGCCGATAAGATTTTTGCCGCGGGGATGATTAACCCCCACCTTTCCTCCCACACTGCTGTCTACCTGGGCTAGAAGCGTTGTAGGCACCTGCACAAACGGCACTCCCCGCAGGTAAGTAGCGGCTACAAATCCGGCTAAATCTCCCACCATACCGCCTCCGAGCGCCACAATGGGAGAACGGCGATCTAACTCCGCTTCCAGGGCATGATCATATAATTTCTTCGCCTCATCCAGGTTTTTACTTTCTTCCCCTGCCTTTATTTGCTCGGGAAAAACTTCAAACCCGGCATCCTCCAATGACTGCCGGGCTATATTGCCATAAAGTGGGTAAACCATAGTATCCGAAACCAGCAATACCTTTTTACCCGTATTCATTTGCGCCAATTGTTCCCCCAACTGAGGCAATCCGCCCCTTCCGATAAAAACGGGGTAAGTTTGCCCGCCGGGGCTTATTTCCACCCGGTCCATTTCACTCACATCTCCTCTGATTTTATAAGCCTCAAGGCAAGGGGACGGTTCTTTTGCCTTACATCAAATTCCGGTAAGCGCCGTAAAAAGCTTTCATCTCTTCCAGGGTGTCGCCTGCTATTTTTTCCCGGAAGGCCACGGCTAATTCCCAGGCCACAATTGCTTCTCCCACTACTGAAGCTGCCGGAACCGCGCAAACATCGGCGCGCTCTACAGCAGCATCTGATTTTTCACCGGTGGCCAGGTCAACACTGGGCAAGGGGGTAGCCAAGGTGGGAATGGGCTTCATGGCTGCTCTCACCACCAGGGGTTCGCCGTTGGAAATCCCTCCCTCAATGCCTCCTGCCCGGTTAGTAGAACGGGCAACTTCACCGGAATCATCATAGTAAAAAGGATCATGCACCTTGCTGCCCCGCTCGGCGGCTGCCCGGCAGCCCAACCCTACCTCTACGCCTTTGATGCCCTGCAAGCTCATCAACCCGCCTGCCATACGCCCGTCCAGTTTTTTATCTGCTTGCACGTGGCTACCCAGGCCCGGCGGAACCCCAATAACTATAATTTCAAATACTCCCCCCAGGGTATCCCCGTCTTCCCTAGCCCGGTCTATTGCTCCCATCATTTCCTTTTCTTTTTCAGCATCAGCGCAACGCAGGGGTGACGATTCTACCTTTTCATAATCCTGTGGCTCGGTTACCTGCATTTGCCCGCCTTCGTTGTCTTTGCCGGTTTTATCTCCTATACCGCCGATGGAAACCACGTGGCTGAAAACATGGATATCCATCTCTTCCAAAATGCGGCGAGCCACGCTTCCCACAGCTACCCTTATGGCTGTTTCCCGGGCACTCGATCTCTCCAGCACATCACGTAAATCTTTCCGCCCGTATTTTATCCCGCCGGCATAATCTGCGTGCCCCGGGCGAGGAGAAGTAACCGGTTCCACCCTGTCGGGTTTTTCTCCGTCGGGAGCCATAATTTCCCGCCAGTTTTCCGCATCCCGGTTTTTAATTTGCAAAGTAAGGGGGCTACCTATGGTCTCATTAAACCTTAAACCCGACATAAACTCCACCCGGTCACTTTCAATTTGCATACGGCCGCCGCGTCCATAACCCTGCTGCCGCCGTTTTAATTGCGTATTAATGTATTCCGCATCAAGGTTAAGGCCTGCCGGAACACCTTCTATTATGGCCGTCAGGCAAAGCCCATGAGATTCTCCCCCGCTGAGATAGCGCATCTTTCCGACCTTCCTTTCTGATTTCCACTTAAAAAGCTATTCCCGGCGCCCGGCTTTGGCCTTAACCCGGCGCCGTTGATTTAAGCAGGGAGCTTTTTAAAACTTTCCTTATCGTGTTGACTGCCCCTGCCTTCCAGCGCGCCCTGTCAAATAGAGACACTTTATAAGCTCTTCGTTCGCATTACTCTTTTATCCTCTTTATAAAACACCGGGACCGGAAAAACTAACCCCTCTTCCCCGAGAGTTTTAAGATTTTCAATTATCGTAAACTCACCCTTTAAGCAGAGGTTTAAGAAATTTTTCGCTCCATGCCCAGCAAACTTTCCTTCCAGCTTTCACCGGCGCTAAATCCGCCCATGCTTCCATCTGCCCTAATCACCCGGTGGCAAGGAATTAACAGGGGAAAACGGTTGGCTGCGAGAACGTTTCCCACCGCCCTGCCGGCCCCCGGGAAACCGGCCCGCTCGGCCACTTCCCCGTATGAAAGCACTTCTCCGTAACCTATGCGCCGCACCACCTGCAAAACTTGCTGTTGAAACCAGGTATAAGCGCTTAAATCCAGGGGATATTCCCGGGTTATTTCCCCTCCGTTAAAGTAACGTGCCAGATCTTCCTCCAATTCCGGCCAGGGAAAAAAGCCTGCCGGATAAGGCAAAACCGCCCTCTCCCCTTCTTCACCCGGTAAAAATAAGCGATATATGCCCTTGGAGTGAAATAACAGCTGAAACCATCCTTTTTGCGTAATCAAGCAATGCCTGAAAAGCTGCTGCACTTTAAACTCCCTCCAGTGGAACAGAGCATCCTTTCCTGCCCTCGAAACAGGTTATTTCCTTAACACCGGCTTCCTTTAATGCTTCCGATGCCCGGGAAAAATGGCGCCCTACCTGTTCCGGAGAATGGGCATCCGACCCCAGAACCATCCTTACACCCTTGCGGGCGCATATATTTAACATCTCTTGAGACGGATAAAGCTCATTCACCGGCGCATCCAGGCCCGCCGTATTAACCTCCAAACAGATATCTTTACTATGCAGCAGCTCGGCTATCTCCTCGTAAAAAGGCATTAACAAGTTCTTTTCCAACCGGTAACCGAATTTCTTCACCACGTCAATGTGCCCGATAATATCAAAAAGGCCGCTGTAACAAGCATCCCGCACCAGGGAATAATAGCGGGCATACACCTCCTCCAGCGAGCATTCTTCAAACCCTGCGGAGTAGTAGGGATGGGTAAAATCCCAATCATCCATAAAGTGGATTGATCCCATTACATAATCAAACGGGTAGAGCTCCAGTTGAGAAGTAGCCAAATCTGTTTTTCCGGGGATATAATCCACCTCAGCCCCGGTTTTTACAGTAACTCCTTCTGCCGCCTGCGCAGTTTGCCGCACCATCTGCACGTAATCATCTAATTCGGAAGCTTCCATGGTAACCTGGGTTTTAGGGGTAAAATCCATTAACCCTAAAGGAAAATGATCGGCAAACCCAATTTCCCGCAATCCATTTTGCCGGGCGCGTTGCACATACTCTTCTAACGTCCCATTGGCATGGCGGCAGAGGTATGTGTGCAAATGATAGTCTATCATGAGCTGTTATCACCGGCGCGCCTGTCAGCCAGCTCTCCCAAAACCCGGTTAAAGCTTATTTCTTGGGATTCCAGCATCACCATAAGATGAAACAACAAATCAGCTGATTCTTTGATAATTTCCGAGTTGCTATTCTCTTCAAAAGCAAGAACAACCTCCATTGCTTCCTCCCCCACTTTCCGGGCTACCTCTTTTCTATCGCCGTCCAGCAGAGACGCCACATACGAATCTTCGGGGCGGTTCTCTTTACGTTCCCTGATTACCCCTGTGAGCTCCGAAAGAATAGTGGATGCACCGGCCTGCTCTCCATTTTCTGTGCTTTGCTCAAGCATAGGATTAAAAAAGCAAGTATAGTGACCGGTATGGCAAGCCAACCCCTTTTGCTCTACTTTGATGAGAAGGGTGTCGGCATCACAATCGTAGAAAATGGATTTTACATTTTGCACGTGCCCGGAAGACTCGCCTTTCTGCCAGTAACACTGCCGACTGCGGCTCCAGAACCATGTATTTCCGGTTTCCATGGTTTTTTGCAGAGAATCGGGATTCATATAAGCCATCATTAGCACATCACCGGTATTTATGTCCTGGATAATGGCCGGAATTAAACCATCTGCATTATATTTTAACTGCTCAATCATCTGACTATTTTTTTCCATCTCACTCATTGCGAAACACCTCAATTTCACGTTTTTGCAAATAATCTTTAACTTCTTTAATGGTAAAACGGCGGTAATGAAAAACTGAAGCCGCCAGAACCGCATCTGCCCCTGCTTTTTCCAATACATCGGCAAAATGCTCCAGGGCTCCGGCTCCGCCGGAAGCGATCACCGGTAATGATACTTCTCTACAAACAGCACCCGTTAGCTCCAGATCGTATCCATCTTTTAATCCATCCCGATCAATGGAAGTCAACAATATTTCGGCGGCTCCCCTGTTTTCCACTTCCCGCGCCCATTCTGTCGCCTTCAGGCCGGTTGGCTTTTTACCTCCGTGGGTATAAACTTCCCAGTCATTCAACTCGGGATTCCACCTGGCATCAATGGCTACTACTATTTTTTTACCAAAGGAAGATGCCGCTTCTTCAATAAAAGCCGGCCGGTTTATAGCCGGAGTATTAAAGGAAACTTTGTCTACTCCCGCCTTGAAAAGATCTTCCATAAGCTCCGGGGTATTTATGCCTCCCCCCACACAAAAGGGGATGCTTATTTCCCCGGCAACACGTGAAACCAGCTCTACCACCGTTTGCCGCCCCTCCTCGGAGGCAGAAATATCCAGAAAGACCAGCTCATCGGCACCTTCATATTCATAAAAGCGGGCCAATTCCACAGGGTCGCCAGCTTTTTGTAAATTCACAAAGGCTTTTCCTTTTACTACCTTGCCGTCTTTTACATCCAGGCAGGGTATAATTCTTTTGCCCATTTCATCACCCCTTATTATCCTCACCGCTAACAGCGACCATTGCTTCCGGCAACGTCACCTGGCCTGTATAAAGCGCTTTTCCGATAATAACACCCTTAATTCTGTAATCGTGCTGCAATTCTTTGAGTGCAATTACATCCTCTACGCGGGAAACCCCTCCCGAAGCTATGAGAGAAAGACCCGTACCCCGGGCCACCTTTTTTATGGCTTCCAGGTTAGGCCCTTTAAGAGTGCCATCCCGGTTAATATCCGTGTAGACGATCTCTTTGACTCCGTAGCTTTCCAGGCGTTGAGCCAATTCTTCGGCATTCAAAACCGTATCTTCCTTCCAACCACCGATAGCTACTTTGCCATTTCGCGCATCAATTCCCACTATAACCCTTTCACCATATTCTTCTACCAGTTCTTTCAGAAGTTCCGGGTTTTCCACAGCCATTGTCCCCAAAATAACTTTGGAAACTCCCAGCTGGAAAGCTTCTTCCACTGCCTTGCGGGTGCGCATACCCCCGCCGAGTTGAAAAGGTATATTCACAGTAGAGGCTATCCGCTCTACCGCAGTGCCGTTAGCAGTCTTGCCGGAAAAAGCCCCGTCCAGGTCAACAAGGTGCAGGTATTTTGCCCCCAGTTCCTCCCATTGGCAGGCCACCTGCACGGGGTCCTGGCTGTAAACGGTTTCTTGTTCGGGATTGCCGCGGAAAAGGCGCACACAGCATCCCCTTCGCAGATCAATAGCAGGGATAATTAACAAATTAATTCACCTCTATGTAATAGTACCTTTCGTGGACAGCACATCGTCCAGGCCGTCAAGGTGCTCAGAAGCTTCACCCATGGCTTTCCCTGCCCCTTTAAATGCAGCCTCTATTATGTGGTGGCGGTTAATACCGTCAAAAAATTTTAGATGCAGGTTCATTTGAGCTTCATTAACCGCCGCTCGCCAGAATTCTTCGATTAGTTCTACATCAAAATCTCCCACTTTGCCGGGCTGTAATGCCAGATCGTAATTCAGGTAAGGGCGCCCGGAAAAATCCACCGCCGCTAAAACCAGGGCGTCATCCATGGGTAAAATACAAGAACCGTAGCGTTTGATGCCTTTCTTATTTCCCAGGGCCTCTTTAAGCGCCCTGCCCAGGCACAACCCGATATCCTCTACCAGGTGATGCGGTTCTACATGTAAATCGCCCCGGGCACTAATTTCCAGGTTAAAAAAACTGTGGCGTGCCCACAACTCCAGCATATGTTCGAGAAACGGCACCCCCACTTCCAGCTTTGATTCACCTTTTCCGTCCAGGTTAAGCTGCAGATCAACAGCAGTTTCCTTGGTTTTCCTGTTTATGTTCGCTTTTCGACTCATTATCCATTCCTCCTTATTTGGACCGAGAGGGCATGGGCGTCAAGCCCTTCAGCCATTGCAAGGGAATTAATGCCCGGCACCGCCTTATGAAGGGCTTCCGGGGAATAAGACATGGCCTGGGAATACTTCATAAAGTCATGCACCCCAAGGGGAGAGGAATAACGAGCCGCCCTCCCGGTGGGTAAAACATGGTTAGTGCCCGCCCAATAATCTCCCAGTGCTTCCGGAGAATAAGGCCCAAAAAATACACTACCGGCGTTATTGATTTTTTCCAGGTAGCTCCAGGGATCTTTCAAGTGCACCTCCAGGTGCTCCGGAGCTACTAAATTGACAATTTCCCATACCTCATCAATGCCGGAGCTTATGATAATGCCCCCTTGCTCGCGCAGGGAAAGTTCCGCCGTATCTTTGCGGGAAAGGTGGGGAAGCTGTTTTTCCAGTTCATCTTCCACCTTCCGGGCAAAATCTTGGCTCGGCGTTACCAGGTATACTTTTGAGGACGGATCATGCTCTGCCTGCGAGAGGAGGTCGGCGGCAACATAATCCGCATAACTATCATCATCAGCCACAATCATAATTTCACTGGGGCCGGCAAGCATATCAATGCCCACATCCCCGAAAACTTCCTTTTTCGCCAGGGTTACATAAATATTTCCCGGCCCCACAATTTTATCCACGCGGGGCACAGTTTCGGTTCCATAAGCTAAAGCCGCTACTGCCTGGGCCCCGCCTACTTTGTAAATCTTTTTCACCCCGGCTTGCCGGGCCGTATATAAGGTTACGGGATTCACCGTTCCGTCCGATGCAGTAGGCGTGCATATATAAATATCTCTCACACCCGCCACTGCCGCGGGGACCGTTGTCATGAGCACAGAAGAAGGATAGGCCGCAGTTCCCCCGGGCACATATATGCCTGCTTTTTCCAGGGGGCGATAAAATTGGCCCACTACAGTCCCTTCACCCTTTGACCAGAACGCCTGAGGCATCTGCATGGAATGATAGTGCTTAATATTGTCCAGGGCATCGGCAATGGCCTGCTTCAACTCGGGGTCAACACTTTGGGCTGCTTCCCTTTCCTCATCCTCACTTACTGTGAGACTGTTGAGATCAGCCCCGTCAAAGCGCGAAATATATTCCCGCAAAGCCCTATCACCATTGGCTCTCACTGCCTCTATTATTTCCCGCACCTTTTCCAATTCTGGGGCGTAATCCTGCCAGGAAAAGCTTGCAGAAAAATCTTTTTTAAACCGGTCTGAATCAAAAACTCTCAACAATAAAAAAAGCCCCTTTCCTTACTCTTACGCCCGCACTAATACGAATGAATTCTACCACGTTCTTCTTGAAAATGTCAATTTTGCCTAACAGTGTGTCAATAATTAGCGGGTAATTTATTTCTCGCTCCAGAAAATTTAACAAACAGGCGATAAATCAACTTCCTACATATCAAATTAAAAACACGGTATGGGGATGGGTGGAAGTGGTCGGCTCAGCGACTAGATCGTTGCGCGGGCCATTTCACGGCTCATCGCTACGGCCTGGAGCGGACTTCCCGCTCAATCTGTCGTCCTGACAG
>CAZWVJ010000025.1:0-5237 GCA_964636865.1 uncultured Syntrophomonadaceae bacterium
ATTAAGAAGGCAATATATATTAACTCTCTCCCATAGGAGGCAAATACCCGCTATAAACCAGGCTGAGTAGCCACACTATAAACAGTAATATTAAGAAGGCAATATATATTAACTCTCTCCCATAGGAGGCAAATACCCGCTATATCTTTTCTTTCCAATCGACATCTCCTAATTAGCCCTCTCCCATAGGGGCGAATATTTAATCTCCGTTCTTCAAACAAGTCATTCATAAGAACCACGGATGAGGGAAAAGTCGGCGTAAAGGTTAAATAAGCCCTGCAAACGCTTAAGCAGGTTAAGACGATTTTGGCGCACATCATCTTTATCTACCATGACCATTACGTGGTCAAAAAACTTATCCACCGGTTCCCGCAGACTGCTCAAAATCAGCAAAAGTTCTTTATAATCTGCATTTTGCCGGGCGGTCCGCAACTGCCCTTCTTTTTCCAGCGCCGCTTCCCAGAGTTCTTTTTCCGCCTGCTCTTCCAGGAGGGAAGGATTAACCTCGCCGCTTTCATTAGCTTTGCGGGCAAGGTTATTTACCCTGGTGTAGGCAACGGAAATATCCTGAAAGAACTGTTCCTGCAGGGAATTATTAAGGAGCAGCGCCCGACGGTACAAATCTACTATATTTTCATAGGGGACGGCCAAAACCGCCTCCACCACATCATGAGGCAGGCCCTTTTCTTCCTGAAAAATATAACGAACCCGCTGCTCTAAGAAATCCAGGAGTTTTTTCTCGGATTCTTCTACCTCGGCCTCCCCTGTTTGCTCAATGTTATTTTCTTTTCGGATTCCCGCCAGGGCTTCTTTAACCAGCAGAGGCAAAGACACGGAGATTTCTTTCTCCAGTAATATCTGGATTAACCCCAACGCCTGCCTGCGCAAAGCATAAGGATCCTGCGAACCGGTGGGCTGGATTCCCGCCATAAAACACCCGGCCAGGGTATCTATCCGGTCACTTACCGAAACCAGCGTTCCTTCCACGGTTTCGGGGAGTTTGTCGCCGGCAAATCCGGGCAAGTAATGCTCATGCAGGGCCCATGCCACCTGTTCTTCTTCTCCGCTGAGGAAAGCATATTCCCGCCCCATGGTTCCCTGCAGTTCCGGAAATTCTTTTACCATCTGGGTGATCAGGTCCGCCTTGCATAGATATGCTGCCCGCACCGCCCGATTTGTTACTTCCTCAGATAGCTCCAAATTGCCGCTTAAAAACACGGTTAAATTTTTTATCCTCTCGCTTTTGTCATAGAGGCTGCCGAGGGATTCCTGGAAAAGCACTCTTTTGAGGCCGGGAACATGTTCTTCCAAATTGCAGGCAGTGTCTTCCCGATAAAAGAAACCGGCATCGGCCAGACGGGCTTCCAGCACTTTTTCATATCCTCTGCGGGTATATTCGCTGTACAAATTATTGCTAACCCCCATGAAAAGTGGCAGTAACTCCCCCGTAGATGGAGAAACTACGGGGAAAAACCGCTGATGAACGTGCATGGTGGTTATCAAAACTTCCCGGGGGATTTGCAGGTAACTTTCATTAAAAGAGCCCGCAATAACCACGGGGTACTCCACCAGGAAGCATACATCTTCCAACAAATCGGGAGGATAAAGAGGTTTGCCTCCCATCTCCGCCCCTTTTTCTTCAAGCTGCCGCACAATAGATTCCCGGCGGCTGTTTTCATCCAAAACTACAAATCCTTCCCGCATAATATCAAAATAATCATCGGCATGGGGGACTTCATAGCTGCCCTCGGAAAGAACACGGTGTCCGTAGGTATGGCGTCCCGACGCTACTCCCGCATACTCAAATTTAACTTCCGCCTTTCCATAAACACACAGCAGCCATCGAATGGGACGGGCAAAACGGGTGCCTCCTTTTTCCCAATACATGGAGCGGGGAAAACGGAGAGAATCGATTATTTCCGGCACAAGACGGGGAAGCAGTTCTTCCGTATCTTTTCCGGGTATCTCCCGGAAAGCCCAGAGGTATTCTGCCCGGTTAACATGTTCTCTCACCAGGTCATCAACTTCTACTCCTGAACTTCGGGCAAAACCCAAAGCTGCCTGGGTGGGTTCCCCGTTTTCGTCAAACGCCTTATCTACAGGAGGGCCTTTGATTTTTTCGGTGAGATCTTCCTGCCTCCCGGCCACCTCTTCCACATATAAAACCAGCCGACGCGGCGTGGCCCAGCTGCCAACCTGCGCATACTTTACGCGGTTTTCCCCTAAAACCCTGCCGGTTATTTCTTTTAGCTGCTCCACCGCCGAAGGTAAATAACGGGAAGGAATTTCTTCGCATCCAATTTCCAGAATTAAATTAGCAGGCACCTGCTTCACCTCCTGACAGAAGAGGATAGCCTTGCTCGGCGCGCTGTTCCAAATACGCTTTTGCGCTTAAGCGAGCCAGGTTGCGCACGCGGGCAATATAGCCGGTGCGCTCGGTGACGCTTATGGCTCCGCGGGCTTCCAAAAGGTTGAATATATGCGAGCATTTTAAGATGTAATCATAAGCGGGCATGACCAGGTTTTTGTCCAATAAATTGCGCGCTTCTTTTTCAAAAAGGCCAAAAATCTGCTGGAGCATCTCCAAGTCGGCTTCTTCAAAGCTGTAATAAGAATGCTCCCGCTCCGCTCCCTGAAAAAGATCACCGTAAGTAATGCCTTCTTTCCACCACAAGTGGAATACATTATCTTTATCCTGTATATACATGGCAATACGCTCTAATCCGTAAGTAATCTCCACAGAAACTTCTTCCACGTCAAAACCTCCCACCTGTTGGAAATAGGTGAACTGCGTAATTTCCAAACCGTCAAGCCATACTTCCCAGCCCAACCCCCAAGCTCCAAGGGTGGGAGACTCCCAGTTATCTTCCACGAAACGGATGTCGTGGTAACGCGGGTCTATGCCCAGGGCTTTCAGGCTTTCCAGGTAAAGTTCCAAGATATTTTCAGGAGAAGGCTTCACAATAACCTGAAATTGCAAGTGCTGATAAAGGCGATTGGGATTTTCCCCATAGCGCCCGTCCGCAGGCCTGCGTGATGGTTCCAGGTAAGCTACCGCCCATTTTTCCGGGCCCAACGCCCTCAAAAAAGTGGCCGGGTTCATGGTGCCCGCTCCTTTTTCCACATCATGAGGATACCATAAGAGACAGCCTTCCTTCATCCAGAACTGTTCCAGGTTGGTGACAATATTTTGAAAATACAAAGTAATACCCCCTCTTCCTGCCTCGGTTTCAGTTTTTTATTTCCCGGGAAATTTCTTTATTATTTTGCGGGTAATTTTCCGGGAAATTTTGCTTAATATATTTTAAGGATTTACACTCTTCTATCTCTAAATAATACTGGATGAGCCCTATGGTAAAGTCAAGCAGTTCTCTTTTCTGGGAAGAATTTGCCCGCAGAACGCTTAATTTCGTCAAATCGTGAGCCAGAAAATAGTTGACCAGGGCATAAGACCCGGGCGCAAAAGGCCGGAACCGGGCATCCCCGTCAGCGCAATTCCGGCAAACCAACCCCCCTAAGCGTGGGCTGGCAAAACTTTTTTCCCCGCTGCTGCAAACCACGCATCCATCTAAGTAAGGACGATAACCGGCGGCAGCAAGCAGTTTCATTTCAAACGCCCGGGATAAAATAAAATAGTCTTTGTTCACCTCCAGGGCTTTCCAACCTTCCAGCAGCAATTCAAAAATCTCCGGCATTTGCTCGCCTTCCACCAGCAAGCGCTCCACCAGTTCGTTGAAATAGCAGGCATGGGCATAAGCAGCCGGATTTTCCTGCAGATAAGTAAACGTTTCCAGAATATCCTGCTGGATGATAGTAGGCAGAGTTTTGCCCCGGAACAGATCGTAGTGGGCATACACAAAAAGGTCTACCCCGGCCGCCAGCTTGCTTTTAGTTTTACGCGCGCCCTTGGCTACGGCATTAATTTTCCCTTTTTCCAGGGTAAGGAGCGTCAACAGCCGGTCTGCCTCACCCAGGGGGCGGGTTCTTAAAACCAACGCTTCTGTTTTAAAGTATCTCATCTTGTTTCAGGCGAGGATATTCCCACTTCTATGCAATAGCAAATGGGTGAGGAATCGCCGTTCCTCCTTTCTATAAGCAAGTTACCGGTTCGTTCTGAAAGCTTTAGGTAGTTGACAGCTATCACTCTTCTCCGTAACCCAGGTTTTTTAATACCCGTTCCCGGTTGCGCCAGCTTGGGCTGACCTTAACCCAAAGGTCCAAGAATACATGACTGTCTAAAAGATTCTCAATCTCGGGCCTTGCCAGAGAACCTATTTCCCGCAGCATTCCACCTTCTTTGCCAATGATGATGCCTTTTTGTGATTCTCTTTCCACATAAATAACCGCCCTTATGTCAATTAATTCCCGGTTTTCCCGAGGTTTCATCTCTTCTACATCCACGGCTATGGAAAAAGGCACTTCCTCCCGGGTAAGATGTAAAACTTTTTCCCGGATCAATTCACTTACTTCAAAGTACTCCGGCCGGTCGGTAATCATATCAGGCGGGTAATACTGGGGACCCTCCGGCAGGTAATTGAGTATTTCCGGGATTATCTTCTCCATATTCTCCCCGTAAAGGGCAGAAACCATAAATAGGGCTTCGAAAGGATATATTTCCCCGTATTCCCGTAAATGCTCTTCAATTTTTTCGGCCGCAGCCAGGTCTTTCTTATTTAATACTAAAAACACGGGCGTATCCACTTCCCCGAGGAGATCTACAATATAGCGATCACCTTTGCCGGGAGGTTCCCGCATATCCCCCATAAACAAAATTAAATCTACATCTTCCAAGGTATTCCGCGCGCTCCGGACCATGTGCCACCCCAGCCTGTGCTTGGGCTTATGGATTCCCGGGGTATCCACAAAAATAATTTGAAAAGTATCCGCAGAAACCACCGCATGGATTTGGTTACGCGTGGTCTGCGGCTTATCCGATATTATGGCCGCTTTACTTCCTACCAACGCATTTACCAGGGTAGATTTGCCTACATTAGGCCTGCCGATAACTGCCACAAACCCCGAACGAAACATCAGCGAGCTTTCACTTCTCCCTTTTATTAGGCCATTCTTTATAATCTATGCCTTAGTTTTTTATGCCGCTTTAGTTTATTATTATAGGAAGCCCTCCCTATTTCCTGCTTCGGCCAAGCCCATTATTTGTAACTATTCAGAGGTGGAACTGTGGGACAGGGGGACAGGTCCCTTGTCCCATCGCCAGGTTTTGTTAGCAGGTAACC
>CAZWVJ010000025.1:5337-25004 GCA_964636865.1 uncultured Syntrophomonadaceae bacterium
TTCCCTCCTGTCACCCCTTTGAATAGTTACCATTATTTGAACTGCTTATTTAGGAACTACTTTCTCGACAATTTACACCTTATAGTTTAAAATATTTATCATGGGACAGGGGGACAGGTCCCTTGTCCCATCGCCAGGTTTTGTTAGCAGGTAACCCCTCATAAAGGTAAGCGATGTGACAAGGGACCAGTCCCCGCAGTCCCACAGCTCTTAGATATAATTCACCTGCCACACCCGCATCCGGCGGCTTTTTCCCTCCTGTCACCCCTTTGAATAGTTACCATTATTTGAACTGCTTATTTAGGAGCTACCTTCTCGACAACTTACACCCAATAGTTTAAAATATTTATCAAGCAAGAGTAAATCTTTCAGCCGGAAAAACACAAAAAAATTTATACCTTAAAGGAGCAAGCGGCTTGTCAATGCGCAACACTCAAAAAAATACTAACCCAGATGACCAAAACAAAGAAGAATGGAAAGCAAAAGGGAACAGGGCTATGATTATCAATATTATTTTCTTTGCGGTTCTTTTTATGGGTATAATCCTGGTTCCTTTATACGGCCTGCTGACAGCATCCATCATTGTTTTAATTCTGTTTGTGCCCGCAATCATTTATATTTATAAATTTTGAATTCCCGGGGCAAAAAAAATCGATGTATGCAGGGCTTATATGGACTACTTCCTCTTTTAGAAGCGAGGGATTCCCGGTCAATCCGACTAATGTCGCGGGTTTACCGGGGCGCAAAGGTAAATAGTTTGGAGCAAAACTACATTCGTAAAAAGGTGCCCAAACTTCCCCAGGCACAAAAAGTAGCAGTTACCCCGATTTTTTCTGTCACCCAACCGGTTCTCGCCCGGTTTTCGCTAAAGCTTTACCGGCTCATCTCTGGCCTGTAGAGACAAAAGAATTCTTGGCGTTAAAAGTTAAAATACTCCCGGGGAGAGGTAAGATTTTCCGGGGAAAAAGGATGCGGCAGAAGCCGGGAAAGGTAAACCGTTAAGACTTCTTCTTTCAAATTTGAAGCCATTACTTCTATATCTCCCGCCAGTTCCCATAACACCTGGCGACATGCGCCACAGGGGAAAACAGGTTGTGCGCTGTCACCCACAACCGCCAGGGAAGTAAATTGGTAATGCCCGGACGTTATGGCATTAAAAACAGCCACCCTTTCCGCGCAGATAGTTAATCCGGAGGAGATGTTTTCGATGTTGGCTCCCGAAAAAACATCTCCTTCTGCCGTAAGTAAGGCTGCGCCCACCTGGAATCCTGAATAAGGCGCATAGGCTTTTTCTCTTGCTTTGCCGGCCGCAGAAATCAGCTCACTCGCTAAAACCATATTGTATGTCAACCTCTCTTTTAAACTTTTTGCCAGGATAACGCCGATCCCTCTGTTTTTGTTCATATAAATATAAAAATTGAATTAATATTGCTATTTAAGGTTTCCATATAATCAACCTCGCTTATGCCGCGAGCGATTATTCTATAACATTGCTTTATAATTTTGCGAAGTTTCACCGCTTCACCTATCCCCCACAGCAGCAGGGAAGTTCTTGGCCTTACGATTAAAAATAGTTACCGGTTAATAATTAATTGCCATTAATTAATCATCATCATCGTAGGAAGGCAGGGTAATAGAATCCGAGCTTTCCACTTCAAAAGAAAGACGCCGCTCACCTTCCAGGGTGTTCTTGATAATGTCCACTCCACTTTCTAAGTTTCGGGGATCGCCCACGGCTTCTATTTCTACCGGATTTACAGGTATGAGGTTATCATTCACCTTAATCAAAGGCCCCGTGCACCTGATCGCGGAAGTAGCCGTTAACCTCTGACCACCCACTGCCACTCCTTCTGCTCCGGAAGCAAGCAACTCGTTTACCACATCCCGGATATCCGTATCATGGACGATGCTGGGGCTATCAACTGCCTCAGCTTCATCATAAATTCTGACCACAATTCCCTCTCCGGTTTTCTCGGCATAGCCGGTCTCAGCCCGCAAATCCCGCAATGATTCTCTTAAAGAATTAAGCTCTTCGGTAAGAATCTCGATTTGCTCCTGCTCATCATCTGCCTCAGTAAAACGAGCCTCCCCGTCACTTATTTCCAATTCGATCAGCTGGGTGCCTATAAAATCACCCTCGGCATAGTAATCTTCTGCCCGGGCAATGGTAGAAGCATTCAGAAAATTATACGGCTGAACTTTAATTTCATCTTCGGAAAGCTCGATGGTCACCTGCGTAAGCTCATCAAGCTCTTCTAAACCGGGGTCTTCATTGACAAGTTCTTTTATTCTTTCCTCAAATTCCGCTTCCCATTCTTCAATAATTATTTCCTCTACATCACCGGGATGTGAGAGAATTATTTCTTTTAATTCATCCTGCGAGCCAGAGGTTTCGATGGCGTAGCTGAAATCTGCTAACGCCTCTCTCACCGAGCTTCTATCCGAAACCCCGAGGTCATCGGCCATATCTCTGCTGTGCTCCAACAAGCTCATGGCTACATGCCTCTTATAGCTGACTTCAGATCTGGTCCCGGGATACTGGGCAGAAATAATATAAAAACTCCAACCGGTTAAAAACACATTTATGAGCAAAGACACACAAATGATAATTACCAGTATGCTTATTAACTTATTCCGGTCTTCGTTTTTGAAACGGTCGAACAACCCGCTTTTTTCTTCCTTCATAATCGTTACCTTACCTTTAGTATTAGTAACTGCTCCAGTATATACAGCTTTGCTACCGGGGACGGTTTTATCGTTTCCCCTCGAGCCTGAAATACAGCCCTTCGCTGCGCTTCGAAAACACTCGAATTCAACCCTCAGCAAAGCCTGTTTCACTCTGCAAATAAAAAATAATCAATATTCTCTAAATAGCTAAAGTATTTTAATTTTCTTTAATCATTAATAACTAAACAACATTTTCATTTATTTTCTTTCTCCTGTCAATACCATTATAAAGGTTATAGATTATTCAATAAACACTTTTATAAGTGAAATTAATTAACCTCTCGCCTATATAGCGGGAGAATTCTTGGCATTACAAGTTAAAACATAAAAATTTAAAAGGGAAGCATTATCCGGCAATAAGTTCTTTAACTTTAAACTCCATTTGAGAGGTTTCCTGCTCATCAGTGTGGTCATAACCAAGTAAATGGTAAAGCCCATGCGCCAACAAATAAAGTAAACGCGATTCCCAGGTTGTGGAGTCTTCTTCCGCTTGAGCCATCGCTCTATCTACAGAAACATAAACTTCTCCCAGGATGAAACTCACCTGTTTAAATCGCAGTTGCTCCAGTTCCTTCTCTTCTACCATGGGAAAAGAAAGGACGTCGGTTACTTCTTTTTTTTCGCGGTATTTATTATTTAGCCAGGCCAACTGGCTGTCTCCGCTCAAGATAACCCCTACCTCTGCCTGCAAAAGAGACTCTTTATTTCCAAAACGCCGCAGCATTTTAAGAATGCGCCATCTGAGACGGGGGTTATCTTTAACCTTTTCATGCAATTCATTAAGATAAGCTCTCAAGAAGACCTTTCCTCCATTTCTTCTTTAAGTTGGCTTACCGGGTACTCAAGACGGTTGTGATACATGCCAAAAATAAGAGATATAAATTTATTCTCAATTTTATCCAGCTCCCGCATGGTTAAATCACATTCATCCAACTGGCCGTCATTTAATCTGTCTTTGATCAATTTACGCACCATGTTCTCCACGTTTTCCTTGCTGGGATCACTTAAAGAGCGCACTCCCGCCTCTACCACATCGGCAAGCATAATTATAGCCGCTTCCTTGCTCTGGGGAAGGGGGCCGTCGTAGCGATAATTTTCTTCGGTTATTTCCGTTGGATCTATCTCCAGGGCCTGCATGTAAAAATACGAAATCATACTGGTACCGTGGTGCTGGGCAATGATATCCTGAATAATTGCCGGCAGGCCCTCCTTTTGAGCCATTTTTACCCCCATTTTCACATGAGCGCTGATAACAAGCGCGCTCAAATTGGGAGAAAGTTTTTGGTGAGGGTTTTCTTCCGTAAACTGATTCTCCACGAAAAAATGCGGCCTTGATATTTTGCCAATATCATGATAATAAGCGCCCACCCGGCATAAAAGGGGATCGGCATCTACTTCTTCAGCCGCAGCTTCTGCCAGGTTGCCCACCATGACGCTATGGTAGTAGGTTCCCGGCGACTTCATTGATAACTCTCGCAACAGCGGCTGATTAGGGTTGGCAAGCTCCAGGAGAGTTACTGATGTAGTAAGCCCAAACGCACTTTCTAAAAACGGCAGCAAGCCAATGGCAATCATGGCGGAAAGGAATCCGTTCCCGGCACCCGCCCCCAGGGTATAGCTGAACTCCCGCAAAAAGTCAAATTCCATACGCACGTTTTCAAAAAGCAGAAAAGTGGCTATAATAAGCGCTATATTGGTGAGGGACACATATAAACCGGCCTTTACCAGGTCGGTCCTACCCTTGAGCCGCGATACTGTTAAGATAGCTATCAAACCGCCGATGAGGGAGATAATCACTATATTTAACTCATCCGGAACAATCAACCCCATTAGCAGGGAAAGCAGTATATTAAACAATATGGCCAATCTATAACCAAATAACACCGTGATGAGTATAACAGCGGCAGCTACAGGAATAAGATAATAGGAAAAATAACTCCCGGCAAGGGCAAAAATGAGGGTGATAGCAACTATCGCTCCCAGCAAAAGCAGTGATTTGGGACTGTTGTAAATATCGTGGTTAAAATAATATAGAAACACTCCCACTGTAAAAAAGACGACAAGCAGGAACAAAAAAAGCCCCGCAAAGGTCATATAATTGGCCTGGCCACCGCGGAGCAATCCCATGGCCTCAAGACGGTTTATATGTTCTTCCGTAACCATTTCCCCTTCACTTATAATTCTTGTGCCGCGGTGAACAATAACCGGTTCTACTTCTTCCTGGGCAGCTTCTATTTTCTCCGTAGTCGCCTCCGGGTCAAAAATCATATTAGGCCGGATAAGGGGTTCTACCAGCTTTTCCGCCATCCTTCTTAATTCAACGCTGAAAATATACCCGCTAATTTCTTCCCTTACCTGCCTTTGAGCTGTTTCCAACCCTTCGGCTTTAACTCCCTGTTCTGCAAGCACCTCTTGCAAAAGAGATTCCAGGCGATTTTTTAAATCATTCAGGTTACCTCTGTTAGTGCGCAAAGCCTCAGCCAGAACTTCTTCTGAAGTTTCTTCTTCTAAAAGTTCCTGTAATTCCTCTATCTTTTCCTCCTGCTCCATCTCTTCATTCTCTCTTAGGGTGAAGAGCTTCTCAAAAAATTTGTCCACCTTTTCAAGTGCGGAATTCAAAACTTCGGGATCAAGAGTATAAACTTCCTGCACTTCTTCTGCCGCTTCTTCCAGACGCTTTTCCGTGGCATGTTCATCTTCCATATCTCGGGGCGCATAAACGGTTGTAGGGCTAGGTTTACCCTCTTCCAGATCTACTCTAAAAGGGACAATCATTGTCGCCAAAAGGGCATAAATAACTACAAACACACCAACAGTTATGATAATGCGCCTGGTTTTTAAGTCGGCAAACAAATTTTTAAATTTAGGCCAAAATCCCTTTAAGCCACCAAAATTTGCCATGCATATACTCCTTTATTTTTTTCCTATTTTTTTCAAACAAATAGAGATGATTTATTTAGAGTTGTGCTCATTTTCATATGTTTCGTAGGCTTCGATAATTTTTTGCACCAAAGGATGCCTGACTACATCTTCCTCGCTGAGGTAAAAAATGGCGATTCCTTCGATGCCCTTGAGCACATCCGGAGCTTGAATTAATCCTGAAAAACGGCCCTTGGGAAGATCCACCTGGGTTATGTCACCTGTAATAACCGCTTTAGACTCAAAGCCAAGGCGAGTTAAAAACATTTTCATCTGCTCCGGGGTGGCGTTTTGAGCTTCATCCAGGATCACAAAAGAATCATCAAGCGTTCTCCCGCGCATGTAAGCAAGAGGAGCAACCTCAATTATGCCTTTTTCCTTGTACTTTTGATATGTCTCTACCCCTAATAATTCGTACAGGCCATCGTAAATAGGCCTCAAATATGGATCAACTTTTTCCTGAAAATCCCCGGGCAAAAAACCTAAATGCTCGCCTGCTTCCACAGCAGGGCGGGTTAAAATAATACGCTGCACCACTTTATTCCTTAAATCATCTATGGCCTTTGCCAGGGCAAGGTAAGTTTTCCCCGTGCCGGCAGGACCGATAGAGATTACTATATCATTTTTGCGCATAGCTTCCAGGTATTTTTTTTGCCCCTTAGTCTTGGGTTTGATCTGCTTGCCTCTTCCGGAAACAAGGACCACATCCGTAAATATATTTCTCACTTCTTCCACTCGCCCTTCTCTGGTTAGCCGAAGCGCATATTCCATATCGTTGGCTGTAATATAGTGCCCCTTACGGATAACAACAACAAGTTCTTGCAATAAAAAAAATAACTTCTGGACCTCTTCTTTCTCACCTTCGAGTATTAATTCATGTCCCTCCGGAATTATCCGGACGTCAAAATATTTTTCCACCAGATTAAGGTGCTCGTCAAATCTTCCCAGAAGCGATAAAGACTCTTCATCTTTTTCCAGTATTATTTTTTGCGTAACTGTTTCTTCCAAAAAGCTGTAAAACCTCCTTTTAAAAGACAGGGGTATATTATAAGCACAAGTTTTTAAGTTTTGTCCCCCACTATGTCTTCTTTTGTTTTAACCCTTTTTTACTTGTTCGGTTTCTATTTTTGAGAACCTAAAATTTACCAACTTCAGCTTGCACTTTCCCCGGGTTTTTTTATCTCTTATTTACTTCCCCTCCAATGTAAAAATCTATTGGTGTATGTTTTACTTTGTTTTTACTTTATATCTTAACTATACCGCATTTCTGCTTGATTTACCATAGATCTTTGCAGCTATCTTTCATTTCCCCATTATTTAAATGTTTATGATTAGATTTATGTTTACTTATTTATTTAGGGCAAAAGCTATTTTTTTCATGCATTATTATTAAAAAGGCAGAGAGCGTTGTTTTCCCTGCCTTTTTTAATTTCTTTCTTAATTTACAACTCGACCACACACTTTACGCCCAATTTTTGCAACCTTGCTCTTACAAGTAAGTTTTTTATAATCTATCTCGTTAACTACATCTATCCGGCTACATCATCTATCATTAGGTTTATAAAATTTTAATACTTTCTTTTGCGAGCTGCTTCTGACTTCTTCTTACGGCGTTCACTGGGCTTTTCATAGTGTTCTCTCTTTCGAATTTCAACAAGAACACCGGTGCGAGCACATTGCTTTTTAAATCTCTTTAAAGCTTTATCCAAACTCTCGTCTTTACCCACTTTTATCTCGGTCATTTATATCCCCCCTCCGGCAACTTGATTAAAAGAAGGGCTGATAGCTTAGCAATAATAACTTATACCCCTCGTCCTCTTGCAATATTATGATTAAGCGGCTTTCCGCCTATCAAATGAAGATGTAAATGCAAAACTGCTTGCCCGCCTTCTTCACCACAATTTATAACTATTCTAAAGCCTCGTTCCTGAAGTCCAAATTCTCCGGCTAACCTATTCGCTACCAGATGAAGCTTTCCCACTAAATCTGCATCTTCTTCGCCAACACTCAGTATGGAATCAAAATGCTTACGGGGAACTATGAGCAGGTGCACAGGTGCTACCGGATTAATATCCTTGAATGCCATAATATCTTCATCTTCATATACTATATCTGCATCCGCTTTTTTCTCAACAATATTGCAAAACAAGCAATCTGACAACAGCCCTTTCCTCCTTCAAAACTTAAGCTTTCCCGGTTAAACAAGGCAAAGGTACATATCTTTTATACTACTTTACCTTAATTGTTTAACTTCTACAATTTTAACACAATACCTGCTTCTTGAAAAGGGATGGGGAAAATTTAGCCATTTGCTCGGCCCTAAAAAACTTTCGTAAAATGAAGAACCTCCTAATTTTTGACTTAACAAAGTTGATTTTTCAAATAATACTCCTCCAGGTAATTTCGAATTTCCCGACTTATTATCCCAACTTTCTGTTAGAATAGTCTTATGAACAACGGGAGTAAACCGGAATTACTCCCTTACTCCCGTTTTTCAACTTGCATAAGACAGGCTTATTTAGTTATAATCAAAATATAGTTGTTTATTTTAAATTCATTTTCAGTGCTTCACTTTTTTGGGCTCTCTAATATATAGCTCGAATACGAGAAAGGGGTGCTACCCATAATTAATAATGAGATTGAAATAAAAGACGCCTTAAAAAGAGAAGACCTGGTTTTTATTGATGTCCGCTCTCCGGGGGAGTATGCGCTCAATAAAATACCAGGAGCATTAAATGTACCCCTTTTTAATAATGAGGAACGCGAAGAATTGGGCATAGTTTATAAGGATGCGGGCTCTGCAGTAGCCCAACGTAAAGGACTGGAATTTGCGGTTCCCAAACTTACCCGCCTGGTTGATCATATCGAGACAATAAGTGGGGAAAAAATTCCCGCCCTCTATTGCTGGCGAGGAGGTTTGCGCAGCAGCAGCCTTTCTTATATCCTGCAGTTGGCGGGCATGAAAGTTTTCTACGTTAAAGGTGGTTACAAAGCTTATCGCCGCTTTATTAATCACTCTTTGCAAAATTATCGATTACAACCTCAGCCCATTATATTACACGGGCTAACCGGAACAGGAAAAACTTTGATTACCAAAAAATTAATCCAACGCGGATATGCCGCCCTTGATTTAGAAAGGCTGGCCTGCCACAGGGGATCGGTTTTCGGTCAAATCGGCTTTCATCACAGGCCTTCGCAAAAGAATTTTGATGGGATGCTGTGGCAGCAGCTGGAAAAAATACAGCATTTCCCCTACGTGGTTATTGAAAAGGAAGGCAACAAAATGGGCCCGCTGTTTCTTCCTCAATTTTTAGTAAACGCCATGGAAGAAGGGATACATATTCTTTTAAAGTCATCCCCGGAGGTTAGGGCTCGGCGAATTGTCGAGGAATATGTCGGGGGCAAATTAACGGAAAGGGAAAAAGAAGAATTTCGGCAGGGCATTGAGCAGCTAACCCCTCGACTGGGGAAAAAACGCAGCAATGAACTGATTAAACTGCTGGAAGAAAATAATTATTATGAAGCAGCCTTAATTCTGTGTCGGGATTATTATGATCGGCTTTATCCCGATGCCCGCCCGGATAGATATGATTTTTCCGCTCAATTCAATACCGATAACCTGGAGGAAGCAACAGATGGTATCATAGATTATATCTATCAATTTATAAAGAACGGAGAATTACAAAAGAGTAACAGCTCCGTACCCATAAAAGGTTAAGGTAAAGTTAAAAAAAAGTCGTAAGAAAAAAATCGAGATGAAATCCTTGAATTACTCAGGACAAGTAGTGTGAAGGCTAAAATAGGGCCCATGGAAGTCATGGATGATATCCCTGTAATAATTGAGGATAATACTCAAAAAAAAAGATGGGAGGTTTTTAACATGAATACTTATGATGCAGCGCATCAACTGGCATCGGCTATTAAAAACTCGGAGGAATATAATAATTTTTTACAGGCATACCGCCAACTGCAGAACGATTCTACTGCTAACAATATTTTCAACGATTTTCGCAACCTTCAGTTGGAAGTTCAGCAGTATAAGGCAAAAGGAGAGGAAGCACCTGCCGACAAAGAAGAAAAACTCAATAAAATGGCGGAAGCTGCCCAAAACAACCTTACTGTCAAAAACTTCATTGAAGCGGAATACAGATTTGCCAATATAATAAAGGATGTGCAGCAGATACTGGCTGAGGCCATCGAAATTGAAGGTGAAGTAAATAAAGGTGAGTAAGAAAAAAGTGAAGGGGAAGGGGAAAAAGAAGGAGAGCAATGGAGAGCAATACAATAAAGAAGAAAAACTATCCCTCCCGCAGGAGCTTTCCTTCTAAAATTTCTTCCTGCACATTTTCAATCTTTACCAATGCCATACGGCCTTTCCACTCCCGAGGTGCTTCAGATCCATCATATTTTGCCCCGGCGCGCAAATAATGGGCGGTAAAACCCTCTAAGTAATTGGTTTGGCCGTCACTATCGGCTTTTTCCACCAAAATTTTCACTTCGGCACCATGGAATTTCTCACGGTAACGGCGGGCCATTTGTTCTCCCAGGGCATTTATCTCTTGCCACCGCTCTTCCCGGGTACGGGGATCTACCGGTTTTTCCATTTCAGCTGCTACGGTTCCCGGACGGGGAGAAAACCTGAACACATGCAGCCTGCTAAAAGAAATTTCATTCAGAAAGTCATAGCTCCGGCGGTGGTGTTCGGCAGTTTCTCCCGGAAAACCCACCATAACGTCAGTGCCCAGGGCTATATGGGGTATTAGCTGCCGCAATTTTTGCACCAGTTCCCGGTATTCTTCGGTATTATACGGGCGGTTCATTTTTTTCAAAATGTAGTCGCTTCCACTTTGCAAAGGTATGTGCAGGTGAGGGCAAATTTTTGGTGAAGAAGCAATTACATGGATGAGCTCTTTGTCAAAGTCGGAGGGTTCCAGTGAGCTCAGACGGATACGTTCCAGGGTAGGGGCGGCCTTTTCTATCTCTTTCAAAAGGCCGCCAAGTTTGATGCCTTCCTCTTTATCTTCATATATGCCCAGGCGGATACCGGTGACCACAACTTCACGATAACCGGCATCAGCTATGTTACGCGCCTCAACCAAAACATCCCGAAGGGGGGCACTACGGGCAGGGCCACGGGCCAGGGGCACTATGCAATAATTACAGTACTGCTCGCATCCTTCCTGCACTTTTAAAAATGCCCGCGTTCTACTGCGATTAGCCCGGTAACTGATCCTTTCGAATGGGGGAGATTCCTCATATGGATACACCATTTCCAGTTTTGCTTCGGGGCTTGCTTCCTCCACAAGCCGGGGAAATTCCTGCCGGCTGTGTGTGCCCACCATTAAATTTACTTCGGGAATTTGGGCCAACTTCTGCGGAAAAACCTGAGCGTAGCAACCGGTAACGGCAATTATTGCTTTAGGAGATTGTCTGCGGGCACGGCGTATTAACTGGCGACATTTACGATCGCTTAAGTGGGTTACTGTGCATGTATTTATGATGTACAAATCAGCCGGGTCATTAAAATCTGTGATGGCATATCCGGCTCGGCTGAAAAGATCTATTAAAGCTTCCGTCTCATAAAAATTAACTTTGCACCCCAGGGTAGCAAACGCCGCTGTTTTCATCTTGTTTGGGCGAAGATACTCCCACTTCTAAACGATAGCATAAGTGGGAGAGGAATCGCCATTCCTCCTCTCCATAAGCAAGGTAACGCAGCCGGTCAAGGCTTAGACCGGTCAACCGGAGCTTCGAAATTATGAATAAGTTAACAAGTTAACACACAGTGTTCAGAGTTAATGTAAATCGCCCAGCCTGGACTGTATCAGTGTCAAGGCAACCACGGCGGCAGTTTCTGCGCGTAAGATGCGAGGGCCCAGTCCTGCCGGCCGCACCTTGTGCTGCTCCAAATACTGCACCTCTTCCGCGGAAAATCCGCCTTCAGGGCCTACAATTACTGTTATGGGAGGCCTTGATGAAGATGTCGGGTGTGGTGTTGATTGGGACGGTGAACGTGGCGCTGATTGTTCTGACAGATGCGATGCAATTTGAGACGGCCGGGAAGGTGAATCTTGCGGTGTGTGCTGCGGAGGCTGTGCCGGATGTCCCGTTTTTGGCTGTAAATCCGCGTTATCTTCGCCAAAATAAATTTTGTTATCTTTCACCCCTTCCCAAAACACAAAAGCCAGTTCGCCTTCCGGGTGTAGGTTTGCAGTCAGTTGAGCAAGAGAAAGGGGGTATTCCACTTTGGGAATGACGCTGCGTTTGCTCAGGGCTGCTGATTCCCGGGCAATTTTTTGCCAGCGCCCGATTTTGGCATCTACCTTATTTTGAGGCAAATCGGGCACACTGCGAGCTGTCAACAAGGGGTAAATACGAGCTACACCAAGCTCCACGGCTTGATGAATAACCGTATCCATCTTGCCTCCTTTAAGCAATCCCTGTATCAGGTTTATTTCCGCAAAAGGTTCGTTACATCGGGATAAATTATCTTCCAAATATACAACAACCGCATCTTTCTTCGCGCTTGTTATGAGGGCTTGAAACGAATTTCCTTTTCCATCGGATATTTCTACTCGATGGTCTTTCTGCAGACGTAATACTTTAAAGGCATGGTGGCTGTCTGCCGCAGATAAGCAATACTCGTTTCCTATTTGCAAAGGGTTTTGGTCCCAAATAAAAAAACGTGGCCATGAACTCATGAACGGCCTCCCCACAGCAGTAATTTCAAGCCGGGTTTTTGTCTTCCAAAACCCCAAAAATAAGGTGGGGGATTACTTACCCCCACCAAATGCTTCTCTCACGCGATCTACAAATCCCTTACCGTCATCCGAGATTTTTTCGCCGCTTAGGCGGGCAAACTCGGCCAACGCCTCTTTTTGCTCTTTACTAAGTCGTTTAGGCACCTGGGGTTTTAATTTAACTTTCAGATCACCCTTGCCAAATCCTCTCACCTGGGGCATTCCTTTTCCTTTTAACCGAAACACGTGATCCGGCTGAGTGCCCTCCGGAATATGCAGGACTGTTTTTTCTTCCATGGTTGGTACTTCTACATCGCTTCCTAAAGTTAGCTGGGTAAAGCTAACGGGAAGCTCGTAGATCAGGTTGCTGCCGTCTCGCTTAAACAACTTATGCTTCCGGACAGTTACGTAAATAAATAAGTCTCCCGGGGGACCTCCCCGATAGCCGGCTTCACCTTCGCCGCTTACTTTAAGGCGCATACCGGTATCAAAGCCCGCCGGTATTTTAATATCCAGGCGCCGTTCTTGAACTACCTGCCCTTCACCGCGACACGTGGGGCATGGATCTCTGATAACTTTACCTGCCCCGCGACAGCTTCTGCAAGTTTGAACATTTACAAAGCGGCCATAGGCTGTATTGCGCACAGTCTGCTCTTGCCCTGCGCCGTTGCAAACGGAGCATACTTCCGGAGAAGATCCTTCCCTGGCTCCGGTACCACCACAGTCAGAGCAGTTTTCCGTGCGGGGGATGACAACTTCCTTATTTACTCCATGATAGGCCTCTTCCAGAGTTATCTCCATGTCATAGCGCAAGTCGTTACCACGCCGTGGCCCTTGAGAGCGGCCCTGCCGGAAGCCTCCGCCAAAGAAGGCGTCAAAAATGTCCTCAAAACCCATTCCGGAAAAACCTTCAAAACCGCCCTGACGGCCTCCGCCAAAGCCACCAAATCCGGCAAATTGATCGTCGGCCGTGCCAAAGCGGTCGTACCTATCCCTCTTTTCCGGATTAGACAGTACATCGTAAGCTTCTTTGATCTCTTTGAATTTTTCCTCCGATTTAGCATCCCCCTCGTTAACGTCGGGATGGTACTTGTGAGCCAACTTGCGATATGCTTTTTTTATTTCTTCCTCACTGGCGTCTTTACTTACGCCAAGTATTTTATAATAATCCTTCTCTGGCATTCCTATCAACCCTCTTACTTAATTTTTTTGATTCGGGAGCTTTTTTTTACTTCGCGCTTTCTTCCTGATCATCATCTTGAACGTCATAATCCGCATCTACTACATTTTCCTCCGAACCTTCACCTTCTTCTTCACCTGCTGCTCCCGCTGCCGCGCCTTCTGCGCCTTCAGCCTGCTGCGCTTGCTCATATAACTTGGAAGAAAGCTCATGCAGATAGCCTGTTAGTTTTTCGGAAGCTTGATCAATTGCTTCCTTATCTTCACCTTCCATGGTCTGGCGCAATTCTTCAATTGCCTTTTGGATTTCTTCCTTCTTGGCCTCATCTACACTGTCACCAAGGTCATTTAATGTTTTTTCGGTATTATAGATAAGGGAATCAGCATTGTTGCGCGCTTCTACCAGTTCTTTTTTCTTGCGATCTTCTTCCGCATGTTTTTCTGCTTCTTCTACCATTTTCTCGATTTCATCTTCGTCAATGCCGCTGGAAGCGGTAATGGTAATTTTCTGCTCTTTTCCGGTTCCCAGATCTTTGGCAGAAACATTCACAATGCCGTTGGCGTCAATATCAAAGGATACCTCTATCTGAGGAACTCCCCTGGGAGCAGGCGGTATTCCATCAAGCATAAATCTACCCAGAGTTTTGTTGCCCGAGGCCATCTCCCGTTCTCCCTGCAAAACGTGTATTTCCACGCTGGTTTGGTTGTCGGCGGCAGTGGAAAAAATCTGTTTTGCAGAAGTGGGAATGGTCGTATTCCTTTCAATCAGTTTGGTGAATACGCCACCCAGGGTTTCAATCCCCAGAGATAGCGGCGTTACATCCAACAGGAGAACGTCTTTGACATCTCCGGCCAGGACTCCGCCCTGAATGGCAGCTCCCATGGCCACTACTTCATCGGGATTAACACCCTTGTGGGGTTCCTTCCCTAAAAGTTTGCGGATTTCTTCCTGCACAGCCGGTGTGCGGGTGGAACCTCCCACCAGAATAACCTTGTCTATATCTTCCGGCTTTAATTCGGCATCAGAAAGCGCCTGGCGGGTGGGCCCCATAGCTTTATCCACCAGGTGAGAGGTTAGCTCTTCAAACTTCGCCCTGGTTAGATCAATATCCAGGTGTTTAGGTCCTTCCTGGGTAGCCGTAATAAAGGGCAGATTAATGTTGGTGCTAGTAACATTAGAAAGCTCTACTTTGGCCTTTTCCGCTGCTTCCTTCAACCTCTGGAGGGCCATGCGGTCCTCCCTTAAATCAATGCCATGCCCCTTCTTAAATTCTTCGGCCACATGGTTCACTATACACTCGTCAAAGTCATCGCCCCCAAGCTTGTTGTTACCGCTGGTGGCTTTAACTTCAAACACTCCTTCGCCTAATTCCAGGATGGAAACGTCAAATGTGCCGCCTCCCAGGTCAAAAACCATTATTCTTTGGTCTTCGCCCTTATCCAGTCCATAGGCCAGGGATGCTGCCGTAGGCTCGTTAATTATCCGCAGCACTTCCAAACCGGCGATTTTACCCGCGTCTTTGGTAGCTTGACGCTGGCTATCCGTAAAATATGCGGGCACGGTAATAACTGCCTGAGTTACTTTTTCGCCCAGGTAATTTTCCGCATCCGTTTTGAGTTTCTGCAGTAGCATGGCCGAAATTTCCTGCGGAGTATATTTTTTATCATCTATCTCCACCCGGTAATCAGTGCCCATATGCCTTTTAATTGAAGTAACAGTCCTATCCGGGTTGGTAATAGCCTGACGCTTGGCAACTTCCCCTACTAATCTTTCACCATCCTTACTAAATGCCACCACTGAAGGTGTTACTCGGCTTCCTTCGGCATTCGGGATTATTTCGGAATCATCACCGATCATTGCTGCCACAGCCGAATTAGTCGTTCCTAAATCGATACCCAGTACTTTACCCATGGTTTAAATCCCTCCTCTGTATATATTTATTTCTTTGGGTATTTTCTTATAACATCCAGCTGGTTTTCTTTTCCAACCGATGCACGTTAAAGTAATTTTTCCCACTTACTTTTCCTCTTCTTTCTCTTCTTCATCTTGCCTGTTGTTTATATTATTATTTTCCTGCTCACATGAACCGGTTTCTTCACCTGTAGCCACCTTCACCATTGAGGGGCGCAACACCCTATCTTTCATAATATAACCTTTCTGCATTTCTTCTACTATTGTATTCGGTTCATGCCCCTCTTCATGAGACTGCATTACCGCCTGATGATAACAGGGGTCAAATTCCTTACCCTCAGCCTCTATTGGAAATACTCCCTGCTTTTCCATCATTTGATAAAGTTGGTTGTAAATCATGTTCAACCCGTCGATGTGAGATTGAGGTACATTTTCATCTTTAGAGGCCTGCAGCGCTCTTTCCAAATTATCAATAACCGGGATTAACTCGCTCATGAAATCATAAAGGGCGTATTTTCTGGCTTCCTCCTTTTCTGAGGCTGCCCTGCGCCTGTAATTATCATAGTCGGCTTTCACCCGCTTTAAAAGGTCTAACGTTTCTTCATTTTTAGCGCGTAATTGAGACAACTCTTCCTTTAAAGACTCTATTGTTTCTTCTTCCTGCAGTATATCTTCCCCCTTTTCTTCATCTTCTTTTTCCTCAGTTTCTTTTTCTTCTTCATAGCCGCTTTCACAGCAATCTTCTACTTCTTTTACTTTTTCTTCCGGAGTTTCTGCTTGTTCTGTTTCCGGTTTTTCCTCACTCAATTCCTTTTCTCTTCCTCCGTTCTGTTTATGATCTTCGCCGAACTGCCTTACATTGTTTTCATTTTGCTTATTTTCCCGGTTGTTTTCTTGTTGGGGCTTGCTAATATCCTTATTATCTTCCAGATTATTATATTCTTCATTATGATCATTGTTTCTTTTGCCTGCCTCAAAATTTTCCCTGACCAATCTTTTCACCTGCCTTAACCCAAAGTCTTTATTATAACTTAATTAATAAATATATTCAAATAAAACAATTTATCGTTTAGCCATTATATATCTAAAACCTGATTAAGCTTATGGGCTAAGTTTCTGACCACCGCAACTATCCGCGGATAATCCATCCGGGTGGGTCCCAACACTCCAATTTTACCCAGATTACGTTTGCCGATGCTGAAGGTAGAAGTAATTAAACTACATTCCTGCACTTCTTTCAATTGATTTTCACTTCCAATTTTTATTTCTACAAAATCTCCTTCTTCCTGCACCGGCTGGTCGTCGCACTGGAGTAGAAAGTTTAATAGTTCTTCTTGCTCAAAGAGATTGAGGAAGTTTTTAACCTTTTCTACATCCTTAAACTCCGGTTGATTAAGAATGTTGGTCGTTCCTCCCAGGAACACTCTTACTTTCTCATCTTCCGTTAAACTTTCTTCCAGCAGCATAAAGGCCTGTTCCAGGATCTCCATGCGCCGGAACAAATCTCTTTTTAGCTCTTTCACCAAAGAGTCCGTTACCTGATCAATGGTTAAACCGTATAACTTATTGTTAAGGTAACGCACTACTTGCTGCAATTCTCCCTTTGACAGAGATTGCGGGAGTTCAATAACTTTATTTTTCACAAAACCATTAGTAGTAATCAAAACTACCAGCGCTTTTTTCTCATCCAAGGGCAGAATGCGCATCTGATAAAAAGAACTCTTCCGAAACTGCGGCCCCTGCACTAAAGACGTGTGCCTTGCCACCACAGAAAGCACTTGAGATGCTTCAGAAACTATTTTTTCCACTTCGTTAGCTTTGATTATACTTCTGTTTATTATTTCTTCTTCTTCATTAGTTAATGGCTTTTCTTCCATCAAGTTATCTACATAAAAGCGATAACCTTTCTGCGAAGGAATTCGCCCGGCAGAAGTATGCGGCTGCTCTAAAAATCCCATTTCTTCCAAATCAGCCATCTCGTTTCTGATGGTGGCTGAACTGAGGTTCATGTCATAGCGCCTTGAAATAGCTCTTGAGCCTACCGGCTCGGCAGTTTGTATATACTCTTGCACGACAGTTCTTAATAACCGCCTTTTCCTTTCATTTAAGTCTTGGGCCATATGACCTCAACCTCACTTTTTAGCACTCTTGCCTTTTGAGTGCTAATTATCATTATCAAATTAACATCTAATAAATTGTTTGTCAATAATATAGGCGGAAAAATTTTTAGCTTTCGGAAGCTACAATTTATTTACAGTGGCTGTTTAAGAAGTTCATGCCCATGGCACAAAAAGGCCAGAGAACTATTCTTCTTTGGGTGGCTGCTCGCCGGGTGGCTGTTCGCCGCGGTAATTTTTAATGGCATCATGGAGCGCATCCGCCGCCAGATTCGAACAATGCATCTTCACAGGGGGAAGTCCTCCCAGGTTATCGGCAACGTCTTTGTTACTTACCTGCAGAGCTTCATCGATGGTTTTTCCCTTAACCAGTTCGGTTAACATGCTGCTGGAGGCTATGGCCGCCCCACATCCGAAGGTTTGAAATTTAATATCTTCGATAATATTATCCTTGACCCTGAGATAGATCATCATTTTATCTCCACACTTAAAATTACCCGATTCTCCTACAGCGGAGGGTTCTTCCATTTCTCCCGCATTCCGGGGGTTATTAAAATGCTCTATCACCTTTTCATTATACAAAAAATTTCCCCCCTTACTCTTTTTACCGTAATAAACTCAAATCACAATCATCGGGAACGGCTGTTAACAGCCGACATTTCTCTCAATCTTGCTACTATGGGTTTGAGCTTCTCCAGGACATATTCTATTTCTTCCCTGGTATTTCCTTCACCGAGTGAAAATCGTACCGATCCGTGTGCGGTTTGATGATCTAACCCCATCGCCATGAGCACATGAGATGGATCAAGGGTTCCAGAGGAGCAGGCGGAACCGCTGGACGCCGCGATTCCCTCCAAATCAAGGCTAAGTAAAATTGATTCTCCTTCAATATCTGTAAAACATACGTTTATATTACCGGGCAGTCTCTGAGTAGGATGTCCGTTTAAAATTACACCTTCCATGGCCAGTAAACCTTCTATAAAAAAGTCTCTGAGCTCAGTAAATTTATCCATTTTACCCGGTAATTCTCCCGTAGACAACTCTATTGCTTTACCCATACCTACTATGCCCGGAACGTTTTCGGTGCCGGGGCGTATTTTTTTCTCCTGGGCGCCGCCCCGGAACAAAGGCGTTACCTTAAGCCCCTGCCGGACGTATAATCCTCCGACCCCCTTGGGGCCGTTAAATTTGTGAGCGGAAAACGATAACAAGTCGGCATTAATTTCCTTAACATCCAGGGGAATATGCCCCACAGCCTGGACGGCGTCGGTATGGAAAACAATCCCCTTCTCTCGGGCAAAGGCGCCGATTTCTTTGACCGGTTGAATAGTGCCTACTTCGTTGTTGGCAGTCATTACCGATATAAGGGCGGTATCCTCCTCAATGGCTTGTTTCAAATCTTCCGGATTTACCCGGCCGTACTTGTCAACCGGTAGATAAGTAACCCGATGGCCTTCCCGGGCAAGCTCTTCGCAGACATCCATTACCGCATGGTGCTCCACTGCAGAAGCAATAATATGCCCCTTGCGGCCCAATGACTTCATGAATCCTTGAATGGCAATGTTATTGGCTTCTGTGCCGCCGGAAGTAAAATATATTTCCTCTTCTTCTGCACCCAGGGCAGAAGCTGTTCTTTCCCTGGCCGTATTTACTGCTTGCCTGGCTTCTCTTGCCAGGCTGTACATGCTGGAAGGATTTCCGTACTGCTCTTTTAAAAAGGGAAGCATTTCCTCAAAGGCTTCTTTTCTCAAAAAAGTAGTGGCGGCGTGATCCAAATATATTTTCGTTTCACCCATAGTATCTTTTCCTCCTACCAAAAACAATTTATTTCTTTACCCCGGTTTACCTTACATAAAAATAATTATAGCTAATCAGGTTTATTCCGCTGTATTTCAGGGGACGGTTCCATTGTCTCCCCTCAGTCGCTTCGCTTCCTTCGGCCCTTCGCTGCGCTTCGGGGACAATGAATAACCGTCCCCTTCACACAGCTTACCTCAATCCTTTCTCATCTTTCACACAGTTCGCATTAACTCTATCTTATCCTTCAAAAAGTTTGCCTTAATCCTATCTTAT
>CAZWVJ010000026.1:0-22934 GCA_964636865.1 uncultured Syntrophomonadaceae bacterium
GATCCGGAACTTTTTTTAAAGCCAGAGTAGCGGTTCCTCCCATAGCCTTATGAAAATCGTAAAATGCATCCAAATTTATATCCGTTAGGGCATCACCGCTTACCACCAGAAAAGGTTCGCCCTCAAAAAATTCCTCTACATTTTTTACTCCTCCGGCCGTGCCCAGCAGTTCTTCTTCATACGAATATGTTATGTTAACGCCAAAATTTTCCCCTCGGCCGAAATGGTTACGAATCATTTCAGGCATGTAATGCAAATTTATTACTATATCGGTTATACCATATTTTCTCAATAACCTTATGGTATGTTCCAGGCAAGGCCTTCCGGCCATTTGGACCATGGGCTTGGAAACAAGGTTGGTTAAAGGTCGCAGGCGCGTGCCCAATCCGGCAGCCATAATCATAGCTTTCATAAATTAATCACTCCTTCAATTCTCTATGTCACTTTAATATATTCTACAAGTTATTAACTTCCATCCCCTACAGCATACCTTAATTACCTTTATAATACAATATTTGTTCATTAAAAACGGGTTAAAATCTTGTTTCAATAATGTATATCCACAAGGCATTAACCCGTTTTTTGATTTTCACTTTTCTGCCGGCATACTTTATCCGCTATTTAGAGCTTTTAGTAATATTTGTGCCGGTAAAAATAAAAGCCTTATTTATTCCGCTTATCAAAAATACGGCACTCGGTAACTCCTTTTTCCATCCCCTGGCGCTGCGTAATATCTTCATAACTGCTGATATCTATATCTATAGGAATATCAAAATTTTCTTGTTCCAAATATTTGTGGATTTTTTCACCAAGGTCAGGTTCATTTTCTTTAATGCCCGAACAAGCTACCAACTTTAACCTGTCACTTTCCCCTTCTCGATTTATTTCCACATACCATTGACTTAAATCCTTCATTCCTAATAGGAGGCGGCGAAGTTCATTGAAATTGAACTCTTTTTTATCTTGCCCCAGGTTGAGCTCAAAAATACGATCAAGCCTGTCTATGTCTCCTAAAATCCGCGGTACCGTTCGTCCACAGTTAGGACAAGGTTTTGTAGTCATGCCCCCCGTGGCAATATCGCCGCTGCGGAAACGTAAGAAAACCGTTCCCCGCGCATCAAGGTTCGTAATGACGATTTCTCCGGGTTCTTCTTCATTCTTTCTCTCTCCTGTCTCCGGATCCACAATTTCCACAAACACATGGTCGGGATGAATGTGGTAACCATATCCCGGAGAGCATTCCGGCCACCCCCCCTTGGCCTCGGAAAGATAATAACTGCGAAAAACCTGCGTATCTTTTGCTCCGGCTTTTTCCATCCCTTCTTGAATCTTTTTAATGAGTGAAGGGGGCGCGTCATCCATCCCCAAAACGATTTTCTCCAGAGTAGGCATCATAAAACCAAATCGGTTTAATATCTGCAAGCAATATTCGGCATAACCGGGAAAGGTTATAAGAGTGGTAGCCTCCAAGTTAAACAACGCTTTCAGTATCTTTTCTGCTCCCAGCACACGTCCTCCTCCCGTTTGCAAAGCCGTAGAGCCAATTTCCACGGTTGTATAAAATATCTGCCAGAAAGACACGTGAGGCAGGTAACTGAAAGCATTAATAGTAGAGTCTTCTCGCTCTAAACCCCAGAACTCAAATGATCTCATACCTGTTTCTTTTAAGTTTCGCAAATCAAGCGCCGTAAAAACCAGGGGGACCATTTTTTCCACCTTGCCGCGAGTATAAAAAAGTTGAACCATACGGTAAGGGTAATCTTCTTTTTCTTCAGCTTCTTTCTTTTTAAATAATTTCCCCAGAAAGCCTTTTTTCTTTTCAGCTTGTCCATCTTCTCGAATTTGCTCCAATATAAACTGCTTGGGGCGCTTGAGATCAGCCTCATCAGGCGCCACTTCTTTTTTGGTAGTAAAAGGAAGCTCTTTTAAATCATCTGTTCCCTTGATTTTTTGCGGATCGATCCCCTTTTCTGCAAAAAGTTTTTGATAGTAAGGATGATAGCTGGTCATTTCGTCCTTAATCATGGAAACAAGCAAAGAATCTTGCATGGATTTTATGTCCTGAGAGGACATTTTGCTTACCTTGCTCCATAGCTGCATCTAACCTCCTCCTTTCTTCCGGTAAAACTACTCTGTAAGGAGAGTTTATGCCTTTACCCGGTTATCCAGAATTCTTTTTTCCTTAACTTCCGTTTCCATCCCCAGCTGTTTGAGAAGATCGGGCACGGGCTTGAAAATTATATCAGTGAGGGAAACTTCCGTATCTCGAATAATTCTTTGTCTTAGCTCCGAAGAAAACTTTTCTTTGTCTATGCCCTCCTGGGGAGCTACATAAAGATATATTTCATCAAGATCATAAGGATCGTCGTTTCTTTTGCGAATTTCCACCTGCCACTCTAAAATATCGGGATGGCCCATCAACAACGGGAAGAAAGCGTTTAAATTTACCAAAGTGCCCTTGACCTTGGTCAAATCAAATTCCTTAACTTCTGACTTGCGCTGAATATTGGAACTGATGCGGGGCACTGTTCTGCCGCAATTAGGGCAAGGTTCATAGAGGATGCCGTCTTTAGCGATATCACCGGTGCGGTATCGCAGCACACAAGTCCCCCTCCAGTCTAAAGCCGTATAAACCAGTTCACCTTCTTCGCCCTCTCCCACATTTTCTCCGGTCTGGGGATCAACAGTTTCGAATATTTCCAGATCCGGGTAGGTGTGGTAACCGTAATATTCTTCATGGGAAGGACATTCACCCCATGCTGTACGGGCCTCGGTCATGCCGTAAGTAGCCAGGCAGATGGGATCTTCCGCCCCCATCTGTATTAACAAATCCCTTATTTTATCCTTCAAACCCGGCGGAACACGTTCTCCCCCGAAAAATATCCTTTTTACCGAAGAGAAGTCACGCCCCTGGTTAACAGCTTCTCTTAAAAAATAATATGCATATCCGGGAATAAACACCAAAACCGAAGGCCGCAAAAACTCTACCGCATCCAATAAATTTTGTGTTCCCATTATTTTACCCCCGCCGCTGTTTAATGTGGGCATATTAAGTTTTTCCCCGGCAAAGAAGGTTTGCCAAAAAGCAAGGTGCGGCGCAAAGGGGAAAGCATTCAAGGTAACATCATCGGAAGTTACATTGAAAACATCTAACAACCGGTAACCGGCTTCGCGAATCTTCTCCAGGTCCCGTTTGGTATAAAGAAAAGGAGTGGGTTCGGCAGTTCGCCCGGTAGTAAAATGTATATGCACCGGTTTGTAATCATAAACCTTTTCCTCTACAGCAGCTTTACCCCCATAAGGAGATAGTTGAGCCAGGTGACCGTATTTTTCCGTTACTTCTTCATCGGGCCGAATGACAAAATCCTTATGCCGCTGCGGATTATCATCGGTAGGGGCAATATCTTCCTTATAAGTAAAGGGTAAGTGTTTTAGATCCTCAATACCTTTCACTTTCACCGGATCAATTTTTAACTCATTTAACTTTTCACTGTAACATTTGCTATAAAGATATATCTGATTTGCCAAAAAAGCGCGGAGCTTTCTTTCCTGCATTTCTCTAATTTCTTTAGAGCTCATCTTATTTAGTTTTTCCCAGTTTTCCAATTTATTTCACCTCCCCCCCAAAACTATGGAGATATTTTTTTATGGAAAGGCATTCCCCGGAATAACACGGGAAATGCCTTTCTTTTTAACCAATATGAGCGAATGTATCGTAGAGAGTAAAAACAGAAGCAATAATCAAAATAGAAGCTATAATAACGACTACCGGCAATCCCCAGCCGTTATAGCGTTCTTCCTCATAATCCTGCCATCCATGCATCTCATCTACAGAGCGCTTCACATCATCAGGAGGCGGGCTGGTAAACCAGGAAACCACCACCGTGAGAATGAAGGAAATTGGTATGGCAAAAGCCATTACTTTCATCCACCCCAGGGGACCGTAAAGATACTTGGAGATAAGAGGAACAGGTATATCGGTGGGATCCATCCCCATTATTAAGATGAATACGCAAGGAATAAAAGAGATAATAAAACCCGCAATCATTCCCGCGGCAGCACCTTCCTTGGTAGTTCGTTTCCACCAGATACCCAGCACAATGGGAACACCCAATGATGCCCCCGCTATGCCAAAGGCCCACATTATGGCTTCCAGAATAAACTCCGGAGGATTCAAGGAAAATAGGGTTACTCCTATACCCACTGCCAGCATAACCCAGTAGGAAATCTTCAGTTTCTTCTGATCATCCACTTCGGGCTTGAGAGAACCATAAAGGTCGTGGACCAAACCTGCTCCCATAATCATAAGCAAACCTGCCACCGTAGATAAACCTGCCGCTACAGACCCGGCAATAGCTACCGCCAGCCATCCTTCCCCGGCCAGGGCCTCGGTAAGAATGAAAACCATGTAATCATATTGGGCTTCCGGCAAAACCAACCCCTCTGCCTGCATGTAATAAACTGCAGCAAAACCGGTGGCAAAAACAGTAGTATTAACCAAACCCACCAGAAATACGGTGAGAACAGTACTCCAGCGCGCCTCTTTGGCATCTCGCACGGTAAAGAAACGCATCACAAAATGCGGCAACCCGATAATACCAAAGAATGCCCCCAAAGCAATCGCCAAATAAGTAACGGGATGTTCCACCATGGGCATAAAATAGTGAGGAACTTTTTCCAGCATCTGGGGAACCATGTCCCCATAGCCAAGGGGCGGAAAAGCCCACCCGGAGGCACCTAACTGCTGTAATATTATGGCTACCGGAAACATTAAGCAAAAAAGCAAGACTATGCTCTGGAAAGTCTGGTTATAAGTAACCCCATACATGCCGCCCAAAACAACATAAAGAGTTACCACCAGACCTCCAACCAGTATACCGACAACCTCGGGAACACCTAATAAATAAAAGAAAACAATTCCTATGCCCTTAATGTTACCACCCAGGTAAAGCACACTGACTACTAACATGACTATTACAGAAAATATGCGCAGATTACGGCTATAATACCGTTCTGCTATAAAAGCCATGGTAGTAAAAGATTTGTGACGGCGCAAAAAAGGAGCTGCCAAAATCAACAGCGCAATAAATGCAGAGGTAAAACCTGCATATACAGCCACTGCCACGTACAAACCTTGAATAATTAACGCTGTTAAACCGATAAATGTAGTAAGGCTTAAAGCCAAGGAAACCATGGCCAATCCATTATTGATCGCTCCAATACTACGACCGGCCACGTAATAATCACTAAGGTTGCGGGTAAGCCTGCGCGACCAGGTGCCAATTCCTACTGATATTAGAAGTACTATAAGACTTAAAACCAACCCTAAAACAAATACACCCTCACGCTCCAGTACTCCTTCCATCGTTATATTCCCCCCTTCCTTCCCTAAGATTTTTGTTTTCTTTCCAACCTGTCCATGGCCAGGGCCCAAATTACGCCTATCAAAGTAGCCCCCAGCCAACTAAGCACAATTAACAAGAAGTAATGTTGCGGATAGCCCATAATGTAATTAACCGCTCTGTATAAATCATTTACCTCTACAAAAAATGCATCAATTCCCAGGATGTAAATAGAACTAATGGCCCCGCCGAAAATAAAGATGAGAATGAAACTAATTGCCGTAAGCCAAGCCTCTAACCTATAACCCTTCACTTTTCCTCACCTCCCTAGCAACAAGATTAAAATTATTACTAACTTTTGCAGAATTTCTATATTTTTTTTTATAATCCTTTTAATATTGACATAATTTTTAAATATTATTTTTTTTTAATTGTTACCTTAATCTCACTTAGAAAACAAATAAAAAATACCGCATAAAAATGCGGTATTAATAATTTAAACTTTAAACTATATTTAACTATCGGTTTTGACTTCGGTTTGACTTAAGGATATAAATTTATAATAATGCCTCTCCCCCAAAATACACGTAGGGTACTTTATTATATAACCTAAGTGCGGCCTTTCAGGCGTTTTCTCTTTTTAGTCCGTCTTCTTTTCTTGCGTTCCCTTTTAAGTTGTTTTCTGGTAACTATGCTCTTCCCAATAACTAAGCCCTCCTTTACTATTGCTGTTTCGCACAACTTATATTGTAACGATAATAAATAGATAAATCAATACTAAAGTGCGATCAAATTACGAAATTTAAAAATTTATTCGGGCATAAAGCAGCTTAATTCTAAAAATTGAACTGCTCAGAACTGCTCAAGAATAATAGTAAAGATATAAAAATCAGGCATTCTGCATCTAATGCTTTTCAAGAGATTTGGGAGAAGATTTTATAAATAAAGTTTTCTCGATTTGATGGACTCATACTTTAATTTTTAAATAAATCCGGGAAGTTCTCCGGGAAGTTCGTTCACTTTTCCCTGTGGATTAGTATCTCAGAAAAAGGATTATATAAAAGATACTCCAAAAAGAACAAGATAACCCACCAGGAATAGAAATGGTTGATCCCACGTATGAGGCGAAAGCGCTTCGGTGAGTGTCATCAAAAATGGTAAAACTAGCAAAGCTGTAACAAATTGCCAGGTGGAAAAGAATTCATAATACACTATAAGAGTCACTAAACTGGTTAAAAACACGCATGCACTCCCTTCCAAAGAGCGCACATATTTTCTACGCGTAAATAATGCATGTACCCGATACTTATGATTACCAAAGCGGACTCCCACCGGTTCTGCCAAACCATCGCCCATACCGTTAATAAATACCGGGATCATGAGCAAATGTAAGAGATTGTAATTATAATAAAGTACAACCATAGGTATAACTACTATGTAACCAACAATGATTTGAGAAATTAACCAGATCAATGTATAAGGTCTATCTTCTGGGCGATCAAAAGATAAAAACATGGTGCTAATAGCCGGAACCCTTCCCCGGATTGGTTTAATATAGATAACAAGAGTGAAAATAGCCATCAAGGCACTTATTATAAATTTATCTGGAGTTTCCTGATACTCAAATACCTGGGGTAATAATAAGGGAATAAAAAAATACATGAAGTGGTTCATTTTCCGCGTGTAATTAACTTTAAATCCTTTAAACTTAACCAACAACCCATTCCCATAATGGATAGAGTAAAGCAGTATCAGTTGAATCAGTTGTTGGAGGAGAAATGAAGCTTCCATAATTGCCCCTATACTAAAATGACGTTTCCATAATTACACCTATAGTATTAATATTAAGTTTTTTCATCTCAGGTGGCTAACTACCTAAAACTTGAACTGACTAATCTTTCTATTTGCTTGATTGGCGGCAAATCTATTTCCTTTATAGCTTTTAAATACTGTTTTTCTTATTTTTAATGTTTTAGCAAGAATTTTAAAAACTCGAACCAAATTTGTAAATAACCACAATATTAAAGAATGGAGGTTTCTTAATATAGCAAAAAAATCAACTAGGTTTAATTGAATTAGAAAAGTTATTACGGCATTCCATATGAAAAACTTTTCAACAAGATATGATAGAAATCCTTTCACTTATTGATGGTGGACGAGTATAATTCAGTAGTTAAACAAGGCTGAGAAATATAAAGAAGCTTCAGGGGATATTTAATCCGTGCTCCTCGCAGAGAGGACTGATGTAGAGAAGAGTATAAAGGTCTCATATTCAAGGGGGCATCAAGTATTATGAAGAGTCGTGCTATTAGAGCAAGGGGAGCAAGGAATTTTGAGGATATAGGATTCTCACCTTGATTAACAAAATTCTGCAGGTTATAATATGAAATATAAATAATAAATAAACATATTAAGTGCGCCTGTAGCTCAGGGGATAGAGCAGCGGATTCCTAATCCGTTAGTCGGGGGTTCGAATCCTCCCAGGCGCACCATTTTTGTGGCATGGCACTTATTATTGTGTGCCTATAGTGTGCCGATCCTTAAAAAAGCATATCTTCCAGCTTATTAGTGGCTTCTTTTTGCATGTTAGGGAAAACATGATTGTATTTATCTAATATCGATTGCAAACTATCATAAGCTATTTGCGCTTCACATGACCTAATCTTTCGCTAACAACCTTTGGACTCTCTCCACTCTTAAGGAGAAATGTTGCACATGTATGACGCCAATCATAAAGTCGTATATCCTAAGTAAACCTGCTTGTTTCATCTTCATTTTCGTTGTTTTAAAATTGGAGATAACAATTTGAGCAATTTTTCCGTCTTCTAAAGTAATAATTAGCCATGGACCAAAATAAGCATGTTCATAATGTATTAATAATGGATCTATATTTGCATCATAATAAATTCCTCCACTTTTCCCATACTCATAACACTCCCCCTCATAAAAGGCCTATCTTCCAGATCTCCATAAAGAACTTTTTAGAGGGTAACTCTATCGTCTAAACGTTTATCTTCTCAACGTCGCCGGTAAGAGTACCAATTTGCATCATAAACTTGGTCTGCGGGACAGAAAACCTTCCCTTTAGCTTGGTTTCAATAAGCTCAATATTTATTCCGCAACGCTCAACTGTATCCAGGTAAGCAAATTTAGAGGTAGTTCCGCCGGCAGTATTGATGTAACCCTGCTGGATCACTTCCACCCCAGCCTCTTTTAAGCTCGATATCCTTTGATCAAAGTCTGAGACAAAAAACCCCAGGTGATGCAGTCCGCCTCCCTTATTTATTACCTCGGAATAGACACTTTCCTCCTTAGACATTACACCGATGAGTTCTATCTGCACTTTTCCACTGTAGGCAAATAGCATGTCTAGATTTATGTCAATTTTTTCCCCACGGTAATAAATTTCTTCTTCTTCAGCCTTCGTCCGAAACCAGGGATTAAGTTGGAACATTTTTGCATAATAGTCCAGCATAGTTTCCAGGTCTGCGGTGACAATACCGATCTGGCCTAATTTGGGAAGATCAAATTTTTCAATGACCCCTTCAACCGAGTTCATCTAATCCCCCCCTTAATAAGATTATTATAAACTATCAAATGCTCTTTAATTAAGTTTAAATATAACTACTCAGGATGTTCATAAACAACCACCCTGCTTTACCTTCAAAAGTCGAGATTTAGTAAGAAATAGCTATAGTAACAGTAATAAATGTCTTAGTTGCCAAGCACCAGTAGATACATTTAATTTCTAATAATTAACTGCTTTTGCCAGGCCACTGCCGTTCTTTCGCCGCCAAAACCAGTCCTATAGCCTGGCACAGCATGGGGATAAATATAACAAAATAAGGCCCGCCTACTTCTGCTACGATATAAGTAAAATAAGCAAAGGGACCGGCAAAGATAATCAGGGCCACCAATAAAGAGAGCCAAGCTGCTCTGTGCTGCCAGGCTAAACTACCCGTGCCCAGTATAAAAATACCCAAGACGATAAACAACAAGCCATTTACGCTCACCAGAGTGGTCATCAAATCCGCCACACCCGGATCGCCGCTAAAAAGCTCTGCTGCAGTCATCCCGATAATATCTTCGTGGTAGGGCGCCAGCGGCCAAATCACGTAGAGCACCCCGAAAACCAGCAGGAACAGGGTCGATATTCCAAAAAATACATTGGATTTCTTCATCATATGACCTCCTTGTATACTATGAGCAGCCTCCAATTAGAGTTTAAATTTCGAGTTAACTACTTGAGTTCATACCGCTGCTCTCTTTAGGTATCTGCCGCCTGATTATTTCGTTCGCGCACTGCCAGTATCAAGCCTATAAGCTGCAACAGAATAACGACAATAACTACGGGGTAAGGCCCTCCTGTCTCGGCCACAATATAAGTGAGGGGAAGAGCAAATATAATCACCACTGCCAGCAGAGAGTACCAGACCAGCCTGTTTTGCCAGGTTAGGGTACCCAGAGTGAACGTAAAAATTCCCAGAGCCAAGAAAGATAGCCCGGTAACATTTACCAGTGTCAGCATCAAGTCGGCAATTTCCGGGTGACCAGCCACAAATTCTGCAGCACTCATACCGATGGCTTCTTCATAATAGGGAGCCAAAGGCCAGATCAAATAAAGCACACCAAACAACAGAAAAACCAGAGCCGAAACAGCAAACAAAATAGTTGACTTTTTCATTTTATGACCTCCTTGCGTAAATTATTATTTTCCATTTGTAAATAATCTTTCTTCCCTTTCAAAGAAAGCTAAAATCAGGCCTATCACCTGAACAAGGATAACTATTATAATCATGAGGTACGGGCCTCCGGTTTCCGCTACTATATAACTTAAAGGCAAGGCAAAAAATACTATCGCCAAAAGGATAGAATACCATGCTATTCTGCTTTGCCAGGCTAAAAACCCCATACTTATCATCAAAATTCCCATTCCAATAAATGTTAAACCGGTAACATTTACCCCTGTTAATAATAAATATGCGATATCCGGAGAACTAGAAACCAGGTCTGTTGAGTTCATTCCAATAATATCTTCGTGGTAAGGCGCCAACGGCCAAATCACGTAAAGCACACCGAAAATTAGAAGAAACAAAGCCGATAACCCAAAAATAATCGTAGACTTCTTCACCACAATCCTCTCCCCCCACCACAATAATTTTTTGGGGAATACAACTTAAAAAATGCAAATCCTGCTTCTTTGAGATAGAACAACCAAATAATATTTTTTGATAGTAAATTAATATAATGTAGTAGTTATTTATTTCTTTTTTATTTTTTTCTAATTTTAGCAACATATTTCCTGCAATATGTTTAAAATTTTATTAAATTTTTTTCAAGCAGAACTTTGAATGTATGGGACAGGGGAGCATGGGATATGGGACAAGTCCTTTGCCCCATATCCCTGACAGAAACAATTTAAGTTAAAACTCTGGCAGAAATGAGAAATAAATGATATTATAAATAATAGAAAAGCATAAAAGCAACAGGTTAAGGGGCCATTTCTCCCCCTTATCTTAATGCTGTTTGCTCAGCTTTAAGTTTTAACGAAAGGGAGGTGTGAAATGGCTCAATTTATTATATAACCCCGTCATATAGCCCATCATGTAGTATGAAAAAGTGGAAAACCCAAACAAACAAAGTAGAAAATGCTAGGAGGTATGAAGAGGTATGAAGATGAAAAACAAACCATTATTCATTTCAATATTAGTGCTAACGTTAATTATTTTGATGACTGTTTCACTGGGGTGTGAGCTTCAGTGTACGCATAATCATAAGTTGCAAGTAATTAATGATGCGGGAAACAGCCTTCCCATCCATGCATCTATAGAAGGTGGGGTGGGATCCGGCGCTCCCAAAATAGAACCCGGCAGCAGCCATACTTTTGAAATTCCCATTAGAGAAGAGATGGAAATGGATGCAGCTTCAGTATCTTTAACCATTTCAAGAAACGAAGAAATTTTAAGTGTAGAACACATTATGATGGGAAGTAGGAATGTAACGGCTACTGTATACGAAGCTATAACCGGCGGTATTGTAACTCAAGTGGAATAATATTATAACTCACCGGGACAAGGGAACAACTCCCTTGTCCCACGTAATAACATTTTTTATTGCCAGTAGATGAAATAGGAACTTTCGTCCATTTTGCTTTTCATTTTGCGGCGCAAAATTTTTTTGACAACCATACGAGTAATAGGGATAAGCAGGGAAAAGCCCAAGACATCAGTTACCAATCCCGGAGTTAACAGAAAAGCGCCACCTACCAGGATGCATGCCCCATCCAGGAGCTGCTCACCGGGATGGTCAACCATTGCCATGTCCGAGCTTAACCTGTGAATAACGCTTAGCCCCTGGGATTTGGCCAGTATAACTCCAAAAAAGCCCGTTGAGGCCACTATCAGAATGGTAGGCCAGGTACCGATTATCTTACCGACTTCAATGAGTAACCATAACTCACCTACCGGAACGAGAGTAAACAAGGCAAAATATTTTAGCATATCTTATGCACTCCTGATTGATTGGTAGTAATAAAATTATAACATGTTTTAATGTTTACTTTAATTGTTCCTTAAAAGGAATTTCTTTTCCATACATAGAATATAAAAGTATCATTTAGGGTGGAGAATTCTTCATTTTATGAAAAGAGAGTACCGTAAAAACCACAAATATAAAAAAGAAAAAAATCCCGGTCGCTGGAAAAAAGTCTTGCTCATAACCGGGCTGATTATATTGCTGTTAATCGTTTCAGGGTGGTTTGCCCTGGAGCGTATAACCCTTGTAGAGCCCGAGTGGCCTGCCATACCTGACATTGACCCCTTTCCGGAGCGACCTTCTCCCGACGATCCCCCTTTTCATCGCGAACCTTTTGCGCCCACCTTTGAAGAAAGGCGGGAGGCTTATATAGATTGGGCAGCAGAGCACTCCCCTGAAGGACTTGACGGCGAGATAATACTCCTTGAAGCGGGAAAAGAAACCGTAGATGATGAACTGCTCCAGGAATCCATTGAAAGGCTGGACAAGCGGGTAGATAACTCCGACTTTACCATGAACAGGCTTGTCCGTATCTACTACAAGTATAAGGACCGCCTTTCCAAAGAACAAAAGGAAGAACTTAAACGAGCCTTCCTTGATTTTAGATACTGGCTCGATGAACCGGACCCGACCGACTCCGAAGCTCAGCTGTTTACCGAAAATCATCAGATAGCAACCCGTTCCAACGAATATTTAGCGGGACAACTTTTTCCCGATGAAACATTTACGAACGTGGATCGTGATGGGAACTGGCGCAAAGAACGGGCCCGGGAAGCCATCGAAAACTGGATCGACCTGCGGTCGCGTACAGGATTGGCTGAATGGAACTCCATTACTTACTATCGGTTTAATTTGGGCGCCCTCCTGAATATCATTGATTTTGCCGAAGACGAAGAACTTGTTAAGAAGGCTACCATGATGACGGATCTGCTTCTTTTTGATATGGTGGTTGATTCCTACTACGGCAACTGGACCACCAGTCACGGCCGGGTAAGCCCGGAAATGGTCCAAAGCGCCGCCAACGATCTTATGATCAATACTCAGGCCTTACTCTGGGGATTGGGCCGTTTTGAAGATGCCCAAATCTGCACAACGGCGCTGGCTACCAGCGAGAACTATGATCCCCCTCCCGTCTTTTATGAAATTGCCCACCATCATCCCGAAGAAATAACCAACCTGGAACGTCATTCGTTTAATGTAACCGAAGAAGATGCCCGGCGCTACGGCCTTGATTTTGAAAGCCCTGAATCGATGAAAGTCTGGCTCTCCAAAGGCGTATTTTTAGAACCCCAATTATTAGACCTAACCTTTAAAGTAGCCGATGAATGGAACCTATGGTCAATCGCCGGAGACGAACCCCTGCTTATAAGCCTTGCCCGCATCGGTAAATGGATAGATGATATAACAAATATTGGCATCCTTACCTGGGGCATTGAAAATATGGGTATAGAGTATAAAGGCGCCGCTCTTACCGAGGTTAACAAAATTACTTATCGCACCCCGGACTACTCCCTGGCTAACGCTCAATCATTCCGGCCCGGAGAAAAAGGATATCAGCAGCTCATTTGGCGGGCTACCTTAGCCCCCTATGCGCAGGTTTTTGTTAATAACCCGGGGCGTATGAGTGACGGCCGTCCCGGTTACTGGCATGGAAATGGTCGCCTACCCCGCAGCGCCCAGCACCGCAACCTGCTCATATGCCTTTATGATATAGATCGTCACAGAGGCTTCCTGGAACCGAATCACTTTGCTTTTACACATGCTTATTTCCCCCGCTGGGCTTTCGACCGGGTAAAGGAAGTGGAAGCTGACGAAGGAGGCGGATGGGTCTTCGGTGAAAAAGATGATGGTTACGTGGCCCTTTACTCACACCAGCCTTATCGCTGGCGGGAAGAAGGACCCGATGCCGGACAGGAAATAATAGCCCTGGGCCATCAGAACGTTTGGATCTGTCAGATGGGGCGTAAAAAAGATGACGGTTCCTTTGATGAATTCATTGAATCGGTAACTAATGCTCCTCTGCAGGTTGATGGTCTGGATGTTGTATTTGAAGCCCCCGGGGTAGGCACGGCCAGCTTTGGCTGGGAAGATCCCCTTGTGGTTGACGGCGAAGAAATACCCCTGGAAGATTACCCCCGCTGGGACAATCCGTACGCCAATGTGGATTTCGACAGCGAGGAATTTACCATATCCCACGCCGGAGAAGAACTTCACCTTGATTTTGCAAACAACGAGAGAACCATAAAATAAAGCAAGGCAAACAACGGGCAAAGTGGTAAATAAAATCCAATTAATATCATTAGAATAATTAACTTCTAAATTACTGGTGTGACAAAATTGCCCCGTCCCTACTGTCACGTCCAAGTGTGACAAAATTGCCCCGTCCCTACTGACACATAATTATTGCCATTGCTAATCAGCTATCCGGGGGGGAAGAATAAATATTTTCCGTTGTTCCGTATTAAGAAGCTTTATGCCCTCGGGATCCTCCGGGCAAAAATGAACGCAAACTCCGCACCCGATGCATTTTTCCTCATCCACTACTGCCAGATCATCCTGTATTTGGATTGCATCAAGTGGACATTTATCTTCACAGGTTCCGCAGGCGATACAATTTTCAGATTCAACCCTGGCCAGGTAATAAGTTACCGTATGGAAAGGGATGGCTCCTTCATTAAAAAGGCGGAAAAGCCCACAGCAGCAGCTGCAACAACTGCAAATGCCATCTATATCTCTTGTCATATCCAATTGGCTGTGAAAGATTTTATGGACAAGGCCATTGTTTTCTGCTTCCCGCATAACTTCTTTGGCCTTTTCCCTGGTAATTTCCCGGGCAAACTCATAGCTTATGGCAAATTCAGCAACTTTACCGAAAATAAGGCAATTATGGCGTATATCTGTTACCTGGCATGGCTTACCGGTTAAATCTCTTTCAATCCGGCAGTAGCAGTGGGCCAGGGCAAACTTATCCTGCGCGTCCACAATCTGGTCTATATCTTCTGAAGGAATGATCATGTCCGGCTCATCAGAAACAACTTCATTAACAGGGACCACCCGGGCGGGGACGGGAAGGGTTTTTGCTCCGGACATCATCATATCATAATTCCTTTGAGCACCGTCGCGAAGTTCCGCAAACAATTTTTCCATGTACTCCGCAATTTTCTGGGATTCTTTATCTTTTTTCCCCCGCATCATCTGAAATTCAATTATGCCCGGGAACGGGGGCATGAGGGTATATACCCTGGCACCTGTGGTCCGGCTATGGGTTCCGGCAATAAAACCTTTGCGCATAAGGTTTTCCAGTAATTCTTCCACCTTTTCCCGGGGCGCTTCCGCTACTTCCATTATTTCATCTATGTTCATGGAATTTTTGCTAAAGAGAGTTAATAACTCCGCTTCTTCTTCCGTAATAAGGGCTTGGAAAAATTCGATCATCGTATCGGTAACCGGAAACGGCATCTTTCCTGCCCGGACAACGCGATCTGCCAATTGATACCATACTTTATTTGACATATGTATCTCCCCTTAATCATTTAAAATTTGTTTTTACATCCTCCCACCATTTGATTAGTGGCGTTCTGCTACATTCTTTATGAGTAAAATTATAACAATTATCCCATATGAATAAATTTTAAACAACCCGCGAATCTGCCGCCTAAAGCAAGCACATTTTATTCCTGCTTTGGTTTCTCATTCTTATATAAATCCTCATTATATTTTAACACAAGCGGAATGCAAAAAGGTGACACGTCATCGTGCCACCTTTTTGATCTTTGTAATGTTTTGCACCTTTTCACCAAAAATATTAACGGTTTAGTTCCACTTAATAATTGATTCAGTAAAAGGTTTATTGCTTAGATTGCAGCATAGTTGATCATTAATATAATAGTTATGTCATTAAATTAAACAGCAGCAATCAGGTGCAGCAACTACCGCCACCAACACAGCCCGTCACAACTAAAGTCAAAGTAACTGCAAACAACAATATCAGGCCCTTATTCCACATAATTCAACCCTCCTTTCTTAATGCCGGGTTTAGGCAAGCTTTCCGTCCCGCAGGGATAGGATGCGGGGCAACGACCCGGCCAGTTCGGTATCGTGTGTTACTACGATCACCGTTTTTCCTTCGGCGTTGATCTCCCCAAAAAGCCGGAGCATATCTTCCGCAGATTTTCTATCCAGGTTGCCGGTGGGTTCATCGGCAAGTATCATGGACGGGTTGTTGGCCAGCGCCCGGGCTGCTGATACTCGTTGCATTTCACCACCGCTCAGCTCTGCGGGAAGATGATGCAGGCGATCACCGAGCCCCACACGCTCCAACAGGGTTTTGGCTACTTCCCGTGTTTCCTTTTTTCCGGCAAAATACATGGGCAACATCACATTCTGCAATGCAGTCATGCTCGGGATGAGCAGAAACTGCTGGTATATAAAACCCACCACCTCACGCCGCACGCGCAACATCTCCCCTGCGCCAAGAGCGTCGGCATAACGTCCGTTAATCTTGATCCTTCCCGAACTCGGTGTATCTAAAAGTCCCAGGAGATTCATAAGCGTGGTTTTACCGGATCCGGAAGGCCCCACCAGGGCCAGCATTTCCCCTTCGGCAATCTCAAAGGAGATATCCTGCAGGGCATAAACTTCCTCCCGTCCCCGGTAATATATTTTTGAAACGTTCTCGACTACAACCAACTTTCTCGCTCCTTTGCTTTTTATATTATTATCCCGTGGCAGGCGCCACCGTTTTTCCACCTTTTGCCGGTTACTCGTTTTTCAAGGCTTCCACCGGCTCCAACCTGGCAGCCCGCAGGGCCGGATAAACGGCAGATAAAACCCCAATCCCCACCGGAAAAGCCAGAGAAAGGGCCAGTGCTTGCCCGGAGAAAAGCGCCACTGTCTGGGAGGGCATTAAGGGGAGGAAGCCGGAAAGAACCGCATCTCCCGCCCAAACTGCACCACCTCCCAGGGCGATACCAATGAGGCTACCTACCAGGCATATGGCCACCCCTTCCATGAGGAACAGGTTAAATATTTTTCCATCTGAAGCCCCCATAGTCTTCATGAGAGCTACTTCGCGTGTCCGCTCAAAAACAGTCATTAACATGGTATTCATGGTCCCAAGCCCCCCGATGAGCAATGCCAGAGCCAACACCGCCATCAGCATGGCTTCACCGGTGCCGGCCATGCCCTGCACCGTGCCTATTACCTGGTCCACAGTAACTGCCTGCACATCGGGTATCTCCTCCAACTGCTCCACAGTATCATCCATCATGCCCAGGTCATTCAGCTGTATATTTACGGTAATTACCTCGTCCTCCTGATCAAAAAGCCGCTGGGCGAACTCCAGGGTGGTGTAGGTAGTATTATCATCCCGGGATGCCGTTTCTCCGAGAATTCCAACAATCTCCAAATCTTCCGCTTCGCCATCCACTGAAACTGTAATTTGCTCACCCACGCCGTCAAAACCGCCTTCTTCTGCAAGCATGGCGGCTTTTTCACTGCCCAGCATTACCTCGCCGCTATTTTTAGGAAAACGTCCTTCCGCCACTTCCCATCCGGGTTTGACCTCTTTTTCGTCAGGAGTAATGCCTGCTACAGAATGCATCTCTCCCATGTGCTCGTAAGCACCCAGCGCATTAGGAGCAGTTATTGCTACATTGGGAATCTGCTCTATTTCATCAACCACTTCAGCAGGAAGCGTGTCCGGCACTTCACCTCCCATCATGATCAGTGCCACGGCTTCGTAGGGACAACCTTTAGCCAGGGCTACCACGTGCGCACCCATCTGGTCCAACTCGCTTTCCATGGCTGTCTCGTACCCTTCGCGAAGAGATACCATGGTAAACAGTGCCATGGCGGCTATGGCAATGCCGATTACAGAGAGTATGGAGCGTATTTTTCGCCTCCTGATGCCGTCAAACACAATGGTGAAAACATTCAATATATTTTACCTCCCGATTAAGTAAAGTTTTGCCATATTCCCTACTTTTTCTATAGACTTAATTATTATTTTGATTATAAAATATAATTAGTTGAAAGTCAACCGCTATTATTGTAATTTGTGATCGTTCCGGGAAATGTAATCGTAATTAATATTGTCATCTATCCCATGGCCTGCACGGTAAATCTCATTAATACCAAATATAAAGGGACCTCACCCCTTTCTTTCGCCCTGGAAGAGCTATTTTAGAGGCAGGTCCCTTTTTTTCTAAAGTAACTAATTAAGTAAGACCCAGATAAAATAGACTTAGTCTGGCTGTGCTTTGGGAAAACTAAGTAAACGTCCTTTATAGCACAGCAATATTTGCTTGAATAGTTACTTTCTAAATAGTTTTTCCTTTGTAACCAAAACTCCTGCAAAAGTTTATTCTACTTTTATTGCACAATTTAAACCACTACTCAAATATCATGGGAATTTCTCCGGTGCCGTCCCTCGTCATGAGAATTTACTTTTATTATCTATCTCTGGGTGTCTATATACTGTATTGCCTGCAGCACATCATCAGATATCGCTCCATCACCGCCGAAGACAGAAACTTTTATTATGGTTTCTTCCCCGATAAAGTAGTCCTCCACTTCTTCAGGCAGTTCATCACGGGCACTCAAAATTACCGGAGCGTCATTGAGGGCAGCATATACACCGCCGGCTACGGCATCGGGGAACTCCAGGCCCGTGGCCAGGGTGGCTTTCTCCGGATCTTCGAAAAATTCTTCGGCAATGGCTGTGCCGGTTTCCCAGCGACCTGCTCCGGAAACCCTGTTAGCGCCACCGGCAACTTCCATAACATTATCACTCACCGCAGTTTCGCCACCGATAACATGTATGTTTTCAATACTTTCCTCGTTTTCTGCAAGATAGCTTTCGGTCTCTTCACTCAGCTCATCCGGAGTAGTTAGTAAAATGGGTGCTCCTTTCATGGCAGCGGGGCCGGATGCAGCCACCGCATCGGGAAAGTCTAAGCCCGTGGTGAGAAAAACCTCCGCAGGGTTATCAGCTACTTCCTCCGCTATTTTAACTGCCGTGTCAAAGCGACCTTCACCAGCAAGCCGTTCCACCCCGTAGTTCATTGCATCCAGCTCATCGGCCACATCAGCCGAAATAGCCTCCTCACCACCCAGGACGTAAACAGTGTCACCTTCCTTCAGAAGGCGGTCAATTTCATGGGCAGTTTCATCAGGTAGTTTATCTGAACGAGTAAGAAGGAGCGGTCCGCCTTTTTCATAAGCCAAAGGAACCCCGGCTAAGGCATCGGGGAAATCATCGCCCTGGGCAAGAACTACCGCTTCGGCTCGATCGGGAAAAGAGTTCTGGCTTATTCCCACTACATCATACTCCGCATCGGGATCTACTTCTTTCTCAAAATTAGCCGTCAAAACCCGGTCTTCTTCCACCTCAAATGTATAGGATTCATCAGTGCTTACTTCCACCCCATCCTCCGTCCAGTTGACAAAAGTATAATCTTTATACGCTACAGCAGTAACTGTTACCTCTTCACCGAAGTCATAGGTACCTGCACCAGCTGCCTCTCCAGCCTCTTCGGGATCAGCTAATAATTCTATCTCGGCTTCATAGGGGAATGATGCCTGGCTTATTTCCACTGCCGTAGCATAGCGGTGGACACCGGCAAATCGAACTACTTCAATTATAGCTTCCTTTTCAATAAAATTGGCCACCAGTACCCGGTCATCGTCTACTTCAAAAGTATAAGCTTCATCGGTGCTTACCACTGTATCGTTTTCAGTCCAGTTGACAAAGGAATAATCTTCATTGGGCTCGGCAGTAACTGTAATTTCCTCGCCCTGCTCATAGGTGCCCGTACCCTCCACCTCGCCGGCGCCTTCCGGAAAGGCGGATAATTTTATGTCATGATCCTCAGGCTCGGGCAGTTCACCCTCTGGATAAAATTCAACAGAAATCTCATATTCTTCCCCCACGGGGAAGAATTCATAATCTGAAAATTGATATACAACAATATAGTAAGTGCCCGGAGATACCTCTGCTTCCATAAATCGGTAAGTACCAGTCTCCTCTCCTCGAAGTTCTGCTACATTTATTTTCTCATTTTCATCCTCGAGAACAATTGCCAGATAATCTTCATCACCCCTATTAAAAAAATAATTTTGATCGGACCATATACCTGAGATCCGAAAAGTGCCTGATTCTACCACATCAAATCTGAAGAAATCCAAATCAAAATAGTATTCTGTTATAGAACCATAAATAACATATGGAGGATCTCCGTCATAATGATCATCTACAATATTAGCTTCCTCTCTATTGTTATTAGGTTCTTCCTCAGTAAAAGTTTCGGATTCAGAACTTGCTATTATATTGGTTATAGAGTTAGCTTCTCCCTCCATTACTTTTTCAGCAGTTATTGCCAGTAATACCAAAGAAAACACAAACATCATTATCACCATCATACTTATTCTTGCCTGCAATCTTCCTTTAAAACTCACTTTGTAACCTCCAAAAACAATATTTGGGAGGGAAAAACTCTCCTCAAAAAAACAAAAGAAACACTGATTCCTGTTTCTCTTCACGATGAAACTAAACTGCTAATAACAGTTTCAATACCTGGATATATAGATATTCGGATATAGAGATCCTATTAAAACTGCTCGGCTACATATATTCTGTTGTTCCCGACACATTTCCTGCAAAGTTTTCAACTTTTAATATAATTTCGAGGTAAAAAAAACGCCCCACCTAAAATACTTGCTTTCTTATAGCACGGGAGGTGTAGCGTAGGGACGGGAGTCTGTGTGATAAATCATGTTTTCGAGTTCGTAAGTATTAAAAGTGGGAGAGAATTGCAAAAAATGCAACCATACTAACACTCCAATCCCTAAATTGCCTTGAAAATGAAGTGGCAGTGGGAATAAAAAGTTTGGGTGTAAATTTATCACACAGCCTGACGGGGTACCTGCTACAATATATAAGATAGCATCTAGTAGCAAGGGGACGGGGTACCTGCTACAATATAATTAAAAAGGGAAGATAAAACAACGAAAAACCCGAGAGTAAGAAGTGAAACCGAAATCTATTACGGTTATTTAGAAATATAGTTTAAAAGAATTTATATCCCGGTAAATCCCGGAAGGGAATTACATAAAAAATATTAAACTAAGGTAGTGTAGCAAGCACCCCTTCCCCCTGCTACTAAAGTTGAAGTTGGGCGGATTTATTGAAAAAAGTACGGTAACCAAACTGCATCAACAGGAACACTGAAAGTGAAACACTGCCCAGCAAACCCAGCATAATAGCAATTTGATACTCAATGGCCACTATTGGAGAAACACCGGAAAGGATCTGCCCGGTCATCATACCCGGCAAGAATACAATACCCATACCCACCATGGCATTGATGGTAGGCATTATTGCAGCATTGAAGGCATTGTTGACCACAGTTTTCGCGGCAAGGTACGGAGTAGCACCCAGCATCAGAGCACCTTCCACCATTTCCTTCTGGGAATGCATACCGCTGATGAGCCGCTCCGCCCCCAGGGCAATGCCGGTCATTGAATTGCCAACGAGCATACCGGCAATGGGGATCAAATAGCGGGCATCATACCAGGGGTCCACATTAACTACCACAAACAGAAAGTAAATTATGGGAAATCCCGTTCCCAATATCATAGAAAAGGCAATTATTTTACGCAGACCGGGATTTATTTTTACTTTCACCCGCTGGAAAACATTATAAATGGCAAACAGTTCCATCAGGGCCAGGACTCCCAGAGACAGCAAAAAATGATCCACATCGAAAACAAAAACCAGTACATAACCCATCACAAGCAATTGCACCGTCATCCGCAAAGCGGAAATAAATATTTCTTTTTCCCGTCCCAGTCCCTGTTTCCAGGTAATAATTAACAATACCACCAGGAAAAGGTATGCCGCCAACAGGCGCCAGCTTTCAATTTCGACAATATCGTTCATTTTCTCCACACACCTCCCTCACTGCACCAGCTTTCCCTTCATGGAGATCAACAACCATTTCCCCATAACGGGTGGCCAACCGGGGGTTATGGGTAACTATGACCACAGTGGTATTATTTTTGCGGGACCGCTCCATTACTTCTTCTATGGCCCTTTCCTCCGTATTTTCATCCAACGCCGAGGTGGGCTCATCCAGCAAAACAACATCCGGTTTCATCAACAAAACCCGCGCAATGGCCAACCTTTGCTTTTCTCCACCTGACAGCGTAGCAGCATCTTCCCCCAATTCCTTGGCAAGATTCATTCTTTCCAATAAAGAATAGAGCTCTTCATCAGCCACCCCAACCTTTTGGGCAAAGTTCAGCCCCAGAAGAAGATTCTCCCTGATAGAGCCCGGAAATATGACCGGCACCTGGGGAAGCATTACCACCCGACGCCTCAATTCCACCGTTTCCAACTCCGAGATTTTTTCTTCCCGGAATAAGATTTCCCCTTCATCCGGAGAAATCAGGTTATTTAAAAGCTTGAGGAAAGTAGTTTTTCCGCTGCCGCTTTCCCCCAGAACACAGAAAGTAACTCCTTCCGGGATAGAGAGGTTTTCCACATTCAGGATATTTTTGTAGCTCACATTCCTCAAAGTAAACATATTACTTTCTTTTTTCATCACTCTTCCAGCTCCTTCACCAGCTCACGAGCTTTTTCCCGGGCATCTTCCAGAACTTCCTCCCCGGCACGGGTCAGAGAGTAGTACTTGCGCACCTTTCCCCCTACCACTTTTTCGCTTTTTTCTAACAGACCGGCTTCAAGTAATTCGTGTAAAAGGGGATAAAGAGTCCCGGCACTTATCTGGTAACCGTGTTTCCTCAATTCCTCAATCATCCAGCTGCCGTAGATAGTCTCCTTCCCGGCATGGTAAAGGATGTGCGTTTGGATGAATCCCAGAAAAAGCTTCCGCAATACTTTCTCTTTCAAAATCAACACCTCTATCGAATATCGATATCGTATATTGATATTATCTTTCCAAATTTACAATCCGTCAAGAATAAATTTTCTCCCCTCAAAAAAAAGATGTGACAAAATTGCCCCGTCCCCACTTAACATACAAACCATTTACAACC
>CAZWVJ010000027.1:0-22854 GCA_964636865.1 uncultured Syntrophomonadaceae bacterium
ACGTCCATGTGACAAAATTGCCCCGTCCCCACTGTCACATGCACAAATAAAGAAACCGCAGCAATAAAGCTGCGGTTTTCTTCGTGAGTTTTAGCTAATAGAAGTGTAATTAACAATTATTCTGCTTTTTCTTCATCTTTCTTGAAATACTGCATTAGAAACTTCAGGATATTAAATCCTACTGTTAGCCCCGAAATAACGGAAGACGTTCTTTGGGCGCCTTTTGGAGACTGCCTCATCGCCAGGGCAAACATATACTTATCTACCACTTCCACAATCTTTTCCAACAAGTTGCCGGCTTGAGTGGCAACATGCCTCACCGAGCTAGTAGTGGCAAAAAGCTCTTCTTCTCCGCGTTCCATAAACCTTCCCAACCTGGCTGACAGCTGATCGGCTACACCCAACAATCTGTAGAGCACTACTGCCATTACAATTAGAAGGATGGTATTTAATATGGTTGGGAATAAGAGCACGTAAATCAACATTGTGTCATCCATGGCTATTTGTTGGACAACCCTTCGTCAACTTGATCCAAAACTCTTTGTATTTCCTGGCTACTGGAAAAACGTTCTTTCAGGTCAGAAACCAAATTTTTGGTGGAAGCAATAGCCTCCTGGGATTTTTCCAAAGCCTTTTCTGTGGCAACGTCTTTATATTCTCTGCCTTTTTCAGCTATTTGGGCCCTGGTTTCTTCACCCGAGGAAGGCGCAAAAAGAATACCTGCTAAGGCACCCAATAAGCCACCTACAAACATACCGGCCAAAAAATCACCTTTGTTTGACATACGATCACCCTTTCCTTTTATTTTTCTATTACTTATTATAACATAACCAGTAAAGATGTAAACATATAGTTACTGTCTTATTTCCTTCCTTTACTTAATTATTTTTTTAAAAAATCACCCACAAAGATTTTACTCATAGACTATCTTATAGGTTATTTGTTCGCCAATTCAAAAAATTTACCCTGAAACTTTCAGCGCATGGCTTCCACATCTTTTATTTCATGTTATTTTCATCTCCCGCCTGCAGAGGCAGGAGAATTCTTGGCGTTACAAGTTAAAAGAAGGGATTATTTTAAAAGAAGGGATATTGATAATTATATGGAAATTAAATTTTAAAGAATTGTTTTTTAGGAATAAAATCTTAGATGTCTGCGCAGAAAATTTGCTTAGAGTGAAGGTAATGGTTTACACACGGCCTTCTCAAGATAACTTAACCCGAGAGATCCCCGAGAGATCCCCGGGACACGCCAAGAAGCATTTTTGAAGGTGGTGTTAAAGCGCAAATGCAGTTAAAACCCCGCCTGGCGGAAGTAGCCAAGTGTGTCGAACCTGCAGATGAAGTCGTTGATATCGGCACCGACCACGCTTACCTCCCGGTTTACCTGATCAAAAAGGGAGTTTGCCGCCGGGTTATCGGGGTGGAAAAAAATCAGCAAAACCTGGAGAAAGCCCAAAAAACTGTTGACTTGTTTCAACTGCGATCTAAAATAGAACTGAGAAAAGGCGATGGATTTTTCGCCCTTACGGAACATGATAAAGTTGAGGAAGCAGTAATAGCGGGCTTAGGCGGCAGGACCATCGGCAATATTTTGCGGTCCGGCGCGGGAAAGACGCAGGGCTTGCGCAGATTTGTGCTGCAGCCCATGAGCGATATCTATTTGCTGCGGAGATGGCTGCTTACTCACGGTTTCCGTATCAGCGATGAGCGGCTGGCCCGGGAAAAAAATCATTTTTATGTGATCATAACCGTCCAACACGGCAAGCAGGAAATCAGCGACCCCATATTGCTGGAAGTGGGCCCCGGCCTGCTAAAAAACCGGGATCCTTTGCTGATTCCTTACCTGGAAAATGAGATAGCGCGCTGTCAGGTTATTAACCGCTCTTTAGAGGATGCCAGGGAAGCCGGCAGCTTAAAGAAAAGGGATTACTACCTGCATAAAGAAGCCCGGCTAAAGGAGGTTCTTTCAATTGTCACTGCGGGTTCAAAAATTGATGGACTTGATGAATGAGTTGGCCCCGCCCCATCTGGCCCTGGAAAATGATTCCGTAGGGTTACAAATCGGGCACCCGGAAGAAGAAATCAATAATATCCTTACCACCCTGGATGTTGATGAACAAACTCTCGCAGATGCGGAAAAATATGATACCAACCTGATTATCAGCCACCATCCCCTTATCTTTACCCCCCTAACGGCAATTGATTACCGCCGCCCTGCCGGAAATATCATTAAGGAATTAATCCGCCGCCGCATAAACGTTTTTGTTGCCCACACCAACCTGGACATAGCCCCGACGGGGGTTAACAATATTCTCTGCAACCTTTTAGAGGTTGAAAAAGCCGGCGTCCTGGAAATTACCCGGCAGGAAAAACTGTTGAAACTTGTAGTTTTCGTGCCTGCCGGCTATGAAGAAAATCTAAGAGATGGCATTGCCTCGGCGGGAGCCGGATGGATCGGCAGTTACAGCCACTGCACCTTTCAATCTGCCGGCACGGGGACTTTCCTCCCCCTGGAAAATACGGAACCTTTTATCGGGGAAAGAGGTAAGCTGGAAAAGGTAGACGAATTTCGCCTGGAAACGATACTCCCCGCTTCCCGCCAAAAAGAAGTAAAAGAGGCTCTACTACAGAACCATCCGTATGAAGAGCCCGCCTATGAATTTTACAAACTGGAAGAAGCGGGCTTTCCCCTGGGCCTGGGCTGCTGGGGCACATTAACAGAACCCCTCCCCTTAAAAGAGCTTGCCCGTAAATGCCGGCAGGTGCTGGGTTCGGATACTATCCGCTACTGGGGGGATAATGACGCCCAAGCGCATAAAATCGCTCTCTGCGGTGGAAGTGCCGGTAACTTAATTTCCCGGGCGCTTCAAAGGGAAGCGGATGTTTTTATTTCCGGAGATTTTAAATACCACGACATTCAATATGCCCGCTCCATGGGGCTGAATTTAATTGATGCCGGCCATTACGGGACGGAATATCCCCTGGTGCCCTGGCTGGCTCAATACTTGCAGGATAAGCTCAGGGCTTGGGGGGCGCAAAATTCAGTCCGGCCTGTCTCAGGTGGAGGCTTGGACGAAAATATTTTACCGGAAGGATAGGGCGCAAAACCCTATCCTTTTTTATATCCGCCGCCGTGGTTTCGCCATGGTGCGGAATAACATGGGGCGGAATAAAAAGAAAGAGGTGATGAGTGAATGGAACAGCTGGAATTATTATGGTACCTCCAGCAAAAAGACCTGTCTATTGCAGATTTGGAAAAATCTATGGAAGAAGAACCTTTAATTTTTGAAGAACAGCAAATAGAAAAAGAGCTTAGTAATGAAAAATCGAAGCTGGAAAAGTTAGATGAAGAGTTAAAAAACAAACAGAAAGAATTAAGAAATGCGGAAATGAATTTGCAAAAAGCGAGTGATGAGATTAAGGATATCCGCAAAAAATTATACGGGGGAGAGATTTCCAAGGTAAAGGAAGTGGAGCAGTACGAAAAAAAGCTGGAGTTACTGGAAAAAGACAAGGAAAAATATGAAAACCAGGTTCTGGAATATATGGAAAAAGTAGAAGAGTTGGAAGAAAAACATCAAAAGCAGACAGAATTAATCGAGAAGCAGGATAAAGAGCGCAGAAAAAAGCATAAAGAGAAGGATGAAAAACTTGCGGAACTAAAACGGGAAAAAAACGAAGTGGGAAAGGAAAGAGAAGAAATAGCCGCTCAAATTGATGAATATTACCTGGAAAAATATAACTCCCTCAGACAAAAAGTAGGGAAAAAAGCAATCTCGCGGGTAGTGAATGATATTTGCGAAGGATGCCGCGTAAAAATCTCTTCATCCCCAAGAGAAAAGCTTTACAATCCGAAATTGATGGTGTATTGTGAGAACTGCGGAAGGTTATTGGTAAAGTTCCGGGAAGACCGGGAAAATGAAAAATCTTCCTAAATAAGTAAAAATAATTTTATTATTTTTAGCTTTATGCGTACATGTGGAAGAAGGCGAAAAAGATAAAATCTTGCTTGGGTTGAATGCCGGGATAAGGAAAAGCATTCCCGCTATTAATTTATTTGAAGGGATTTTCCTGGCAATTAAGAGGAGGGTTAGGTTTTGAGTGAAAGAAAAGGCACCGGTAAAAAACCATGGGTTGGCATTGTGGCGCTGGTGTTAGCATTAGCCATGATCCTGTCTCTGTTCTTTACAGGATTAATGGGAGTGGGAGGAATTCCCGGCGCCGATGAACAAAACGGAGAAGAAATAACTACCGTAGATGAGCTTTACCGGCAGGCAGAAAACCTGGAAAGCCATATAGAAGAATATGAGGCCAACCCCACTATTCTCCGGAGGTTGGCAAGCACTTATTTCGAGCTGGAATTTTATGCTGCCATGGAAGAGCCGAACGAGCACGAGGACGAAGATGAGGAGGAAGAAGATTATATGGAAAAGGCCGCCCGGGCGGCAGAGGAAGCTTTAGAAATGGAACCTGATAATCCGGAAACCTACGTATTAATCTATGAAATATACCGGGAAATGGGTAAAGAGGAACAGGCGGCAGAAAAGGCAGAAGAGGCGGAAGAATTACTCCGGGAACTGCTGGATGAAGACCCTGCAGACAACCTTAATCGTTTTTACTACAGCATAATCCTGGAATTACACCATGGAGATATAGAAGCGGCTAAGGAGCAAATGGAAAAAATCCTCGAAACCGAACCGGAAGGAAGTCCGTTGCATGAAGAGGCCACGCATAGGCAGCAGCAGCTTCGCAGCCAACTTGAGCAGGATGTTGATGAACCGGGAATTGATCTTGATGAGGAATTAGATCAGGATATTGACCTGGAAATAGAATAAATAGTAGAGCCAGCAAACGGGTAAGAGATTATTGAGCAAGATTTAGAATAAGGAAATAGAACAGGGCCTTAATTAACAATTAATGCAGGAAAATGGGCAATAATGTTGAATAAGGAATTACATTTGGAATACATTTGGAATAATAACTGGAGCTGAAGATGACAGAGAATGGCTTTCAATTTTCCCCCATATGGATTAAGAGATTAGAAGATTTGCGGAAAAGACTGATCATCATAGCTGTCTTCGTGGTGGGAGCTGCTATTTTGTGCTTTGTTTTTGTTGACTACCTGCGCTACATACTGGTATTGCCTGCCGGAAATCCGGAACTCATTTACATTGCCCCTGCGGAAGCGCTGATGGCCAACATCCGCCTGGCTGTTTCCACCGGCATTTTGTTAGTTTTACCCATTATTTTCTATCAAATTATTGCCTTAATTTGGCCCATGCTGCCCCGGCAAAAAAAGAAAGTAACCATCTTTTTGCCCTTTGGCATGATCCTCCTTTTTGCCCTGGGTTTGTTTTTCGCCTATGAAGTAGTTTTCCCTATTGCCCTCGATTTTTTTCAAGACTTTCAGGATGAGGGCTTGGTAGCCATGTTTACCCTGCAAAATTACCTTTCATTTTCCCTGCGCTTCCTTTTTGGTTTCGGGGTGGTATTTCAGCTTCCCCTTGTATTTTGGTTCCTGGGAGTGCTGGGATTGGTTGATCCGCCCCTTTTACGCAAACAACGTAAATTTGCCGTATTAATCATGCTGGTACTTTCATCAATAATTACCCCGCCTGACCTTTTTTCACAGCTATTGATGATAGGCCCGCTCCTTGGCCTGTATGAGTTGGGAATCCTCATGGTAGTCGTATCCCACCGCCGGAAAAGAAAAGCACAGTTGGAGGAATCTGAATAATTAACTAGATGCTTACACGGTGTGTTAACTTAGCGGGGGAAGCCCAGTGTGTTAACTTGTTAACTTAATGACTTATGTCAACTCTATGAAGGGTACGCTGTATGAAGGATACGCTGTGTGTTAACTTATTAACTTATGAATAAATGTTGGGAAGATGGCAGGCCTTTACCCGAAATAATATTAATTATTTTTACCAATCCTCTTCGTCCCAAATATCTTCGTCCCAATTATCATCAGGATTCTCCTCCCAATCAAAATCCCATTCCTCATCATCGAAGTCGAATCCGCTAATATCAAAATCTGTAATAAACCATTCATCATCTACCAGTTTAATCCCAAACATATAATCATAATCCAAATTAATGCCCTCTACTTCATATGAGATGTTTACAGCAGCAGTACTCTCATTATCGCTGAAAGTAGTAATTTCCCCTATTTCATAAGAGGTTATAGCATCATAGCCCTCAAAATCGAATTCACCGAATTCCACGTCAGTAAGTGCGGTTAGAGTATTAGTGTCCTGATTTTTCAATGCATGCATAAAAGATTCAATAGTGCTCTCCGGGGTACTATTATCAACACCGCCAAAAAATTGGCAACCTCCGCCGATCATAATCCCCAAAAGCATAATTACTACTACGGTTGCGATTAATGTTTTTTTCATTTAAAACACACTTCCTTTTTTATTTTGTTTATCAAACTATTAAAGCCTGCCATCATCAATAATTCCCAACTTCTTTTTTATTATGGTTAAGCCAATTTGAGTTTACTAAGATTTAGTTGTTAATGCTTTAGTAAACTCTCTGTGTAAACTCTTGCCTCCTTTCCTTCTATGTATAATACTTTGCGAATATTAGATTAACTTATCGTGGCAAGACAGCAATGAGCGTTAATTTGTTAACTTATTAGCTTAACTCAATTTTGACAATAACATTATACTTCAATAGATATTTTAAAGGGTAAATGTTATTTAATCTTAACCTTTTTGATGCGGTGGCCTGCTAAATCAGGTGTACGCTGTGTGTTAACTTGTTAACTTATTGACTTATGTCAACTCTATAATTTCGGGATACATTAAAAATTATTCGAAATTATTGGGGAGTAGTTACCCACTTTTACTACGCGCCTGCTGTGGTATAATATGCAAAGCAAGAAAATTAGAAAACACTTTTTATATTTTACTTTTTTACATTGATATGTAAGGCAAAAATAAAATCTGCTGTTGGAAAATAAATTTGCGAGTTCTGATTAATGGGGAAGGATGTTATGCCTTGCGCAAAAGCGATAGCGGGTGGTTTTTAAGTCGGGTTAAAAGTACCATAAAGCGTTTCAAAATGATTGAAGAAGGAGATACAGTAGTAGCGGGGTTATCGGGGGGTAAGGACAGCAGTGCCCTCCTGTATATCCTGAAGATTTTTCAAAAGCATGCCCCCTTTAATTTTTCCCTGCATGCTCTACATGTAGACCTGGGTTGGGGGGTAGACACCCACCCCCTTTACCGTTTGGCCGAACGGCTGGAAGTGCCGCTGCACGTGGAACAAACTTTGATCTCCACCATTGTGTTCGAGCGGCGCAAAGAAAAAAATCCCTGCGCCCTGTGTGCTAATCTCAGACGCGGTGCCTTTAACCAGGCGGCATTGAGGCTGGGAGCGAATAAGGTAGCCCTGGGACACCACCTGGATGATGCTGTGGAAACCTTTTTTATGAACCTGATTATAGCGGGGCAAATGGATACTTTTAAACCGGCGATTTTTCTGGAAAGGACCGGCTTAACCCAGATACGCCCCCTGGTAGAATTGACCGAAGAAACCCTGGATTCGCTGGCTCAAAGAGAGAAATTTCCCATACTGGAGAACCCCTGTCCCGTAAAAGATAAAACTCGGCGCAGGGAAATGGCCGAACTGATAGAAAATCTTGCAACACAATATCCTGATTTCCGGCATAAATGCCGAACAGCCTTACTAAACAGTCCCTTCTGGAATTCCGACTAATACAACACTGTGTGTTAACTTGTTAACTTATTAAATTGTGTTAAACTGAAAAGTGAGAACGCTAATTTTGGGACAATAATTTCGAGACACAATTCAGTTGTTATATGCAACTGGTGAAACAGTTCAGCAAACCACCGTAAGTATTGATATAGGTGCGAAAAAAATGGGCATGGCAAGATATTATGAAGGGAAGGGAAGATGATGTTTTTAAATATATGTTTTGCGGGTAAAACATATTTAAAATCTTTCTTGCTTCTTCTGATGCCGGCAGTTCTGATACTGGCAGTCCTCGCCTGGAACTCTCAAGCGCAGGCAGAGGGAGATGAACTGTGGGCCGGCAGCGCCGCCGTGGAAGTTACGCCCACCGCGGAGATGATGGATCCCGAACAAAAGGGTCCAATTTACCTGGGTGGATACGGCGAGGCCCGCGAGGCATGCCCGGATCAGGTTTGGGACGACCTCTGGGCGCGCACCCTGTTAGTAGAGTCGGGCGGCAAAAGCGTTGCCATGACAGGCGTGGATTCCGTGGGCCTCCTCTATGACGACTGCCTGGAAATAAAGGAAATGGCTCGGGAGCAGCTGGCGGAAGAAGGGATCCATATTGACCACATCATCATTTCCTCCTCTCATACACACCATGCCCCCGATACCATGGGGCTGTGGGGCCCCATGCCCTCTATGGAAGATGCCGGCGAAATACTTTCGCTCCTGGGAGGGCTCATATACTCCGAAATGGGTGGCCCGCCTCCCCTTGAAAGCGGGATAAACCCTCATTACCAGGAATTTATTCGCCGGCAGACCGCTCAATCAGTGGTAGAGGCGGCGCGTGATAAACGCGCCGTGGGAGACATCCGTTTCGGGAAGCAGGAAACCACAGGGCTTATCCGAGACACCCGGGAACCGGAAGTAATGGATGAGAACATTTACGTAATGCACGTGGAAGATACCGCGGGAGAAACCATCAGTACCCTGGTAAAATGGGCCAGCCATCCGGAAACGGTGCTGGGCTTTTACGACGAAGCCATCACTTCCGATTATGTCCATTTCCTGCGGGAAACGGTAGAAGAAGAGTTGGGCGGCACCGCTGTTTTCATAAACGGGGCCATCGGCGGCCTGCTCACCTCTTTAAGGGTGGAAGTGGGGTATGGCACGGACAAAGAAGCAAGCATTCCCACCATGGAACACATAGGAAAAGAAGCTGGCAAAGCCGCCCTGCAGGCCGTAGAACACAGTGAGCCCGGGGAAGTGGAAAACATAGAAACCGTCCGCCGGAAATTATATCTTCCCCTGCAAAACCCCAACTTCTACGTGGCTGCCCTGGGAGGTTTTCTGGAGCGCGGGGTTTTTGTGGAGGGCAATCCTGCCCGCCGCGAACCTTTCCCGCCGGAGCTGGGCGGCACCGAAGTGGAAGTATTGACCGAGGTCATGGCCGTAAACATGGGAAAAGGCCAGTTTTTAACTGTCCCGGGAGAGATATATCCGGAGGTTGCCATCGGCGGCTACCATCCCCCCGAAAAAGCGCACAACCCTGATAAGCCCACCGAACCGGTTTTAACCGAGCACATGAGCGGGGAGTACAATTTCATAGTGGGATTGGCCAATGACCAGCTGGGATATATCATCCCCGCCAACGACTTTGTCCCCCTTGAGCAGGAAGGTATCTTCTGGGAAAGCGGTGAGCACCGGGTCAGCGGGGAAGAACTCTATGGCGAAACCAACTCCCTGGGGCCATCTACCGCCCCTATCCTTGCCGAGAAATCTGTCTGGCTGCTGGAGAGGCTCCAGCGCCGCACCGAAAAAATAGTAGAAGAATTTACTGCCGTCAACGAGGAACCGGTCCGCATTACCGGAGAAGATTTTAAAGACCTGCTGGAGATCTGGGATCAGGGCGCCCTGCTTTCCCTGAAGTTTGAAGGTGGGGAACTCCTTCTGCCCCGGGAAACTGTCGAAGAAACTGTTGAAGCTTCCGATTCCCTGGAGTTCAGTGCCCAAAAGGCCGACCCCGGCCATATAAAACTGCCGGCGGGTTACAACCTGCTGGAGGGCCCCTGGGAAATCTCCCTGCAGGCAGACGACGAAATAATTGAAAACCTGGATCCGGCTGCGGAGCTATCCCTACAGTTTGATCCTTCCGAAAAAACCAACCTGCAAGAAACCGCTCTCTACGAATTTGATGCGGCAGAGGAAGAATGGGAGCAGCTGGCAAAAAAGCCGGCAGAAAGCTTTACCGCAGCAAGTTCAATTGATTCCCTCAGCCACTTTGCCGTCCTGGAGAAGGAAACCTCCCCGCCCATAATTGTAAGCCCGCTCCTGCTCATTTTCTTCGGCGCGATAATCCTTATCCTGGCCCTGGTAGCAGTAATATTGATCATATGGCGGCGTCGGAAAAAGCGCCACCTAAAAATAAAAATGTAATAATAAATAATAAGCAAGGGAAAGGGGGAAAAATTATGGCGGATACAGGAAAAAGCAATAAAGGGGAAGCAAGTAATTCTGAAGCGCGGAGTAATATGGAGAGCGGTGAAAAATATGATGTCATAGTAATTGGCACCGGCATGGGAGGATCTGCTTGCGGCGCTATTTTGGCGAAACACGGCTTCAAAGTTCTCATCCTGGAAAAAAACCCCCGTGTTGGCGGCTCGTGTTCGTATTATGAAAAAGAGGGTTTTAAAGTTGATATGGGCACGCATATGTTTATCCGCGGCAACAAGGGTCCTTTTGGAGAATGTACCCGGCGGTTGGGCATGGGTACCCCCCTGAAATTCGTCAGGACGCCCGGTCTTGCCTGGGTCCGCGGGTTTAATGTTGATGCCTGCATGCCCGCAAGTTATGCGCGAATGCCCGCCTTTCTCCTCCGATCCCTTATTCAGGCGGAGGTTCCCGCTAAAAAAATACCTTCCATAACCCGTTTTTTCATCGATACTATGCGTATGTCCGAAGACAAGATTGAAGAATGGAACGGGCGCACCGTGGAGGATTACATTTCTCTTTACACCGATGATCCCTTTCTTCACTCCATAATGGGCTATCTTATCAGTTTGTATTTTATTTTACCTTCCTGGCAATCCTCCGCCGGGGAAGCCATCTGGAATTTCCAGCATTTCGTGCGAGACAAAAGCCTGGGTTATCCCAAGGGAGGGGCGGTAGTAATTCCCCAGACCTTTTTGGAAGGCGCCGAGATGCATGGCGCCCAAGTTCTCACTGATACGCCTGTGGAAAAAATCATCGTGGAAAACGGCGGGGTAGCCGGCGTTGTTAGTGAGGGGAATGCGAAATTTTATGCCCCTGTGGTGGTATCCACCACTGCACTGGAAGATACTGTTAGGAAATTGGTGGGGCGCGATTATTTCCCATCTTCCTATGTAGAAATGACGGAATCCATTAAAAGCAGTTATATTGCCGTGCAGGCTAAAGTGGGGCTGCAGAAAAAAGTTACTGAAGTGGGCTGTGTTTGCGGGAGCTATCCCTTTAAGGTCCCCCGGGATAATATTACTCCGGATTCTATGCGGGAGAAGTTCCAGTTAGTAGAAATAGGCAAGCATCCCGAAAGTACTGCCCTTTATTGCCCCATTCCTTCTAATTTCGACCCTGACCTGGCACCGCCGGGGATGCAGCTTTTGACCGGCTGCTCCGTGGCGCCGACTACAGACATAGAACTGCAGGATCCCCCCCGGGTTTGGATCGACAACATGCTAACTGCCCTTTACGAGATGGTGCCTAATGCAAAAGAAAACGTGTTATTTGAAGATACCTTCACCGTGGATGCCATTGCCAGCTGGATTGGAAAAACCTCGGGGGCTGCAGTTACCACCGGACAGACCCCCGACCAGGTTGGTGACAAGCGCCCCGGCTATCGTACGCCTATCAAAGGGCTCTACGTTTGCGGTGACGGCGCCGGCGCGCGAGGAGTAGGAACCGAACTGGCATGTCAGAGTGGAATGGAATGCGCTGATCTCATTAATCTTGAGAACACCGGGAATGCTTAAACTTGTGGGTAAGCTGTGTGTTAACTTGTTAATTTATTTCACAACCCCACAACCTTACACTGCGTGTTAACTTGTTAACTTATTTGATAAGAAATTTTGAAATTACTTTATGAGGGCCTGTGTGCATTAATAGTAGCCGCACAGATTTTGTGGGAGGCATTTACCTCGAGGGCATAGCTTACTCGACCCGCGTTTTCCTGCTACCGTGGAACCCATATTCTGTATATATCTCGAAGAACCGTTATTATGTAGTTGCCTGCTTGCCTTTTCTCCTTTTTTGAATAAGCCAGGAGGCAAGAACGATGGTTACTACTATGGCTACCATGATGGCTGTAACTCCCCATGTGGTAGTCACTCCAAAGAAACGCTGGATAGGCTCCATGGCATAATAAAATGCCGGAACCAGTATGGAAAAACCGGCTATTCCGCCTACTACTACTGCCAGAAAGATGTTGCGTCCGCTCAATCCCAGTATTTTGCCGATTACGGGGCCGAATATTCCTCCGGAGCCCCGCATGGGAAAAGTAACCAGTAGAGCCAATCCCACGGTGGAGAATTTTCCTAACCACTTCTTTTCTTCTACGGTCTTTTGGCTGTTTTTTTCTATATTATCGAAAAATCGTCCTATAAAAGGAATAAATTTTATTACCTTCCAGTTTAACACCATCCACATAGCACAAATAATATCATCAAAAGCAAGAGCCAGGACCATCAAGGGCATTGAAACAGTTGGATATGCTTCTACCAAACCCGCTCCGATGGGAGCTACCATTTCTTTCCCTACTGCCACCAGGTAGAGAATTACTGCACCCAATACTTCCGGAAACGCTTCCGGCCCAACCAATAAGCGGAGGACGCCGAGGAAAATAAAATATATAATCACCGGACCTATTATGCGGAGCACTATATTTAGCTTACCTCTCTCCGCCATTTCACCTTTAATACCTTTTAATCTTTCGATTTCGTCATAGAGATAATTCTTCGCCCGCGTAGAAAGAGGGGGCTTGCCGGAAGAATTAACATCAGAGGAATTTCCCATTTTTTTGCTCCATCCTTTACCCCTAGAATATAAGTACTTGACTATTGTTATAGTATACTATAATTTATTTTTTCACCGAAGAAAATATTATCACAATATGAACCTTCCTACAACAAAAATTTTATAACAGGGGACGGTTTTTCGTTTTGAAACGGCCTGCTCTTCCTTTGTGGTAGAAAAGGAAGCAAGCTAGGCAAGCGACATTTCCTTGCCTGCAAACGAAGAACCATTTTTGCGTTTTATTTGCATTTTATCTGCGTTTTAAGAAAGTTCTTCCCAAAGTATAATGCTTTATGGGATTGCTCCAATCCGTCTCTGCGTTATAAATTAGTTAAATATTTTACCCCTTCCTTTTTATATGGATAAAATGATAGAATATTCTTAAAAGAAATGTTTAACTATATATTATAGAGGGGAGGGTGAAAAATGAGTGTAAACAAAACCAGAGGATTCTTGTATCAGATGGCACGGTTACTGGGTGATTATAATGCAGTTTCCAGCGGTAGTACCAAAAAAATGGGTAAAAGAGCAGGCAGGAGAGTAGCTGGAAGAGCTGCAGGTAAAGGCATGAGAAAAATGTTTAAATAAGCGAACGAAGGGAACGAACACTGTGTGTTAACTTGTGTTAACTTGAAGTGGGGCTGGCATTTCCATTATGTTTTATGTTTGGCGTTTTAACATAAGGGAAGTGTGTGCTAATTTGCCAACTTTCACAAAAGAAAAGGAATGGCTCTTCGTTTGTAGGCATTGAAACGCTTGGACGGTTACCTTTTTTTGCAGATGAGGGAAACGGTTTTCCTCATCTGCTTGCCTTCCTTTTCTGCCGCAGCTGAAAGGCGAGCTGCATTAAAACGAAGAACCATCCCAAAATGATTTCCCTGTTTTTTGCAATTATTCAAGTGTCAAAGGCAGTTCCACTACATTTTCCTCGATACCTTCTTCAGGGCATTGGGAGTATAATGTTACTAAAAATTCTTCACCATCTGCTATTTCTTGCGGTAAAGTCAAATTTATTTCAAAATATCCCCATTGATAGCCATGGCCACCGGTGTGTCCGCTCTCCAGCTCTTCCCCTTCGTTGTCGTAAATTCTGTAGTTGACAGTTCCTTCAAAAACATGCTCTATGCCTTCTACTTGAAAGCTTCTGGAAACAGTGCTTTCCGGCTCGGGAGAAAAGACCTTTATTTCTTCAGACTCTGCCACAATAGGTGGTAGGTAATCGATTCCAAAAAGTGTTGGCACAAATTCTGTCACAAATTTTACCGGTACATCAACAGGTTCCACTGTTTTTAAGTCATAGGGGTAGTATGGGTCGGTGGGAATTTCTTCCTCTTCTGTGGGTTCCATATAATTAACTTTTACCTGGAGTTCCTCATCTTCCTCTATTACCTCAGTTATTTCCACATCGTACCCCTTCGTTTCTTTTTTCCCATAGGTAGCAAGCAGATAAAGGGTACCTTCATATTCCCTTGCCTGGGAAAGCTTAATATCACGGGAATTTTCGATCCACTCTTCTATTTCACCGGGATAATCCATAACTTGAGCTTCCTCTTCCTCAAAAAGTGCTCTTAAAAACCTGTCTTCTTCTATTTCAAATTCGTAGGTTTCATTTGTGCTTACTATCTCTCCGTATTCTTCCCATCCTTCAAAGGTAAAACCTTCACCGGGAGTAGCGTCAAGTATCACATGTTCTTCATCGGAGTAAACGCCGTCACCTCCCACTGTACCGCCATCCTCCGGCACAACTTCAATGCTAACTTCGTGCTCCACCGTGCAGCCAATCAAAGTAGCTATGAAGGCTGCAGAAATAATAACTATTATCCATGATACATTTTTTTTCATCTTCATATTATCCTCGCCCTTCTTTAATTTTAATTATAATACACCTGTTTGCTTGTAATTGCTTTATCAATATTTGCAAGCGACAGGTACCTTTATAATGCATATATATAAATTCATTTTATGACCGGCAGTCCCCGGTATCCCTTTTATGTTACCGGTGCTTTCCACAAATATCCATTAACTCTTTTTTCTAATTTCTATATGTCTATTATACAAAAAAGTTTCTTCAACTTCTCTTCAATGTTTTTATTCAACAACAGGCGGATAATTCCTGCATTTTTAAGTACACATTTAACTTATTTGCTTTTTAACCCGGCGCGACTTAAGGCTTAATGACGTGTTGCCTAGGCGGTTAAAATAAAACCTAAAAGCAAGCCGGCCATCAACCCCCCGATAGCTATATGAGCGTGGAGGGTGTGCGCCTGGGGAACAAGTTCATCATGCACTATATAAACCATGGCTCCTGAGGCGAAAGCCAGCCCTCCAGCCACAAACAGCGGCGAAATGCCAAAAAACAAGAGCCCTATTGCTGCGCCTACAGGTGCCATCAAACCGGCCAGCAGGGTTAAAAAAATCACCTTAATAACTGACAAGCCCCCGGCCCGTAGAGGCCCGGCTACCGCTATCCCTTCCGGTATATTATGCAGCCCGATGGCTATGGCAATGTACAACCCCAGTTCGGGGCTTGCCTCTAATCCCGCGCCGATAGCCAGCCCCTCCGGCAGGTTATGTATGGCGATTCCCAAAAAAATTAGAAAACCCGTGCGCAGGATCTTGTTATCGGGGGCAAGTATAGAGGAATTAGCGTTAGCAAAAGAATTATTGCCCCCGCTGCTTGCCTTCGAGGCTGCAGATGAAGTTGAATTTGTGCCTCTTGCGGCAGATGAAGTTGAATCTGGGCCTTTTGAGGAAGTCAAAACATTGCGCCCATTTTCCACTTCTACTTTCTCATCATTTGAAATGTGCGCATGGGGGATGAATATATCCAGCGCATACATAAGGCCGACCCCCACCAAAAAGCCCAGCACCACAACTGTCATTGTGCCGAACTCCAGGGCTTCCGGCAAAAGGTCAAAGAAAGAAATAGCCAGCATAATCCCGCCGGCAAACCCCAGTAATGCGGCCAAAGTCTTATTACCGGGTGTTCTAAATAATAATGCTATTATTGCTCCCAGTACTGTGGATATTCCTGCAAAAAAACTGTAAATCAAGCTATCCAATTATTATACCTCCTGTCCCTTGTCTTATTGCTAAAATGCTAAATACGTAGATGAAAAACTTTAAAAAAATAAGAAATCATAACTACTTAAATATATTCTAACATATCTAAAAACTCCCCCTAAAACTTACAGGAATTTTACGAGAAAAACAAGCAGAAAGTCCACTGCTTTAGCTGTGGGAGTATGTCAACCTAACCAGTAATTTTGCCCTTAAAGGCATGGAATAATAAAAATGATTTGAATGGCGGTATCCGATAATTTTCCCGTTATCCATCCAATGGAATTCCCAGCCAATAAACCCGGTGAGGTGCTACATCCAATCTATAAGCCGGCATGCACCCTCGCCCGGAGGGTAAAGGGAAGGGATGAAGGGATAGGGATAGGGCATTTTTTGCGGCATTTTTCTTAATTATGATGATATTGAAGTGTCAATGTGTTATCATGACCTTAATAAAGTAAGAGGATAATAAGGGGATAGCAAGGGGGTTTGATAAGATGGATAGGCGAATTAAATTTATTCTTGCCACCACCATTTCTGCCGCGTTAGTAGGAGGGGTGGTGGCGGCGGTAGGCCCGGATCAAATATTGAATAAAGGCATAAAAATGCTGGTGCGGGGAGGATTTTTATTGGACACGAAAAATGAAGACACGGAAAACATGCTCCAGAATTGCCACATTGCGGTGTTATTGGCTGACGGAGTTGAAGACACAGAAGTAACCGAACCTGTGAGGTACCTGGAGAGCAAGGGGGCAGAGGTAGTATACATTGGCCGGGAAATAGGGGAAGTTACCGGCAAAAGAGGCGGCAAGTTGGAGACCACCCATTTATTAGATCAGGTAGAAGCTGTTCACTATGACGGCCTCCTTATTCCGGGTGGATATGCCCCGGATAAACTGCGCCAATCTGAGGAAGTGCTGAACCTGGTGCGGGACTTTCACAAATTGAGGCGGCCCATCGCCGCCATCTGCCACGGTCCCCAGGTTTTAATCAGCGCCGGATTACTGGAGGGCAAAACAGCTACCGGCTATGGAGCCATCCGCGAGGAATTGGAGGAAGCGGGAGCAACTTATAAAGATGTGGCGGTAGTGCAAGAGCGAAACCTGATCATGTCCCGCCATCCCATGGATATCCCGGCTTTTTCCCGCACATTTGCCTCCGCCCTCCAAAAATAACAAATATGAGCTATTTTGGGGATTCCCAAAATAATGGGTTATATCTATGCCTAATACTTATATCCGTACTTAAACCTTTATCCTTACGAGAAAAACAAGCAGAAAGCCCACTGCTTTAGCTGTGGGAGTATGTCAACCATTCTATATCCATATTTGTAAAGGAGGCCTTCCGTTTCAGCATGCAGGATGATAGAGAAAAGAAAAAAACACACTTTGACGATGAAGCCGAAGTTTACGATGGTTACATTGCCCAAATTGTCCCTTCCTACCATGAAATGCTGGAAGCGCTGGTAAATGCCGTCCCCTTTGACCCCTCAGAAGAAATAAAAATATTGGATTTAGGATGCGGCACGGGAGCGTTAACCCGTAAACTCAAGGAAAGGTATGCCCGGGCTCATATAACCTGTCTTGATGCGGCGGAAAACATGTTGGCGGTGGCAAAGGAACGCTTAAGCGATGTGGAAGGCATTTCTTACGTGAGCGGCGACTTTCATGATTTGGAGATAAGCGGCGAATATGATGCAATAGTATCTGCTCTGGCCCTGCACCACATCCAGACAGATGAAGAGAAAAAACAAAATTACGAGTATATATACAGCGCCCTCAAGCAGGGCGGCGTTTTTTATAACGCCGATGTAGTGGCCGCGCCCAATGAATATTTGCAAAATATCTACCGGGAACAATGGAAAGAATTCATGCGCCGGCACGTTCCCGAAGAACAAATAGAAAACGAGTGGCTGCCTCGACACGACAAACAAGACCATCCCGCAACCCTTGTAAACCACATCGCCTGGCTCCGGCAGGCCGGATTTACAGAAATAGATATTATCTGGAAATACATAAAAGGCGCGGTCTTTGGCGGTGTGCGGCCCTGAGTGGGTCGATGGAAAAGTGGGTTGATGGAAAAGTGGGTTGATGGAGGAAGAAAAAAGAGTGCCAAAGGAGGAATAGCTATGCTAAAATTTTATTGTTTCCCCACCTGAAAAACCTGTCAAAAGGCGAAAGCGTGGCTTTCGGAAAAGCAAGTGGAATACCAATATCGGGATATTCTCAAAGCTCCTCCTCATCAGGAGGAGTTAGAGGAGTTGGCTGCCATGGGAAATATGGAACTTAAAGGATTGATAAACACCGGCAGTAAGGCATTTAAAGATACTGGGGCCGATTCGCAAAAAATAACCAACCGGGAAGCGGGGGAGATTATATCTAAAAACCCTCGTGCCATGCACCGCCCCCTGCTTACTGATGGGAAGGGTTTGGTAGTAGGATTCAAGCCAGAAGAGATGGAAGGAATGTTTTAAGAAGCAAGAAGCAGGATACAAGAAGCAAGAAGCAGGAAGCAAGAAGCAAGATACAAGATACCAGAGGCAGGAAGCAGGAAGCAAGAGGCAAGAAGCAAGAAGCAAGAAGCAAGATACTAGAGGCAGGAGGCAAGAGGCAAGAATAAAAGTTAAAGAAGAAAGAAGAAAGGAGAGAGGAAGGGGTTTGTTGAAGTAAATATTCACAAAAGATAAGAAAAAAATTAGTGAGTTTTTTGCAAAAAGTAGAAAAAACAATTATTATATATGGTAGAAAGATAGATATATTATAAAAAAAGATAGGGAGGTCAAACGAAATGGAGAATTATGTATGTGGGGTTTGCGGCTACGTGTATGAACCGTTAGAAGGGGATATTGAAAGCGATATTCCCCCTGCTACACCTTTTTCAGAACTGCCGCCGAGTTGGGTGTGCCCTGTGTGCGGAGCCGACAAAAGCGAATTTGAAAAAGAAAAGTAAAGTGCTAAAAGCGACATATGTGCTAAAGGTGTCAAATGCGCAGGATACGCTGAATGCGCCAAAAGTGCAAAATGCGCTAAAAACCCTAAAAACTAAATGCAACAAATGAGTTAAAAACCCAAAATGCACCAGGGAGAGGGGCTTTGCGGCGGCACTTAGATATTCTTGGTCTCATCTTTTACTTAGCGAGAAGAGGGGAATGGGAAGGTGTAAGCTTATAATAAATCCATTCCATTTTACCCCCCCCCTTACCCTTCTCTCCCCTCAATTCACCACATTCTCTGAGTTTTCTTCTCTCTACTAATTATTTTTTTCTCTAACCGGGATTAAGAATAAAAAGGAGCTGATTGCATGCAAAGTAAGATTTGGCAGGTTTTGAATTTGTTGGGATTTTTGGTGATGATTGCCGCTAATTATGCTGCCAATGCTGTGCCCTTGAACGACATGGATACGGGAGCAGTTTCAGAGCTTTATCCCAACCTTTTCACCCCGGCGGGATTTACATTTTCTATCTGGGGATTAATTTATATTCTGCTATTGGCATTTTGTATTTATCAGGCGCGAGGGCTTTTCAGCTCCTCCGGACAGGTGGCGGATGTGTCGCAGTTGACGCAGGAAGGGCAAAAGAGACAGAAGGCTTCCCACCTCCAGAGTATTGGGCCTTTATTTTTTATTTCCTGTTTGTTGAATGCCGGCTGGATATTTGCCTGGCACTACCTGCAAATAGGGCTCTCCTTATTGATCATGGTTGCCCTCCTGCTGGTGCTGATTAAAATATATTTAAACCTGGGTATCGGGGTGAAAGAAGTATCGCGGGCGGAATCATTCCTGGTTAACCTGCCTTTCCAGGTTTATCTGGGCTGGATCACCATTGCTACCGTTGCCAACGTTACCGCATTGCTGGTTCACCTTGAATGGGACGCTTTCGGTATTGCGGATAGCATCTGGACGGTGGTAGTCATAGCAGTGGCCATGCTCATTATCCTGGGCTTTCTGCAGAGACACCGGGACCTGCCCATTGCCCTGGTGGCCATATGGTCGTTTGTAGGTATCCTGGTAAAAAATCTGGATAGGGAGCCCATGGAAATGCCGGTAGTAGTGGCGGCGATAGCAGCCATAGTTATCATAGGCATATTTGCAGGCTTTAGGCTTCCTAAATCTTTGGAGAAATACACTGAAAGCTGACCCGGAAAGCTAATCCGGAAAGCTGATGAGTTAAACGTTATGTTCCACCCCCGCTGCATTCTGGCAGGGGTGGAACTTCTTCATTCTGCATTCCTACACTTCATATCATATGCCGTGATTTGCCTTTTGTTCTTCGCATTCCGTCCTTCGCATCCCGTGTTTGGCCTTCTAAACTTCGCGTTCCGTTTTTGCATTCTGCACTTGGCATTTCGGGTTTTATATTTTGCACTTCCCGTTCTGTGCTTTGAATTTTTCCTTTTCTTTAAGTGGGCGAAGAATAATTCCGCTGCCGCTTTATCCGGCGCCTTCTGCGCACCAGTAATGTTATAAGTGCCGCCAGTAAAGCTACTATCCCAATAAAGTAGACGACATGGGGGAAGGCGGATTCCTTGTTGATTCTTCCCGTGCTTTCCCGGTAGTAATCGGGGATTTGAGCAATGCCTTCATCATCCGGGGGTTGAGCGGCAGCGTGTTCTGCCACTGCTTCCCACAATTTAAGTTCGCGGCCTTCTTCGCGGTAGACTAAATATTCTTCAGGGTCCTCCAGGTCTATGGGCTCACCCCGGGCATCCCTGGGTTCCATAATCAGGGGGACCATATCTGCCGCCATTTTAATGTAAGATACTAGAGAAGTTCCGCAGGCTATGTGGTAAAGGGTATCATCTCTTTTTAAGGGTTTATAAGCATCTGAGTTTTGCTCTGCCGCTGCAACATTGACGGCTTCGGATGCGGTGCCGCTTATCGTTCCGCCGGCTCCCGGTATTTTCATCGTTTCCGCGCCCTCATCCGTTTCCTCACCTGTGTGAGCCATGGCTTCCGCGTCTGTGTGTGCTCCGGCTTCGGTTTCTGCCCCGTTGTCTATATTCGCCCCGGCGGCCATATCAGTCTCCGAACCGGCGCCGCCTCCATCCCCGGCCCCGGCGGGCTGTAACCCCTCGCCGGTATATATCTCCGGATCCATCACCGACAGGCTGGGGACGGGAACGTTAAAATAGGGGACGGAAAACATCACCGCGTTGTCGGGATCATAAGAGTAGCGGATGCCGGAAGCCTGCAAAAAAGAAGTATTGGAAACACCTTCCCCCAGGAAGGCCGATGCTTCCAGCAGCCAGTAAAGATCCGAGCCGGTAAGATAGAAGGAAGCTACGGGATAGCCGGGATACCCGTCTTCACCGTAGCCAATGCCAATTGCCTCCGTGATCTCATAAAAGGTAATCTCCCCCGGCGCATGCTCCTTCCCCGGCGTAATACCCCGCCGGACGCTGCCGCTGGTTTGCAGGGCCACATCCACCCGCTCGCCGGTTACCTCTTCGGTAACCAGCCGCATAGCATCGGTTACAAAATTGCCCACCGGTGTCTCCTCGGGTTCTGAGCTGTCCTCAATCTCAAAATCAGCCCGGGCCACGGTCTCGTAAATGTCCTCAAATTCTCCATCCGTCAGTTCCCTTACTAAACTGTTCAGCTCCTCCAGGTAATCATCAACCAAAGAAGCGGTATTTTCCTGGGGAGAAAACCTCGCATCTATGGGGCTTAAAAAGGGACGGCCGGTTTCTTCGTTGCGCACTCGCACATCCCCCGTGGCAGTATCATATGCCAGCTCCAGGCATCCCAGATATTCAACGTAGGCGCCGGCCTGCACGATCAAAGTATCATTTTCCTCAATGGGGGGCTCTATGGCAGTATGACAGTGACCGCCCACGATAACATCGATACCGTCAACACTGCGCGCCAGCTGGCGGTCCTCCGGAATGCCGGAATGCGTGAGAGCCACAATAACGTCGGCCCCCTGCTCTTCCAATTCCTCAATTGCTCGCCGGGCGGCATCGTGCTGATCTCCGAACTCTACCTCGCCCGTCCTGCTGGCAACCAAAATTGCCTGGTCTCCGATTAAACCGAATGTCCCCACCTTCAAGCCGTTTTCCAGCTCCATGATCCCCGAGTCCCGGTAGAGATCATGTTTGGCCAGGGGATGTTCCGGGGGAGCCTCGGTGTTGGAAGCCAAAACCAGCGTCTCATCATGGGCCTCCGGATAACCTGCTGCCATCAGGTAATCCGCCAGGATGTCGGGGCCGTAGTCATATTCATGGTTGCCGATGGTAACGGCATCGTAACCAATCTTTTGCATAATTGCCAGTTCCGGGTCGGGGGTGGCGCCTTTCGGAGCCATCCAACCGAAGGCCCCGCCGCCTATAAAATCACCGGCATTAAAAAGCAGCACCGGCTCACCCTCATCTTTCTTTTGGCTGCGGATATCCTCGATGGCAGAGGCCAGCCTGGCAAATCCACCGGTAGTAGGATCTTCTTCCCCCGGCAGGTAATCTATGGCCGGGGAATGGGGGATCACGGCGGAGTGCTCATCGTTGGTGTGCAGGATAGTAAAAAGTTTTTCTTCCTCTGCGGCGGCCGCAGCATCTTCCCCGGCGCTTTCATCTTTCGTGGTTTCTGTGGTTTCTAAAGGATCTCCGGTTTCTTGGGCTGCAGCGGCAGCTTTGCCGCCGCCAGCCTCACCGTCAGCCGGGGAATCTACAATTTTGGAACCTGTAAAAGTGCTTTCAGTCATTCCTATTTCAGCGGTTTCTATAAAACTTCCCCCATGGGCGCCGGCATGGGCTTCGGCATCTTCTGTGGATAAACTCTGCATTGTCGCACAATAACCTGCCTCATCCCCGGGGGAAGCGAATATGCCCGCAACTGCCAGCACAGCTGCCAGGAAGCAAACTCCGCAGGTGAGGCGGAAAAATTTATTTTGCTTCTTTTCCATGAACATTTATCTCCTTCCCTTTTACCCCTTGGACATTTTGGTGTCAGGCAGCTTTCTTGACCCCAAAAAACAATTTAAAAAGTTTAGGCCTGAAAAAATCTGAATCTTTATTTTGTGTCAAAGTCAAGGCCTGACACCTTTTTT
>CAZWVJ010000028.1:0-21125 GCA_964636865.1 uncultured Syntrophomonadaceae bacterium
ATATGTTGGCAGCAACAGTTGTGACGTAACTGCCATAGAAGTGAGCTTTTAAGGAGGTAAAAAATGCAATTATTAGCTATAGTTATCTCCATATTGTATATTTTATGCTTTCGGAATATCTCTATCGGACTTGTCGCCACTTTACTAAAGGATAAAAGTGCCAAAAGAAGCGGGTTACTCACGCTAAATCCGTTAAAGTCCATGAATATTGTAGGTCTCATCTTTATGTTCACCTCGGGTTTTGGCTGGAATAAGCCCATTAATGTTTATCCTCATGCGTATAATAAAAAGTGGAAGGAAAGTCTTGTTTATCTATCAGGCTTTGCTTTTCATATAATATCAATAATTGTATTTGCATTGTTGCTTAAAATTTCTACAGAGAATTTACATATAATATTGAATCAGCTTGTAGTATTGAATGCAGGATTTATTGTATTCAATCTTTTCCCCATTGCGGAGACCGACTTCTTTAGGTTGCTCAAGTGCTATCTGCCAAAAAGCAAAACGGTAAAATATTTATCGGCGCAAGGTGCAACCATACTCGGTATGATAGTGCTTATAAGTGTCGTGCTTAGTAGAGTAATAGGGACAGAGTATCAAATATTTACTGTCATAGATATTGTTCGTGACAGTATAATTAAAACTATTCTTTAATAGTTTTGTAGCAGGGGTGTAGCGAATATAATATGTAATTAAAATACATTAGGTTAACTTATAATGGAGGTGTATAATTTAAATAATAGAAATCTACTATGCCGTTTATACCGAAAGAGATATGCTGAATGAGAATGGTGATTAAAATTTAAAAAGGAGATGTAGCAGGTACCCCGTCCCCTTGCTACTCTAAAATAAGGAAGCGAGTTGATGTTGTGTCTTACCTTCTATCAGTATTAAAAGTTTTAGGATTAGGGTGGCTTATTTTGGTGGTTGCGGTACTGGTTAATATAGCTGCTCAAGCTATAGGCTGGAGAACCTGGTATGATTATTTTAACTTGATAACGGAAATGGGCATAAAATCTGCAACTGCCTCGCTTTCGCCAATGGAGATTCTGTTTTTATTTATAATTTATCCGGGGATATTGGGATTGACAGTTTATTTGGTGTATCGGAATATTATATGAGTGATTGGGGAGTGTATAAATGATAAAATTATATTGGGGACTCACTGAATTAGAAAGAAACGAAAAAAGGCAATTGATAATTTTTTGGTACTGCCCGGAAAGAGCTACAGCGGTAGCACCTTACGAGCAAATAGTGGAAGATTTTCATCTATATCCCGATGTCAATTAGGTAACCCCTTATTGTTGAATACGGTTAAAAATTTGACGGCCATTATCCAGTGGAAAAAAATAATAAATCTAAAGGGGGAAATTAGAATGTTTAAGGAAGATGTTATTACTTCAAAAACGCATAATGTTATAGGGACAGGAGTGTCAGCATTAAATAAAGACTCTGATAGTCTTTCTGTGATTGCCGAAGGAGAACATGCCATAGCCTATACTGATATTTGTGGCCGCGTGTATGTTGTAGGCCTAAATTACTATGGTGAATGCAATACGAAAAAATGGGGCGGTATAATTGAGGTAGGATTGGGCCCTTTTCATACTGTCGGTTTGCGCGAAGACGGCAGAGTTTTAGCGGTAGGCGATGATTTATTTGGAAAATGTGATACGGAAGATTGGGAGAACGTCTTTTCTATATCTGTTGGCGGCATGCACACGGTGGGTTTGTGTGAAGACGGAACGGTGTTAGCTACCGGCATGCATGAATATGGACAATGCGATACAGAGGATTGGAGAGATATCTGTCTTATTGCAGCTGGAGGTTTGTACACTGCCGGATTACGCAGGGACGGAACCGTGGTCACAACAATGCAAGATGAGAATGATGGTGAGGAAATTTCTAGCTGGAAAAACATTAAAAAGATAGTTGCCGGAGGGAGTCATTTAGTCGGCCTTTGCGAAAATGGAAGGGTAGTAGCTGCAGGAGGTAATGCTTATGGCCAATGCGAAACATCAGATTGGGAGGGGATAGTTTCCATAGCTGCCGGGGATTGCCATACTGTTGGGCTAAAAGAAAACGGTGAAGTAGTTGCTGTAGGCAAAAATGACCACGGGCAATGTGATGTAAATAACTGGGGTAAAATCGAGGCAATCAACGCCGTAAACAATTCTACTTATGCTTATTATTAAGCACAGCCATGTAGCAGGGGGACGGGGTACCTGCTACAAAAAAGTAGCGTTTTAGAATAATCAAATTAAAAGGAAATCTGGCCAACCGAATGCGGATTTATCTTGCTGTTTTTTGTTTATTCCATGTAAGCAAGGCATAATGCCAGCGGGAAGAATATATAGTTAAATTATAGAATGCCGAACATGTAAAGCAAATGTATAATGTGTATCTGGTGATAAAGTAATGTCAATTTCCCGAGTTCTGTTGATCAATCTTAACAATCCAGAAACGCCGGTGTTTTAACTCTACCTGATTCAGCAAATGACATCTAAAAGGGTATCTGTGTTTAGGGGTGCGATTGTTTTGGTTTTTTAATCGACAACGAACTTAGGTATAGATAAAGGCTGGATTAATGATATGCGGAAAGTGGAAGTAAGAAAAATGAAACCGGATGACAAAGAATCTATAAGGCAGATATGTTGTGAAACTGGTTTTGGCGGCAAGCATATCGGGGCGGTATTTAGCGATGAGGTGATGTTTGCAGATATGGTTACGCTCTACTATACCGATTACGAACCACAATCTGCTTTTGTGGCCGGGTTTGAGGGGGAAACTGTCGGCTATCTCACCGGTTGCCTTGATACTCGTAGCTACAACCATGTAATGAAGAGCAAGATTGTACCGCGGATATTGCTCAATATCATAAGACGTCAGTACTGCCTAAATAAAAAAAACAGACGTTATCTAAAAGAAGTTATCAGTCACTTATTAAAAGGAAAAATAGATTTGCCACTGGAAAACTATCCTGCCCACCTACATATAAATATCAGGGACGGCTTCAGAGGTTATGGGATTGGCCGGGAGCTGATAAGCCGTTACTTAATATACCTTTCGGATAATAATATTAAGGGAGTTCATCTGGTTACAACCTCACTACACCAGGATTCTCTTTCCTTTTATGAGAAGTTGGGCTTTGAAATTTATGCCCGGTCAGAGACATACTCATTAGGTAACCGGGAGATTTATGATTTAATATATGTGAGAAGTGTTAATGGCCAATAACCTTCCAGGAATTGATGTAGCAGGTACCCCGTCCCCCTGCTACTTAATTATGAATTTTTGCAGGAAATATAACGGAAAAAATAGAACGTTTAATTTAAATATTCATATTTTAAAAATATAACCATTGGACTTTTAAAATAATTTTGTTGTGCCGTGAAAAGAAACTGGAATGGATGTTTCTTTTTGTTTTTTCCGGAGGGAGAAAGTTGCATCCCCTCAAAAAACTTATTTTTTGGAGGTGCCAAAATGAACTTAATGGGAATTTCTAAAGCGAGGATAAGTCTGATTATGGTGTTGGTGTTTGTCGCATCCCTAGCGCTGCCGGCAATGCCGGCGGGGGAAATGGCGCAGACGGCGGGTGATGTGGTAGAGATCCCGGATGAAAATTTGGAGGAAGCCATAAGGGACCAGCTGGGTATACCCACGGGAGATATTACGGAAGAGGACATGGAGGGGTTGACGTATTTAACTGCTTCACATGAAGATATTGAGGAGCTAACAGGATTGGAGTATGCAGTAAACCTGGAAAGGCTTAGTTTCTGGAGCAACGAAATAAGCGACATAAATGCGCTGTCAGGCCTGGAAAACCTGGAGGTGCTCAGGCTTAGTGACAACGAAATAAGCAACCTAAGTGCGTTGTCGGGCCTGGAGAACCTGCAGGAGCTTGAACTTAATAACAACGTGATAAGCGAGCTAAGTGAATTGTCGGGTTTGGAAAGCCTGGAGGTGCTTAAACTTAGTGATAATGAAATAAGCGAATTAAGTGCACTGTCAGGCTTGGTGAACCTGCAAAGGCTTGAGCTTAAAAGCAATGAGATAAGCGATCTTAGTGAGCTTTCGGGGCTGGAGAACCTGGAGGTGCTTAGGCTTAGTGACAACGAAATAAGCAAAATAAGTGCGCTGTCGGGCCTGGAAAAGCTGCAGAGGCTTTGGCTTAATAGCAATAAGATAAGCGATCTAGGGGCTCTGTCGGGACTTAAAAACCTGCGGAGGCTTGAACTTAACAGCAATGAAATAAGCGATCTTAGTGCGCTGTCGGAACTGGAAAACCTAAAAATGCTTGTGCTCGGAGATAATGCTTTAAAGGGGCAAGAATTATTTTCAGAACTGCAGCAACTTGCCAGCTGGGAAAGCTTGACTGGACTTGGGTTATCAAATAGTGATATAAGCGATTTGGAACCGCTGTCAGGAATGGATAACTTTAGAAGTCTTTTTCTTGATGCCAATGAAATAAACGACCTAAGTGCGCTGTCGGATTTGGGAAACCTGCTGAGTCTTTTTCTTGATGACAACGAGATAAGCGATCTAAGTGGGGTGTCAGACCTGGAGAATTTGGAGACACTTAGTCTTAGTAGCAACAAAATAAGAGACATAAGTGCGCTCAGTGACCTGGCGGTGGGATATCTTTATCTTCAAGAAAACTACATCGACATCAGTGAAGGCAGTGAAGCCATGGAAATCATTAATGAGCTTATTGAGCAGGGAGTTTATGTAGAGTATGAGCCGCAGAACACTTTAAGAATTGAAACCGGCCGCTATTCCGGAGCTCACCGTTACGAAACGGCTGTAGAAATAAGCCAGGCTTCTTTTCCCGATCAAGCTGAGGCGGTAGTTCTTGCCCGGGGTGATGATTTTCCCGATGCCTTAGCCGGGGTTCCCTTGGCCTATGCAAAGGGCGGACCGCTCCTTCTTGCCCGTTCAGATGAGTTGCCCGAAGAAACTGCCGATGAAATCGATCGCCTCCTGACGGAAGGTGACAGCGTCTACGTCCTGGGCGGCGAGGCAGCTGTTTCGGAAGAGGTGGCCGAGGAACTGGATGCAATGGACTATGAGGTGGAGAGACTTGAAGGTGAAGGCCGCTTTGATACGGCAGTTAAAATTGCAGAAGAAATTACCGGTAACCCCGAGGAGGTTTTTCTCACCACGGGCCTGGAATTCCCCGATGCGGTGGCTGCATCCGGCCCTGCTGCTATGAAAGGAGCACCTATTTTGCTAACTAGTCCGGATGAGCTGAGTGAAGATACCGAAAGATATCTTGCAGATAACGAGGAAAGCATTGAAGACATACATGTTATCGGCGGCGAGGCTGCGGTGAGTGATGGTGTTAAGGAAGAGGCCGGTGGCACTGACAGGGTTTCCGGAGCAGGTCGCTGGGAAACCGGCAAGGCCATTGCTGAAACGTTTTTCGAGGCTCCGGAGAAAGCCACCCTGGCTACGGGCCTGGAGTTCCCAGATGCCTTAGCCGGCGGCGTATATGCTGCCCTCAATAATGCTCCGGTGCTTTTGAGTGCCCGTTATAAACTGCCGGATGAAATAAAGGACTACTTCACTGTGGAAGAATTTATAAAGGAAGTTTCTGTCTTCGGTGGTGATGGAGCGGTATCTGATAATATTCTGTGGGCGATAGAGTCTATAGATTTTGTTGGTGATCGGATCGAGTACGGAAATGAATTAGAAATGGGGGGAGAAATCATCAAAGTGTTAGACGAAGAAAATCAGGTGATTTTTGAATTCTTCCACGAAGAATTTGTTGATTGGGCCGAAGACCACTGGGAAGAAATTTTCGAGGAGATTCCCGCTTTCCATGAGGAATACCTCGTTTACCCGGAAGATCTGAATCCTTTTTTTGATGAGACAGCGTCCCTTTCTCCATGTGGGACCAAGTTTGCCTTTTCCATACATGACTACTATACCGCTACGCGTATGTCCTTTGTAGGGATAGTTAATTTGCAGAACGGGGAGATAGATTTGGTAGATCAGGAAAATCGGGGTAAGATAGATAAATTTTACTGGTCTCCCGGTGAGGATTATTTGTCTTATGCCCTTGACGCCGCGGAAGGAGAAAGGTATTTCCTTTCCAACGATAACGTGGGACAAATGACTAAAGAATTTACTTTTTCCGAGGAGGAACTCCGTGAAGCTTTAAACGCTGGAGAGTATTCTTATTTTCACCCCGATTTTAGAGAGTTGTCTTGGAGGGAAGACGGTAACAGGTTGGAATTCACTTCAAATGCACCCCAAGAAAAAGAAGCAGAAGCCATATTTTGGAGCGTGGATCCCCATGGGGAAGATTTAACTAAAGAAGACATGTAGCAAGGGGACGGGGTACTTGCTACACTCCTTTTTTTTTTAACATTTTATTATCAATCCCTTCCGGGATTAAGATGGGTAAAAATTTCTTTTAAACTATATTCTCCAAATTACACCTGTTGATATTCCAGTTAATCTGGATAACTGTCTCGTTGATACACCATCAATTTTCAATATTTCTTTTAAAAGAGTGGTCATTTTATCACGAGGCTCATTTTTAATCATAGCTGCTTTTATTTTAAAATCTCTTTCTATTATCATATCAAGCTCTTCATCGGATATATTTGACCCGTTATCTTTTATTTCCAGACAGTTATCATCATTTTCAGTCTGATTAAATCTCTTAAACTGTTCAATGGCTTCATTTTTATTATCGCTAAAAATACTAAGGATAAATGAGGTATCGGTTATCCCGTTGCCTTTCAGATAATCGTTGTAACTACTCCAAAAATAATCATCAAAATTTGTTACTATTCCTGCCTTAAGCGGATTCTGATGAATATATCTGGTGACCGTTAATAAATATAAATCGCTTTCTACCGGTTCACTTTTAAAGCGATCCTGAAATAGATTGCCTATGCGGTCATATTTTTGGTTATACCAGTATACATAGCTACCTGAAATTCGCCGCATTACCTGCTCCAAAGGTTCTTCACCAATCTTGATCAAGAGATGCACGTGATTACTCATAAGGCAGTAAGCATAAATAAGATAGCCACAAATTGCTTGATAACGTTTAAGAGTGCTTAGTAATCTTTTTCTGTCTTCATCATCTCCAAAAACAGACTGCCTGTTAATGCCCCGCAAAATAATATGATAGATTCCAGTTTCACTTTTGACTCTCGGATTTCTCGGCATTTTAACACCCCCTTGTTTTATAAATAATATACTACTTTTTATATTATAGCAAGTATTCCGTCACCGTGCTGTCCCCGTGTTATGTAGCAAGTACCCCGTCCCCTTGCTACATTGTCCCCGTGTTATGTAGCAAGTACCCCGTCCCCTTGCTACATCCCCTTGCTACACATATGTTAGATATTTTCATTTGAATTATGTTAAAATGATTCTATAATATCTCTATTATTAAAATTCTGGGGAAAGTGCAGGCGATGTAATTGTCCGATGATAAATTTATCCCGTTTAAAGTTAATCTTGAACTTGAAGGTGAAAAACGCTTATCGGGCAGTAATCTATTTGAAATGTTAAGTACTATAAAGCAACAAGGTTCTATTAGTCAAGCAGCCGCTACGTTGGGGTTTTCTTATCGTTATGCTTGGGGCTTGATCAAAGAAGCAGAAAGTGCCCTGGGATTAAAGCTGGTGGAAAAACAAGCCGGGGGTGCCTCCGGGGGAGGAGCTTCTTTAACTTCAGAAGGGCTTAATTTACTCGAACACTACCTGTCTTTTAAAAACGAAATTAATGAAGAACTAAGCCGGTTTGTTGATAGGGCAGTATTTTCATTAGAGCAGCCAAACTTGGGTTATGAACAGAAAAGTGGTGCCTTAACTCATCATTTGTTACTGGCAAGTACCATGGAACCTGTGGAGACCGGACTTTTGGATGTGTTGGAAGAAGCATTTTACCGGGCCAGTGGAATACTGGTTAAGCATATAGCTGTAGGCAGTGGACGTGCCCTGGAAATTGCCCGGCAGGGAAGGGTAGACATGGTTTTAACTCATGCTCCGGAATTGGAAAAGCAATTCATGGCTGAAGGGTATGGCTCTCAAATCATCCCGGTAATGTCTAATAAATTTGTTTTGGTGGGGCCTGGTGAACTAATTGAGAAAATAGAACTTGAAGTGGGGGCGGTGGAAATTTTCAGGGAGATAGCTTTGCGTGGTTTTCCCTTTGTAAGTAGGGGAGATTTCTCCGGAACTCATTTGCAGGAACAAAAGATTTGGGAAGCTGCTGGCGTAAGCACTTCAGGGGAATGGTATCTGACCTCTTCCGGAGTGGCCGGCAACCTGGGAATTTTAAGCCTTGCCAATGAAAAGCGTGCCTTTACCCTGGTAGATCGGGCCAGCTTTATGTTGTCCCAAAGTAAAATTGAGTTAGAAATTGTAAAGAATACGCAAGAGGATTCAAAAACTCCTGACTTATTTGATAACGTGTTTGTCTTATCAATAGTTAACCCCGAGCGTTTTGCCTCAATTAATAGTGAGGATGTTCGTAAATTTGCCCGGTGGCTGCAGGCTGAAGGAAAACAAATCATCTCCGGTTTTGGCAAAGAAAAATATGGTGAGCCGTTATTTGATCTTGTTTGATTACTCCATTTTTTTCATTTTTCCCTTGACAGGATAATAAGGGTAAGATAATATTTCTATAGGTTCGTTATGAAAGTGTTTGCATAACGCCCGACATTAGATGTTATTTATTATTACTTTTTGAGTACCGGGGCGGGTTTAAATAGTTACGGAGCTGCAAATTATCTCGAATGTCTCGGTATATGACAATTACATAAGTAATTCTCTGAGCCTGGCTACCCATAAGCAAGGAGGAAATTTGATTGAAAAGATTTTTCTTTAATATGACGATAGTATTGGCTATCTTATTGATGGGATTGATGGGTTGCGAGACCGAACCAGATCCGGAAGCCGAACCGGAAAAAGAATTTAATCAAGAAGTAATTGAAATAACTTTGGCCACTACTACCAGCACCTATGATTCAGGATTGTTGCATGAGATATTACCGGAGTTTGAAGAAGCACATAATATTCAAGTAAATATTATTTCCTTGGGAACCGGGCAAGCTATAGAAACCGGAAAAAGAGGGGATTGCGATATTATTCTAGTACATGCCCGGGATTTGGAAGAACAGTTTGTAGAAAACGGTTATGGAACGGAACGATTTGATGTGATGTATAACGAATTTGTATTAGTAGGGCCGGAAGGGGATCCCGGCAGCGTATATGATAGCGTAGATATTACTGAAGCTTTGGATAACATTGTTGCTCATACTTCAGCAGAAGAGGTTCCGTTTTTGTCCCGCGGAGACGATTCCGGAACTCATACAAAAGAAATGAACTTGTGGGAACTTGCCGGTTATGATCAAATCACTGAAGAAGAATGGTATGATTCCATGGGGCAGGGCATGGGAGATACCCTGATTGTAACCAATGAAAGACAGGGCTATGTTCTGGCAGATCGGGGCACCTTCCTTTCCATGGAAGATAAGTTACCAAACCTGGAAATTGTTTTTGACGAGGACGATGAGTTAGCCAATCCTTATGGCATCATACCCGTGAATCCGGACGAGCATCCCCATGTCAAGCATGAAGAAGCTCAGCTTATGGTAGAATTCTTCACTTCTGAAGAAACACAGCAGAAAATTAGCGAGTATGGCATAGATGAATACGGAGAACCTTTATTTTTTCCTGACGCTTAATAATTAGGAATAAAAATGTTATTTTAACTATGTAAATAAACGGGTATAGGAGAAAAAGTAATGGAAGATGGATTAACAGAATCACTAAGACTGTTATTAGAATTCGACCCGTATGTTTATAATATTATAGGTGTCTCCCTACGGGTTGCCGGCATGGCTCTGCTTTTTAGCACTTTGATTGGCATTCCCATAGGGGCCTTACTGGGCCTGAATAATTTTCGGGGAAAGCCTTTGGTTACCGCCTTATTGTATACGGGAATGGGATTTCCCCCGGTAGTTGTAGGTTTGTTTGTATTTATCATGTTTTCTTCGATTGGTCCTTTGGGGGATTTAGGGTGGTTATTTAATGTTGAAGCTATTGTAGCAGCCCAGACGATTATTGCATTTCCTTTAATTGCAGGGTTTACAATGGCGGCTGTTATGCAGGTAGATCGTAACCTTATGAACCAGCTAATGGCCCTGGGTGCTACCAAGATACAGGCGGCATGGGCTGCCATCAAGGAGGCCAGGGTGGGAGTTCTTGTGGCTATAATCGCGGGCTTTGGCGGAGTTATCTCTGAAGTGGGAGCGGTAATGCTGGTTGGGGGAAATATAGAGGGCAAAACCAGGGTTTTAACTACAGCTATAGTTCTGGAAACCAGGAAGGGAAACTTTGGGGTGGCCATAGCTTTTGGTATTATTCTCTTGGCCATTGCCTTTATTGCCAACCTGTCCATGATATATTTACAGAAAAAGCACTTGTTCGAGGATAATTAATTAAAACTAAAGAGTACACCAACCATTAGAAATTAAATGGAACAAGTAATTTAGGAAAGGTCTTATATGAGGCAGGATATAAGTTATCGTATAGAGAATTTGCGCAAAAGTTATCCCGGATTTTCATTAAAGGTTGACAAATTAAATCTTTATGAAGGGGAAATATTTTGTTTGCTGGGGCCAAGTGGTGCAGGTAAAACCACCCTTCTGCGGCTTTTGAATTTTTTGGAGGAACCCGATGATGGACAGGTTTTTTATCACGGCCAAAAATATACTTCCGGTAATTATCAGCCCCCGCTGGGGATGATGAGGGAGATAACTACGGTATTTCAAAGGCCAGCCTTGTTGAAGGCAAATGTTTGGAGCAATATAATCTATCCTTTAAAGATTCGGAATATGCAGGTTGATCAAGGAAGTATTCTGGAACTGCTAAAAGAACTGGGAATAGATAATTTGCTTAAACAAAAGAGTAAAACACTCTCAGGGGGTGAAGCCCAGCGAGTGGCATTGGCCAGGGCGTTGGTGTTTAATCCCCGGGTGCTTTTGATGGATGAACCCACAGCCAATCTAGATCCCCACAATATTAAAATAATAGAAAATATGGTAACCAAGTACAGCCAAGAATGGAGCCCCACGGTGGTTTGGATCACCCACAACCATTTTCAAGCCAAGCGAGTGGGGCACCGCATTTGCCTTATGGAAGACGGAGACATTCTTGAGGTTAATAATAAGAAAACTTTTTTTAATCAGCCGGAACACCCCAAAACCAGGGCTTTTCTTTCCGGCGAGATGTTTTACTAAAAAAACAAGGGAAGGATTTTTTTATCTCCTTCCCTGTTTTTTATTTTTTAAGGAGGAACAAGAGTAATCCTCCTCTTTCTGCATCGTTTCACTTGCTTCTTATTTAAGAATACTGGGTTCTGTTAATTACGTGCCATTTCATATCGTCGGAGAGATTGTTAAAGTATTCGCAGTAACCGGCTATGCGGATAAGAAGGTCCGGATATTTTTCCGGGTTTTCGTATGCATCCAGCAGCATTTCCCTATTTACTACATTGGGCTGCAGTTGCATCCCTCCACTGTTAAAAAATGTTTTTAATATGCTCACCAGGTTTTTCTTACCTTCTTCTCCCGGAAATAGGGAAGAATCGATAGTAAGGGTTGCCGTGGTGCCGTTTTCGGCATGTTCGGCAAAGTCGATACCGGCTATGGAATTGAGCGCCGATAAAAGGTCTGACTGCTCTTTTCCGTAGTGGGGAGTGATGCTGTTGGCAAAAGGAACGCCTTTTAATCTTCCCGAAGGCAGTGCCGGTGTATTTTGGCCGTACATATTGGCCAGGTTTAGCGCGTAATATCCGGCTGAATACCGACCGTTACGCGGATCATTTCCTGCTGAATCCAGAGCATTGTTATACATCTCCAGAACTTTGTTTACCCATTGGGTAGCCTTGCTGGAGTAATCGTCCCCGAATTTGGGAACGGCCCGCAAAGCTTCTCTTATCTGCTGGTTTTCTTCACCTTCGAAATTCTCATCTATGGCCTTAATAACGTCGTTGACGGAGTAGAGATTGTTTTTGAAAACAACTTCCTCAATAGCGTGGAAGGAATCTGCCACATCTGTAACAGCTATGGCCTGGATGCCGCTGCTGTTGATGGTAGTTCCTCCTTCGAGAATATCCTTGCCGCTTTCAATGCATCCTCTGTATAGAGCAGAGCTAAGAGGGGTAGGAAAGTTTTCCCGGTGTGATTCTTCCATTTTATGGTGATCGGCCAGGATTGATTTTGCCAAATGGTTTAAACGTTCCTGGAAGCGTTCAAGCAGCTCATCCATGGTGGAAAGCGGCTGGTAATTATAAATCCCTTTTTCCATGTTGCGTTTTTCGCGGAGTTTGGTAGATCTCTGGTTGACCAGGCGGTTAATACTGGCCCTTTCCCTGGAAACATGATGGGCGAAATTCGTGGCGAGCTTCAGCCTGGATTCCCCGCGCTCAAAATTCCATAAATCATGAGTTTGGCCTTTAAGAGCTTGCAAAAAAGGCATGGCCAGGTTTATGTTAGAGCAGTCGGTATTGCCGAAATGATCGTCGGACGCCACCGGTTCCACACATCCGACAATGGAATAATTTCTGGCATCCTCAATGGTAGTAGGATAATGCCTGAGCAATGACTCTATGTATACTTCATCACAGAATATTTGGGGAAGGGGGCATCCGCTGAGATAAACCTCAGCAAGCCTTTCCAGGTATTTGTCGGGGCTGTTTTCATGGATACGGGCTGCCGGGTCGGCTGACCGGGGTTGTAGCTCGCAAATATCTATGAGCATGTAAGTGATATCGTTGGTGGCGTCTGCGCCGTTTTTGTCCACTCCGCCGAAAGTAAAAGCCTGGTCGGTGGATATAGTTTCAAAAAGCCGGAAAAGCTCCGGGAAATTGTCCCCGTTGTTGACCAAAACAAGTTCGTCCATTTTGAGAATGAATAAGCTGAGAAGCTCTTTGGCTTTTTCATAGGTGATTCTTCCTTCTTGAATATCTTCTTTATAATACGGATATAGAATTTGATCAATTCGCCCAAAAGATATGGCATTTTCGTAAGATTCCAGGCAAAGGGCTATATGCAAAAACAGCATGCTTTGCAGAGCTTCATGAAAGGTGCGAGCGGGATAACGGGGGACATGTTCGCATATCTCGGCTAATTCTTCCAGTTCCTGGCGCCTCTGAGAATCGCTTTCTTCTGTGCTTAAAGCCCACAGATGCTCGGCATATTTTTGTCCGAACTGTTCTAGGCCTTCAAGGGCAATAATAGCGCCGTCATAAAAATTGTGAGTGCTTTCGGGCATTTCTTTTTTCTTTCCTTCGAGTTCTTCTATCATACCGGAAGTTCCCAAACTCAAGATGCGTTCGAAGTTTACAATATAGTGGCCGATGGCCAGAATATTAAAATTCATCCCGATATTCCATTCCGTTGTCCGGGCTGCCAGCAATCCCAATTGGGCCAGATCCGGCCACAATTTGCTAATTTGACTGTGGTGGATCCAGTAAGGGGCAACTTCTTTGAGGATAGTAAAGTAGTCTTTAAGTGAACTCTGAAATGCCACCGGCTTCCGGTTGTTGGCTTTTAATACCTGCATTACGCTGCCGGCAGATATATACTCAGGCCATGTTCTTCCGCCCACCCTGCCGGAAGTAAAGTTGCCCACGAGCAATTCCCGGGGATAAATTTTGGTTTCTTTGTTCTTTAATACATGGGCGAGGCATTCTGCCCTGTGAATTGGCCCGGGTTTGGCAAATTCTCCATCTTTATAAGGTTTTTTAAAACCATAATTCTTGTAATACTCTGTGCGCAGCCTGGCGTCCTCGATGCAAACGGCAGGTTTGGTATTTTTGATAGTTTCGTTTATTTCCTTAACGCGTTCGGTAAATTCGGCTTTGGGTGGAGGGGAATCTATATAGGTGCTTTCTGCTTTGATACCGTGCTTTTGGAATAGCTTTACGCCTTCTTCTAAAGATGCCTGGCTTTGTTCCATGGTAATATTGAGCGGTTCATATTCCAGGCCGAGGCGTTCGGCTTTATCTTCGTATAAATTATGGTATTTGAGTAATTCAATGGAGCTATAGCCGATTGATTTTAGAAATTCAGAAGTGGCGCGAATATTGTTTTCCCCATCAGTATATCCAGGGACCATTACCATCCGGAATTTGACTTCAGCATCCAAATCTAACAGCTTTCTGATGTTGTCGTGGATCAATGAAGGATCCCGTTTGGTGTATTGCATATGGAGTTCTTCATCGCCAACTACCTTTAGATCTACAAGAAAGAGATCGATGTAAGGGGCGGCTTCGTTGATAACTTCCCAGGGAGCGTGAAATGAAGATTCTACAGCAACTTTTATATTTTCCTGTTTTAACGCCTTCAATAGATTGAGAAGGTTTTCAGAGTCCTGGAGAAAAGGTTCTCCACCACTAAGAGTTACTCCTCCGTTGGAGGAAAAATAATATTTTTTATCCCGCAGGACCATATCCATCATATCTTCTATTGTATAGTTGTTTTGAGAGTTGGTTTGCCTCTTAAACGCCAGACCTTCTGGATTTTGACACCATAAACACCTTAAATTGCATCCTTGGAAGAAAATTGTGGTCCTAATTCCCGGGCCATCGTGTACGCAAGTCCGCTGGATATCAAAGACTTGCAAACTTTTGGCTGTTGTTGTCAATTTCATCACCGTCATTTCTTAGTAGTTTTATACATTAAGTATCTATCTATATTTATTATATATCACTCTTATGGTTTCCTTCAAGCTGTTTAGAAATTTAACAACCTTCATTATTATCTAAACATAGTAAAATTCTATTAATAACAAATGGGGGAGATAACACAAAAAGGGGAAGGAAAAGTAAAAGTATTTTTCCGCTTCCATGTTGTAAACACAGGCGATACCAATTAAAATGAATGTAGCACATTTATTTAAGATTCAGAGTGGGGGAGGGGTATTTATTTGCGGGCGTTATTGGTTAAGCGACAGTTTAGAAGATATTGCTGAAAAATACGGAGTTTCTCTCTTAGATAATCAAAGCATTACCGGCCCGGAAATATTTCCTTCCCAAGCTGCACCGGTAATTTATAACGTTAATACCCCGCAAATCTCCCTATGGAAGTGGGGCTTTCCTAATCCCGTAAAAAGCGGAATTATAATAAATGCCCGGGGGGAAACTATAGATCAAAAAAGAATGTTTAAACGGGCCTTTGCCGGTCAAAGATGTGTGATACCCGCCAACGCGTTTTTTGAATGGACAAAAGAACAAAAGGGGAAGCAAAAATACAGGATATATTTTGATCACGGCAAACTTTTTTCCATGGCAGGCATTTGGGATACATTTACTACTGATGATGGCAATTCCCAAAACTACTTTGTTATTATTACTACCCGGGCAACCAACCAGTTGCAGGCAATACATGAACGCATGCCGGTTATTTTAACCGCAGAAGAAGAAAAAAACTGGCTGGACCACAATAATTCAAATATTGAGGTCCTTAAAAGTATTTTAGATTCACCTAAATTTGATCAAAAACTGATTACTGCCAAAGAAAATTAAGGATCAAAGCAAATATATCTCAATTGTTTATTGGCTGTGGATGCCGTTTTTAACATCGTTCATTTTTATTAATTTGTTTATTCCATTTATATAAGCTTTAATACTTGCTTCGATTATATCTGTACTGAGGCCTCTGCCGGTTATGTCTTTATTATTGTGATTAATTTTTACGGTAACTTCTCCGAGGGCGTCTCTTCCGCCGGTAACCGCACTCAGGTTATAACTTGTCAGGGTAATATTTATTCCTGTAATTTTATTGATGGCATTGTATGCGGCGTCAATAGGTCCGGAACCAATAGCCACTTCTTCAAAATATTCATCGCCTTTAATAAGGCGGATGATTGCCGCCGGAATGCTTTTACTGCCGCTTACAGTTTGCAAATAATCAAGCTTGTATGTGGGTTCTGTAAAAGAAAGATGTTCGAAGACAAGCGCTTCTATATCTTCTCTATACACTCCCTTTTTCTTATCGGCTAATTCCACAAATCGCTCATAGAAATCTTCGAACTCTTCCTCGGGAATGGTATAACCCATTTCCTGCAATTCATTTTTCAAAGCGTGCCTTCCGGAGCGGGCGGTAAGTAACATTTGAGCGGGCTTTCCGCCAATAAGATCAGTATCGATAATTTCGTATGTGCGTTTATCTTTAAGGACACCGTCCTGATGAATGCCGGATGAATGGGCAAATGCATTTATACCAATAATAGCTTTATTTACCGGTATCGGAATTCCGGTTAATTTGCTCACCAGGCGGCTGGTCCGATATATTTCCTGAGTGTTTATGTCTGTATAGTGGGCAAACATGTCCTGCCGTATGCGTAAAGCTACGGCAATTTCTTCAAGGGAGGCGTTGCCTGCTCTCTCACCGATTCCATTGACATTACATTCTATTTGCCTGGCGCCGTTCTTAATGGCTGACAATGAATTGCTAACGGCCAAGCCCAGGTCGTTATGGCAGTGAACGCTTAAAACTACATTTTCTATACCCTTAACATTTTCATTAATTCTGCGAATTAACGCCCCAAACTCTTCGGGAACCGAATAACCAACTGTATCGGGAATATTTATGGTAGTTGCTCCGGCTTCAATGGCGGCTTCTATAACCCGGAACAGATAATCTTCTTGAGCTCGCGTGGCATCTTCCGGTGAGTATTCGATATCATCAGTAAATTGACGGGCATATTTTATTGTTTGCACGGCCTGTTCAATAAGCTCTTCCGGATTTTTATGCAGCTTTTGTTCCATGTGAATGTTTGATACCCCTAAAAAAATATGGATACGCGGTTTTTCCGCTTCTTTTACAGCTTCCCAGGCAGCATCGACATCTTCTTTTACGCACCTGGCCAGGGCACAAATGGTAGGCCCCTTAACTTGACGGGATATTTCTTTTATCGCCTCAAGCTCTCCGGGTGATGATATTGGGAATCCGGCTTCAATAACATCTACATTGAGTTTGGCTAATTGCTTTGCTATTTTTAATTTTTCATCCATATTAAGTTTAGAGCCCGGTGTTTGCTCACCGTCTCTTAAAGTACTGTCAAATATAATTACTTTCTCTTTTTCCATGATCATATTTCCTCCTAAGATTATTTTATTTTGAAGAATAATTAAATAAATAATAAAAACCTTTCGTTCCAAGAGACGAAAGGTTTTCGCGGTACCACTCTTATTAGCAAGCTTCAATGAGCTTGCTCACTCTTTGCCCTTAACGCGGGCCCGATGCGACCTTCCTACTAACTATTTGAAATTATTTGTAAAGATAATTTCTTTAATAGTTTTCAGTCGGTATCTCCCGGACGAGTTCGAAAAAGCTCACCTGCCGATTTTCAGCTTACACGGCTCTCTGAAAGGCATATTGCCTTATCTAATACTTCCGATCATCGAATAATATTTAATTTTCATTTTCATATACAATATTATTGTATATTAGAGATACTGTCAATACACGTAAGAACAAATCCTAAGTGTTTTTAGACTAAAGTAATATTTTTAGAGTTGAAAAAACTCATATTATATTTGATATATTACTTTATGCATGCTAATATATTTAAAAATACAATTGTAGCTTCAACCTTTATAAACCACCAATCCGTTTAAGTGAATATACCTGAATATGTCTAATAAAAAGAAGTGGTGATGATTTAAATGAAAATAGGAATTCCAAGAGCTATGGGGTATTATTACTATTACCCCTTTTATCGTAAATTTTTAGAATATCTGGATGTGGAGCCGGTAATTTCTTCTCCCACCAGTAGAAAAACTTTGGATTCTTTAACAGATTGCCCCACAGATGAGCCATGCATTTCTGTGAAACTTACTTTTCCCCATGTGAGGCAGTTATTGGAAAAAGGGGTAGATGGTATTTTTTTACCTATGTTGGTAAGCGGGAGGAAAGATAGTTACTTTTGTCCGAAACACATAGGATTGCCTGCCATGGTGAAAAACAATTTCAATTTACCCGATGATATGTTTTTATCCCCAAAATTTGATATTCATCATACCACCGATAAAGGCCGTTCTTCTTTTGTAAGGGAAGCCCAAAAAATTGGAGCAGATCCTGGAAAAGCTCGCCGGGCTTTTAAAGCTGCATGGGAAAAACAAAATGAATTCATTTATCTTACTTATTCCAGACAAATCACCACACCTGAAGCATTTACTTTATTGGAAGGGAAAGAAATTTCTTCACAGCCCGACAAAGAAGATGGAATTAATATTGGTATAGTGGCTCACAGTTATACTTTATATGACTATATCGGCTATAACCTGGTAGATCGCCTGCGTGAATACGGAAATGTATACACTCCGGAAATGATTTCACCGGAACAAGCGGTTCACCAGGTAGAGAATTCTATTTATGACGGAGAAAAACTGTGGAGTTTTGAAATCCAATTGGTAGGAAGTGCGCTTTACTGGCTGCGTAATGGCTTGGTGGATAAATTAATTATGCTGGGGCCTTTTGAATGCGGGCCGGAAGCAATAATAGAAAACTTTTTGGAAGAAAAGAGCAATGAGATGAATGTCCCTTTTCTTATTCTAACCGTGGATGAACAGACCGGAGAAGCGGGTCTTATGACCCGTATAGAGGCTTTTATGGATACTGTTCCGGTAATTGAGAGTCCAGAGGGCAAAAATGAGAAAAGCGGGGAAAAAGACCTTTCATGGTCGGGGAATAAAAATAAACAATTTCATGCCCCTACATTTGATAAAAGGGTAGTAGGTTTACCTACTATGGGCAATTTGGGAATTATATTATCTACTATTTTCAAGGAACTGGATATCGAAACAGTGATTCCTCCCATTACAAATAGGACCGTAGAGTTAGGTATGGAAGTAGCTCCGGAATTCATATGCTTTCCCATGACAGTTACTATCGGGCAGATGAGGGAAGCATTAGAACAAGGGGCGAACACGATTGGCATGGTTACCGGAAAAGGTAGATGCCGTTTGGGATGGTATGCTGATATTCAAGAAATACTTCTTAATAAATTAGGTTATCAATTTGATATGGTGGCTATAGATAATCCCTTTCCGGTTTTTAAAAAGGGAAGGCAGTTTTTAAAAACTCTGCAGTTCCTTACTACAGAAGGAGCTTCCTGGCCTAAAATATCTCGGGCCCTTGTCAGGGGCTATCGCCGCTTGATTGCATTGGATGCGGCTGAAAACGATCTATTTTATTTGAGGGCTGTTGAAAAGAACAGGGGAGAAGCAGACGGGTTATTTAATAATTTTAAGCAAAAACTTTTACAATTAGAGACTATAGGAGAAATTGACACTGCTTATAATAATTATCGGCAAAAAGCTAATAATATTGAAAAAGTAGAAAATGAAGAAATTTACCGTATACGAATAATCGGGGAAATATATGCAGTCCAAGAAAAATTTGTTAACCTCGATCTCATAGAAAGGTTAGGAAAACATCCGTCTCAGCGGATATGGGTGGAACGCGAACTTAATACCAGCAACTGGTTCCGTTTGAAAGTGCTTAATGACAAAAAACTGAGAGAGAGGCATAACGAGATTGAAGAAGCGGCTGCGCCTTACCTGGATGAGATGGTAGGGGGGCACGGACAAGAGAATGTAGGGCTTACGGTGCTGGCGCCTCAAGAGGGAATTGATGGCATTATACATTTATTTCCTTTTACTTGTATGCCGGAGATTGTAGCTCAAAACATATTAACCCGTGTGACTGAGGAAAAAGATATACCTATTTTAACAATTATTACTAACGAACAAACCGGCGAAGCAGGCGTTCAAACTAGATTGGAGGCTTTTCTGGATATAATAAAAGATAAAAAAAGAAAGCAAAAAAAGGAGAGTGGAATCCTCTTATGAGAGCTTATATCGGTGTAGATGTTGGCAGTTTAACCACTAAAATTGTAGCCCTGAATGAAAAGGGGGAAGCTTTATTTGATTGGTATGCCCGAAACCAGGGAGGGCCAATTGAAACTGTCCAGCAAGGTTTTCGTAAATTAGAAAGTGAACCTCTTAAAGATATAGATATAGGGGGCATAGGGACTACCGGTTCCGGTAGGCATTTAGCGGCCATAATGGTTGGCGCGGATATAATAAAAAACGAAATTACCGCTCATGCAGTTGCTGCCAGCCACGTAAACCAGGGAGTTCGCACTGTTATTGATATAGGAGGTCAAGATTCTAAAATTATTTATTTAAAAAATGGGGTAGCGGTGGGTTTTAACATGAATACCATTTGTGCTGCCGGAACAGGGTCGTTTCTTGATCACCAGGCTTCCCGGCTAAATATCCCCATTGAAGAATTTGGCGAATATGCTCTTCAATCAGATAATTCCGTTCGCATTTCCGGCCGTTGTGGAGTCTTCGCGGAATCTGATCTTATACATAAGCAGCAAATGGGTTATAATCGGGAAGATCTCATTGCCGGGCTTTGTATGGCTTTAGCCAGAAATTTTGTTACTAATGTGGCCCGTTCCAAGAAAGTAGAACCGGAAATCCTCTTTCAAGGAGGAGTTGCTGCCAACCACGGCATCAAATATGCTTTAGAAGTTATTTTAGATAAGGAACTCATAATACCTGACAAGTTTAAAGTGATGGGGGCTTATGGTGCTGCCCTTTTAGCTTTGCGGGAAAAGCAAAATACTCCCGAACCTTCAAAATACCGCGGCGCTCATGCCATAGCTTCATTTGATTGTTACCCCCGGAGTTTTATATGCGATGATTGCAGCAACAGTTGCGAAATTAACGAACTCTACATTGACGAAAAACTTGTAAGCAGATGGGGGAGCCGTTGCGCCAAGTGGGAAGACCTCAACTACCATAAGAAAGAAAAAACAAAAAGCCAGGCCACCTTTTAAGTAAATAAATAATTAAGCAAAAAAATAAGTAAAGTAAGCTTATAATTACTTAACAATTATGTAAGATGTAAGCGTCAAATTGAATTCTCATAGAATTACTAGAACGAATTGCGAGAACGAATCAGGAAAACAGTTATATCATAAATCTCTTTGATTGGCTTAAGGGATTGGCTTAAGGTATCCTGTGTAAAATTTTGATTATTAAGGTAAGCTGTGTGAAGGGGACGGTTATTCATTGTC
>CAZWVJ010000029.1:0-20223 GCA_964636865.1 uncultured Syntrophomonadaceae bacterium
ATTATAGAATTACGCCGGGAAAACCTCGGACTTTAGTCCGAGGATGAGAGGCGGCTTTACTTTTCACATTGCACATGGCATAATAATTGCCCTTTGCTTACTTGTTATTATATGAGCTTAGGCAATTCATCAAAATTTAGAAATCAAAACTTAAGCAAGTTTTTACCTGAATATTTCTTCGGTGTCCTCTAAAGGGGGAAGTAAAATCCTGATGAATGAAAAGAGAAATGTCCCGAGTGCAAAAAATATAGATCATAAACCCGAGTTGGTAATCCCCGCCGGTGACCCGGAAAAAATGCGTATAGCCATTCACTACGGTGCAGATGCAGTTTATGCCGGTTACCCGGGGCTCAACCTGCGTGCTTTTGCCTCCGGTTTTACCGAAGAAGAGTTTGCCGCAGCCGTGGACTTGGCTCACAAATCGGGGATAAAGATTTATGCCGCCCTTAATATTTTTGTCCATCATCGCCATTTGGATGATGCCCGGGAGGCCCTGGAATCTCTTTCTCGTTTAAATGTTGATGCCCTTATCATCTCGGATCCCGGTCTTTTTGCCCTTTCCGGGGAAATAGCGCCCCATTTACCAGTTCATTTAAGTACCCAGGCGGGTGTCACCAACTGGCGCAGTGCTCAATTTTGGCAGCAGCAGGGAATTAAGCGCATTATCCCCGCGCGGGAACTTACCCTGGATGAAATAAAGCAGATGCGGGAAAAAGTGGATCTCGAGCTGGAAGTTTTCGTGCACGGCGCTATGTGCATTGCTTATTCCGGCAGGTGCCTTTTAAGCGCTTATTTTACCGGACGCGGCGCCAACCGCGGTGAATGCACCCACCCCTGTCGCTGGTATTACTACATTGTGGAAGAAGCAAGGCCTGCTGATCCGTTGGAGTTGGTAGAAGAGGGGGAAGCCAGTTTCATATTGAGTTCCCGGGACCTGAATATGATTGCCTACCTCCCTCAATTAGTGGAAGCCGGGGTCAATGCCTTTAAAGTAGAAGGACGCATGAAAGGTATTCATTATGTAGCCACGGTTACCCGAGTCTACCGTGAAGCTCTGGATCGATTATACGCCCATCCTCAGACATTTACTCCTGATCCTGCCTGGCATGAAGAACTGGCTAAAATAACTCATCGCCCCTACCATACCGGCTTTTATTTTGGCAAGCCGGAGCAGGTGGATCCTGCGGAAGAAAGAAATTACCTGCAGGAGTGTATGCTTGCCGGAGTAGTTCTTGATTATGACCGGAAGAGGGGAATGGCCCTGGTAGAACAACGCAACAAGTTTGCCGCAGGTGAAAAACTGGAAGTATTGAGCCCGCGGGTTAAACCCTTTCCGCTGCACATAACCTCTATTTACGATGCGTATGGCAGCGAGGTAAAAACGGCGCCCCATCCCCGCCAACACTTATGGATACCGGTGGAAAGGGAGTTGGCGCCTTATAATCTCCTGAGAAAATATATGCCCGCATCCCCTGTAAAATCAACCAATACCACTTCTAACAACTTCGCCGATTCGTAAAAATTCGCCTAATTATGCCGGGCCTGACAGCGCTATTAGTTCCCTTACCATATAATTTGATTTGCCCGGCTTTAGCGTTAACCACAGTTTCTTTTTTCTTCATTTTTCTCTGCTTTCTTAAAAGTTGTTAAACCTAGTTTCCAAGAAGTCGCCCATTTCTTTAAATGGGTGATGAATTGGCAAAGTTTTTATGGTATTTTTCTGACATACTAAATGCAACCCTCTCATTTGTAAGACTAAATGCAACCAATTCTCCCGGTGGGGGTTGCATTTACTTTGTCAATTAACCTAAACAAAGTAAATTGAGCAACGCTCGTTTAGGTTCTTAACAAGAGTTAAGATACGTGGTATAATTTTGCCGAGTTTTAGAAATATTAGGAATTATATTTAGCAAAGAAATAACCAAATAATAAGGGGGAAGACATTTGAAAAAGTTTTTTGTGCTGGTGATGTGCCTTTTGATTATTTTGCCGTTATGGGGATGTTCTCCTGAGGAGACGGGGGTTATGGACTGGATAAAGTGGTTTTTTAACCGGGGAAGCGGTACCCCCGTTTACAGCGGCAATGTTCAAACGGGAGTGGAAGAACCGGTAAACATTTATTACGATGATTACGGCACTCCTCATATTTATGCGGAAAAAGATGCGGATTTATTTTTTGCCCAGGGGTATGCCCATGCCAATGATCGCCTTTTTCAGATGGATCTCATGCGCAGGATGGTCTCCGGCAGGTTGACAGAAATAGTGGGGGGTGCTCAAGAAGGAATGGTGGAAGACGACATTTTTCATCGGACGGTGGGCTTCCGCCGGGCAGCGGAGAAAAACCTGGATGAACTGTCCGACAGAACTCTCGATATGCTTGATGCCTATGCGGCAGGGGTTAACGCTTATATTGAGGAAAACAAGGACGAACTCCCCCCGGAATTTGTCCTTTTTGATTATGTCCCTGAAGATTGGACACCTGTAGACTCCATGGTCATTACAAAGTTGATTGCCTGGGGGCTGGGGGGTAACATGGAAACAGAGCTGTTTTTATACGCCCTCGCCGGGGAAATTGGTGAAGACAGCGAAAAATTTGAAGACATTCTTCCTACCTATCTGGAATATGGCCCTAAGGGTGTCGAGGGAGCTCTCTCCGCAAAGGATGTTGAAGGCGCCACCGAATTAATGGAGTTGTCGCGTAATGCCGGCCTGGGTGATGAAATTGCCGGGTTGGGCTCCAACAACTGGGCTATCAGCGGCGAACACACCGAAACGGGAGGAGCGCTTCTGGCCAGTGACATGCACCTACCCATGGACTTGCCTTCCATATGGTTTAAGAATCACCTGGTGGTCCCCGGGGAATTAAAAGTTACCGGCGTGATGTTTCCCGGCGTTCCGGGAGTGGTTGCCGGTTATAACGAGCATATTGCCTGGGCGGAAACGAACCTCGGCCCCGATGTCATGGACCTTTACGAGATAGATTTTCATGATGAAGATCCGCATAAATATCGTTACGACGATGATTGGATAGAAGCGGAAGTGATCAAGGAAGTCGTTGAAGTAAGAGGGGAAGAAGATATCGAACTGGAAATTTTAGAAACCAAACATGGCCCCGTTATTTCAGATGCGGTAGATATGGACACGGATTTGAGCTTGAAGTGGACGGGTCTTGAAGGCACAACCGAGGCGGATGCTTTGAAAGGCATGATGGAAGCCACGAACTTTGATGAATTTCGCGAGGCCATGCAGAATTGGGAAGTTCCGGCGCAGAACTTCCTTTACGCGGATGTGGAAGGCAACATCGGCTATCTGGGCAATGGAAAGTTTCCCATCAGATCCGAGGCCCACGAAGAAGCAGGCAATGGATTGCTGCCCGTTCCCGGTTGGTCCAGCGATTACGAGTGGGAAGGGTTTGTGGATATGGATGAAGTTCCTTCCCTTTATAATCCCCCGGAGGGTAAGATAGCCACTGCCAATCACCGCATCGTAGATGAGGATTACCCCCATTTTCTCACCCACGAGTGGGGGCATCCCTCCCGGGCTATGAGTATATTAAAACACCTGGAAGAAATGGATAATTACACTTTGGAAGATATGAAAGAAATTCAGTCCAGTTTTTACAATTATCAGGCCAAAATGTTGATGCCCGAGTTACTTGCATCACTGCAGGAAGCTTCAGAGGATATGGAGAGCATGGAAAAAGAAGCGCTGGAAATTCTGCAGGAATGGGGAGAGGATCCCGTGGATGAAGTAGATGCTCCCGCGCCGGCAGTATTTTGGCATTTCTATTCTACGTTCCTGCATAATATATTTGAGGATCAAGTTTCCGAAGAACTCATGGAAAAAGCTTATGGATACGGGGCTTTGCTCCAGGTAATCGACCAAAAAATAATTGAAGGAGAATCGGTGTGGGTTGACGACATAGATGGATTAATTCAGGATTCTTTTGCAGAGGCAATAGCTGACCTCGGTGAAGAAATGGGTGGAGACTTGCAAGATTGGGAGTGGGGAGACATTCATACCATCACCTTTAAGCATCATATAGGTGAGGATGTTAGCGCGCGGGATTATAACCGGGGACCAAAACCGGTGGGCGGAAGCCTTGCTACTCCCGCTAATATGGGCTTTACCCCTACTGCGGAGATGCCCTATGAAGTTTGGATTAGCGCTCCTTACCGTTATATCATAGACATGTCGAACCATGAAGCTTACGATTCGCTGGCCATAGGAAACTCCGGGCATATCCGCAGTGAGCATTATGATGACCAGATGGAGTTATGGTTGGAAATGGATTATCTGGAGATGTTGTTTGAACGGGAAGACATTGAAGCCCTGGACAGAATTTTAACCCTGGAACCCAGGTAACCCCAAAAAGTAAGCCCTAGATTTTTGAAGGCCCGGTTTATAAGGAAGAGGGCGATGAGGCAGGTGAGCAGATCCGCTGCGGGTGCGGAAAACCATATACCGTCCAGGCCGAACCAGAATTCAAACAGGTAAGCCAGGGGAACAAAGAAAAGAAACTGGCGGGATACAGCCAATATAAGAGCGGGGAGGCCCCTGCCGATACCCTGAAACAGAACTGAAGACATAATCTGCAGGGCAGCCAGAGGAAAAGTAATTACCATAATACGCAGCGCATAGGAACCCAAAACCAGTAGTTCCGGTTCCCGGTTGAATATGCCGATAAAGGTGGCGGGAAATATTACAAACAGCGCGGTTACTATCAGGGAAAAGACGAAAGCAAGCATAGTGGCCTTAAAAAAAGCTTCTCGTACCCTGCCGTAGAGCTTGCCCCCGTAATTGAAGCCGATAATAGTGAGCAGCCCCTGGGAAATACCTATGCAGGGAAGCAGGATCACCATTTGCAGGCGGACAATAATTCCTAAAACAGCTATAGCTACATGATCATACCCGCCCAAAATACGGTTAATGAAAATTATGGCCAGGTTAAAGGCTACCTGCATGAATATGGCGGGAATGCCTACCCGGTATATTTCCACAACCACGCTCCAGCGCGGCAAAAACCACTTCAGTGATATTTTAAGCATGCTATTTCCGAAGATGAAATAATAGACCACATAGAGAAGAATCAGGCTGCGGGAAATTACCGTGGCCAGTGCTGCCCCTCTTATTCCCAGCCCTAAAGCAAAAATAAAGACCGGATCCAGGGCAATATTCAACAATGCTCCCGCCACCATGATTTTCATGGCTACCATGGCGCTACCTTCTCCCCGAATCACATTGTTACCCATCATCATTAAAAAAATAGTGGGGGCGCCCCACATAATAATAGACAGGTAATCAAAAGTGTCGCCCATAATTTCCGGGGTGGCGCCGAAAACTACCAGCAGATCGTCCAGGTAGAAAAAGCCGATTAAAATTACAGCGACCCCAAGCAAAAAAGCAAGGGAAAATGATTGACTGGCTGTTTCGCTTGCTTCTTCATACTGGGCGGCTCCCAACTGGCGGGCAACGAGAGAAGCCGCTCCTACTCCCGTGCCAATGGCAACCCCGCCCAGCATCATCTGAACTGGAAAGGCAACGGAGAGAGCGGCGAGGGCCCCACTACCCAGCATGCCCACAAATATGGTGTCCATAATGTTGAAGGAAACATTAACCAGCATGCCGGTGGTAGCCGGGAGGGAATGTTTCATAATGAGAGAAAAAATATTACTTCCCAACAGATCTGTGCGGTTGTCTGTGGCGATGATCTACACCTCATTTTCCCGGCCTTTGCTCGCAAGGAATGAACGAAAGCCGGATAATTGCCGGTTATATTCCTCCTCCAGTGGTTCGCAAACCGATTGATATAAATCACTTTCCCGCACATTTACTTTGTAAATGGCGTTTCCCTTTATTCCTTCTTGAGCCAACTGTTGAAGCATCATCTGGCTGTTTTCTTCGGCAGTTTTTTGTTTTTCTTGTTCCATTTTTTGCTCATATTCTTCGTAAATTTGATTGACCTCGTTGCAAGCATTCAGGAGAGCCTCATCTTGAGCCAGGTGCTTTAAAACATGGAGAACTGTCGGGGTGTTCTTAAAATTAATCCCGTCGGCAAACTGTTGGAAAAATAATTCGGTAACGGCATCTTTAGCTTTGTCGGGGTATTTTTCCAAGGCCTCCACGGCTTTTTCCGGGGCTGTTTTATTTTCCAGGAGAGAGGCAGCCAATACTTCGGCTGCTTTCAAATATTCCCGGTTTTCATCTGCGGTTTCGGTGTCGTTGGAGGCTTGAGCGTATTCTTTGGTTTTTTCCAAAGCTATTTCTGTTGCTGACTTTATTTTTTTCATTCCATTTCCCCCCTTTAACATTTTATTTAGTGTGGTATAATAAGCACTAGCTAAGAAAACTGTTATGATTGCCGGAATTACCGGCAGGGAAACTGGCATTGTCAATTTAAGTCACACTCCATTATAACAAAGCCAGCTAACTATGAGAACAAGGAGGAATGGAAGAAATGCATGTGCAAGGAAAAATTTATGCTTATCCCTGGAGGGGCAATGGAAACAATTGCAATACTTATCTACTGGCGGGAAATAAGAATGTTCTGGTGGATCCCGGCCATATACGTAATGAGTTTCGGGAAAGCTGTTTAGAAACTTTAGAAAAGGAATTGGCGGAAGACGGCTTTAGTTGGGAAAACATAGATGTAGTTTTGTGTACGCACGGACACCCCGATCACTATGAATCTGCGGGAACGGTTAGGGATAAAAGCGGTGCCCGCGTTTTTCTTTTTAAAGAAGAAGAGCCTCTTTTAGACGCCATGGCACGCATGTTCCGTGAGCGGCACGGCGATAATGCTCCCGATCTCACCCCTGATGTCCTTTTGGATGAAGGCGAATTAGAGTTGGGTGATATTACCCTGGAAGTCATTCATACTCCCGGTCATTCCCCCGGTTCGGCGTGCTTTTATATTCCCGCGGAAAACGTGCTTGTTAGCGGCGATACCGTTTTTAGGGGAAGCATCGGCCGGACGGATCTACCCGGCGGCGATATGGGAGCCATGAAGTCCAGCGTTGATAAGTTGGCAAGCTTGGAAGGCGTGGAACTCCTTTTGCCCGGACACATGGATCCGGTGAAAGGTGAAGAAGAAGTAAGGCGGAACTTTATGAGCATCAAAACTTTCTTTTTCTAAACGGTCGCTTTCCGGTTGTCTTGAAGAATACTGCGGGAGGTGGGTGGAGCATGGACAAATCTATACCGGTAACTTCCTCACTGCAGGATTACCTGGAAGTAATTTTGAATCTGTCTCAAGAAGACGGGGCAGCGCGGGTTACAGACATTGCTTCCAGCTTAAACATAGCCAAAGCAAGTGTCAGTCAGGCTTTATCGGTATTGAAAAAACAGGGGCTAATCCAGCAAACCCATTATGGCCCGGTCATTCTCACCGCTAAAGGAAAAGATTACGCCCGCAAAATTCGCTATCGTCACCGGGTAATCAGATTTTTTCTCATAGAAGTGTTGGGAGTTTCTTCCGGTATTGCGGAAAGAGATGCTTGCCTGCTGGAGCACGAACTGAGCAGTCAAACTTTTGAATGTTTAATAGAATTTCTGGAAGAAAGAGAGATTGCCCCTCCTTTTCACCGAGAAACTTTCCGGGGCGAAGAAGATTGATAAAAAAACCAGGCCGATAATTGATAAAAAAATGCTGATATAAGGAGTAATTCCTCTGTGAAAACCATGGAGAAGCGCAGGTCTTTATTAGGAATTTTAATAATATTTATTGTTTTCTCTTTAATATCAACTTCATTTTTGGGCGGTGTCGTGTCTACGGAGAAAATATGCCCGGAGCAGGAAGGCCGGGTGCAAGCACAACCGGAAGAATTTTTGGAAGAAGAACAAATAATAGAAGATCATGGAGAAGAACAACCGGAGCAAGACTTTCAGGAAGATGAACCTTTGGAACAGCCTTTCCCGGAAGATGAAACAATACAGCAGGACCCCATGGAAGAAGACGAAGAAGAATATTACCGCGGAAAAGTCCTTTCTGTCGTGGAAGAAGATTCCGCTGACCCCAGAACCTCCCCGGATGCAGGCCCTCCCATTTTGGAGTCAGTTAAGCAGGTGGCGCAGGTGCGCATTTTGGACGAGCCCTTCCGGGGAGAAGTTGTAGAGGTTACCAATCATTACAGTGAACGTGATCTATACAGAATATACATGGAAGAAGGTATGGAGATTATTCTGGTTGATTTCAGCGGCGACCTTTCATCGGACGTTTATCTGCATGATATTGCCCGGGATCGCGTTGTTTATTACCTGGTTATCGCTTTTGCGGTTCTTTTAGTGCTCATAGGGGGCGTTAGGGGATTAAAGGCGCTTATTACCCTGGCTTTTACCTGTTTCTTTATTTTTAAAATATTATTGCCCCTCATGGCGCAGGGGTATAATGCCATCCTCGTTTCCACTGCTTCCGCCATTTTACTGGTGGTAGTAACCCTGCTGGTCATTGGGGGGATAAATAAAAAGTCTTATGCGGCGATTATTGGTACCGTAATTGGCCTTTTGGTGGCGGGATTCCTGTCTTTACTGGTAGGAAGCGAAGCTCACCTTACCGGCTTGAGCACTCAAGAAGCCCAGATGCTTTATTTTCACGAAGAGGCTTTTGACTTCAGGCAGCTTATTTTTGCCGGTATTATCATCGGAGCCCTCGGCGCGATTATTGATGTAGGTATATCGGTTGCTTCCGCGGCGGCGGAAATTAAAGAAGCAAACCCGGATATCGGCATTCTTGCCCTGGGCAAAAGCGCCCTTAACGTAGGTAGGGATGTTATGGCCACCATGTCTAACACCATGATTTTGGCTTACGTGGGGGCGGCGATCCCTCTGCTTCTGCTTCTCACGGGGTCAGAAATGCAGTGGATCAGGATTATAAACATGGAATTTATTGCTACCGAAGTGATCCGCGGCATTACTATCAGCATGGGGCTGATTCTTTCCGTGCCGGCAACGGCGTTTTTTGCCGCTCTCTTTATGGGCAGGCGTGCTTAGCCAATATTAATTTTCACTTTGGACTCTACTTTAATGTAGTTTGCAAGCAGGGAAATGGTTATTCAACATAGAATATTCTTTTACATAATATTTTGAAAAATGCCGGGAGGTGGAGGTAAACTTCAATGTCTCAAGACAAAGGGATTATAAATATTTTAGGTATTTTAACTTTCTTGTTAAGCCTGGTATCTCTAATATATGGAGGGCTTTATATCGCTCTTCCTGCAGGGGATGCCCCACTGCATAATTTTTTCGGAATTATATTTTTGGTGGCGTTTGTGCTGAATATTATTCTTGCTTATGTGAATGAAAGAGGAGATATGGGAAAAAGAGTAAAAAGTTGGGGAACGGGCTTCCTGGTATTTTTCCTGGTAGCCATCCTGGGCATGTGGATGGGAGGTTTCGGCGCTTCCAATATTTACGAACCTTCCTTGGCTAACCTGGTTTTGTACCTGGTTGTTTACCCTTCTTTTTTGGGCACATTCATCATAGGGGCGGCGCACGGATGGCTCTCCGCAAAAGCAAGAAGTAGTTATTTTGCTGGTTCCCGTCTGAAGTTTGCTTCCCGCAGGAGCCGAATAAAAATGTCTACGGGGCAAAGCGTTTTTCAAGTAATCATATTAATTATTATGCTCCTGGGTGTATTTTTTGCTTATGTGTTAATTACCGACTACCTGGGGCTTACTCAATGCCTGGTTTCCCAGTACGCCCTTTTCATGGCATTTTTCTACCTGGCTTTGATGGTATTGGGACAGAAAGTAAACAGGGCGCCCGGCAGTCCGTTTCGATACATAACGGGTTTCTTGGGAGTAGTGTTGTTTATTGTATTTCTATTTCCCCTTTTTTTAATGCCCCGGGCTATAGATGATGCCGAACTATCCTTTGCCCATGCATTCGGCGCTGACTGGGAAGAAAGGCTGGACTACGAGCATAAAGAGCATTTTCGCCCTTACGAATTTTCTTTGCCCGCGTACTTTTTAGGCATTCCCACTACCGATTATGAGTACGAACGTGATGTTCTTTATTATCCGTTAAACGGAGTGGAAAAAGAAGTGGACGAAGGGCTGGAGCTTTATTATGATGTCTATATGCCTCCCCAGGACAGTGATGCTGATTTGCCGGGTGAAGGTTCTACCCTCGTCCGCATTCATGGAGGTGCCTGGATTGCCGGCACAAAGGGCGTGGGAAGTATGATGCAGATGAACAAATATTTTGCTTCCCGGGGTTATACGGTATTTGACATCCAGTACGGCCTCTCGGACCGGGTTGACCTGGCTCATATGGCGGAAGAAGCCGACTTTTTGAGCTTTTTAAGCGACAGCTCATTTGTGGAAAATTTAACCTTGCTGGGGTCGCCGGATCATGTGCGGGGTCCCTTCAACCTGGATGACATAATCCGCCATCTGGGCATATTTACCGGGTATCTGGAAGAACACGGGGAGAAATACGGAGCGAACCTTGATTCAGTTTACTTTTCCGGGGGATCTGCCGGTGGGCATCTGTGCACGGCCATGGCCCTTGCCATTGACAGTGGTGATTATGAGCACATTTTTAGCCCGGAAATAGAAGTCAGCGCTTATGTGCCGTTTTATCCCGGCTACAAAGCATATGAAGTTTTGGATGGCATCGGCGGTTCGGAAGAATGGATGGACGTGGAGATTTTAGTGAGCCCGGACAGCCCCCCCTGCCTCATTTATCAGGGCACCAGTGATGGCATGGTTCCGCCGGAAGTAGCGCGTTCTTTTTATGAAAGGTACCGGGAAGTGGGCAATGAAAAATGCGGTGTCATTTATCTGCCCCTGGCGGCTCATGCGAGCGATGTGCAGTTTGCCGGCTATTACAACCAGCTTTTTCTTTATTACATGGAAAGGTTCCTTTCTCTCTATTGAGTGACACTAAGAAAACTATTGATATTTTTTTAAATTTCTGATAAGTTATGATTAGTAAGACAATTTTACTGTTAAGTATAAATTTATTTAAATTTTTTAAAATTATTTTAGCAGGAATTTTTTTTAAAAGCGAGAAAATAAGAACGTGAAGTATAGTAGGAACTTAAAATATGGATATACAAGAATATTTGAAAATTGCATTGCGGGAGAAACCCGAAAGGGGAGGATATTTTTAATGATGGACCAAAAAAACCGGCAAAGCGAAGGATATCCGAAGAACGAGGAATCTCCGGGTATGGAGGAGATTCCGGAAATGAGGGCTCCTACTTGGGGGGAGCAAATTTGGGAGAAGGTGCGGGAAGAGAGAGTTTTACCGGCAGTAGGAATGCTGGCCGGGGGAATAGTCGTTTTTATTGCCGTATTCTTCCTTTTATCTCCTCTTTGGCAGGGTACTTTGCTTGGCAGTGAAACTGAAAACGAGGAAATTACTGATGCGGAGGAAGAAGTAGAAATGCTTCCCCAAATGACCAGGGAATTTCCCGATTGGGAGGAAGAAATCATCCGCGATCCTTTTGAGTCTCCCGGTGAATTGAAGGGGATTGTAGCCGGTGGCCCCGGCGAAAATATGGCCATTATAGAAACCTCCAGGGCTGCTTATGTGGTGACGGTGGGAGATGTTATTGATAATTACTGGACAGTTGCCGAGATTAGAAGGAACGAGGTTTTGCTGGAGGCCGATGGAGAAGTTTTACGTCTGGATATTATCCCCAGGGATGCGCCGGAAGTAGTGGATGAACCCGATGAAGAAGAGGAGGTGGAAGACCCTGATGATGAAGAAGAGGATGATGAAGATAACGAGGTGGAAAATGACTGATAAGTTTAAGGTAAATATTATTATGGGATTGGCAGTGGTCTTTTTGTTAGGCGCGGCATTTGTTCTTTCCTCCCCGATTATATTATCCGCCGAAGAAAACAGCGGGGAAGACGCTGTCTTCGAAGAGGCGAATGCGCCGGCCAAACTTCCGGGAGGGGTGTTTGCCGAGCGAGGACAGGTTGATACTTCACTTCAGTTTGTAAAGGAAGATGGAACTTTTAAGTATGACGGTAAGTATTACGATGGGGCTGCTCCTTATCGTGATCCGGTACCTGAAGGGCAGGTAGATGTAGATTTTCGCGATACGGATCTCCGCGATGCTCTTTCCGTTTTGGCTGCCAAGATGGGGGTAAATATTCTGGTGTGTGAAGGCCCTCGGGAAATTACTTTTCAGGTGAGGGGGGTTACCCCCAAAACAGCTTTCGAATATCTTATTGTTAAAGAGGATTTGCACTACATCGAAGAGGGCAACCTCTACATAGTAGGCGAGGAAAGCAATTTACACGACCGGTTTTTTAACCAGATGATGCTGACGCGGTTTGACCTTGACTATATCACGGCAGACAGATTAGAAAGTGCCCTGAGCAGCGATTTGGATATACCTCTGAAAAGTGTTATCTTTAGTGATGCAAACCCATATACTATGTGGGTGCAGGCAACCGCTCTCAGCCTGTCGAAAATTAAAGACGTGAAAGATGAACTGGACATTGTGGAAAACGTGGAAGGTGTGGCCGGTCCCTTTGCTAGCCCCACTCCAGATGCGGGGGGAGGAGCGATGGGAGCAAGAGTGCCCGTGGCCTCTGCCAGCGGTGAAAATGCCACTGTCAGACTGGATTCACAAAGGAAGGTGCTTGCGGAACTTACCGGGGTCAATGCCGGGCGGATGTCCATTTCTGAGAACCTTAGCGGCGATCCTGATGAACCGCATCATATCCTGTGGGTAGAGGAATCCCCGGCTAAAGTGGAAGCAGTTTTAAACATGGTGGAAAAAATCCACATAATCGAAGATCCCGGTTTGCCGGAAGACTTACCCGATGAATTTTATTTAAATAGAGAAACCTCCGAGTAACTAATTCTTTCAGAAGAATAAGTTTGTGGAGCATGTTTAAGCGCCAAAGGACAAGTATTTATCCGGAAAATCGTTTAAATGATTGATTTTTTTAAGGGAAAGGGTTGAATATATGGAAGGCAATGATAAGGAAAAGCCGCAAGAAGAAAAATATCCTGCAAATATTGATGACCTGCTCAAGGAGACGGTGGAAAAAGAAGGTTCCGACATGCATTTAACTGCGGGTGTACCTCCCAAGGCAAGAGTTCATGGAGATCTTGTGGAACTGGATTATCCCAAGCTTACTCCCGAAAATGTAGAGGATTTGATAAAGGAGGTCCTTCAGCCTTTTGAATTAGAAAAACTGCATGAAGATTGGGAGCTGGACTTTTCTTATTCCCTGCGAGGAGTGGCGCGTTTCCGGGGTAATGCTATGTATCAGCGCAGCACCCTTTCTGTTGCTCTCCGGGTTGTGCCCTATGAAGTTCCGCAACTGGAGGAATTGGGGCTTCCCAAAGTAACAGAAACTCTATGTACACTGGCGCGTGGTTTGGTGTTGGTTACCGGTCCTACGGGAAGCGGGAAGTCTACTACACTGGCGGGTATGCTTGATTGGATAAATAGATACCGTAAGGAAAGCATTGTGACCATAGAAGATCCGGTGGAATTTTTGCACCGGCACAAACAATCTGTGATCAGGCAAAGGGAAGTGGGCATTGATACAAAGTCTTTCCCGGCGGCATTGCGCCATGTCCTGCGGCAAGACCCCGATATCATTCTTATCGGTGAGATGCGTGACCTGGAAAGTATTGCCATAGCCCTTTCAGCGGCGGAAACGGGGCACCTTGTCTTTTCTACTTTGCATACACAGACTGCTCCGCTCACAATTAGCCGCATTATTGATGTTTTTAATGAGGAACGCCGCGATCAGATTCGCAAGCAGCTTTCTAACAGTTTGCAGGCCGTAATTTCCCAGCAGATTTTGCCTACCAGAGATATTATGGGGCGGGTGGTGGCTGCCGAAGTTATGATCAGCACCCCTTCCGTGCGAAATATGATTCGGGAAGGAAAAGAACACCAGCTTTACAGTGTAATTCAAACCAGCCAGGCCCAAAATATGCAGACCATGGATCATGCTCTGGGAGGCCTTGTCAAGAGTGGAAAAATTAGCCGGGAAACGGCTCTGGAGCACTGTATAGAATTAGAGGAAGTTGAGCGGGCCATGCAATCAGGGGGAATGAGTTCGGGGACCTGGAAGTTTTAAAGTATTGATGGTAATAAATTTTGAAGTTTTTAAAATAGTTTTGAAGACGGGACGTGATGGAATATGGCCATGTACGCATATGAAGCCGTAGACCAATCCGGAGAGATTGTTAAGGGAAAAATGGAGGCAGACGGGGAGACTACTATAGCTGAACGCCTGCGCGCCAAAGGGATGACAGTGTTGGAGGTTAAAGAAGAACCTTCTTCTCCCTTGCTGGATATGTTGCGTGGAGGAGGAGGTTCCAAAAAGGTTTCCCTGGGCGATTTAAGTTTATTCAGCCGCCAACTTGCAGCTATGTTGGATGCGGGCATTCCAATTACCCGCGCTCTTCATACCCTTAGCGAACAGGCTACTAATCCCGGATTGGGTAAGGCTGTGGCAGAAATTGCCAGCAGCGTGGAGGCGGGAACCAGCTTTTCAGAATCATTGGAGGCTTACCCCCATATATTCAACCGCTTGTATGTGGGCATGGTTCAGGCAGGAGAAACCGGCGGTACCCTTCAGGAAACTTTAACGGCCCTGGCTGAACAGTTAAATAAAGACAAAGCCCTGAGGGACAATATACGTTCCGCCACTTTTTATCCCTTGATTATCGGGATATTTGCCCTGTTGGTATTTTTTGGGATGATGATTTTTATGGTGCCCGTATTTGTGGGATTTTTTCCCGAAGATGCCGAACTCCCCGGCATAACCCAAATGGTTGTAACTATGTCAGATTCCATTATAAATTATTGGTACGTTTATATACTTGTTATTGCTGCTGTTATTTATGGGTTTCGCTTCTATCTGAATACCGAATCGGGAAGACGGGCATGGGACAGGGTTGTAATCCGCATACCCGGTTTTGGCCAGATCATTCACAAGACAGTGATTGCCCGTTTTGTCCGCACCTTTTCTACTTTGCTTTCCGGAGGTATTCCTGTTATGCAGGCTATGAATCAAGCCGGAGATGCGGCAGGGCACTCCGTAGTGGAAGAAACAGTGGAAAAGGCTGCTGAAAAAGTCGGGGAAGGAAGCAGTATCGCCGATCCCCTGGAAGAGGCCGAGTTCTTCCCCCCCATGGTAACCCATATGATTGCCATAGGTGAAGAAACCGGGGCCCTTCCCGATTTGCTAAACCGCATTGCCCTCTTTTTTGAAGAGGAAGTGGAAACATTAACCAGGGGGCTGACCGCCATGATTGAGCCCCTCATGCTTATTTTTGTGGGGGGATTGGTAGGTTTCCTGTTAATCGCCCTGTACCTGCCTATCTTCACGGTCATAACCCAGGTCATGTAACGGTTATCCGTCGTATAGGCAATTACTGATTGATTAATTTTAAATAAGGTTAAGTAGGAATAAGAAAGTTTGGCAATTATAATATTTCACATTGGCTCGAGATTGATGAATGACAGGCGCTATGGTGATTGCCTGGTGGAGAGGATGAAAAGCTTATGTTTAACTTAATGAAAAGGCGTTTGGTGGGTTTGGAAATTGATTCCGGCGAATTAAGGGCGGTAGAGTTATCCGGGAAGGCAAACTTTCCCACCTTGGAATCATGGGGGCGTGAAGTGCTCCCCGATGGGGCCGTGGAAGATGGCATTGTTTACTCATCTCAACAGGTGGGTGAAGCTCTGCAGGAACTCTGGTCAAGGCATAACTTTAAAGGGAGTGAAGTAATTCTGGGAATTTCCAACCAGGAAGTTTTGGTCCGGTTTGCTAATTTCCCAAAGGTGCCGGAAGATAAACTGGGAGGTTTAATAAGGCACCAGGCCGGGGAATATTTGCCCATACCGTTGCCCAGTGTCATCCTTGATCATACTATTATCGGCGAAACTACCGGAGAAGAAGGCGACATGTACGAAGTAATCCTGGTGGCGGCCAAACAGGAAATGCTTTATGGCTTTCTCCAGACTCTTTCTTTAGCCGGCCTGAACGCCTGGGACATTGATGTTTCTTCCCTGGTATTGTTAAAGGTTCTTCCCGGCTTACCGCGGGAAGGGAGTGTGGTTGTGGTAGATATTGCTAATGGACAGACTAACATCCTTCTTGTTGAAGGGAAAGTTCCCCGCCTGGCGAGGCGCATACCCGTGCGCTTAAAGGATGTTGCCAATATACTGGGGGCTTCGGAAAGTGAATTGCCTTCTCTGGGAGATCTTTCCCAGTCACCTCCGGAAAACTTCCTTCAGTGGGTAGACACTCTGGTAGGGGAAATCCGTTCTTCTATTTCTTATTATCAGTCTCAGGAAGGAGCACAACCGGTGGAAGAAATACTTTTAAGCGGCAAAGGCGCCCGCATTCCAAAGCTTTTGGAAAGAACGGAAGAGACTTTAAACCTCCCGGTAAAAAAAATGCGGCCGGGTGAAGGAATAAATAATTTTCAACTACCCGGCGGTCAGGAACTGGAATTAGATTATACTATCGCGCTTAGCCTGGCTTTGCGGGGACTGGAGGGATAAAACGTTGAAGAATATCAGCTTACTTCCGTCTGAAATAAAAAAGCAAAAAGAAACCCGCCAAAAACAACGCATTGCTGTTATTGCCGGTATTGGGGTTTTGGGAATTTTGCTGTTGGTTTTCGGGGCGCTATATACCGTAGTTTCCCTTGAGCGTGCCCAAGTAGCTGAACAGGAAGAGCGTGTTGAAAACCTGGAAAGGCGAATTGAAGAACTGGATAAGTATGCGCAAATGAAAGAAGAGGTAGAAGAAGTGAAAGATCACCTGCGGGAAGCAATGGGCAATGTTCCGCCCTGGGATCATTTCCTGGCGGAAGTAAGCGGTTCAATGCCGGGAAACGTCTGGATGGGCAATTTGAACGCGGATTTTGATGAGGAGGGCGGAACGATTAATATTTCCGGCACAACTCATTCCCATGAGGATTTATCAGCCTGGCTGCAAAAGCTCTATCATTTGGAACGCCTGGAAAACGTTCGCTGCCGCTATTCAGAGAAAACGGAAGGAGAGACTGTAACCGAAGTTCGTTTCGACATCGAGGCAAACCTAAAACCCGGTGAGCCTTACGAAATGATGATGGAAGGAGGGGAATAGCCCTCATGAATTTAGGTAAACTAAACATCACCTCAACAATGTTGGCCTTGATCCTGGTGGGAGTGGGCATTATTATCCTGGGTGTCCTGTGTGTGATGCAGTATAATGCCATGGAGGAACCCCGGGAACGATCCGAGGAAGTAGAAGAAATCATTAATGAAAAGGAAATTGAACTGTCAAGGTTAATGGCTATCCGCCAGGAGGCTGAAGAATATGAACGCTTCCTGAATTTAGTGAAACAGCTTATCCCTGAGGAAGCCGCAGAAGATCGCCTCATAACTTCCCTTCAGGATTTGGCGATGGATGCGGGAGTTAATTTTGTCCGCGTTAATTTGGGGGATCACGAGGAAGAAGAAAACCACATGGAAATACCCCTGGATCTCACTTTTGAAGGCAGTTTCCGTTCTTTCCTGATGACGGTGGAACATTTGCATTACCCCCGGGATGGAAGGCGCGCGTTTCGAGTGGACAGCATAAATTTAGGACCTTCCCAGATGGACATTTATGGGGCGGCCTTTTATCAAAAAGAAGATGTGGAGCCGGAAGAAGACGAAGAAGCTGAAGAAGTTGATGTAGATGATGCAGAGCTGGAAGAGGATGTCGGCACAGATATGGAAGCGGAATTTTAAACAATAGTAGCATTTTGAGTGAGGTGCTTATATTTTTTCTTCCCGGTAGGGAATTTTTTATGAATTCCTCTAATATTTTTGTTTCCATCCGTCGGGAGGAGACAGGAAAAGGCTTTTTTATTTTTTGCACTCTTTCGGTAAAAACTGTTATAATTAAAACTAAGGGGATAATTTTCAAAATCAACTTAATCTTATCCCTAAGGTTATTATAAGGAGGATTTTTGTGAGGGCAAATTTATCTCGCAAAAACATCGGCCGGATTTTAGTTGAAGCCGGTAAAATAACAGAAGAACAATTGCAAGAGGCTATCCGTTACCAGGAACAAAATGCCCAAAACGGCGATAAGCGCATGTTACCTCAGGTACTGGTAGATTTGGATTATGTCACGGAAGAAACAGTTACCAGAATGTTAGCGGAGGCTGGAGGGGTGCCTTTTTATTCCCTGGAAGAGATGGAAGTAGATGAGTCGGTCACCCCCATGATAGATCCAAAAACGGCCCGTCGTTATCAGGCACTACCCCTGTATATAGAAGGTTCTTACCTGGTAATAGGTATGGTAAACCCCTTCGATGTGGTGGCCATAGATGACCTTCGCCTTTTAACCGGTTATAATATTAAACCGGTCATTGTCATGGAAAGTGAACTCCGAGCTGCCTTGGAGCGTTTAACCAGAGACTTCGCCGATGTGGAGCATGAGGAAGAAGAAGGGGACGAAGAAGGCCAGGTTGTTACCGATGAAGATATTGAAGGTTCTCCGGCAATGAACCTGGCTAACCAGATATTTAACCAGGCCGTGCGTGCGGAAGCGAGCGACGTACATATTGAACCTCAGGAAAAAAGCGTTAGGGTCCGCTTTCGCATAGACGGCGTATTGCATGAGGTTTCTCACCAGCCTCGCCGCATACAGCCCGCGCTGATTTCCCGCATTAAGGTCATGGCTAATATGGACATTGCAGACAGGCGTAGCCCTCAGGACGGGCGCATTACCTTGCGCATAGATGATAAAACGGTAGATGTACGGGTGGCTTCACTACCTTCGGCGTATGGAGAAAAAATGACTATGCGCCTCTTAAACCGAAGCTCCCGCCTTATCACCCTTGAAGAACTCGGTTTCCCTCCTGACCAGCTTTCTAAATACACCAAGATGATGCGGACTCCTTACGGGATGTTACTGGTAACAGGCCCCACCGGTAGCGGTAAAACTACTACTTTGTATTCTACCCTGGCGGAATTAAATGAGGTAGAAAAGCATGTAATTACCGTCGAAGATCCCATTGAGTATCGCATGGAGGGAATTAACCAGGTACAGCTTAACCCCAAGGCGGGCCTTACTTTTGCCACCGGTCTGCGATCCATCCTGCGCAATGACCCCGATATTATCATGATCGGTGAGATCCGCGACGAGGAAACAGCCCGCATTGCCGTGGAATCGGCATTGACAGGGCACCTGGTCCTTTCCACCCTGCATACCAATGACGCCGCCGGTGCTGTAACCCGCCTGGGTGATATGGGCATAGAACCTTACCTTACCTCTTCTTCCCTTTTGGGAGTCCTGGCGCAGCGCCTGGCGCGGGTATTGTGTCCGCACTGCAAAGAACCCCACGAAATGAGTCGCACGGAACTGTTGGAAAGCGTGCCCGATTTCCCTCTTGATGAAGGGCAGGAAAGCATAACCTTATACAGCCCCGGAGGCTGCGTGCGCTGTAATAAAACCGGATACCGTGGCCGGGTGGGGGTTTACGAAGTACTTCCTGTTACTCAAGAAATTAAAAAATTAACCCTCAACCGGGCATCGGGGGGAGAAATAAAAGAAACGGCTATTCAAGAAGGCATGGTTACCCTGCGCATGGACGGTCTTTATAAAGTAAAAGAAGGCAAAACATCTCTGGAGGAGATCATGAGGGTAATTGCTTAAAGATATTTACCTTTAAGGTGCATATATATATATTTCCTAACATATTTCCTAAAAGAATTGGGAAAAAATATAAAATGTATTGACTATTCCAAAAATTAATGATATTCTTACAGTAACATACAAAAATAAAAAGGGTTAATCATAATAAAAAAAAATAATAAAAATTTATTGACAATTCATATAGGAAGTGTTACTATAAGTATAAAGATAAAGAATTAAATATTGGCAGTATAGGCGAGAACCTGAACGACAAGGGCAAACCTTCCGAAAGGAAGGGGCGCAAAACCAAGGGCCTAAGGCCTTAAAGATTAAGGCTAAGGTTGCCGGGTTGCCGAAACAGGTTAATTTAATAAGCAGGTGTTTCTAAAGAAGGAGAAGGTTTTTATCAGGTTCTTGCTCTTAAGCATAAATTGAAAGGGGGTGAACGTGAAAAAACTTTAAACAGTTAGAACGGTAAGAAGAAGTGGGGTAGCTGAAGGTTTAACGAGAAGCGCAAAAGCGCGTAAAAAAATTTTGAAAGGAGGATCAACTTATGTTTGATATTGGAAAGTGGGGTAAAGCAATGAGAAATGACCAGGAAGGTTTCACC
>CAZWVJ010000030.1:0-19974 GCA_964636865.1 uncultured Syntrophomonadaceae bacterium
GGTGCAATCTAAAGGATAAATGATGTGACAAAATTGCCCCGTCCCCACTGTCACATTGTCCCGTCCCCACTGACACGTTAGCCGAAGATGCCCTGCCATATGCTGCTGAAGAAGCCGCCGATGGAGCTGAAAATGTAGGAGAAAAAGCCCTGGCGTTCGATGTCTTCTCCGGCTATCAGTTCTATTTCTCTAAGCAGGTCATCGACGTAGTATATTTCCATAGTTGCCAGGGAGGTTCCCTCTTCAATGGGGCCCTCTATATCATTGTGAGGGTGTACTTCTTTTTCAATATGTTCTTCATGATTATTGGGAACAACTACGTCAATGTTTGAAGTTGTTAATAAAGGCACTGTTTCCTCTGTTCCCCGGTGGACAGGCGCTTCAGAAACTTCTTCCCCTTCAAAGGCATAGGTAAAATGGTCGTAATTAGTGTAGCCGTGAGTCAGCAGCACCTGGGCATCCACACCCCGGGTTGTTTCAGTTTCTGAATTCATGACCACGGCAATGAGGCGGTATCCGTCTCTCTCTGCTGAGGCTGCCAGGCACCATCCGGCCTCCGGAAGATATCCTGTTTTAATTCCGTCGACACCTTCGAATGTTCCCAAAAGGGGATTTCGATTATATTGCCTGATATTGTTAAAAGTCCACTCTTTTTCGGCCTGCAGGGCAGATATCTCAGGTTGGGTGCGAATGAAATAGTTTGCCAAATGTGCTATATCAATAGGGCTCATATATTGTTCGGAGTCATGCAAGCCGTGTGAATTAGTAAAATGAGTATTGGACAAACCTAATTCTTCTGCCCGCTCGTTCATTTTTTGGACAAACATTTCTTCCGACCCGGCAATATGTTCAGCAAGGAGGATGCAAGCATCATTGGCGGAAATTATTGCTATCCCTTTGATAAGGTTTTCTACGGAAACTTCCTGTTCATGTTCCAGAAACATTTGAGAACCGGTTTGCATCTCATAAGCTCTTAAGCTGGTAGCGACAGTGTCATCTAAACTGATAGCTCCTTCTTCAAGCGCTTCCCCGGCTAAAAGCAGGGTCATGACTTTGGTGATGCTGGCCGGGTGAACAGGTTCTTCGGCATTTTTGGCATATAGCACCTGTTCATTATGTCCTTCCATCAAAAGCGCATTTTCGGCCTCCAGGGGCAATTCTACTTCCGATAGCATGGAGGTCTGGGCATGAGCCCCAGCGGGCATGAAAATCATACTCCCCAGGATCATAAGTAGAAGACAAATAATAGTTTTTTTGTGATTCACTTTCTGAACCTCCCTGTTTTAAATATTATAAACTTAAATTGTGTTTTAATCACCACTATAAATATATTATAATTTTAACTGTATGGGTATAAAATAGTAATTAAAAAAATTTAATAATGGTAAAGATAGAAAGATACAACAAGAGTGAGTTTTAGGATAACATCGGCAAACTGAAATTCTTCGTAATTCTTAAAATCACGGAGATAATCAAATATATTTTTCAAAAAAAAGATAGGAGATGATTTCATGTATATGGTAGCTTTAAACGGCAGCCCCAAGAGCGATGGCAACACCGCCCACCTTTTGCAAACAATTTTAAAGGAGGCCGGGCGGAATGGGGCCTCTACTGAATTTGTGCATGTCCATGACATAGTTGTGGATCAAAAAGACCCCTTTTGCCGGGCATGTTCCTCCCCCTGCCAGGGAAAATGCTATCAAGACACCCCCCTTGCCCAAACATATGAACTGCTTGAGAAGGCTGATGCCCTGGTTCTGGGAAGCCCTGTATATTTCGGAACCGTATCTGCCCAGCTGAAAAGCTTCTGGGATAAAACCCGTAAGCTTCGCGGCGACAAAACTTTGTTAAACACTGTGGGTGCTGCTGTAAGCTGCGGTGCTGCGCGTTTCGGCGGCCAGGAAACCACCCTCAAAGCCCTCTTCGATATGATGTTGGTGCAGGGCATGATTGTAGTGGGTGACGGCTACTATTCGGAAGATGCCGGCCACCACGGCGCCTGTGCCCAGCAACCTTCCTCAGAGGATGATTTTGCTTTGAAAAGGGCCTCCATACTTTCCCGGCGTCTGGTGGAAGTAGCCCGGGCTACCAAAAGTCTGCGTTCCCGGCTATAATAATTTCCCCACCCGGAGAAGGTATTTAAACTAAACTTAGTTTTAGTCGTTAATTCAGCATTTCAGCAAAGCAATTATTCTCCCATCCGAGGGTGGTGGATTAGGTGGATCCTTTTAGAGTTTCATAAAAAATTGGGATATGAAGGAATAAATAATGCACATATAGAAATAATTATTTTGTAGATTTAATGTAGATTAATAACAATAGAAGGAGTGATAGAAGTGACCCACCATCTACCATCGGATGAAGCTTTAGTCCCTCCCTGTCAAGCGGCCTGCCCCATAAACCAGGGCGTACGCGAGTATCTTTTTTCCATAGCAACGGGAAGCGCTTCAGAAGCGATAAAAAAGATCAGGGAAACAAATCCCCTGCCGGCAATATGCGGTACTATTTGCGCGCATCACTGCGAAGAAGAATGCCGGCGCAAGGAGGTTGACCAGGCTCTTTCCATAAGAGGATTGAAGAGATTTGCCGTGGAAAATGGCGGCAAAGTAGAGGCAAAAATGCCTCCCGCGGATCCGGAAAAAAAGGTAGCCGTAGTCGGCGGTGGTCCCAGCGGGCTTACTGCTGCCTGGGATCTGGCTGCTCAAGGATGCCAGGTAACAATTTTTGAGAGGGAAAATGCTCTCGGAGGAGCTGTCCGCCATTTTATTCCTCTCTACAGGCTCCCTGACGAGGAAATTGATCGCGATACGGAATTATTAAAGGAAGCCGGTATTGAATGTAAAACAGGTGTGGAACTGGGGAAAGATTATTCCATTGCAGACCTTAAAAACCAGGGATATAAAGCAATCTTATTGGCTCTGGGATTACCATTGAGCCGCACCATCCCCATATCCGGCATAGAACATTCCAAAGTATTGAAGGCGCTGCCCTTTTTATGGTCGGTGAAAAGAGAAGGTTTCCGCTTTGAAGGAAGCCCCACTGTAGTTGTAGTGGGGGGAGGTAACGTGGCCATGGACGTGGCTCGTTCTTCGGTTCGCAGCGGCGCCGGCAAAGTAAAGGTAGTATGCCTGGAATCCGACGAAGAAATGCCCGCCTTTGATTGGGAAATAGAAGAAGCAAAAGAAGAAGGAGTCGAATTCTTTACTTCATGGGGCCCCGAATGTGTGCTGGAAGATGGCGAACAGATTAAGGGGTTGAAAATCAAAGAATGCACCTGCGTTTTTGATGAACAGGGACGTTTTAGCCCCGAATTCAACGAAGAAAATTTAGCCGACGTGGAAGGAGATCTGATCATCTTTTCTATCGGCCAGGGCGCCGATCTTGCCTCTTTAAAGGACGAAATTGAATTGAATGATAGGGGCAACATCGTATTTAACCGCGATAACTATGCCACTCCCTTCGATGGGGTTTTTACCAGCGGCGAAGTTGCCGAAGGGCCGGGAACGGCAGTGCAAGCTATGGCTTCCGGGCGCAAGGCAGCCCTCTCCATGCTGGCTTACCTTAATGGAGAGTCATTCTCTGTAGAATTGATGCATGAAGACCAGCCGGTGGAACAGTTAGACCAGCAGGTGGCCGAAAAGGTCAAGAAACTTGATCGTCGGGAATTAACCCTGGTGGATGCAGATAAAAGGGTCACTAATTTTGAGCATATCGAGTATTGTTACAACACCACCGAAGCTTTAGATGAAGCTAAACGCTGTCTGGGCTGCCTGGCGGGGGCTGACCGCATTGACGAACTTTGTGCAAACTGCCTCACCTGTTTAAGAATATGCCCCTACGGAGTCCCGGTTGTAAATGAAGAAGGCACTATATCCATCCGCCGTGAACAATGCCAGGCATGTGGATTATGCATGGGAATCTGCCCGGCAGTGGCCATCGAATTCAATTCTGACTATATCGAGAGCGCAGCTTCCCGCATCGAGCCCATGGTGAAAGAAATAGGCGGCAAGAACGGTAATGAACAGCCCAATCTGTTGGTGCTAAGCTGCGCTTACGGCGCTTATTCTCAGCCCGATTTCATAGAGAAATATCTGCAAAATCCGCCCTCCAACCTGCGCGTAATTCGCTATCCCTGCGTATCTAAAATTGACAGCCTGCACATTCTCCGGGCTTTTCAAGCAGGTATTGATGGGGTAATAATTGCCGGCTGCCGGGAAGAAGAAAACGGAGATTGCCCATTTTATGACAGTAGTTTTTGGGGAGAGCGGCGCGTGCAGAGAGTGCGTCAAATTTTAGAAGAAATAGGCCTTGATCCGGCAAAAGTTGTTTATGGCTCACTTACCTCCGATGAAATAGCCGACTTTGATACTTTCATAGAAAATGCCGTCAAAGAAATGGAAGGAGCCGAAGCTGCCGGTTCGGAAACAGAGTAAATAACGCCCCGGTACTTTATGGCGCCGGGCTTTTTCCCATCCCGGCCAAGCAATTAAGCAAGCGGGAAAATGTTAAGAAAAATTAATAAAAAAAAGGGGCTCCGGTTCGGCTGATAAAAAAAGTTCCGGAGCCCCAAAATATGCATATTAATAAAATATTTTGAAAAAAACATGCGCATATGTTAACATAATATCAGAGAAATATTTTGATGACTATGAAGGATTATGATTTCTAAGTAGAGAAGTACATTTATCAATAACAAATAACAAAAATAAATAAATTCTAAACTGACTCGGCATCAAAAGCAAAATGAAAAAGAGCGTTAAAAAATAACGTGTTATCTAATATAGAATAAGAGGTATAAAAATATAAAAAACTCAAGAAATTGAGGAAGTGCTAAATGGTAGGCAAAGAATTTTATTTAACAAAAAATAAAAAGCTTGGCAGCAGAGAGGAGGCGGCAGGATCAAGTAATACTTGAACCATGCTTTACAATAGATTACACTCTTAAAGCCTCGCCTCCTTGGAAAGAGGCTTTTTTATTTTGATAAATTTATTTTGATAAAGTTTGATTCAACTTTTGGTTAAACGCAGTACACAGTCATGAAACGCAGCCGCTAAAACAGCCATTAAGCGCAGCTAATAAATCAGCCGTTAAACACAGCTGCTAAGCACAGCCATTAAGCGCAGCCATTTAAAAAGAAGGAGGCAAATATGACCAAAGCTTATACCGGAGATACGGTGGAAGAGATTAAATCTCGTTGTGATCTGGTGGAAATAGTAAACGAGAAAATATACCTGGAGAAAAAAGGTAAAAATTACCTGGGGTTGTGCCCCTTCCACCTGGAAAAAACACCGTCATTTTCCGTTTCACCGGAAAAACAGCTTTACCACTGTTTTGGTTGTGGCGCATCCGGTGACCTTTTCAGTTATGTCATGCATACGGAGAACATGACATTTAAAGAAGCCCTGCGCTTCCTGGCAAAGCGAGCGGGGGTCTCTTTAGCCGAAGAAGAAGAAAGAAAAGATTCCGGCCTGGGCCAAATTAAAGAAACCTACTATAAGTTAAACGAGCAAGCCATGAATTTTTTTCACTATATCTTGCGGGAGAGGCCCGAAGGGGAAAAAGCCCGCCGCTATTTGGAAGGCCGAGGCATCAAGGAATCAACTATAGAATCTTTTAAAATAGGTTTTGCTCCTCCCCGCTGGGATGCGCTTTTAAAAGCCGCCCGCAAGAAGGGGTATGCTGAAGACGAGCTTGCGCAAGCGGGGTTGGTGGTAGAACGCAATGACGGCAGTGGTTACTATGACCGTTTTCGAAACCGGATCATTTTTCCCATATTTGATTACCGGAAGAGGGTAATTGGCTTTGGCGGCAGGGTTATAGATGAAGAAACGAAGGGTCCCAAATATTTGAATTCTCCGGAAACCCTTCTTTTTGATAAAAGAAAAGTTTTGTATGGCATAGAACGGGCCATAACGGATATCCGGCAGCAGAAAAGAGCCATTGTAATGGAAGGTTATACAGACGTTATCCGGGCCCACCAGCAAGATATAACAAATGCCGTGGCTTCATTGGGTACAGCCCTCACTTCTTTTCAGGCCCGTGCCCTGAGAGCCCAAGCAGAAGAAGTCATTATCGCCTACGATGCCGATGCTGCAGGTGCCACGGCGGCAGAAAGGGGATTAGATATACTTAAAGGTTCGGGCTGTATGGTAAAAGTAGCTACCTTTCCGGAAGGTCTGGACCCTGATAGCTACATCCGCCAACGCGGTAAGGAAGCTTTTGGGGAAGTTCTGCAAAATGCTCAGCCGCTGGTGGATTATCGCCTAAACAACATTAAACAGAAGCATGATCTGGAACGTCCGGAAGGAAAAATACTCTTTATTAAAGAAATTTTACCTGTTTTAGATTCTATTAATAATATGGTGGAAAAAGATGAATACTTGAAGCGTCTTACCGAAGAACTGAATATTTCCGAAGAAGCTCTGCGGGGCGAGTTAAAGAAATTTAAACGAAAGCAAAGTAAGGTCCCCTCCACCGCTCAAAATAAGCAGGGGAAATCAGAAGACACAACCGGTGGCGCCATTCGCGCAGAGGAAATACAGCCGGCAGAGAAAATCATTTTGAGTCTTTTATTTGCTTATGAAGGAGTTTTTGATCGTATTGTAGAAAATGTAACAGATATTAATAATGAAGAGTTCTTTAGTCCTGATGTGGGAAAGATAATTAATGCTTGTAAAGAACTGAAAGAAAAGGGCAAAGAATTAAAAGTGGAACATCTCAGAGGGGAATTTCCCGATGAGTCTTTGCACGAATTAATAGCGGCTATAGATTTTAACAACCCCTGGGAAGGCTCTTCCCGGGAGGAAATTATGCAAGCGGTAGATGATTGCATGCGCAAGTTGAAGATAAATAAGTTGGCTAAAGATCGGCAAAATATAGAAAAGCAGATTAAAGAAGCGGAAAGAAATGGCATGAACGAACAGTCTCTGAAGTTACTGGCTGAATGGGAGAAAATTAAGCTTGCAGAACAAGAGCTTTGTAGTGTAGGTAAAAAGGAGGTTTAGTTGATGGTCGAAAATGAGGGGAAAATGTTAACACTGGAAGAAGCCCAGCAGGAGCTAGTTGAACTCGGCAAAAAGAAAGGGACGATCACTTACAAAGAAATAATGGAGACCCTTCAGCTTTATGACCTTTCGGTTGAGGTCATAGATGACTTTTTTGAGAAATTTTCCCAGTTGGGGATTGAAATAGTGGATGAAGAAGCTCAGGCGGCTACCGGAGGGGAAGATGACGAGAATAAAGATAAACTGATTAGTGAAGAAGAGAAGGTAGAGCCCGCGGAAGATATTGAAGCGGAGATTCCGGAGGGTATCAGTGTAAGTGATCCGGTCCGTATGTACTTGAAGGAAATTGGCAAAATAGAACTACTTTCTTCCGATGAAGAAATAGAGCTGGCCAAAAGGATAGAGCAGGGAGACGAAGAGGCCAAGCGCAAGCTTGCGGAGGCGAACCTGCGTCTGGTGGTGAGCATAGCTAAAAAATACGTGGGTAGGGGAATGCTTTTCCTCGACCTTATCCAGGAAGGCAATATGGGCCTCATTAAAGCAGTGGAAAAATTTGACTATCGGAAAGGCTATAAATTCAGCACCTATGCCACCTGGTGGATCCGCCAGGCCATAACCAGGGCAATTGCCGATCAGGCGCGTACTATCCGGATACCCGTGCATATGGTGGAAACCATTAATAAATTAATCAGGGTTTCTCGTCAACTGGTTCAGGAACTGGGACGGGAGCCGATTCCCGAAGAAATAGCTGAAGTAATGGACATTAGCGCCGATAGGGTGCGGGAAATTTTAAAAATTGCCCAGGAACCTGTTTCTCTGGAAACCCCCATTGGGGAAGAAGACGACAGCCATCTGGGTGACTTTATAGAGGATCAGGATGCACGGGCTCCTGCCGATGCAGCTGCCTTTGAGGTTTTAAAAGAACAGTTGGAGGGAGTTTTGGATACTCTTACCTCCCGCGAGGAAAAAGTCCTGCGCTTGAGGTTTGGCCTGGATGATGGGCGTTCACGCACTTTGGAAGAAGTTGGCCAGTATTTTGGGGTTACGCGGGAACGCATAAGGCAGATCGAGGCCAAAGCACTAAGGAAACTTCGCCATCCCATGCGGAGCAAGCGCTTAAAAGATTATTTGGAATAAAATCGTTTATTTTTCCCTGAACTGCTTGACGAGATTTCCCTCATTGAGTATAATGTGTATTGTAGCAAGGGCATTCCTCAGTAGCTCAAAGGTAGAGCGCCCGGCTGTTAACCGGTAGGTTGCAGGTTCGAGTCCTGCCTGAGGAGCCATAATAGGGCCCATAGCTCAGCTGGCAGAGCACCCGGCTCATAACCGGTCGGTCCCAGGTTCGAGTCCTGGTGGGCCCACCATACAGTAAGGCCCCTTGGTCTAATTGGTTAGGACACCAGCCTTTCAAGCTGGCAGCAGGGGTTCGAATCCCCTAGGGGTCACCAATAACCGGGCGAATAGCTCAGCGGGAGAGCACCTGCCTTACAAGCAGGGGGTCACAGGTTCAAATCCTGTTTCGCCCACCATCGAATTGCGACGGGAGAAGATTCCTCGTCGCTTTTTGTTTAGGAGGAGAAAATTAGAGGAGAAAATTACTCGTTGTTTTTTTAAACGGGTGAAAAATCCTTATTGCATTAAGTATAACGGGAGAAGGTTTGTCGTCGCTTTTTGTTTAGGAAGAGAAAATTAGAGGAGAAAATTACTCGTTGTTTTTTTTAACGGGTGAAAAATCCTTATTGCATTAAGTATAACGGGAGAAGGTTTGTCGTTGCTTTTTGTTTAGGAAAGGTTTTTTATTGTATACTGTAGGCAAGAAAGAAAAAAGGGTAAAAAGATGCCCATAAATTTATCATTGAAGGTAAAAAAGCGCCTATAATATTTATTATTGAAGGTAAAATTTGCCTCTAAGTTTATTGATCAAGGTGTCAAGGTAGCAATTTTTAGGGGGTAAAATTTGGCGCTTGGCCAAAGGAGGGGCGATAAAAATTATTAACGGTGAATTTGATGGCCCGGATGAACAACAGGCGGAAGAATTAAACCGTAAATACGCTTATATAGAAGATAGTTTAGAAGAGGAGGAACCTCCGAAGCGTCGCTTTTTATTGCTCAAGATATTTGCCTTCATAGTGGCGTTCCTGTTTTTATTTTCCATGCTTGCCCGTCATCTGCAGGTTTTAACGTGGCCTGCTTTCGATTTTTTGCGGGAATCTGCCCAATTGCTTGATGACTCGCGAGTGCAGGATTTGCGGGAAGCTGTAGTGGAAATTAATGTTACCGGCGGAGGTGGGATTTTGCCCGCCGGACAAAGAGGTACCGGCTTTAATATTCATCCCGACGGCCTGGTGGTGACTAACCGTCATGTGGTAGATGTAGATGGAGGAGTTGAGGTTACATTCCGCCGCAGGGGCGTTTATCGTAGTGTGGAAAGAGTTATCTCGCAGGAAGCGGATCTTGCCCTGGTTAAGCTGGATGGAAAAGATTTGCCGGTGGTGGAAACTTCAGAAAGCGGTCTTCCCTCTGTGGGGGAACAAGTAATGATCATAGGCAATCCCATGGGTTATACCGGAGTAGCGGTAGAGGGTGCGGTAAGTGACTACCGGCAGAGCGGGAACATGACTGTCATGGAAATAGAGGCTCACATCCACCCCGGCAGCAGCGGCAGTCCCGTCTTTAATGAAGAAGGCCGGGTAGTGGGAGTTATATTTGCCGAAGTCATGGATGAAGAAAAAGACAGAGTGATCAAAGGCCTGGCCGTCCCCCTCTTTTACCTGGAAGATCTCCTTGATGATGCCGTGTGACAGTAGGGACGGAGCAATTTTGTCACACACCCCCCGCAACAGGGTACAACAGGGGACGGTTCCTTTTGGCACCTTTTACCATAAAATGGCTTTTGAGGCTAATTATCACCCAGCCTGACGGTTCCTTTTGACGCTTCTTCCCCATTTATGTAGCAAGTACCCCGTCCCCCTGCTACATATGTAGCAGGGGGACGGGGTACTTGCTACATAAATGGGGAAGAAGCGTCAAAAGGAACCGTCAGGCTGGGTGATAATTAGCCTCAAAAGCCATTTTATGGTAAAAGGTGCCAAAAGGAACCGTCCCCTGTTGTACCCTGTTGCGGGGGGTGTGTGACAAAATTGCTCCGTCCCTACTGTCACACGGCATCATCAAGGAGATCTTCCAGGTAAAAGAGGGGGACGGCCAGGCCTTTGATCACTCTGTCTTTTTCTTCATCCATGACTTCGGCAAATATAACTCCCACTACCCGGCCTTCTTCATTAAAGACGGGACTGCCGCTGCTGCCGGGGTGGATGTGAGCCTCTATTTCCATGACAGTCATGTTCCCGCTCTGCCGGTAGTCACTTACCGCACCCTCTACCGCTACTCCGGTATAACCCATGGGATTGCCTATGATCATTACTTGTTCCCCCACAGAGGGAAGACCGCTTTCTGAAGTTTCCACCACCGGCAAATCTTTTCCATCCAGCTTAACCAGGGCAAGATCCGCTTCCTGCGAGATAACTCTTTCCACACTACGATAAACGCCCCTGCGGCGGAATGTAACCTCAACTCCTCCATCTACATCTACCACATGACGGTTAGTCACCACCAGGCCGTCGGGATGAATATTAAAGCCGGTACCTCTTTGTCCGGCGGGCAAAATCCCACCTCCGCCGGTAACATTAATTTCCACTACAGCTTCCCGCAAATCCTGCACTCGCGAGTCATCAAGCAATTGGGCAGATTCCCGCAAAAAATCGAAAGCAGGCCACGTTAAAACCTGCAGATGACGGGCAAGCATGGAAAATAAAAACAGGAACGCCACTATGAAGGCAAATATCTTGAGCAATAAAAAGCGACGCTTCGGAGGTTCCTCCTCTTCTAAACTATCTTCTATATAAGCGTATTTACGGTTTAATTCTTCCGCCTGTTGTTCATCCGGGCCATCAAATTCACCGTTAATAATTTTTATCGCCCCTCCTTTGGCCAAGCGCCAAATTTTACCCCCTAAAAATTGCTACCTTGACACCTTGATCAATAAACTTAGAGGCAAATTTTACCTTCAATAATAAATATTATAGGCGCTTTTTTACCTTCAATGATAAATTTATGGGCATCTTTTTACCCTTTTTTCTTTCTTGCCTACAGTATACAATAAAAAACCTTTCCTAAACAAAAAGCAACGACAAACCTTCTCCCGTTATACTTAATGCAATAAGGATTTTTCACCCGTTAAAAAAAACAACGAGTAATTTTCTCCTCTAATTTTCTCTTCCTAAACAAAAAGCGACGACAAACCTTCTCCCGTTATACTTAATGCAATAAGGATTTTTCACCCGTTTAAAAAAACAACGAGTAATTTTCTCCTCTAATTTTCTCCTCCTAAACAAAAAGCGACGAGGAATCTTCTCCCGTCGCAATTCGATGGTGGGCGAAACAGGATTTGAACCTGTGACCCCCTGCTTGTAAGGCAGGTGCTCTCCCGCTGAGCTATTCGCCCGGTTATTGGTGACCCCTAGGGGATTCGAACCCCTGCTGCCAGCTTGAAAGGCTGGTGTCCTAACCAATTAGACCAAGGGGCCTTACTGTATGGTGGGCCCACCAGGACTCGAACCTGGGACCGACCGGTTATGAGCCGGGTGCTCTGCCAGCTGAGCTATGGGCCCTATTATGGCTCCTCAGGCAGGACTCGAACCTGCAACCTACCGGTTAACAGCCGGGCGCTCTACCTTTGAGCTACTGAGGAATGCCCTTGCTACAATACACATTATACTCAATGAGGGAAATCTCGTCAAGCAGTTCAGGGAAAAATAAACGATTTTATTCCAAATAATCTTTTAAGCGCTTGCTCCGCATGGGATGGCGAAGTTTCCTTAGTGCTTTGGCCTCGATCTGCCTTATGCGTTCCCGCGTAACCCCAAAATACTGGCCAACTTCTTCCAAAGTGCGTGAACGCCCATCATCCAGGCCAAACCTCAAGCGCAGGACTTTTTCCTCGCGGGAGGTAAGAGTATCCAAAACTCCCTCCAACTGTTCTTTTAAAACCTCAAAGGCAGCTGCATCGGCAGGAGCCCGTGCATCCTGATCCTCTATAAAGTCACCCAGATGGCTGTCGTCTTCTTCCCCAATGGGGGTTTCCAGAGAAACAGGTTCCTGGGCAATTTTTAAAATTTCCCGCACCCTATCGGCGCTAATGTCCATTACTTCAGCTATTTCTTCGGGAATCGGCTCCCGTCCCAGTTCCTGAACCAGTTGACGAGAAACCCTGATTAATTTATTAATGGTTTCCACCATATGCACGGGTATCCGGATAGTACGCGCCTGATCGGCAATTGCCCTGGTTATGGCCTGGCGGATCCACCAGGTGGCATAGGTGCTGAATTTATAGCCTTTCCGATAGTCAAATTTTTCCACTGCTTTAATGAGGCCCATATTGCCTTCCTGGATAAGGTCGAGGAAAAGCATTCCCCTACCCACGTATTTTTTAGCTATGCTCACCACCAGACGCAGGTTCGCCTCCGCAAGCTTGCGCTTGGCCTCTTCGTCTCCCTGCTCTATCCTTTTGGCCAGCTCTATTTCTTCATCGGAAGAAAGTAGTTCTATTTTGCCAATTTCCTTCAAGTACATACGGACCGGATCACTTACACTGATACCCTCCGGAATCTCCGCTTCAATATCTTCCGCGGGCTCTACCTTCTCTTCTTCACTAATCAGTTTATCTTTATTCTCGTCATCTTCCCCTCCGGTAGCCGCCTGAGCTTCTTCATCCACTATTTCAATCCCCAACTGGGAAAATTTCTCAAAAAAGTCATCTATGACCTCAACCGAAAGGTCATAAAGCTGAAGGGTCTCCATTATTTCTTTGTAAGTGATCGTCCCTTTCTTTTTGCCGAGTTCAACTAGCTCCTGCTGGGCTTCTTCCAGTGTTAACATTTTCCCCTCATTTTCGACCATCAACTAAACCTCCTTTTTACCTACACTACAAAGCTCTTGTTCTGCAAGCTTAATTTTCTCCCATTCAGCCAGTAACTTCAGAGACTGTTCGTTCATGCCATTTCTTTCCGCTTCTTTAATCTGCTTTTCTATATTTTGCCGATCTTTAGCCAACTTATTTATCTTCAACTTGCGCATGCAATCATCTACCGCTTGCATAATTTCCTCCCGGGAAGAGCCTTCCCAGGGGTTGTTAAAATCTATAGCCGCTATTAATTCGTGCAAAGACTCATCGGGAAATTCCCCTCTGAGATGTTCCACTTTTAATTCTTTGCCCTTTTCTTTCAGTTCTTTACAAGCATTAATTATCTTTCCCACATCAGGACTAAAGAACTCTTCATTATTAATATCTGTTACATTTTCTACAATACGATCAAAAACTCCTTCATAAGCAAATAAAAGACTCAAAATGATTTTCTCTGCCGGCTGTATTTCCTCTGCGCGAATGGCGCCACCGGTTGTGTCTTCTGATTTCCCCTGCTTATTTTGAGCGGTGGAGGGGACCTTACTTTGCTTTCGTTTAAATTTCTTTAACTCGCCCCGCAGAGCTTCTTCGGAAATATTCAGTTCTTCGGTAAGACGCTTCAAGTATTCATCTTTTTCCACCATATTATTAATAGAATCTAAAACAGGTAAAATTTCTTTAATAAAGAGTATTTTTCCTTCCGGACGTTCCAGATCATGCTTCTGTTTAATGTTGTTTAGGCGATAATCCACCAGCGGCTGAGCATTTTGCAGAACTTCCCCAAAAGCTTCCTTACCGCGTTGGCGGATGTAGCTATCAGGGTCCAGACCTTCCGGAAAGGTAGCTACTTTTACCATACAGCCCGAACCTTTAAGTATATCTAATCCCCTTTCTGCCGCCGTGGCACCTGCAGCATCGGCATCGTAGGCGATAATGACTTCTTCTGCTTGGGCTCTCAGGGCACGGGCCTGAAAAGAAGTGAGGGCTGTACCCAATGAAGCCACGGCATTTGTTATATCTTGCTGGTGGGCCCGGATAACGTCTGTATAACCTTCCATTACAATGGCTCTTTTCTGCTGCCGGATATCCGTTATGGCCCGTTCTATGCCATACAAAACTTTTCTTTTATCAAAAAGAAGGGTTTCCGGAGAATTCAAATATTTGGGACCCTTCGTTTCTTCATCTATAACCCTGCCGCCAAAGCCAATTACCCTCTTCCGGTAATCAAATATGGGAAAAATGATCCGGTTTCGAAAACGGTCATAGTAACCACTGCCGTCATTGCGTTCTACCACCAACCCCGCTTGCGCAAGCTCGTCTTCAGCATACCCCTTCTTGCGGGCGGCTTTTAAAAGCGCATCCCAGCGGGGAGGAGCAAAACCTATTTTAAAAGATTCTATAGTTGATTCCTTGATGCCTCGGCCTTCCAAATAGCGGCGGGCTTTTTCCCCTTCGGGCCTCTCCCGCAAGATATAGTGAAAAAAATTCATGGCTTGCTCGTTTAACTTATAGTAGGTTTCTTTAATTTGGCCCAGGCCGGAATCTTTTCTTTCTTCTTCTTCGGCTAAAGAGACCCCCGCTCGCTTTGCCAGGAAGCGCAGGGCTTCTTTAAATGTCATGTTCTCCGTATGCATGACATAACTGAAAAGGTCACCGGATGCGCCACAACCAAAACAGTGGTAAAGCTGTTTTTCCGGTGAAACGGAAAATGACGGTGTTTTTTCCAGGTGGAAGGGGCACAACCCCAGGTAATTTTTACCTTTTTTCTCCAGGTATATTTTCTCGTTTACTATTTCCACCAGATCACAACGAGATTTAATCTCTTCCACCGTATCTCCGGTATAAGCTTTGGTCATATTTGCCTCCTTCTTTTTAAATGGCTGCGCTTAATGGCTGTGCTTAGCAGCTGTGTTTAACGGCTGATTTATTAGCTGCGCTTAATGGCTGTTTTAGCGGCTGCGTTTCATGACTGTGTACTGCGTTTAACCAAAAGTTGAATCAAACTTTATCAAAATAAATTTATCAAAATAAAAAAGCCTCTTTCCAAGGAGGCGAGGCTTTAAGAGTGTAATCTATTGTAAAGCATGGTTCAAGTATTACTTGATCCTGCCGCCTCCTCTCTGCTGCCAAGCTTTTTATTTTTTGTTAAATAAAATTCTTTGCCTACCATTTAGCACTTCCTCAATTTCTTGAGTTTTTTATATTTTTATACCTCTTATTCTATATTAGATAACACGTTATTTTTTAACGCTCTTTTTCATTTTGCTTTTGATGCCGAGTCAGTTTAGAATTTATTTATTTTTGTTATTTGTTATTGATAAATGTACTTCTCTACTTAGAAATCATAATCCTTCATAGTCATCAAAATATTTCTCTGATATTATGTTAACATATGCGCATGTTTTTTTCAAAATATTTTATTAATATGCATATTTTGGGGCTCCGGAACTTTTTTTATCAGCCGAACCGGAGCCCCTTTTTTTTATTAATTTTTCTTAACATTTTCCCGCTTGCTTAATTGCTTGGCCGGGATGGGAAAAAGCCCGGCGCCATAAAGTACCGGGGCGTTATTTACTCTGTTTCCGAACCGGCAGCTTCGGCTCCTTCCATTTCTTTGACGGCATTTTCTATGAAAGTATCAAAGTCGGCTATTTCATCGGAGGTAAGTGAGCCATAAACAACTTTTGCCGGATCAAGGCCTATTTCTTCTAAAATTTGACGCACTCTCTGCACGCGCCGCTCTCCCCAAAAACTACTGTCATAAAATGGGCAATCTCCGTTTTCTTCTTCCCGGCAGCCGGCAATTATTACCCCATCAATACCTGCTTGAAAAGCCCGGAGAATGTGCAGGCTGTCAATTTTAGATACGCAGGGATAGCGAATTACGCGCAGGTTGGAGGGCGGATTTTGCAGATATTTCTCTATGAAATCGGGCTGAGAATAAGCGCCGTAAGCGCAGCTTAGCACCAACAGATTGGGCTGTTCATTACCGTTCTTGCCGCCTATTTCTTTCACCATGGGCTCGATGCGGGAAGCTGCGCTCTCGATATAGTCAGAATTGAATTCGATGGCCACTGCCGGGCAGATTCCCATGCATAATCCACATGCCTGGCATTGTTCACGGCGGATGGATATAGTGCCTTCTTCATTTACAACCGGGACTCCGTAGGGGCATATTCTTAAACAGGTGAGGCAGTTTGCACAAAGTTCGTCAATGCGGTCAGCCCCCGCCAGGCAGCCCAGACAGCGTTTAGCTTCATCTAAAGCTTCGGTGGTGTTGTAACAATACTCGATATGCTCAAAATTAGTGACCCTTTTATCTGCATCCACCAGGGTTAATTCCCGACGATCAAGTTTCTTGACCTTTTCGGCCACCTGCTGGTCTAACTGTTCCACCGGCTGGTCTTCATGCATCAATTCTACAGAGAATGACTCTCCATTAAGGTAAGCCAGCATGGAGAGGGCTGCCTTGCGCCCGGAAGCCATAGCTTGCACTGCCGTTCCCGGCCCTTCGGCAACTTCGCCGCTGGTAAAAACCCCATCGAAGGGAGTGGCATAGTTATCGCGGTTAAATACGATGTTGCCCCTATCATTCAATTCAATTTCGTCCTTTAAAGAGGCAAGATCGGCGCCCTGGCCGATAGAAAAGATGATCAGATCTCCTTCCACGTCGGCTAAATTTTCTTCGTTGAATTCGGGGCTAAAACGTCCCTGTTCATCAAAAACGCAGGTGCATTCTTTGATTTTCAACCCCTTAATCTGTTCGCCATCTTCCAGCACACATTCGGGGCCCCATGAAGTAAAGAATTCGACTCCTTCTTCTTTTGCTTCTTCTATTTCCCAATCAAAGGCGGGCATTTCTTCGTCGGATTCCAGGCATACTACCTTTACTTTGCCGGCGCCGCTGCGAACCGAAGAACGAGCCACGTCCATGGCCACGTTACCTCCCCCCACTACAACTACAGTGGGGCTTCCTTCAAAGCGGAAACCTTCTCTTTTCACCGACCATAAAAAGGGCAGCGCCTTCAATACTTTGGAATGTTCTATGCCGGATATGGGGATGGTGCGGCTCAATGGTAATCCCAGAGCCAATAAGATTGCTTTATATCCCTGGTTTTTAAGGTCTGCAATGGAATAATCTTTCCCCAGTTCCACACCTGTTTTACATTCAATACCGGCTTCCTTTAATAATTCCGTATCGCGATCAATTTCCTCGTCAGGGAGCCTGTAGAGAGGAATAAAATGGCGGACAGCTCCTCCGAGAGCATTTTCCCTCTCAAAAATTGTTACCTGGCATCCTTGAGCAGCCAGATCCCAGGCAGCAGTAAGCCCGCTGGGACCACCGCCGACTACGGCTACCTTTTTTTCCGGATCCGCGGGAGGCATTTTTGCCTCTACTTTGCCGCCATTTTCCACGGCAAATCTCTTCAATCCTCTTATGGAAAGAGCCTGGTCAACCTCCTTGCGCCGGCATTCTTCTTCGCAGTGATGCGCGCAAATAGTACCGCATATTGCCGGCAGGGGATTTGTTTCCCTGATCTTTTTTATCGCTTCTGAAGCGCTTCCCGTTGCTATGGAAAAAAGATACTCGCGTACGCCCTGGTTTATGGGGCAGGCCGCTTGACAGGGAGGGACTAAAGCTTCATCCGATGGTAGATGGTGGGTCACTTCTATCACTCCTTCTATTGTTATTAATCTACATTAAATCTACAAAATAATTATTTCTATATGTGCATTATTTATTCCTTCATATCCCAATTTTTTATGAAACTCTAAAAGGATCCACCTAATCCACCACCCTCGGATGGGAGAATAATTGCTTTGCTGAAATGCTGAATTAACGACTAAAACTAAGTTTAGTTTAAATACCTTCTCCGGGTGGGGAAATTATTATAGCCGGGAACGCAGACTTTTGGTAGCCCGGGCTACTTCCACCAGACGCCGGGAAAGTATGGAGGCCCTTTTCAAAGCAAAATCATCCTCTGAGGAAGGTTGCTGGGCACAGGCGCCGTGGTGGCCGGCATCTTCCGAATAGTAGCCGTCACCCACTACAATCATGCCCTGCACCAACATCATATCGAAGAGGGCTTTGAGGGTGGTTTCCTGGCCGCCGAAACGCGCAGCACCGCAGCTTACAGCAGCACCCACAGTGTTTAACAAAGTTTTGTCGCCGCGAAGCTTACGGGTTTTATCCCAGAAGCTTTTCAGCTGGGCAGATACGGTTCCGAAATATACAGGGCTTCCCAGAACCAGGGCATCAGCCTTCTCAAGCAGTTCATATGTTTGGGCAAGGGGGGTGTCTTGATAGCATTTTCCCTGGCAGGGGGAGGAACATGCCCGGCAAAAGGGGTCTTTTTGATCCACAACTATGTCATGGACATGCACAAATTCAGTAGAGGCCCCATTCCGCCCGGCCTCCTTTAAAATTGTTTGCAAAAGGTGGGCGGTGTTGCCATCGCTCTTGGGGCTGCCGTTTAAAGCTACCATATACATGAAATCATCTCCTATCTTTTTTTTGAAAAATATATTTGATTATCTCCGTGATTTTAAGAATTACGAAGAATTTCAGTTTGCCGATGTTATCCTAAAACTCACTCTTGTTGTATCTTTCTATCTTTACCATTATTAAATTTTTTTAATTACTATTTTATACCCATACAGTTAAAATTATAATATATTTATAGTGGTGATTAAAACACAATTTAAGTTTATAATATTTAAAACAGGGAGGTTCAGAAAGTGAATCACAAAAAAACTATTATTTGTCTTCTACTTATGATCCTGGGGAGTATGATTTTCATGCCCGCTGGGGCTCATGCCCAGACCTCCATGCTATCGGAAGTAGAATTGCCCCTGGAGGCCGAAAATGCGCTTTTGATGGAAGGACATAATGAACAGGTGCTATATGCCAAAAATGCCGAAGAACCTGTTCACCCGGCCAGCATCACCAAAGTCATGACCCTGCTTTTAGCCGGGGAAGCGCTTGAAGAAGGAGCTATCAGTTTAGATGACACTGTCGCTACCAGCTTAAGAGCTTATGAGATGCAAACCGGTTCTCAAATGTTTCTGGAACATGAACAGGAAGTTTCCGTAGAAAACCTTATCAAAGGGATAGCAATAATTTCCGCCAATGATGCTTGCATCCTCCTTGCTGAACATATTGCCGGGTCGGAAGAAATGTTTGTCCAAAAAATGAACGAGCGGGCAGAAGAATTAGGTTTGTCCAATACTCATTTTACTAATTCACACGGCTTGCATGACTCCGAACAATATATGAGCCCTATTGATATAGCACATTTGGCAAACTATTTCATTCGCACCCAACCTGAGATATCTGCCCTGCAGGCCGAAAAAGAGTGGACTTTTAACAATATCAGGCAATATAATCGAAATCCCCTTTTGGGAACATTCGAAGGTGTCGACGGAATTAAAACAGGATATCTTCCGGAGGCCGGATGGTGCCTGGCAGCCTCAGCAGAGAGAGACGGATACCGCCTCATTGCCGTGGTCATGAATTCAGAAACTGAAACAACCCGGGGTGTGGATGCCCAGGTGCTGCTGACTCACGGCTACACTAATTACGACCATTTTACCTATGCCTTTGAAGGGGAAGAAGTTTCTGAAGCGCCTGTCCACCGGGGAACAGAGGAAACAGTGCCTTTATTAACAACTTCAAACATTGACGTAGTTGTTCCCAATAATCATGAAGAACATATTGAAAAAGAAGTACACCCTCACAATGATATAGAGGGCCCCATTGAAGAGGGAACCTCCCTGGCAACTATGGAAATATACTACGTCGATGACCTGCTTAGAGAAATAGAACTGATAGCCGGAGAAGACATCGAACGCCAGGGCTTTTTCTCCTACATTTTCAGCTCCATCGGCGGCTTCTTCAGCAGCATATGGCAGGGCATCTTCGGCTAACGTGTCAGTGGGGACGGGACAATGTGACAGTGGGGACGGGGCAATTTTGTCACATCATTTATCCTTTAGATTGCACC